>JAYQSI010000001.1:0-95813 GCA_038146785.1 Gammaproteobacteria bacterium
CGACTAAAGCGCTGTTAGAGCGACCTGACAGCATCATCGTTGCCACGGTCTCGTCGATTTATGGCTTGGGCGATCCGCGACAGTACCTAAGCATGGTGTTACACCTGTCGCGAGGTGAGCGCATTGAGCAGCGCACCATGTTGCGCCGTTTAGCCGACATGCAGTACACGCGTAACGATATCGAGTTAGCGCGCGGTACCTATCGGGTGCGTGGTGATGTGATCGACATCTTCCCGGCAGAATCGGATGACGAGGCGATCCGTCTTGAGATGTTTGATGATGAGATCGAAGGCTTAAGTCTGTTCGATCCCTTAACCGGTGAGGTGCTACGCAAAGTGCCGCGCTACACCGTGTACCCCAAAACCCACTATGTCACTCCGCGCGACATCATCTTGGGCGCTATCGATAACATTAAAGTGGAACTCAAAGAGCGCCTTGAGCAATTGCGCAGTAATCAAAAGCTACTCGAAGCACAGCGCTTAGAGCAGCGTACTCAGTTCGATATCGAGATGATGTTAGAGCTCGGCTATTGCTCGGGCATCGAGAATTACTCGCGGTATCTCTCAGGTCGTGACCCTGGTGATGGTCCGCCGACCTTATTTGATTACTTGCCTGAGAACAGCTTGTTGGTGATCGACGAATCACACGTCACCGTGCCGCAACTCGGTGCTATGTATCGCGGTGACCGTTCACGTAAAGAGACCTTGGTTGAATACGGTTTCCGTTTGCCCTCGGCGCTCGATAACCGCCCGCTAAAGTTCGAAGAGTTCGAAGCGCGCTCACCACAGACCATTTATGTCACCGCCACACCACGCGATTACGAGGCAGAGCATTCGGGTGCCATCGTCGAGCAAGTGGTGCGTCCTACCGGTCTGATCGATCCGGAGGTCGAAGTGCGACCTGCCAGTACCCAAGTCGATGATCTGCTCTCAGAGATCAACGCACGAGTCGAGATGGGCGACCGTGTGTTGGTGACTACGCTGACCAAACGCATGTCAGAAGATCTCACCGACTATCTGATGGAGCACGACATTCGGGTGCGCTATCTGCACTCCGACATCGATACGGTTGAGCGAGTTGAGATCATCCGAGATCTCCGCCTCGGTGAGTTTGATGTGTTGGTGGGTATCAACTTGTTGCGCGAAGGTTTGGATATGCCCGAGGTATCGCTGGTCGCGATTCTCGATGCGGATAAAGAAGGCTTCTTACGCTCAGAAGGCTCACTGATTCAAACCATTGGTCGCGCGGCGCGTAATGCTCGCGGTAAAGCCATTCTTGTATGGCGACAACATCACCGGCTCAATGAAGCGTGCGATGGATGAAACCGCTCGCCGCCGTGAAAAGCAGGTGGCACATAACGAAAAACATGGCATTCAACCAAAACCATCACCAAGTCGGTCGCCGACATCATGGAAGCGTCAGTGCCAGGTGGAAGTGCTATTGCGCGGAAATATCGTTTAGCTGCCGAAGAGGGTGCGGATTACGAAGTGATCGATCCAATCAAAGCGGCGCGCGAAATCAAAAAGATCGAAAAAGAAATGTATGCCTTAGCCCGTGACCTTAAGTTCGAAGAGGCCGCCAAGTTGCGCGACCGACTCCGTCGATTGCAAGGCAAAAGCTTCGAGGCTTAAGCGCTTATTTTAATACAGTCAGTCGACTCTTTAAGGCGCTCAATCTCAAGCTCAATATCATTTGAGGTTGGCTCGTACAGTGAGGCGACATGGTCTTTAGCAATCAGCTCAAGTTCAAAAGCTTTTTGGGCAAGCGCATAAGCAGACACCGAGCGTGCCGCCCCTTTAAGCGTGTGAGCCGCTTTTTTCACATCGGCATGCTCTTTAAAACTCACCGCAATACGCAAGTCGGCCATCATTAACTTGAGATCTTCAAAGAAGCGCTGCATCAGCAGACAGATCATTTTTGGGTCGTCGCCTAAGCGTTCAGCGAGTTCCTGTTTATTCCAAATGACGGGTACCTCATCAGCTAAAACATCTCCCTCTGGTTTTGCATCCGCTGCAATCTTCTCATCAGTGGTGCGTAAGGCTTGGCTCAGACTTGTCTTTATGTATCGTTAGTGGTATCAGTCCATTTCGATTAATAGCGTGTCTCGTAAGCCCTTTATCAAACGGCTTGGTCAGGTAGTCATCCATACCGGCTTGAATAGCGGCCTCACGGTCTTCTGCCATCGCGTGTGCGGTGACCGCAATGATCGGTGTGCGTTTTTGCTCGAGGCTCGATTCGTATTCACGAATCAGCTTGGTTGTATCAAGGCCATCGATATGCGGCATCTGGATATCCATCAAGATGGCATCGAAATGTGTGTTGCGAACTCGCTCAAGTGCCTCGTAGCCTGATTCCACGTCTTCAGAAGTCATGCCCAGTTGTTTAACAATCTGGGTGGCAATCATGCGATTCACTTCGACGTCATCCACAATCAGTACGTGACCTTTAAGCTGTCCATCGATTGATCGGTTGACAATTTGTTTGTCGCCAAGCGGCAGCTTCAGCGTGATGGTAAAGGTGGTTCCGATCAGTGGTGTGCTTTCTACCGAGATATCGCCGTCCATCATTTGCGCAAGGTCGCGTGCAATGGCTAAGCCCAAACCGGTGCCACCATACATTCGGCTGGTTTTCTTGTCGGCTTGTTCAAAGCGATTGAATAAACGTGTGAGCGTTTCTTTCTCAATACCAGGGCCGGTATCTTTGACTTCTAACTCAATCTTTACCAAGCCTTGCTCGTCGCCCCGTAAATGGTGGCTGCGTGCGATCAGCGTTACGCCGCCTGTATCGGTGAATTTAATTGCGTTACCAATAATGTTTTTCAGAATCTGACGAATGCGGTTGTCATCGACGCGCACCCACAAATCGTTTTTCAGTTCGTTATGCAACTCTAGGTAGAGGTGTTTTTGTTTCGCTAGCGAACGCTTCTCTTCAAGGATGTCACTCAACAAGTTTTCAAAGGCAATGTTCTTAGGGTCTAGTAATAATTTGCCTGACTCCAACTTCGAGGAATCCAAAATGTCATCCAAGATATGCAACAAGGATTTCGCCGTACGGTGAACCACCGTGGCTTCACGATGATGCTCAGGGTCGCTGAGTTGATCTGTCAGTGCTTTCGACATGGAAATGATCGCGTGCATCGGAGTGCGAATTTCATGCGACATGTTCGCCATGAATTCGGTTTTGACTTGTAAGAGTTTCTGAATGTCGCCAGTACGTTTTTCGATTTCTTTTTCGAGAATGTCTTTTTCTTTGGCAATCAATTCGCGTGCTTCCACCTGTTCGCTGATATTTTGAGTAAAGGCAAATAAACGCGACGGCTGATCATTCTGGTCGGTTTCAAGGTAAAGATTAATTTTTAAAGGGGTAGAGCTTGCACCATCTGGAGAGAGGTGTTCGGTCTCAATCACCATGGTACGGTCTTTTGACGCGTGCAATTGTTTGATGATGGCATTGTATTTTTCAACCGAGAAGTTTGGATCGATATCAGGCACCGATAAGTCCAACATCTTCAGCGGGCTGTGGCCACTGTGTGCGGCTGCCGAGGTGTTTACATAGAGGAATTTGCCATCATTATTGGCATCAGTGATTTCAAAACCGATCTGGCCATAATCGAGCGCTTCTAAATAAGTGGCTAAATTGTTCACCTGAGCTTGCGCAGCCATCGCACTTTGTTCTAAGGCTTCTTGTTCGGCTTTACGCTCTCTAATCGAGCGAGTTAGAGCAAACAAACGATAAGGGTTGCCTTCGTTGTCCTTAACTAAAGCGAGTGACACTTCCAGTGGTTCCGTTCCACCATTCGGTAATTGATGTTCTGTTTCGATAATCCGCGAGCCTTCGACCGTTAAATCAGCAATCAGCTCAGCAAAAATCTCAGGCGTGTAGGTTGGGTCAATTTCATGCAGTGGTGTGCCAATAACTTGTTGCTGCGTTCGGCCACTGTATTGGCTTGCTTGTTTACTGGCGTAGGTATATTCACCGCTTTTAGGATCAAGAATTTCTAGACCAATGTCGGTGTTATTTAACGCGGTTTCGATGCCATCAAGTTGCGCATTCTTTTCAGAAATCACTTTTAAATGGTTACGAATGATCAGTGGCAAGGTCTGGGTAAAGAAGGTGGTGAATAAAATGGCGATGGCCATCGAAGACCAAGGTGCGGGCGTGATCTGTTCGGGATAGGCAAAGCCAATCGCTTGCAGCAGGGCGATACAAGCAACAATTAAGCTAAAGGCGGCCCATTTGTTGAGATTCATGGTGAGCAGCAATAGCGGCACCTGAACAATCACCAGAGCGGTGGTCACGGTGCCTTCGCCAAACATGGAGCTGATCCCCGAAATAAAGGTAATCAGCAACAGAGAAATAACCAGCAGCGTGGTGCTAAGCGCGTTACGCATTGTGCCATAAACTGACGCATACAGCCGAAATAACAACAATATTCCTATACGACGATCTTGGGTGAGGATAACGGCGGTTGCGATCGGTGCGGTAATCGCGGCAAACGACAGAATCGTCGACGCCAATTGGCGCATTTGGCTCTATCCATGAGGTTTTGATGCGAGAAATATATTCAACGTGACTGGCAAATACAATACATCGACGTTTTTTCCTGGATTGAGGGCGATTTAACTTGACTATTTAAGTAAACGCTAATATTCTTATCCTCATTGAAGGGCATATCGCTCAACCGCAGGTTTCATTAAGAGGATAAACCCATGAAAAAGATCATCGCTATCGCAGCAATCATCGCATCAGCTCAAGCTTCTGCGTTCTTCGACAACAGCAACGGCAACATGAACGGTGCTAACAACGGTTCTTTGAACACTGCTGGTAATGCAACTGGCGAAGGTGAAGCGACCTTCTCTATGGACATGAACGTTAAGACTAAGCAGCACCGCAACGTTGGCGTTAACGTAAAAGGCAACAACGAAGGCACTGCATACGCAACTGAAGCGCCATACGCGCCAGTAGCTCCTGCTGCTAAGTAATCTGATTCATCAGATCGAAAAGGGCGCTTCGGCGCCCTTTTTTGTGGAATGTTTGGGTTATAGAGCGAAGTTTTTGACATATCGCAATATAATTAACTTGCAATTCCACCAAATTCTAATATACTTATTTTCATCGGAGTGTTGCTCCGAACCCATTAACAACATTTTTTAAGGACTCAGTCATGAAAAAGATCATCGCTATCGCAGCTATCGTTGCATCAGCTCAAGCTTCTGCTTTCTTCAACACTAACAACGGTTCAGCTAACGGCGCGAACAACGCTAACTGAGACTTCGTTGGTAACGGTACTGGTGAAGGTGAAGCGACTTTCTCTATGAACTTCTCTGGTAAAGGCCGCACTGCGGGTGACTTCAAAGGTAACGGTACTACTAACACTAACGGTACTGCTTACGGTTACGAGCAGCCTTACTACGGTTACGCTCCAGTAGCTCCTGCAGCTCCAGCTGCTCCAGCTGCTAAGTAATTTCAGAGATTCTGAAGTTCAAAGGGTGCCTTCGGGCGCCCTTTTTTTATGCCTAAAAAGGTGCGTGCTAGGGCATAAAGAAAAAATTTGGCAACTAAGTATTGACATTTAAGCAAATACTAATATACTTATCGTCATTGGTGAGGCATATCGCTAAACCTAAGGTTCTACAAAGAGGAATTTCACAATGAAAAAGATCATCGCTATCGCAGCAATCATCGCTACTGCTCAAGCTTCTGCATTCATGGATTCTGGCAACGGCCAGACTAACGGTGCTAAAACGGTTCTTTGACTTCGCGGGTAACGGCAACAGGTGAAGGTGAAGCAACTTTCTCAATGACTTTCAAAGGTCGTTAAGACTAAGCAGGCGACTTCAAAGGTTGGCGTTAACGTAAAAGGCAACGGCTAAGGCACTGCATACGCAACTGAAGCTCCATTGCACCAGTAGCTCCTGCTGCTAAGTAATCTGATTCTTCAGATCGAAAAGGGCGCTCCGGCGCCCTTTTTTGTGGATTGTATTGGTCAACGTGAAAGTTTTTGACATATCGCAATATAATTAACTTGCGTTCCACCAAATACTAATTGTTTTTATCGGATTGTTGTCTAACGGACCATTAACAACATTTTTTGAGGACTCAGTCATGAAAAAGACATTCGCTATCGAGTTTATCGTTGCATCTGCTCAAGCTTCTGCTCTTCAACACTAACAACGGTTCAGCTAACGGCGCTGATGACAACGCAAACGGCGACTAGTTGGTAACGGTACTGGTGAAGGTGAAGCAACTTTCTCAATGAACTTCTCTGGTAAAGGCCGCACTGCGGGTGACTTCAAAGGTAACGGTACTACTAACACTAACGGTACTGCTTACGGTTACGAGCAGCCTTACTACGGTTACGCTCCAGTAGCTCCTGCAGCTCCAGCTGCTCCTGCTGCTAAGTAATTTCAGAGATTCTGAAGTTCAAAAAGGGTGCCCTCGGGCGCCCTTTTTTTATGCCCGATGCTCACGAAGCGAGCATTTCTGATAAATCTGAAAATTAAGTATTGACATTTAAGCAAATACTAATATACTTATCATCATTGGTGAGGCATAACGCTAAACCTAAGGTTCTACAAAGAGGAATTTCACAATGAAAAAGATCATCGCTATCGCAGCAATCATCGCTACTGCACAAGCTTCTGCATTCATGGATTCTGGTAACGGCCAGACTAACGGTACTCAAAACGGGACTGCTGACTTCGCTGGTAACGGCGCAGGTGAAGGTGAAGCAACTTTCTCAATGACTTTCAAAGGTCGTGGTAAGTCTGCAGGCGATTTCAAAGGCAACGGCACTACCAACACTAACGGTACTGCTTACGGCTACGAGCAGCCAGCTTACGGCTACGCTCCAGCTGCACCAGTTGCACCTGCTGCTAAGTAATTCAGACCTCGTCTGAAACAAAAGAGCCCCGCTGCGGCGGGGCTTTTTTATGTCTGTAACGATGGGTTATTTAAGTAACTATGTAAGCATATTACGTTGCAATATCCTGTTTTTATTGATTTTTTTTGTAACGGACTAGATTGCCCAACATTCCTTTGATATCACTGCCATGAAAGCTGAAGTATTCGAAAACGAGTTTTTACAGTCTCAATTGATCGACTATTTACACCAGGTTGACGGTGACAAGATTGATTTGAGCGGCGGCATGTCCGTCATGCTGATGCTGGCGGTCATTCTTCGTGAACATGGCGAGTTGTCGTATGGCGCGATAGGGCGGTCGATGGAGCAACTAGCGGTTCAAATTAAAGGATTCCGAAACTGCACTAGAGTGCTGATGTTTAAAGGTTATTTTGCGCTACAACAACACCTTGTTTGAATTTAGTTGACCGAGATCGACAGCATATTTGGCACCCGTATAGCGCGGTGGGCTCGCCGTCGCCGATTTACCCTGTGGTGGCTGCCGAAGGTGTGCGCTTAAAGCTTGAGGACGGGCGTGAGCTGATTGATGGCATGTCGTCTTGGTGGTGTGCGGTACATGGTTATAACCATCCGGTACTCAACGAAGCGGCGATGCAGCAGCTGGATAAGATGTCGCATGTGATGTTCGGTGGCTTAACCCATCCGGCAGCGGTCGAGTTAGCTGAAACTTTGGTCGAGTTAAGCCCTTGGGATTTGCAAAAGGTGTTCTTTGTCGATTCGGGTTCGGTGGCGATTGAGGCGGCGATGAAGATGGCACTGCAAACGCAGATTGCTCGAGGTCAGTCGCAACGACATCTGTTTTTAAGTCCGCGTGGTGGGTATCACGGTGACACACTTGATGCGATGTCGGTGTGCGATCCGATCACTGGTATGCATACCTTGTTTGAGGGTGTGTTACCCAAGCAGGTGTTTATCGAGCGACCTGAGCCTGCGTTTGGCGAGCATTGCACCGAGCAACATCTGGCGCAGTTAGAGCAGGTGTTTGCCGAGCAGGGTGATCAACTGGCGGCGATGATTCTCGAACCGATTGTGCAAGGTGCCGGTGGCATGCGTTTTTATGCGCCAGAGTATTTGCAAGCAGCCCGTCGTTTATGTGATGAGCATGGCGTGTTGCTGATTGCCGATGAGATCGCTACCGGTTTTGGCCGCAGTGGTAAATTATTTGCGGTTGAGCATGCGGATATCACCCCCGATATTTTATGTGTGGGTAAAGCGTTGACCGGTGGCTACTTAAGCTTGGCAGCGGTACTCACGACGGATGCGATTGCCAATGACATTGCGAGCGGTGAGCCCGGTGTGTTTATGCATGGCCCGACGTTTATGGGTAATCCGTTGGCATGTGCGATTGCAAAAGCGAGCATTGATTTATTGTGCGCAAATGATTGGCAGCAGCAAGTGCTGCAGATCGAGCAGGGCTTGCATCAGGGATTAGCGCCGGCAAAGAGATTTACACATGTCGCTGAGGTGCGTGTGCTCGGTGCGATCGGTGTGGTTGAGCTAACCCATCCGGTGGATATGCCATCGGTGCAACCGATGTTTGTTGAGCGCGGGGTATGGGTGCGACCTTTCGGTAAGTTGGTTTATCTGATGCCGCCGTTTGTGATGTCAGCCGGTGATTTGGCGCAGCTGACCGATGCGCTTGTCGATGTGGTGGCGAATTTGCAGATTAAGGACGGTGTGGCGGTTCCGCTGTCGGCGTAGCTCCTTTATAATATTGGCCTTTCATTGACGTCGATCTGTTCGATGTTTTGCGTTTCACGTGACCTTTGGTAGGGGTCACCACTGAGGAGACACACGCAGATGCCTGTTATTACCCTCCCTGATGGATCTCAACGTTCTTTTGACCACGCGGTAACGATCGCGGATGTGGCGATGGATATCGGCCCTGGTTTAGCCAAAGCAGCGTTAGCTGGCAAGATTGATGGCAAGGTTGTTGATCTCAGCACCACGCTCGATAGCGATGTGAATTTAGCTATTGTGACCGGCAAGGATGACGATGCGCTGGAGCTCATTCGTCACGATGCGGCGCACGTGATGGCGCAAGCGGTACAAGAGTTATACCCCGGCACGCAGGTGACCATTGGTCCTGCGATTGAAAACGGTTTTTATTATGACTTTGCACGTGATGAGCCTTTCACCCCTGATGATTTAGGCAAGATCGAAGATCGCATGCGCGAGATTGTCGGTCGTGACTTGCCGATTGAGCGCGAAGTGCTTTCGCGTGATGAAGCTAAGAAGGTGTTTGCGGATTTGGGTGAGCACTACAAGGTTGAGATCATTGATGCGATTCCTGAAGGCGAGGAGATTTCAATCTACCGCCAAGGCGATTGGTTTGATGTGTGTCGTGGTCCGCATTTGCCATCAACCGGTAAATTACCGAAAGGCTTTAAGTTGATGAAGCTGGCCGGTGCTTACTGGCGCGGTGATGCAAATAATCAAATGCTGCAACGTGTGTACGGTACCGCATGGCGCGATAAGAAAGAGTTAAAAGATTACCTGCACAACTTGGAAGAAGCCGAGAAGCGTGATCACCGTAAGATCGGTAAAGCGTTGGATCTGTTCCATGCGCAAGACGAAGCACCGGGTATGGTGTTTTGGCATGACAAGGGTTGGAGCATTTATCTGACCGTGCAGAACTATATTCGTGAGAAGTTGCGTCATCACGGTTACCAAGAGGTGCATACTCCGCAGGTCATCGATCGTAGTTTGTGGGAGAAGTCAGGTCACTGGGATAAGTTTGGTGACATGATCTTTACGACGCACTCGGAAAGTCGTGACTATGCGATCAAGCCGATGAATTGCCCAGCGCATATTCAGATTTACAACCATGGCTTGAAGAGTTACCGCGACCTGCCTTTGCGTTTGGCGGAGTTTGGTTCGTGTCACCGTAATGAGCCATCGGGCACGCTGCACGGTTTGATGCGTGTGCGTAACTTTGTGCAAGATGATGCGCATATCTTCTGTACTGAAGAGCAGATCTTGTCTGAGGTATTGGCGTTCACCGATTTGTTGTTCGAGGTTTACAAAGACTTTGGCTTTGAGCAGGTCGAGGTGAAGCTATCGACGCGCCCTGAGCAGCGCGTGGGTGATGATGCCTTGTGGGATAAAGCAGAGAAGTCGCTTGAGGATGCGTTGAATGAGCGTGGTTTGGATTGGGAGCTGCAGCCGGGCGAGGGTGCGTTTTACGGTCCGAAGATCGAGTTCTCGCTGCGCGATTGTCTGAACCGTGTATGGCAGTGCGGCACGATTCAGCTGGATTTCTCGATGCCTGAGCGTCTTGGCGCTAACTACATCGCAGAAGATAACAGCAAGAAAACGCCGGTCATGTTGCACCGTGCGATTTTGGGCTCCTTGGAGCGTTTTATCGGTATTTTGATCGAGCAGCACGCCGGTGCGATGCCGCTGTGGTTGAACCCAACGCAGGCGGTGATTATGAACATCACCGACAAGCACGCGCCGTTTGCGCAGGAAGCTGCAAAAATCCTGCAAGATAAAGGCTTTAGAGTCGATTTGGACTTGAGAAATGAGAAGATCGGCTTTAAAATCCGCGAGCACACGCTGCAGAAGGTCCCTTACTTATTAGTAGTCGGTGACCGCGAAGTCGAAGATCGAGCTCTCGCAGTTCGTACCCGAGACGGCAAGGATCTAGGCACTTTGTCTCTAGATGCCCTTGTAGAGCACCTTCAGGAGAAGGTTGACTCTCGCAGCTAAGTAGCTGATTTTACAGTGAAAGCACTGGCTTTTTAGCCGGTGCTTTTACGTTGTCAGTTTGTTTTTTGATTTATGCGGAGGACTTGGCTATCGCCAAAGCAGATAAGCGCAATCGTCTGAATGACGCCATTACCGCAGTCGAGGTTCGACTGATTGGCAAAGACGGTGAGCAAGTAGGAATTGTTTCAATCGAAGAGGCACAAGCCGCGGCAAATGACGCGAAAATGGATCTGGTAGAGATCGTGCCAAACGCTGAACCTCCTGTATGTCGAGTAATGGATTACGGCAAGTTTGTTTTTGAAGCCAAGAAACAAAAGCAAGAAGCCCGCAAAAAGCAAAAAACTGTCCAGATTAAGGAAATTAAATTCCGTCCGGGCACTGACATTGGTGACTACAACATCAAGTTGAAAAGCTTGCGCAAGTTCCTCGAAGAGGGCAACAAGGCAAAAGTGACCATGCGTTTCCGTGGTCGTGAGCATGCTCACCGTGACTTAGGCTTGGACCTGTTGGAACGTGTGGAAAATGACTTGGCTGATGTTGGTCAAGTTGAACAGCGTCCGATGATGGAAGGACGCCAAATGGTGATGGTTTTAGGACCAGGCCGTAAAAAGTAATTTGGTGACATTGTCACCAACGAGTGGTCGGGCGTCGGCATTGCCTTGGTCACTCTGAAGCAACCTAGAGCGTGAGCTCTAATTAACAGGAGAAGCAAAATGCCTAAGATTCGTTCTAATAGCAGTGCGAAGAAACGTTTCCGCATTACCGCGGGCGGCGTTAAGCGCAATCAATCACACCGTCGTCACATCTTGACCAAGAAGTCGACTAAACGTAAGCGCCACTTACGTGCACCTTCAATGTTGCATAAAGCAGACGTAGCAGCAGCTCGTCGCATGATGCCTTACGCTTAATCAGGAGACTTAAGAAATGTCTAGAGTAAAACGTGGTGTACAAGCGAACCGTCGTCATAAGAAGGTTTTAAAAGCTGCAAAAGGTTATTACGGCGCACGTAGTAAAGTTTTCCGTGTTGCTAAGCAAGCGGTTATCAAAGCAGGTCAATACGCATACCGTGACCGTCGCGTTAAGAAGCGTCAGTTCCGTGCGTTGTGGATCCAGCGTATCAATGCTGCTGCACGTATGAACGGTTTGTCATACAGCCGCATGATTAACGGCTTGAACAAAGCTGGTGTGGCGATCGACCGTAAGATGTTGGCTGACATTGCTGTGCACGATTTGCCAGCATTTGGCCAGCTCGCAGAGAAAGCTAAGGCTGCCCTCGCGAGCTGATAGCACGCGCGGTTTTTACCGTCGCTATCAACGCTAAAAGTAGAGGGAAAGTCTGTATGGGCTTTCCCTCTTTTTATTTAACGGCTGAGAACTTTTATGAGTACCGAGCTGGAAACCTTAATCAAAAAAGCTGAGACCGCGGTTAACCAAGCAGCCGATTTGCGCGCTTTGGATGAGATCCGTGTTGAGTATCTCGGTAAGACCGGTGTGATCACCGATCAACTCAAACAATTGGGCAAGCTGCCTGCGGAAGAGCGCAAGACAGCGGGCGCAGAAATTAATAAAGCTAAGCAGATGCTGCAGGCGGCGATTGAAGGTCGTAAGACGGCGCTTGAAACAGCAGCATTAGCTGAGCGTTTGGCGGCTGAAAAGATTGATGTCAGTTTGCCAGGTCGTGGTGAAGCGAACGGTGGTTTACACCCAGTGACGCGCACCATGCAGCGTATTCAACAGATCTTTGGGGGCGCAGGTTTTGAAGTTGCGACAGGTCCTGAGATCGAAGACGACTTCCATAACTTTGAAGCGTTAAACATTCCTTCGCATCACCCAGCACGTGCGATGCACGATACCTTTTATTTTGAAGAAGGTACTTTGTTGCGTACGCACACCTCACCGGTACAGATCCGTGTGATGAAAGATGCTGAGCCACCGGTCAAGGTGATTGCGCCGGGTCGTGTGTATCGTTGTGACTCTGACTTAACCCATACGCCAATGTTCCATCAGGTCGAAGGCTTTATGGTGGATGAGCATGTCACCTTTGCGGATCTGAAAGGTATTTTGAATGCCTTCTTGCACACCTTCTTTGAGCGTGATGATTTGGATGTGCGTTTCCGTCCGTCTTACTTCCCATTCACTGAGCCATCAGCAGAGGTGGATATCCAATGTGTGATGTGTGGTGGTGATGGTTGTCGTGTGTGTTCGCACACCGGTTGGCTTGAGGTGCTTGGCTGCGGAATGATTCACCCAGAGGTGATGAAGCACGTAGGTATCGACAGCGAAAAATACAGTGGCTATGCATTCGGCATGGGTGTCGAGCGTTTAGCGATGTTGCGCTATGGCGTAAATGATTTGCGCTTGTTCTTTGAGAACGATCTGCGCTTCTTAAAACAGTTTGCTTAATCACTGATCGTAAGATCAGTTACCAAAGACAAAGGATTACACGATGCGATTCAGCGAAGCCTGGTTGCGTGAATGGGTTAACCCATCAATTGATACACAAACCTTAGCTGACCAGCTGTCGATGGCAGGTCTTGAGGTCGATGCGGTTGAGCCTGCGGCACAAGAATTTAACGGCGTTGTTGTTGGCGAAGTATTAAGCCGCGAGCAACATCCGGATGCGGATAAGTTGAGCGTTTGTTCAGTGAATATCGGTGCCGATGAGCCATCACAAATTGTCTGTGGTGCGAAGAACGTGGCTGCCGGTATGAAGGTGCCAGTCGCGACGTTGAATGCACGTTTGTCACCTGAGTTTAAGATTAAGAAAACCAAACTGCGTGGCGTTGAGTCACTCGGCATGATTTGTTCTGCCTCTGAGTTAGGTTTGGCTGAAAGCAGTGATGGTATTTTGCCGCTACCGGCAGATGCGCCGATCGGTATGGATATTCGTGAGTACATGGATCTGAATGATCAATGTATCGAAGTAGATCTGACGCCTGATCGTGGCGACTGTTTAAGTGTGGCGGGTATTGCGCGTGAAGTAGGTGTCATTAATCGCTCGCCATTAACCTTGCCTGAGATTCCTGCCGTTGAAGCATCGATTGATGATGTACGCGACGCGAAAGTGATGGCGAGCAATGCCTGTCCTCGTTATTTAAGTCGTGTGATTCGCGGCATTAATAAAGGTGCAACTACACCGGACTGGATGGTTGAGCGTTTACGTCGTAGTGATGTACGAGCCATTTCCCCGATGGTCGATATCACTAACTATGTGTTGCTTAGAGCTTGGCCAACCAATGCATGCCTTTGATGCGGCGAAGGTGAGTGGTGCAATTCAAGTGCGCATGGCGAACAACGGTGAAAAGCTAACATTACTCGATGGTGCAGAAGCGACCTTGCGTGATGACACCTTGGTTATCGCGGATGATAACGGTCCGCTGGCAATGGCTGGTGTGATGGGTGGCGAGCCTTCATCGGTTACTGATAGCACTGACGATATTATTTTTTGAATCGGCCTTCTTTGCGCCATTAGCGATTGCGGGTAAAGCGCGTAGCTATGGTTTGCATACCGATTCATCACATCGCTTTGAGCGTGGTGTGGATTGGCAGTTGCAACGTACCGCGATGGAACGTGCAACCGCATTGGCACTTGAGATTGTTGGTGGTGAAGCCGGTCCAATCAACGAAGTGGTTTCAGAAGCTGATTTACCAAAGCTCACGCCAATTGGTTTACGTCGTGAGCGTATTGGTCGCGTATTAGGTATCGAGATTGATGATGCAACTGTTGTCGATATTCTCGAGCGTTTAGGTATGCAACTGACCGCAAGCGATGACGGTTGGTCTGTGGTTGCACCCAGTGCACGCTTTGATATGTCGATTGAGGTTGATCTGATCGAAGAGATCGGTCGAATCTACGGTTACGCGAATATCCCGGCGAATTTAAGTGCGGCGCCAGTCAGTATTGTGCTGCAAGCTGAGAATGCCTTTGTGCTCGATAAAGCGAAGGCGACTTTGGTGTCACGTGATTATCAAGAAGCGATCACTTACAGCTTTATTAGCCCAGAGATGGCTGAGCTGATTACGCCGGATGCAGAAAAGATTGAGTTAGCGAACCCGATCTCGGCAGACATGTCGATCATGCGTGCGAGCTTGATCCCTGGTTTGTTGAATACGGTGAAGCACAATGTGGCACGTCAGCAAGAACGTGTACGCATCTTCGAAAGTGGTTTGAGCTTTGAGCGTATCGACGGTGAGTTAGTGCAGCGTCAACGTTTGGCGGGTGCGGTTTGTGGTCCTGCGGGTGTTGAGCAGTGGGCACAGCCACAGCGCAAAGTAGACTTTTATGACCTTAAGGGTGATCTCGAGGCCGTGCTTTCGCAGGTTGCTGATATCAATGAGTTCAGTTTTAACGCGGGTGAGTTCACTGCCTTACACCCAGGTCAGTGTGCACGTATCAGGCGTGGTGATCAGCACGTGGGTTGGATCGGTATGGTGCATCCACAGATCCAGCAAAAACTCGATTTGCCAGCGACCTTTGTTTTCGAGGTGGCCTTGGATGTGATCGAGCAGGGCGATGTGCCGGCATTCGAGCCTTTGTCCAAGTTCCCATCGATTCGCCGTGATTTCGCGGTGGTGGTTAATCGTGACGTGGCTGTAGGCGAGATCCTAGAGGCTGCTCGGAAAGCCGCTCCAGCCGTAGTCAAAGCTGTTCAATTATTCGACGTCTATACCGGTGAGAATGTCGATGCAAGTTCAAAAAGTCTCGCTTTGAGCTTGATTTTACAAGAGTTTTCGCACACTCTTACCGACCCCGAAGTGGACGCCGCGAGCGCCAAGATACTGGCAGCTCTTGAAGAACAATTTGGCGCCAAACTTCGCGACTAATACGACTCAAGGATTTACGACATGGCTTTAACGAAAGCAGAAATGGCTGAACAGCTCTTTGAAGAGCTCGGTTTGAATAAGCGCGAAGCAAAAGACATGGTGGAGATGTTCTTCGAAGAGATTCGTTCTTCTTTGGAAGGTGGTCGTCAGGTGAAATTGTCGGGTTTTGGCAATTTTGATCTGCGTGAGAAGAATCAGCGTCCTGGCCGTAATCCTAAGACCGGTGAAGAGATTCCTATCTCGGCTCGCCGCGTGGTGACTTTCCGTCCGGGTCAAAAATTGAAGGCTCGTGTCGAAGCCTATGGCGAACAACAAGAACAAGCAAAGCAAGCAGCAGCCGCAAATTAATCTTAAATGTTAGATCCAGCCAGCAGTAATATCGAATTACCCGCTATCCCAGGCAAGCGCTACTTCACCATTGGTGAGGTCAGTGAGTTATGTGCCGTTAAGCCGCACGTATTGCGTTATTGGGAGCAAGAATTTCCATCACTCAAGCCCGTTAAGCGTCGTGGTAACCGTCGTTACTATCAGCGTCATGACGTTGAGTTGATTCGTACCATCCGTGGTTTGTTGTATGAGCAAGGCTTCACCATTGGTGGTGCGCGTCAAAAGCTCGAAGACGATGCGGCAGGTTCATCAAGTGCTAGTACAGGTAATGTGCCTTCAGCGATGTTGGCTGAAATGCGTGCAGAGCTTGAGTCAGTACTTGAGTTATTAAAAGCGCGTTAAGCTTTACAGAATTTCGGAGCGTAGCGCAGCTTGGTAGCGCACCTGCATGGGGTGCAGGGGGTCGGAGGTTCGAATCCTCTCGCTCCGACCAGATCATCGAAACCGCCTAACGGCGGTTTTTTTGTGCGCATCGGTTTAACTTCTTTATAGTTATCATCAAGGCTGAACTTTCTTTGAGGCAATCCAGTGACAGCATTAAACGATTCTGATCTATGGCGCTCACAGGCGTATATCGATGGTGCTTGGGTAGAAGGGCATCGTCAGCAAACCTTTGCGGTGCTCAATCCATCATCACAAGAATGTTTAGTTGATGTGGCTGATTGTGATGGGCAGGACACACAGCTTGCGATTGAAGCGGCGAATCGTGCGTTAGTGAGTTGGCGTGCGTTGTTGCCGGCAGAGCGCAGTGTGATCTTGCGACGTTGGTATGACTTGATTGTGCAGCATGCCGATGATTTGGCGCGGATCATGACCTTAGAACAAGGTAAGCCGTTAGCCGAAGCGAAAGGTGAAGTGATTTATGGCGCGGGCTTTGTGGATTGGTATGCCGATGAAGCTAAGCGTATTAACGGTGATGTGCTTCCAACGACGCATCATGACAAGCGCTTGATGGTGCTAAAGCAAGCGATCGGTGTGGTTGCAGCGATTACCCCGTGGAATTTTCCAAGCTCGATGATTACGCGCAAATGTGCACCGGCTTTAGCAGCAGGTTGCACCGTGGTGCTCAAGCCATCCGACCTGACACCTTTAAGTGCGTTAGCGTTAGCTGAGTTAGCAGAACGTGCGGGTATGCCAGCGGGTGTGTTCAATGTGATCACCACACAAGATGCAGCGGCAGTGGGTCAGGTAATGACGGCAAGTCCGATTGTGCGCAAGCTGTCATTCACAGGATCGACTGCGGTGGGTAAGTTATTGCTGCGTGATTCCGCTGATACGGTTAAGAAAGTGTCGATGGAGCTCGGTGGTAATGCGCCCTTTATCGTCTTTGATGATGCGGATATCGATAAGGCAGTAGCCGGTGTGTTGGCATCTAAGTATCGCAACTCAGGTCAGACCTGCGTGTGTGCGAATCGTATCTTGGTGCAAGCGGGTATCTATGATGCCTTTGCTGAAAAGTTAGCGCAGGCGGTAACGGCGTTAAAAGTGGGTGATGGTCTTGCTGAAGAGTCACAACAAGGTCCGTTGATCAATGAAGCGGCATTACAAAAAGTAGAAGGCTTGGTTGCCGATGCTTGCGAGCAAGGTGCGCGTGTGATCTGTGGTGGTCGTCAACATGAACTCGGCGGCACCTTTTATCAGCCCACCTTGTTAGCGGATGTGACAACCTCAATGCGTGTAGCTAACGAAGAGATCTTTGGCCCTGTTGCGCCTTTGTTTAAATTTGAAAGCGAAGCCGACGCGATCGCGATGGCGAACGATACCGAGTACGGATTAGCCGCGTATTTTTATAGCCAAGATGTCGCGCGTATCTGGCGCGTATCAGAACAACTTGAATACGGGATGGTCGGTATTAACGAAGGCATCATCTCAAATCCGACCACACCCTTTGGTGGTGTTAAGTCATCAGGTTTGGGTCGTGAAGGCTCAAGCTACGGCATCGATGAATACCTTGAGATTAAGTATCTCTGCTTGGGCGGTATGCAGTGAGTTTTCCTCGAGCATTGCTGCTCGATATGGATGGTGTTTTATATCGTGGCTCATCACCGATAGAAGGGGCCGCTGAGTTTCTTCACGCCATCTGTGATCGTCCGTTTCGTTTTATTACTAACAATCCTATTGCGACGCCTGAGCAAGTGGTTGGCAAAATGAAAGCGATGGGCTTAGGTGATTTTGCTGCTGATGCGGTGATCACCAGTGCTCAAGCCACAGCACGTTATCTAGCATCTGAAAAAGCTGACTTTCGTTTTTATGCGATCGGGGAGATCGGCTTGCATACGGCTTTATCCACTGTGGGTGTGGAAGATGATCAAGCGGTTGATTATGTCGTTGTGGGTGAAGGTGCGGGTTTGGATTATCAAACACTGAGTAACGCGATTGCGTTAATCCAACAAGGTGCGGTGTTGATCTCAACCAATCCTGATATCACGGTCGATGGTTTTATTGAGGGTAAGCCGGTGGTCTTACCAGGCGGTGGTGCTTTAGTCGCACCCGTTGAAAAGGCATGTGGGGTTAAGGCCATCACGATTGGTAAGCCGGAGCCTTTGTTATATCAAATGGCGTTAGCCGATCTGGATGTTGCAGCGAGTGACTGTGTGATGGTCGGCGATCGACCTGATACCGATATTCTAGGGGCGCAGCGCTTGGGACTTAAGACCGCCTTGGTAAGAACCGGGCGTTTTTCGATTGGCGAGCCATGGCCTGTTGAGCAAGCGCCACCGGATTGGGATGTATCCGATCTACAACAGCTTTTGGCAGCGTGGACTTAAGCTGAGCTTTTGGGCTTAACCCCCTGATTATTAGGGGCCTATAAGGTGATTTTTAGCCCGTTTTAACAGCCTCTCTGGTACCATCATCAACCGCTAACATATGAATTTTTAATATTTCAGTCGTACTGTTGTTAAATCAATGAGTTAGGGCTGAAGTTCTGCAGTATTGAAGAACGAAACATGATGAAAATTGGTGTTCCAACCGAGACTCAAGCTGGTGAAGCGCGCGTTGCTTTAACGCCGGATATCGTCAGCGGCTTAGTTAAGAAGGGTCTTGGTGTTGTTGTCCAACAGGGCGCGGGCGAATCAGCCCATTTCCACGATGATGCGTATCGCGACGCCGGTGCTGAGATTGCTGATGCAGCAGCAGCTTTTGGCTGTGATCTGATTGCGAAGGTACGTAAGCCAAGCGTTGATGAAGTTGCACTGATGAAATCAGGTGCCGTGTATATCGGCCAGATTGAAAGTTGTGGTGATGATGATGCGATTGCTGCAATGCAGGCAAAGAACATTACCGTGGTCGCACTTGAGCGTGTGCCGCGTATCTCACGTGCGCAATCGATGGACGTGCTTTCATCACAAGCAAACATTGCGGGTTATCGTGCGGTTATCGAAGCGGCTTCTCGCTATGGTCGTTTCGTTCCTTTAATGATGACTTCAGCAGGTTCTGCTAAACCTGCACGTATTGTTGTTCTCGGTGCTGGTGTGGCGGGTTTGCAAGCGATTGCAACGGCGCGACGTTTAGGTGGTGATGTGCATGCGTATGACATCCGTCCTGAAACCCAAGAACAAATCGAATCACTTGGTGCAAAAGCGATCACGTTAGATATTGGTGAGAGCGGCTCGGGTGAGGGTGGTTATGCCAAAGAGCTATCGGATGAAGGTAAAGCTAAGCAGCAAGCCTTGCTCGCGGATGAACTGGCAAAAGCCCACGTGATTATCAGTACGGCATTGATTCCATGTCGCCAAGCGCCTGAGCTGATCGTTGAGTCAGTGGTTGAGCGTATGCGTGAAGGTTCGGTGATTGTGGATATGGCGGCGGCGACCGGTGGTAACTGTCGTTTGTCAGAAGCTGATCAGGTGGTGACTAAACATGGCGTTGTGATTGTGGGTCATACCAACTACCCATCGATGATGCCGACTGATTCGAGCGCTTTCTATGCAAAGAATATCGCGAACTTGCTTGGCATTATGTTGAACACTGATGAGGCTGTAACGCTGAATGATCTTGATGAAGATGAGATCACAGCAGCAGCGCAAGTAAAGCCAGAATAAGAGAGAGATCCCATGGCTGATACCTTAATTGCTTTATATGTTTTTGTGTTGTCGTGTTTTATCGGCTACTTCGTTATCTGGGGCGTGACGCCAGCGTTGCATACTCCGCTTGTGGCGTTAACCAATGCGATCTCTGGCATCGTGATTGTTGGCGCTTTATTGGTCACAGGTTTTCAAGAGGTGGGTACCACCGCTGAGATCATGGGCTTCTTCGCAGTGATGTTGGCATCGATTAACGTGTTTGGTGGCTTCTTGGTGACCAATCGCATGTTGTCCATGTTTAAGAAGAAAAAGAAGTAAGGGGCCAGCATGACACTTTCAAATGATGTACTAGCGATCGCGTACCTGATCTCGGCAACCTTGTTTGTGTTGTCGCTGAAAGGTCTGACGCATCCTTCAACAGCGCGCCGTGGTAACACGCTCGGTATGGCGGGTATGGCGATTGCGATTGTGGCAACGCTGCTCGGCGCTGAAATTCAATCGTATGGTTTTATCTTGGCGGGTTTGGTTGCTGGTGGTTTGATTGGCGCGGTATTAGCAGCGCGCGTACAGATGACCGCAATGCCACAGTTGGTTGCTGCTCTTCACAGCTTTGTGGGTATGGCAGCGGTATTAGTTGCTGTGGGTACCTTCTTAAATCGCCAAGCCGAAGGCACGCTCAATGCGGTGCTGATGGGTGAGTTATCTGCCGGTATTGTGATCGGTGCGATTACCTTTACCGGTTCTGTGATTGCGTTCGGTAAGTTGCAAGGTTTGATCTCAGGTGCGCCAGTTCGTTTTGCAGGTCAGCATGCATTGAATGCGGTGATTGCGATTGTGACCATTGGTTTTGCCGTTCACTTTGCGATGACAGGTTCTGAGTTGTCGCTGATCGCGATGACCTTGTTAGCCTTCTTGCTTGGCTTAACCCTGATCATCCCAATCGGTGGTGCCGACATGCCGGTTATCGTTTCGATGTTGAACAGCTACTCAGGTTGGGCGGCAGCAGCGACGGGCTTCACCTTGCATAACAACCTACTGATCATCGTTGGTGCGTTGGTTGGTTTCTCTGGTGCGATCCTTTCTTACATCATGTGTAAGGCAATGAACCGCTCAATCATCAACGTCATCTTTGGTGGCTTTGGTAGCGAGTCTGGTGGCGGCGAAGAGAGTGCAGGTGCGGCAGCAGCTGAGAAGGGCGTTAAGTCAGCTTCAGTTGAAGATGCGGTTTACTGGATGGAAGATGCGAATCGCGTGATCATCGTGCCAGGTTACGGTATGGCGGTAGCGCAAGCGCAGCACGCATTGAAAGAGATGATGGAGCTGTTGGAAGCGCGCGATGTTGAAGTGAAGTTTGCAGTGCATCCAGTGGCAGGTCGTATGCCGGGTCATATGAATGTGCTCTTGGCAGAAGCGGATATTCCTTACGATCACGTACTTGAGATGGATGAGATCAATCCTGAATTTGCATCAACCGATGTGGTGTTGGTTGTGGGTGCGAATGACGTGGTTAACCCAGCGGCACGTACCGATCAGTCGAGCCCAATTTACGGCATGCCGATTTTGGATGCGGGCAAGGCAAAGAATATTTATTTCTTGAAGCGTTCAATGAAGCCAGGCTATTCAGGTGTGGATAATCTGTTGTTCTACCAAGACAACTGCTCATTGGTCTTTGGTGACGCTAAAGATACGATTGAAGGTATGGTGACCTCGCTGAAAGGTGGCGGTCATTAATCAGACCTAACGGATCGAAGGCCTGCACTGCAGGCCTTTTTTAATTGAACTATGACTCAGCCGGATAACGACTACTCAGATTGCTTGTTGAAAGATCGCCATCTTTTACAACGTTGGGCAAAGACGTTGGAAAAGGGTGAGTGCGATGCTGAGTTACGTCAGAAATATACCGAGCGCTTAGCTCAGTCGCGTGCAGCCGTTGTTGCGCGTGAATCATCAGTCATGCAGGTGACATTCCCAGCGGGCTTACCGGTGAGTGAGCGCGTTGAAGAAATCCAAAAGCTGATCGCTGAGAATCAGGTGATCGTGCTGTGTGGTGAAACTGGTTCAGGTAAATCAACACAGCTACCTAAGGTTTGTTTGAGCTTGGGTCGCGGTATTTTTGGCCGTATCGGTCATACCCAGCCTCGTCGATTAGCGGCGCGTAGTTTGGCTTCACGTGTGGCCTCTGAGATTGAGCAAGAGGTCGGATTAAGCGTTGGTTATAAGGTTCGCTTCGCAGATAAGGTGAGTGAGAGTACTCGGGTTAAGCTGTTGACCGACGGTATGCTGCTGGCTGAGATTCAACGTGATAAATACCTCAACGAATATGACACGCTGATCATCGATGAGGCGCACGAGCGTAGTCTGAATATCGATTTCTTGATGGGCTATCTCAAGTCATTGCTGCCTAAGCGCCCTGATCTCAAGCTGATCATTACTTCAGCGACGATTGATCCACAAAAGTTCTCAAAACACTTTAATGATGCACCGATTATTGAGGTGTCTGGCCGAACCTATCCGGTTGAGGTGCGTTACCGTCCGCCACCAGAGGATGAAGAGAATGGTGGTGTTGATCATCAACAAGGTTTGATTGATGCGGTGAATGAGTTGTCGCGAGAAAGTCGTGGCGATATTTTGATCTTCTTCCCGGGTGAGCGTGAAATACGCGAAGCACGTGAGTTGCTGCGCAAGCAAAACTTAGGTGGTACCGAGTTGTTGCCTTTGTATGCACGCTTATCACCTCAAGAGCAGGCGCGTATCTTTAAACCTTCCGGCGCGCGTCACATTGTGCTGGCGACTAACGTTGCAGAAACATCACTGACTGTGCCGGGTATCCGTCATGTGATTGATACGGGTATTGCGCGGATAAGTCGATACAGCGCTAAGTCTAAGATTCAACGATTGCCCTTAGAGCCGGTCTCAAAGGCGAGTGCTGATCAGCGTAAAGGTCGCTGTGGTCGTGTGGCTGAAGGTGTGTGTATTCGTCTTTACAGTGAAGAAGATTTCACTTTGCGAGATGAGTTCACCGAGCCAGAGATTCAGCGGACTAATCTAGCCTCGGTCATCTTGCAGATGCAGGTGCTTGGCTTTGGCGATATCGAAGAGTTCCCGTTCGTTGATCCGCCTGATAGTCGAATGATCAAAGATGGCTATCGCTTACTGCATGAGCTAGGTGCTGTGGATGCTACGCGTCGGGTGACGAATCTTGGTCGTAAGTTGGCGCGTTTGCCGATTGATCCGAGGATTGGTCGGATGTTGCTTGAATCGGCACATACAGGCTGCTTAACCGAGCTGCTGATCATTGGAGCGGCGTTGTCGATTCAAGATCCGCGTGAACGTCCATTTGATAAGCAGCAGCAGGCAGATGAAGCACATGCTTTGTTTGCAGATGAGAAGTCAGATTTTATTGGCTTTGTGAATCTGTGGAACTTTCTTCAAGAGCATCGCGAGTTACTCACACGTCGAAAGTTTGAGCGCTTGTGTCGTGAGCGTTTTATCTCGCCAATTCGAGTGCGCGAGTGGATGGATGTGCATTTTCAGCTGAAAGAGCAAATGCGAGAGCTCGGTTATAAGCTGAATGAAAAACGCGGTGCCTATGAAGGCATCCATCAAGCGGTGATTAGCGGCATGCTCAGTCATTTGGGTCAGCGAACGCAGGGTAAAGAGCGTGATTATCTTGGTGCGCGCAACACGCGTTTCCATATCTTCCCGGGGTCATCCCAGTTCAGCGCACAACCGAAGTGGATTGTTGCCGCTGAGCTTGTTGAAACCACAAAATTGTATGCGCGGGGTGTGGCGACAGTTCAGCCAGAGTGGATTGAAAAGCTTGCAGGTCATTTGGTTAATCACAGTTACTTTGAGCCGCACTGGCAAGCTAAGCGAGGGCAGGTGGGTGCGTATGAGCGCATTACCTTATATGGCCTGACCATCGTCCCGCGTCGTCGGATTAACTATGGTCCTATCGATCCGGTTGTCTCGCATGATTTGTTTTTACGCTTTGGTTTAACCGAAGGTGATATGCAGACGCGAGCACCTTTCTTCCGTCATAACCAAGAGTTGATTGCTGATCTTCATCATGAAGAGGCAAAGCTGCGTCGGCGAGATGTCTTGGTAGACGAAGAGGCGATCTACCAGTACTACGCTAAGCGGATACCTGAGACGATTTATAGCGTTGCGCAATTAGAAAAGTGGCTGCGTGAGCAAAAGAATAAAAAGCTTTTGCACATGCGTCGTGAAGATATCGTGCGACGCGATAGTGATCTGGATGAAGCGCAATTCCCAGATAGCTTGTTGGTCGGCAGTACGCATCTACCGATGACCTATCACTTTGAGCCGGGTAACGAGGCGGATGGTGTGACCTTGCATGTGCCCATGCCATTGCTTAATCAGTTGGATACCGGTCGTTTGGATTGGCTGGTGCCGGGTTTGATTGAGGATAAGGTGATTGCGCTGATTAAGGGCTTACCTAAAGCGCTGCGCCGCCAGTTTGTCCCTGTACCTGATTTTGCGCAGCAAGCTTTAGCGCGGATGCAGCCATCTTCAACGCCTTTGCATCAAAGTTTGGCATTAGCACTTAAACAGATTACCTCGGTACATATCCCAGAGGATCAATGGCAGCTTGAATCGATCGAGCCTTTCTTGCGCATGCGCGTAAAGCTCCTTAGTGCGGATGGCATGGAGGTTGTGACCTATTCGCGTGATATTCAAACCTTACAGCGCGACTATGCTGATGAAGTGCAGGTGGAATCCTCATCAAGCAAAACCAACTTAGCGATTGAGCAAGACGATGTGCGTGATTGGGACTTTGGTGATCTTCCTGAGTCTGTCGATGCGAATGTCGCGGGCGTGGATATGCGTTTGTATCCAGCGGTGGTTGATCAGGGTGAATGTGCGGCGGTGCGTTGTTTAGATTCACAAGCGCGTGCGGCATCGGCACATCAGAAAGGTTTGCGGCGTCTGTTGTTGATGCGTTTAGCACCGACAGTGAAAGATTTACGTAAACGTGTAAAACAACAACAAGCGATGTTGCTGCAGTACACCAAGGTGCCTGCGCGTGCGGGCAATAATGCAAAGCCGGTTGCATTGGATGAGCAATTGGTTGAGCGAATTGTCGATCTGGCATTTGATCTTGCGAATGTGGATGTACGCACCCAAGCTGCCTTTGAGGCGTTATATGACTCGGGTCGCTCAAAGTTGCATGAGATAGCAGATCAGGTGATCACGACAATGACCCAAGTGCTCGCCAGTTACCATCAGCTACGCAAGCTGCTCGATAAGGTGACGCATATCAGTTTGCTCAGTTCAGTGAAGGATGTGCAGGCGCATATGGACCGATTGGTCTATCAAGGATTCATCAGCGATGTGGCGGCTGAGCCGCTGGCGCAATACGGTCGTTATCTCAAAGCGATTGAGATGCGCGTTGAAAAGCTTCAAGCAGGTGGTCAGGCGCGTGATGCTCAAGGGATGCGTGAGAAGGCAGCGATAGAAGAGAAATGGCTGCTGCGTGATCAGCAAGCGCGTGAAAAAGGCTTGTTTGATGAGCGGCTCGATGAGATTCGTTGGCAGCTAGAAGAGCTTGCGATCTCCTTGTTTGCGCAAGAGGTTAAAACCTTATATCCCATCTCGGTGAAGCGCCTCGAAAAGCGTTGGAAAGAGTTGGGGCTCTAGTCGGTGAGCTAGGGTAAAATCGATTTATTGTTAATCACACACTCAAGGAACACTCATGGCGACATGTCACTGTGGATCAGGTAAACCTTACGCAAAATGCTGCGAGCCTTATATCAATGGTGAGCCAGCACCAACCGCTGAAGCCTTAATGCGTTCGCGTTACAGCGCGTATGTTGTCGGTGCTGTGGATTACTTGGGTGAGACCTTGCATCCAGATCATCGCTCTGACTTTGACCGTAATGCCACCGCTAAGTGGGCATCGGAATCAGAGTGGAAGCAGCTGGATATCTTGGCGACCGAAGGTGGCGAAGCAGGTGATGATGAAGGCTTTGTTGAGTTCCGTGCGGTCTTTAGTGAGGCTGGCGGTGAAGACATGGCGCACACCGAGCGCAGTCGCTTCGTCAAAGAAGGTGATCGTTGGTATTACGTCGATGGTTTGTTGCCAACGCCTGTGACCTATCGTCGCGAAGAGGAAAAGGTGGGTCGTAACGATCCATGTCCTTGCGGTAGCGGTAAGAAATATAAGAAGTGCTGCGGCAAGTAAATAAACCCTATAGCGAATCCTGTGTTCAAAATCGCGATCCGATCCTCTCGGTTCTGCGAGAGGTGCTTGTTGATTGTCACCATGCGCTAGAGATCGGTAGTGGCACCGGTCAGCATGCGGTGTATTTTGCCGAAGCGCTAGCGCCCTTAATTTGGCAGTGCAGTGATGTTGAAGAGCATCATGCAGGTATCAATGCCTGGATTGATGACTACACGGGCGATAATTTGCGACGTCCAATTGCGCTTAACGTCACCCACGATGCTTGGCCAAAGTCACACGTTGATGCCATCTATAGTGCGAATACAGCACATATCATGAGTGAGTCAGACGTTGAAGCCATGTTCGAAGGTGTAGGGCGTTTATTGCCGTCTAATGCACCCTTTGTTTTATACGGGCCTTTTAATATCGATGGGCAATACACCGCTGAGAGTAACGAGCGCTTTGATCAATACCTTCGTGCGCAAGATCCAGAAATGGGTGTGCGTGATATCGCATGGTTAAAAAGTTTGGCTGACAAGGCGGGGCTAATGCTTGAGCGAATGGTCGATATGCCTGCGGATAACAAAACATTGATATGGCGAAAACTGTAGGTCAGCGTATTAAGTCGTGGGGTATCACGCTGTTATTGGCAGTGGTGGTGTTCTCTGCGTTATCGGCTTGGAAATCCAAAGATATGTTGCTTGGACCTGCACCGGTCTTGGCGGGCTATGACTTACAAGGTCAGCTAATGACGCTTGAGCCTAAAGATGAGCCTACGCTGATTTATTTTTGGGCGACCTGGTGTCCGATCTGCGGATTTACTATCTCAAGTATTGCGAGTATCGCTGAAGATTATCCGGTGATTACCGTGGCAACGACATCCGGTAGTGAAGAAGAGATTGCGACTTACCTTGCACAAAAGAATATTCGTTTACCGGTGATGATGGATGACTCAGGTGATTTAGGGCGCCACTGGGGTGTGACCGGTGTGCCTGCGATTTTTATCGTGGATTCGAAAGGTCAGATTACCCATCGCAGCTTGGGTTATGCCTCTGAGCTAGGGCTAAGAGCGCGCTTGGCGCTCGCCGATTAATCTTCGCCGATGATGCGCTCTTCACGAGGTGCGCTGAGGAGCTTTTCAGCCTCTGGCTGGGTTTTAGCGAAAATTAGGCGGCAGTCGTGGTTCACATTGGCACCGCCCATCTCGGCACGTTTGGTGCGAGCGAGCTCACGAGCTTCTTTGTAACTATCTAATTTATCAACATATTCCAATTTCTTGGTATTGTTGGCAGGGTTAACCGTGACGAAGTACACAAAATAAGGCATGGTTAGTACTCAATAATAAAAAACGCCGCAAGCCTATCATGAGGCCGGTTAAGCGAAAACCACGTGTTAGTGGTGCATAGGGGGATGTCATGGATAAAGATTCTGAGTTTCAAAGCCAAGTAACAAAGCTAGGTAACCAGATGGTGGATGGTTTTCATCTGCTAGGTTTATTTGTTATTGGTGCTGCGATTATTTGGGCCTCATGGGCGGAGGTGTTTAACATCATCGCTGAGCATGATCACCCAACCATCAAAGATATCTTGCTGCTCTTCATCTATTTAGAGCTTGGCGCGATGGTCGGTATCTACTTCAAAACCAAGCGACTACCGGTGATCTTCTTGATCTACATCGCGATAACCGCCTTAACGCGTTTGCTAACCATTGATGCAAAACAAATGACCGACATTCATATGATCACCGTAACGGGCTCGACCTTGGTGCTGTGTCTGGGTGTTGTTTTACTGCAGTTTGGTAGCTCAAAGCTTCGTGGTTCATCAGAATGTGAGATGGATACCAAAGGTTAATGGCAGATTTCCCGAAAATATCGCGCGCTATCCCTCAGCAGCGATATAAGTATGGTGAGTTCATGGTCTCGGTATTGGGTGATATTGAAAGCCCTGAGCCGCATGACTATCGATACATCATGGCCTTTGTTAAAGAGGGCGGCTCAAAGCCTGTCGCTTTTGTCACCTGTGAGCGTTCTGAAGGTAACTATCGTCAACAAGGTCAGTACCAATTGCGGGTGATAAATAGCTCGATGGATGAAGTCATGGCGGCTGATGATCGCTACGGTAAATTGAGTGTTTTCTGTGAGCAGGGCCTCGAAATTGGCAGTCAATTGCTCTCTCTGGCTGATGAGCAGCCATTTCCGATCGGATAAACCCCATCTATCTACTGCTTTTTAGCGCGGTTTCGGTAGAATCCGCTTCAGAATAAGTAGTAACCCTTTTAGGAGGCGACATGAGCGAACAGGCTGATAGCGCACAATCCAACCCAATTCTTTCAATCATCCTCGCCGGCATCGGTTTGATGGGTGTTGCCGCGGTGTTATTGCCAGCGGACCTCGTTCCTCAGCTCACTCAATCAGCACCGACTGAAGAGACTAAGCCAGAGGCTTCTGTTGCAGCTGAGCCTGAGCCTGCACCTGCACCGGCTGTTGAAACTGCAGACGTTAAGGAAGCGCCTGTGTTTGTTCCGGTAGAAGAGCAGAGCCAAACAGAGCAAGTTGTTGAGACGGTTAAAGAGGCGGTAACTGAGCAAGTTGAGCAGACACAAGAAACCGTTGCTGATGTGGCAACTGAAGCGGCGAATACCGTGACAGATGCTGCCGACACAGCAGTTACAGCAGTGACTGACATGATGAACAACGTGATGCCAACCGCGCCAGTTAACTCAACTGAGCCACCGGTAAATAATACGCAGCGTCCAATGGCACCTCAGTTCCGTCCTCAGTACATGCCGTATATGGATGGTCGTTGGCCGGCACCTCCGGGTTACTACCCACCGCAGAACTATCAGCCGCGCCCACCTTGGGGTTACCAACCACCACCTCAACAGCGCTAAAAAACAAAAGCCCCGCAGTGCGGGGCTTTTTTATTTGGGTAGATTGTTGATTAATCTTCCGCAGATTCTTTCTCTTTTTGTCCGGCTTCTTCGGTCGCTCTAACGAAGGGTCGCATTTCTCCACGGTCATGCTCTATAACGACATGATTGCCATCTGCAAACGTCATCTTGGTGGAGTAGAACAAGGTTTTCTTGTTCCGTTTGATGATCGCAACAATCAGACCTGCGACTGAACCGATTAGGGCGCCATCCATACCCATAGCAAACCAGAGCCCACCGGCAAGTACGCCTGCCGAAACAACTAGGGCAATAAGGAAGGTGGTGAAATCAAATGCAAGCTTTTCAATAGGGTCGGTTTTAATTTGGAAGACATGCTCAGCTTTGTAAGACGCCGTTTTATTGCTGACGACATTAATAGAAGAGTCGCCTTCATTAAGCGTAATTGTGCCTTCTGTCCCAAAAGAGCCCTCGGTAACTCTTAACATACAGTCCCCCAACCATATTCAAGCATCTGTTTTTTATCATGAAGCTGAAGAGGGTACAAATACTCTCAAATATTAGAAATTCCTACTTAAGGTCTTGAAATCTTGGTGTCTGAGTCAGTTTTTCTATGCACTTAGATTTTTAAACAAAGTAATTGAGTTTTGGATTGATTCAGATTGAGCGGATTTTCGGTAATAAGCATAAATGCCCAATTCAAATCTTTTAGAGTCATCTTCACAAAATAGATCCGTACTTTCGGCGAGTATTTTTTCTGATAGGTAAGCGCAGCCTGGGCGATGCTTTAAAAGATCTCGAGCAAGTCGTGGTGTTGAAACGGTAATAAGTGGCTTACGGAATTCATTATGAGAAGCCTCAAATTGCGTATTGAATGACTGGCTCCAGTTGATGTGAATGTAATGATTAAAATTGAATTGTCCGCTGGGGTTGTTTTTTGATTTAGCTAAAAACAACGTTAAGTAGCCAATTTCTTCACTCATAACTTGTGGATGAGAAAAGCTTTCTAAAGATAGGTAAAGATCTGCTTTGCCATCTAATATTCGTTGAAATGCACTTTTGCTATTCAGGGTTTCTAACTCAAGTTGAAGATTCACATCATTAGTCAGTAGTTGATTGATCCAACTTGATGAGGAGCTATCCCAAATTCCTGGCGACGCTAGAATTTTTAAGCTATTGAGTTTGCTGTTTTGATCCGTGATTAATTGTTTGGCGTTATCCCAGTTTTCGAGAATTGTCTTTGCATAACTCAAGAGTGCTGAGCCAGCTGCCGTTGGCTGGATGTTATTTCTTTCTCGGGTGAATAAGTGGCTATTCAGTTGTTCTTCAAGAAGCTTGATTCGAGAGCTTACGCCGGCAGTGGTGAGGTGTAGATTTTCTGCGGTTTTGCCAAAGTGCCTTGTTTGGTAAAGCTCGATAAAGGTTTTAAGCAGCTCGACGTCCATCTTTGGTTCTCTGGGTATTTTTTTCGATCTTATCCTCCTGAAATCTTTTTTCGTCAACTTAATTTTAACGTGTTGTTAAGGGTTTAGATTTGAGCCGTTAGCTGCTGAATTTCACTATTGGTCCATGTATTTATATGGACTTATGAAATGAGTTTCTTGCTTTGCCCGGCTAGACATCAAGATGTTGATTTCATTTTAAGCTTGATAATGAATGGAGCCAGAAAAGGGCATTTCAATTCGCAAGCATTATCAGATAAAGGGTTAATGCGCTCCGATCTTCTATCTATTATTAATCATGGTGTGGATAGAAACATGTTGGCTAGTGTTGCTTACGTCGCTTGGAACGATGGAAAGCGGGTTGGGGCCGCCAGTATGACGGCAACTACGAAGTCTGATGGTGGATTTGAACTGGGAGCTATTGCGGTTAAGCCCTCAGACCAGAATAAAGGTTTTGGATCCTTGATTTTGGAGACTCTTTTAAAAGAGTGGCTACCTAAGAAAATCATCTACGCGCGTTGTTACCCAAAATCCGAAAAGCTAGAAGATTTTAAGAATGCTTCAAAAAAAGGGTTTGAGTTTTTGGTAGGTTTTAGAGGCTGAGGATCGTATTCTTCGTCATGAAAGATTTAATGGAATTGATCTTGGCTTTGGTAGCGTTATTCCGACCCGTCATGCTAGCTAAGCGCTAGCGATCTCAGTGCTCAAATCGGTTTCTTGCTCAGCGTACAAGCTTGCATACAAGCCATCTTCTTTAAGTAACTGCTGATGACTACCATCTTGTACGAGCTGGCCATTATCAAACACCAAGGCGCGATCAGCTTGTTTCACAGCGCTAAGGCGATGCGCAACGATCAGTGTGGTTCGTCCTTTTAAGAAGCCTTGCAGTGCTTTGTGCAATTGATGTTCGGTGTCGGTATCTAAAGCGGATGTGGCTTCATCAAGAATCACGACTTTAGGGTTGCTCAAGACTAAGCGCGCAATGGCGAGTCGTTGGCGCTGACCACCTGATAGGCGAATGCCGTTACGTCCAACGATAGTATTTAGGTTGTCGGTAAGTTTTGTAACCGTGTCTTTTAACTGAGCGACCTCGAGCGCATGCCATAGCTGCTCGTCAGTAAAGTCGCGACCTAAGGTGAGGTTGGCGCGTATCGTGTCGTTAAACAATGCTGGATGCTGAAGGACGGTGGCAACGTTATCGCGAACCACGCTTAAGCCGATCTCTTTAACCGAATGCCCATTGAAAAGCACATCGCCTGACTGTGGTGTATAGAGCCCAAGCAATAATTGAACGAGGGTGGTTTTACCGCCGCCACTGGCGCCAACCAGAGCAACTTTCTCGCCGGACTCGATTCGGATATTCACATCTTTGAGAACCGGTGAATCGGGTAGGTAGCTGAAGGTGAGATGGCGTGTTTCGATCGAGACGGTATCGTGATCGATAAAGGGATTGGTTTTAGCCGGGTACTCTGGCTCTAAGCCAACATCCATCAATTGATTGATGCGCACTAAGGCGGCGCGTGCTGAGTGATAGGCGTATTGAATGCCGAGTATTTCTTGTACGGGCGTCATCATGAACCAGAGATAAGCAAAGACAGCGAGCATCTGGCCAATTGAAAGATCTGAGTAAAGGACCATCACCATCGATAGCGCGCGGAAGGTGTCAAAGCCAAACAAGAACACCATGAAAGAGAAGCGACTCGCCGCATCGGACTTCCAGGTGTAGTTGGCTGAGTGATCACGAATATTGCTTGCCGCATCGATAACGCGTTGCACGAAATGCTTCTCGCGATTGGCAGCGCGAATCTCTTGAATCGCATCGAGCGTTTCACCTAACGATTCTTGAAACAACTGATAAGCCGAGTTCTCTTTCTTTTTGAGTTGTTTGACGCGCCGACCTAATGCGGTGGTGAGATAAATCACAAAAGGATTGAGCAGCATGATGAAGAGTGCGAGCTGCCAATGCATCCAGAACAACACAATGGCTGTGCCGAGTATGCTTAAAACGGCGACGATGAATTTACTGGTGGTTTGGCTGACAAATTGATCAATAGCATCCAGATCGGTGACTAAATGCGAAGCGACGGTTGAGCTGCCGAGCGTTTCATATTCCGACATGGAAAAGCGTTGCAGTCTTAACAGCAGGTCACGGCGCATTCTAAAGATGAGGTCTTTGGAGATGATGGTGAACTGACGTGTCTGCCACACACCAAGTATCAAGCTAGCTAAGCGAAGCGAGATCGTCAGTATTAAGATTGCGGTGATGTAGAGGATGGCGCCATGCCATTCGCTTGGAAATAACTGCTGAAGTGCAGCGACGGTGCTGCCCGGTTGGTTGAGTAAGACTTCGTCAACCAATAAAGGAATGAGTAAGGGGATAGGTACCGATACAGCTGCGCCCAAAATCGCGATAAGGTTAGCGCTGATTAGTTCGCGGCGATGCCGCGTTATCATGCTGACAAGCTCGGACCAGCGATAAGGTGTTGAGCGCAGTTGGGCAGATTCGGATTGCATCTCAGGAGTATCAATGCCGCTTGTTTTGAATACAACTCACAATCACTCGCAACGACTAGGAACTCTGTTCGCTTTGCTCCTGATGGGGCTTTCAAGTGCCAGTTTTGCACTGAGCTTTGACGGTGACTTTGTGCAGGGCGGTATGGTGGTGGTGCAGGATGCTGATGTGATTGCCGCTTGGCAGGATGATGAGTCAGTGCGCGTGTCTGAGTCAGGTCGCTTCTTGTTGGGTTTTGGTCGAGATCATGAGAAGCCGGTGGCGATCAAAGTGAAGTATCGCGATGGTCGTGAAGAAGTCATAAGAAAGCCAATCGCCCCTCGTGAGTTCAATATTCAGCGTCTGACAATCAAAAACAAGCAACAAGTTAATCCCACTAAGCCTGAGATTTTGGCGCGGATAAAACGCGATAACGCTGGCGTGAAGAAAGCGCGAGAGCTTAATGATGCGCGTGAAGATTTTGCTCAAGGTTTTATCTGGCCAGCGATCGGTCCTATCTCTGGGGTCTATGGTAGCCAACGAATCCTCAATGGAACGCCAAAGTGGCCTCACTACGGAGTGGATATCGCTTTGCCGACCGGAACGCCGGTAGTGGCACCTGCGGATGCGATTGTGACGTTTGCCGATGACGATCTGTTTTATTCAGGTGGCACGCTGATCATGGATCACGGTCATAAGCTCAGCTCGAGCTTTTTGCATTTGAGCAAGATCACGGTGAAGCCGGGTCAGCGGGTGAAGCAGGGGCAGGTGGTTGGCAAGATCGGCGCAACAGGCCGGGTTACCGGTGCGCATCTCGATTGGCGGATGAATTTACGCGGTCACCGAATCGATCCGCAATTATTGGTCGAACCGATGCCAAAAGTTGCGCAATAAGCCCCGTTATTAGGCGGTTCGTGCGATAATTACGCCATTATCTTTTTAACCGGCGTGGTAGGAAATGAAATCGCGTTATTTGTTAATTTTCAGTCTGTTGCTGTCAGGTGTGGCCAGTTCTGCCAATCTGCTCGAGCTTTATCAGCAGGCGCTAAAAGCTGACCCAGAGTGGCTAGCTGCGCAGTCGACCGAGAAAGCCTCGGCTGAGGCTTATCCGCAGGCCTTGTCGTATCTGTTACCGAATGCCTCGGTGACCTCGACCTATACCGACAGCTACAAGGATGCTGGTGATACCAATTCCCGTCTTGATTCGTTGGTGATTAATCAGCGCTTATTCAACTTGGGCTCGTTTGCGGGTTTGAGTCAGGCTGATCTAAAAACCGAGAAAGCAAAGATTGTTCTGCGTGATGAGGCCGATGCGCTGAAGTTGCGTGTGACTGAACGTTACTTTGATGTGCTGACAGCGCAAGATGGCGTGACCTTTGCAGAAGCTGAAGAGAAAGCGTTGGCGCGTCAGCTTGATCAGGCCAAGTTGCGACTCGAAGTCGGTCTGATTCCGATTACTGACGTTCTCGAGGTGCAAGCGCGCTTTGATACCAGCGTTGCAGCGACCATCGCAGCACGTAATGAGCTTGATAGTGCGTTGGAATCGTTAAAGACAGTTGTCGGTCCGGATGTGAATAACAGCTTGCCGGTGATGAAGGCCGATGCTGAGTTTTTAACGCTCGATCCTGCATCGATGGATGAGTGGTCAGATCTGGCCATGCAAAACAATGCAGCGCTTGCGCAGGCGCGTTTGAATGTTGAGATTGCGGATAAGCAAGTGGATATCAAACGCTCAGGTCACTTTCCTTCACTCGACTTGAAAGGAACGGTGAATCGATATGACGGACAAGATAGTGCAACCCTAGTTGATAACGAATCCGTTGCAATCACCTTAACGGTTCCTTTGTTTGCAGGTGGTTTGACATCATCTGAGTCTGCGGAAGCGAGCTATTCCTACGAAGCTGCTAAGAGTGCGTTGGAATTATCTCGTCGTGAAACGATGCGAGCGGTGCGTGATGCTTATCGTGGTACCCAAGCGGCAATGTCGCGTGTTAAGGCACTCAAGGCGGCTGAAGAGTCAGCGCAAAGTGCATTGAATTCAGTCGAGCAGGGCTTGACCGTCGGCACACGTACGATTGTGGATGTACTGGATGCGCAAAGTAACTGGTACAAGGCGCGCCGCGATTATGCGCAAGCGCGATATGACTATGTGATTAATGTGTTGAGCTTGCAGCGCACAGCAGGAAATTTAAGTGATGCGTCAATTGAGCGTGTAAACGCGATGTTGGCTGAGTAAGGTTTAGAGACGATGTCTGGTAATACGATTGGTAAATTATTTACGGTAACAAGCTTTGGTGAGAGTCATGGTTTAGCAATTGGCTGCATCATTGATGGTTGTCCTCCAGGTATGGAGCTATCCGAAGCTGACATCCAGCCAGACCTTGAGCGTCGTCGTCCGGGTAAAACCCGTCATACCACGCAACGTCGTGAGATGGATGAGGTGCAAATCTTATCGGGTGTGTTTGAAGGTAAAACTACCGGTACGCCAATTGGTCTTTTGATCCATAACACCGATCAGCGTTCTAAAGACTACGGTGACATTGCGCAGAAGTTCCGTCCCGGTCACGCGGATTACACCTATATCCAAAAGTACGGCATTCGTGACTATCGTGGTGGTGGTCGTTCATCGGCGCGTGAAACCGCGATGCGTGTCGCCGCTGGTGCGGTAGCCAAAAAGTTTTTGAAAGAAGCCTTTGGTATTGAGGTGCGCGGTTATTTATCAGCGCTCGGTCCAATTACACCTGAAGGTTTTTCTTGGGATCCGGTTGAGAACAATCCTTTCTTCTGGCCGGTAGAAGCACAAGTCGCTGAGCTTGAGACCTATATGGATGACCTGCGTAAAAGTGGTGATTCTGTTGGTGCTGAAGTGACTGTCGTTGCGGAAGGTGTGCCACCGGGTTGGGGTGAGCCGATCTTTGATCGTTTGGATGCCGATATCGCGCATGCCTTGATGGGCATCAATGCAGCTAAAGGCGTTGAGATTGGTGCTGGCTTCCAGTGTGTCTCACAGCTCGGTACTGAGCATCGCGATCAGATGACGCCACAAGGTTTTTTGAGTAACAACGCTGGCGGTGTGCTCGGTGGTATCTCGAGTGGTCAGGATGTTGTGGCGCGAGTGGCGTTTAAACCGACATCAAGTATTCGCTTAGGTGGTCAAACGGTTGATGTTGCGGGTGAAGCAACCGATGTCATCACTAAAGGTCGTCATGATCCTTGTGTGGGTATTCGTGCGGTACCGATTGCCGAAGCGATGTTGGCGATTGTGTTGCTCGATCATGCATTACGTCAGCGTGGCCAAAATGGTCATGTAACGCCAGAAACGCCAGTTATTCCTGCGTCAGCTGAGTAAGCGTCCGGGTTCGGCGGACGTCATTATGCAGCTGCCTTACTGGCGACTCTCTTCCTTCTATTTCTTTTACTTCGCGCTCTTGGGCGCGTTAGTACCTTATTGGGGTTTGTTTTTACAAAACCGCGGCTTTGATGCGATCGCGATCGGTGAGCTGATGGCAATCCTGATGGCGACAAAAATCGTTGCGCCCTATATCTGGGGTTGGCTGGGTGATCATTTGGGTCATCGCATGCGAATCGTGCAGGTTGCCTCGTTAATCTCTTTGTTGGTGTTTGCTTTGATGTTTGAGGCGAACACCTATTGGTCGATTGCCTTGGTGATGACCTTGTATAGCTTCTTTTGGAATGCGTCGTTACCTCAATTCGAAGTGGTGACCTTTACCTATTTAAAAGAACGCATCGCAAAATATGCACAGATCCGCTTATGGGGTTCGGTGGGTTTTATTATTACTGTGCTGCTGCTTGGTATGTGGGTGGATCATCAGGGTACAGAAGTTATCTTGCCGGCAGTCATGGCGATCTTTATTAGCATTTGGCTGAGCTCGTTATTTGTTAAAGATCCCGATCCAGAGCCGCATCCTCATCAAGAGATCTCCTTATCACAGGTGCTTAAGAAGCCAGCGATTATTGCCTTCTTTGTGGCGGTCTTTTTGATGCAGATGAGCCATGGGCCTTATTACGCCTTTTACTCGATCTACATGGAGCAACACGGTTACAGCAAGACCTTTATTGGCCAGATGTGGGGCTTGGGGGTGTTTGCTGAGGTGCTGATGTTTATCGTGATGCACCGTCTATTGGAACGTTATGGCGCGCGACGCGTCTTAGTGGCAAGCCTGTTATTGGCCGCTATGCGCTGGATCATGATAGGCGCATGGCCAGATTCCTTAACAAATATCGTGTTAGCTCAGTGTTTGCATGCCGCTACATTTGGTACCTTTCATGCATCAGCCATTCATTTGGTGCATCACTACTTCAGAGGCCGCTTGCAAGGCCGAGGTCAGGCGCTGTACTCCAGTGTCAGTTTTGGTGCCGGGGGTGCGATGGGTAGTTTGGCTAGTGGTTATGCTTGGGAAAGCTTGGGGCCGTTTCATACCTTTGCAATTGCAACGGTATTTGCAGTGATGGGTGCGTGGGTTGCGTGGCAATTCATCGATAGCGCTCATGATCACTGAGGATAAAAAATGCGTTTGATCAATCAACTTAAAAAGCGATCGTTACCGGTGCTGATTCTTGGCGGCGCTGTCTTGGTGGCTGCGTTACTTATCGCAACCAAGCCTAAAGTCGAACCTGTCATCGCTAAAGAGAAGGCGTGGCTCGTCAGTACGCAGTCAGTACAGATTGCTGAAGCCAATCCGCATCTCACCTTATTTGGTCGTGTTGAATCTTTATGGTCAACGAATTTGACCGCGAGTGCGCCAACCGATGTGGCAAAGGTGCATGTGGTTGAAGGTGACAATGTGGCGCAAGGCGATGTGTTGGTCTCGTTAGATGATCGTGATGCCAAACTTGTTTTGCAGCAGCGTGAAGCTGATGTTGAGCAGGCTGAAGCCAAACTGATCGCAGAGAAGAATCAACACAAGACAGATAAAGAAGCGCTGCCACGAGAAGAGAATCTTCTCAGCTTTGCGAAGAAAGAAGTCGAGCGGTTTGAGCGTTTAGCCAAAACTCAGGTGGTTGCGGTATCTGCCTTAGAGCAAGCGCGTCAGGCGTATGAGAAACAGGCGATTGCGTTTGCAACCCGTCAACAAGCGTTGGCGAATCATCAGTCACGTCAAAAAGAAGCGGATGCAGCTTTTACTCGCGCTAAAGCATTGCGTGATCAAGCGCAGATTGAGTTATCGCGTATGCAGATCAAGGCGCCCTTTAAAGCGCGCGTGGCAAAGGTGAATGTGTCACCTGGGCAGCGCCTTCGTGCCGGTGATGTGATTGCCGAGGTGTATGACCTAGATGCATTGGTCGCACGAGCACAGATACCCACCTCGCAGCTGATGAATTTGCGACTCGCGATGGCGAATAAACAAACGATCACCGCTAAAGCAATAGTAGATGGTCAACAGGTCACCGGTACTTTCAAAAACTTGGTGGGTGAGGTTGAGCAAGCGAGTGGTGGTTTAGAAGCCTTGTTTACGCTTGAACAAGGTGATGCGGTGCTAACGCAAGGTCGCACCATCCAGCTAGATGTTGTGTTACCGAAAATTGCGGGTGTGGTGGTGATTCCACGAGAGGCGTTTTACAGCGGTAATCGCGTATTCGTCATGGATGCTGAGCAACGCATGCGTTCTATCGATGTAGCTTTGCTAGGTTCGACACAAGACGATGCCGGTGAGTCCCGTTTAATTGTTCAGTCAAACAAGCTGAAGGCTAGCGACAAGTTAGTGACAACGCAGTTGCCTAATGCAATTGATGGTTTGCTATTACGTTCTTCTGAGGCTCAGTAATGACCGGCTTTCAGCATCGTAATGATTTGATCGGCATCTTTGCGCAGAACAAAGTTGCTGCGAATCTGCTGATGACCATCATGTTGCTGACCGGTGCATGGGGCTTATCCAATCTTAATGTGCAGTTTTTCCCTAACTTTGAACTTGAGATTGTTCAGGTGCGCACGGTTTGGGCAGGCGCGAGTGCGGAAGATGTCGAGCGCTCGCTAACACAGCCTTTAGAGAACGCTTTAAGGTCTGCCGATGATCTTGATGATATGAGCTCTACCTCTGCGCAAGGGGTGAGTGTGGTCACGCTTGAGTTCCCTGAAGGGAGCGATATGGGTGACAAGGTGTCGCGTGTCGAAGAGTTGGTGAATTCTGTTCGTAATCTACCTCAAGACAGTGAGCGGACAGAGGTGACGCATTTGGCGCGTTACGAAGATATTGCGCGAATGATGGTGTATGGCCCGGATGATCTACGTCAGCTGCGACCTTTGGTGCGTCGTTTAGAACGTGAGCTTCTCGATGCGGGTATCTCACGTGTTCAGATAAACGGTTTACCGGAAGAAGAGATCGCGATTCAGGTGCCTCGCCGTCATCTTGAAGACTTATCGTTATCGCTCGATCAAATCAGTCAAAAGATCAATGCCACCTCGCGTGATTTACCTGCCGGTATGTTGGGGCGAGATGAAAGTGGCGTGGAGATGCGTACACAAAGCCAGCGTCGTGATGAAAAAGGCTTTGCTGATCTTCCCATCATCTCAGATGAAAATGGACGTTTGGTCCTAGTCGGTGATGTGGCTGAGATTGAGCGTCGTGCGCGTCCCAATCAAGTCACGATGACTTATAAAGGTAAACCTGCGGTTGAAATGAAACTGCAGCGTGCCACCACGGCAGACTCACTCAAGTCAGCTGAGATCATGAATAACTATTTGGCAGATATTCGTCCGCGTCTGCCACAAGGTGTTGAGTTGGTTCTTTATGATGAGAACTGGCAGCTAATCAAAGACCGTATCAATCTGCTATTGAAGAATGGCTTAGGCGGTTTGATTCTTGTGGTGGGAATTCTTTATCTCTTCTTGAATGGCCGCGTGGCGACATGGGTAACCGTGGGTATCCCAGTCTCTTTTATGGCGACTTTGGCTGTGATGTATGTTGCGGGCGGCAGCATCAACATGATTTCTTTGTTCGCACTGATTATGGCGCTCGGTATCATCGTCGACGATGCCATCGTGGTGGGTGAAGATGCATTAACCCACCATCAAACAGGTGAGAGTTCGCTTGAGGCGGCAGAGGGTGGTGCGCGTCGTATGTTGGCGCCGGTTATGTCCTCATCCTTAACAACGATTGCGGCGTTTATTCCGTTGTTCGTTGTCTCCGGTTTGATTGGTAAGTTTCTCGGTGACATTCCATTTGTGATTGTCTGTGTAATTTTGGCTTCGTTGATCGAGAGCTTCTTGGTTTTGCCAGGTCACTTGCGCCATAGCTTCAAAGGTATGACAAAAGCACAGATTGGCTCGTTCAGAAAACGCTGGGATGTGCGCTTTGATGAGTTCCGTGATGGCACTTTCCAAAAAGCGGTGACATGGGCGGTGGATAACCGCATGGCAACCTTAGCAATCGCGCTATCAACCATCATTCTATTGGTCGGTCTTTTGGCTGGTGGTCGCATGGGCTTTACTTTCTTCCCATCGGTGCCAGGCAATATTGTGGTCGCGTCAGCAAGCTTTGTGTCGGGTACGCCACCTGAGCGCGTGCATGCGTTTATTGATCATGTCGAAGAGCAGCTTTATGAAACCGACAAAGCCTTGGGTGGTGGTCTGGTTAAGTTTGCGCAAGTCAGTAAAGGCATGTCCTATCTCTCGGATGCGATTCAGTCGCAAAAGGGAGATCAGTTTGCCTCTGTATTTGTTGAGTTGATTGCTAATGATGCGCGTGAAGTGACTAACGATCAGTTCACCACCAAATGGGAATCGCTGATTACTAAGCCACCGGGTCTTGAGTACTTCAGTATGGCGGCACGCAAGGGTGGTCCACCTGGGCGTGATCTTGAGATTCGTCTGACCGGTTCTACCGATACCGAACTCAAGATGGCATCACTTGAGCTTACCGAGGCGATTAAAGCTATTACCGGTACCCGCAGTGTCGAAGATGATCTGCCATTTGGTAATTTGCAGTTGATGTACGAACTCAATGCAACCGGAGCTGCATTGGGATTATCGACAGATGGTGTGGGTCGTCAGTTACGCGCCGCCCTCGATGGACAGTTGGTGCAGATCTTTAATGAAGGCGATGACGAGATAGAAGTTCGTGTCATGTTGCCAGATGAAGAACGTCATCGTCTCTCAACATTAGAAAGCTTCCGTATTTATCTGCCAAATGGCAATACAGTACCTCTAAGTTCGGTTGTTGATATCAAAGAGCGCCGTGGCTTTAAAGCGCTTCGACACGCTGATGGTCAGCTAGCAGTAACCGTCTTGGCGGATGTGAATACCAAGGTGGCAAACGCCAATGCAATACGTGAGCAATTGGCTGCATCTGTTCTGCCTCAGTTAGTTGAGAAATATGATGTGCATTGGGCCTTTACCGGTAAGGCCGAAGACCAAGAGCAAACTAAGACGGACATGAAGCAAGGTGCGCTGTTTGCGTTGGCGATGATCTATATCGTATTGGCTTGGGTGTTTAGCTCTTATGGCTGGCCGCTAGTTGTGATGGCAATCATTCCGTTTGGCATTGTCGGTGCGCTGATGGGGCATTTCTTTATGGGCATCACGCCAACGATCTTGTCGATGTTTGGTGTGTTTGCGCTATCGGGTATCGTGGTGAACGACTCGATTATTTTGGTGGTTTTCTATAAGCAGCTACGCGAGAAGGGTGAGTCGATTCGTGATGCCGTTATTGCCGCATCACGTCTGCGTTTACGTGCGGTATTGCTGACCTCATTAACGACGATTGCAGGCTTGTTGCCTTTGCTGTTCGAAACCTCGTTGCAGGCACAGTTCCTGATTCCGATGGCGGTATCGATTTCCTTCGGCTTAGCGTTTGCGACCTTCTTGGTGTTGTTCTTGGTGCCTGCTTTGTTATCCGCGATGGAATACCGACTCAATCCTGCGGAGAAAACGGCTTAAGCTGATTCTTCACACAAGCGAATCATCGCTTGTGCTGCATTCGATAGGCTGCGTTTTTCGTGTGTCACAACACCGAGTTCACGTTGAAGTTGAACCTTTGGAATCTTGATCTCGCGGATGTCATCGGCGATCAAGGTTTTGGGAAGTAGCGACCAACCTAATCCGGTTGAAACCAACATGCGCAGTGTTTCTAGGTAATTGGTTTCCATCGCAACGTTCAATGCGAGTCCTTCGTTACGCAATAAGCTCTCTAAGATGCCGCGAGTATAGGTATGCGTGCTGGGTAGTACAGCAGGGTGCTCAGCAAGATCAGCTAAGCTGGCTTTTTGATGGCATAGCGCATGATCTTTAGCAGCCACAAACACCAAAGGATCGGGCCAAATGGTAGTGAGTGACAGGCGCTCACGTGGCGAAGGTGGCAAGGTCACGATCGCCAATTCCAACTCGCCGACCTCAACGGCGTGACATGCCTCTTCGGAATCCATGAACTGAATATCCAGCTCAACGTTGGGATAGTGCTGCGTGAATTGACGTAGAGGATCCGGTAATCGGTGAAGACCAATATGGTGTGAAGTACCCATGGTGAGTTTGCCTGCGATATCACCTTGCAGATCCGCGACTACGCGCTGCAGCTCTTTTGCATCATTTAATAGGCGTTGCGCGCGAGGCAGTAGGGCGTGGCCGGCTTCGGTGAGCGCGACTTTGCGTCCGATTCGGTCGAATAACTGGGCTTTGATGTCGGTTTCAAGCTGAGCGATACGCTTACTGATCGCAGATTGGCTGACAAACAGCTGCTCGGCTGCCTGAGAGAAGGAGGCATTCTGTGCCACAGCGACAAAGGCTTGGAGTGCTGACAGATCCATATTTATTCCCAAATGGAATGTAATTTATAAAAAATATGAATTTACGGGATAATTGTCAAACAGTAAAGTTCGCTCATCAATTCAAGGAGTTAGCTGTATGGCCAAAACGCTTTACGACAAATTATGGGATTCGCATGTGGTGCGCCAAGACGAGGATGGCACCTGTTTGCTGTATATCGATCGTCACTTGGTTCACGAGGTGACCTCACCGCAAGCTTTTGAAGGTCTGCGAATCGCAAATCGTCAGCCTTGGCGTTTGTCGGCTAACTTAGCTACGCCAGACCATAACGTTCCAACCACTGATCGCACCAAAGGTATCGAAGATCCTATTTCGCGTACTCAGGTTGAGACCTTGGATCAAAACTGTGATCACTTTGGTATCACCGAATTCAAGATGGATGATATTCGTCAGGGTGTTGTGCACGTTGTGGGTCCTGAGCAAGGTGCAACTTTGCCAGGCATGACGGTTGTGTGTGGTGACTCGCATACCTCAACGCATGGTGCCTTTGGTGCCTTAGCGCACGGCATTGGTACTTCAGAAGTTGAGCACGTCTTAGCGACGCAGTGTTTGATTCAAAAGAAATCAAAAGCGATGAAGGTTGAGATCGTCGGCCCAACTGCACCCGGCATCACCGCAAAAGACATCGTCTTAGCGATCATTGGTGAGATTGGTACTGCAGGTGGTACCGGTTATGCCATTGAGTTCGCAGGACAGGGTATTACTGATCTTTCAATGGAAGGTCGTATGACTTTGTGCAACATGGCTATCGAAGGCGGTGCACGCTCGGGCTTTGTTGCGGTTGATCAAAAGACCATCGATTACGTTAAGGGTCGTCCTTACGCACCGACTGAAGCGCAGTGGGATCAAGCGGTCGCTTATTGGAATACCTTGCACTCAGATGAAGGTGCGCAATTCGATAAAGTGGTCACGATTGAAGGTTCAAGCATTAAGCCGCAAGTGACTTGGGGTACATCACCTGAGATGGTGGTATCAGTTGATGCCAATGTGCCTGATCCAGCGAAAGAATCTGATGCGGTTAAGGCTGAAGGTATGTCACGTGCGTTGACTTACATGGGCTTAGAAGCGAATACGCCAATCAATCAGATTGCTATTGATAAGGTGTTTATCGGTTCATGTACTAACTCACGAATTGAAGATTTGCGTGCAGCAGCTGAAGTGGCAAAAGGTCGCAAAGTTGCAGATAACGTGAAGTTGGCCTTGGTTGTGCCAGGTTCGGGTTTGGTTAAGCAGCAAGCTGAATCAGAAGGCTTGGATAAGATCTTTACCGAAGCGGGTTTTGAATGGCGTGAGCCAGGTTGTTCGATGTGTTTGGCAATGAATGCTGATCGCCTTGAGCCGGGTGAGCGTTGCGCATCAACCTCTAACCGTAACTTCGAAGGTCGTCAGGGTCAGGGCGGTCGTACGCACTTGGTGAGTCCTGCGATGGCAGCTGCTGCGGCAGTTGCTGGTCACTTCACTGACGTTGCGTCATTGGCATAAGGAGAGTCGTCATGGAAAAGTTCACAGTTTTTAACGGTGTTGTTTGTCCTTTGGATCGCTCGAATGTTGATACCGATGCGATCATTCCAAAGCAGTTTTTAAAGTCGATCAAACGTACAGGCTTTGGTCCTAACTTATTTGATGAGTGGCGTTATCTTGATCATGGTGAGCCAGGTATGGATAACAGTAAGCGTCCATTAAACCCTGACTTCGTTCTTAATGATCCACGCTACGCAGGTGCGCAGATTTTATTGGCTCGTGAAAACTTCGGTTGTGGCTCATCACGTGAGCACGCGCCTTGGGCGCTTGAGGATTACGGCTTTAAAGTGATCATTGCACCTAGCTTTGCGGATATCTTTTTCAACAACAGCTTTAAAAATGGTTTGCTGCCAATCATTTTGGATGCGCAAACGGTTGATGGTCTTTTTGCCAAAGCAAATGGTCCTGAAGCACTCAAAATTGAAGTCGATCTTGGTTCTCAAACGCTTAGCGTTGGCAATGAAACGATTTCATTTGATGTAGATCCATTCCGTAAGCATTGTTTGCTAGAAGGTCTTGATGACATTGGTCTGACCTTGCAGCATGTGGATGACATCAAAACCTATGAAGAAAAGGCGAAGCAAAATACGCCTTGGCTATTTAACTGATTTAAGGAATCACTATGACTAAACGTGTATTGGTACTGCCAGGTGATGGCATTGGTCCAGAGATTGTTGCTGAGGCAGTCAAGGTTCTTGATAAGTTAGTTGGCGAAGGTCTGGATATCGAATTAGACGAAGGTCTGGTTGGCGGTGCAGCTTACGATGCGACTGGTAACCCTTTGCCAGAAGCGACGCTAGATATGGCGCGTGAAGCAGATGCCATTCTGTTAGGTGCTGTAGGCGGCTATAAATGGGAGTCATTGGATATCTCGGTTCGCCCTGAGAAAGGTTTGCTAGGTTTGCGCTCAGAGTTGGGTTTGTTCTCAAACCTGCGTCCTGCGGTTTTGGCGCCACAGTTAGCTGATGCGTCTTCACTTAAGCCTGAGATTGTTGCGGGCTTGGACATCATGATCGTGCGTGAATTGACCGGTGGTATTTACTTTGGTCAACCACGCGGTATTCGTGAGCTTGAGAATGGTGAGAAGCAAGGCTTTAACACCTTGGTTTATGCAGAGCATGAGATCGAGCGCATTGTGCGTTCTGCGTGTGATATCGCTATGAAGCGTGGCAAGAAGCTGTGTTCTGTCGATAAAGCGAACGTACTTGAAGTGACTGAGCTATGGCGCGAAGTGGCGACACGTATCGTTGAGAACGAGTACCCAGAGATTGAGTTGAGCCACATGTATGTGGATAACGCTGCGATGCAATTGGTGAAGTGGCCAAAGCAATTTGACGTGATGGTGACCACCAATATGTTTGGTGACATCTTGTCTGACTGTGCCGCTATGTTGACCGGTTCTATTGGTATGTTGGGTTCTGCATCACTGAATGAAAAAGGTCAGGGTATGTACGAGCCAATTCACGGTTCAGCACCGGATATCGCAGGCAAGGGCATTGCTAATCCATTAGCAACGATTCTATCGACCGCCATGATGTTGCGTTATAGCTTGAACGAAGAAGCCATGGCTGATCGTATTGAAGCGGCGGTTAATAAGGTTCTGGATCAAGGTTTGCGTACGCCGGACATCATGTCTGATGGTATGACCGAAGTGAATTGTGAAGCGATGGGTGATGCCGTCGTTGCAGCGCTGTAAGGAAAAATAAAATGACAATTAAGCGTGTAGGTTTTGTAGGTTGGCGCGGCATGGTGGGTTCCGTATTGATGGAACGCATGCAAGCGGAGAATGATTTTGCACACATTGAAGAGCCTGTGTTCTTTACGACCTCTCAGGTCGGCGAGGCAGGTCCTGATGTGGGTAAAGGTTCAGCGCCACTAAAAGATGCATCTGACATCAATGAATTGATGGCAATGGATGCGATCGTGACCTGTCAGGGTGGCGATTACACCAAATCAGTTTTTGAAGATCTGCGTAAAGCGGGTTGGAAAGGCTATTGGATTGATGCGGCATCGTCATTGCGTATGGCTGATGACAGCGTGATCGTTTTGGATCCAGTGAACCGTGATGTGATCGATTCAGCTTTAGCTAGCGGCAAGAAGGACTTCATTGGTGGTAACTGCACCGTGAGCTTGATGTTGATGGGCTTGGGCGGCTTGTTCAAACATGACTTGGTTGAATGGATGACAGCCATGACCTATCAAGCAGCATCCGGTGCGGGTGCGCGCAACATGCGCGAGCTGCTTAACCAGATGGGTCATCTGCGTGATACCTCAGCCAGTCTTTTAGATGATCCTTCATCTGCAATTTTGGATATCGACCGTGTGGTCACTGATGACATGCGTTCATCAGCATTCCCAACCGAAAACTTTGGCGTGCCTTTGGCGGGTAGCTTGATCCCTTGGATCGATGTGGCGCTTGAGAACGGCCAGTCAAAAGAAGAATGGAAAGCCGTTGCTGAGACCAACAAGATTTTGGGTCGTAGCGATCGTCAGATTCCGATTGATGGTACCTGTGTGCGTATCGGTGCGATGCGTTGTCACAGCCAAGCATTGACCATTAAATTGAAGAAAGATGTACCAATCGACGAGATCGAGCAAATGCTGGATGAGGCGAATCAGTGGTCAAAAGTGGTCCCTAACGATCGCCAGATCACGATGAAGGAACTCAGTCCTGCGGCTGTTACTGGCACATTAACAGTGCCCGTGGGTCGTTTGCGTAAATTGAATATGGGTCCAGAGTTTTTGAATGCCTTTACGGTAGGTGACCAATTGCTTTGGGGTGCGGCGGAACCATTGCGTCGTATGCTTCGTATCTTGATTGAGCAATAATCTAAAGCGGCCTTGTGCCGCTTTTTCGTGGAAGTTGAATGAAGCGTTTTTTATTAGCACTGTCTTTGCTTATCTCACACAGCGTATTGGCGCTGGGTTTTGGCGAGCTAGAGCTCAAGTCTGAACAGGGTGAGCCACTTGATGCGCGTATCGTGTTGGTGAATCTGGGTGAGGTTGATCTAACAACGATTAAAGTTGAATTAGCATCCGCAGAAGCGCATGCCGCTGCACAGATTCCGTTTGAGCAAAACTTATCTCAGCTAGCGTTTCGTGTTCAGTCATCGGTTGAGCATGATGCGGTTGTTCGTGTGACTTCTAAAGAACCGGTTAATGCTGACTTCTTGCAGTTCTTGGTTGATATGGCGTGGCCACAGGGTCAGCTTCAAAGTGAATACACCATTAGCTTAAAGCTTCCCGATACGGCTGCGGCTTCTTCGGTGGCAGTTGAGCTAGCACAAACATCTTCAGCGACGGTGATCGTACGCAAAGACGACACGCTCAGTCAGATTGCGATGGAGCATAAGGCGAGTGATGTCAGCATGACGCAAATGATGATGGCGTTGCACATGAATAACCGTGAAGCCTTCATCAAAGACAACATTAATTTAATGCGAACCGGTGCAGTGCTTCAGCTGCCAGAAGCTGAGCAAGTGCGTTCAATTACACGTGGTGAGGCGGGTCGTCATTTCACAGCACAAATGCAACAGTGGGATGAGATTCGTGGTTTGAATGTGCCGTCGCAAAGCGAAGTCGGTATCGCGCCTGTTGTTCAGCAATCAGATTATCTGCAGATCGCTACACCAGAGTCTCAGGATGCTGAAGGTCAGGCAGGTGTTGTTCAGGCAGAAGGTGAGTCGGTTGATCAAGAGTCTCAAGCGATCAATTTGCTGCAGGAAGATGTTGCCGCTAAGCAGCTGACTAATGAGCGCTTAGAGGAAGAGGTGACCTTGTTAAAAGAGCAGGTGACCGATATGCAGAAGCTGCTCTCAGTGCAAGATCAAGAGCTTGCTCGACTGCAGGTTAATGGCGCTACAGATACCGAAGAAAAAAGCCCTGTGGCTGCCGAGTTGAAAGAAGAGGCTGCTGCGCCGCCGGTTGAGAAATTCGAGATCAGTGAAAAGGTTGTGACTGATCTTTGGGATAAAGCCCGTGAATGGACATCAAAAAGCTTGCCTGAAAAGGTGAGTCAATTTGCGGATGTTGTTCTGCTAGCGATGTTGGTTGTCATTGTGGGCGTGTTTGTTCGCTTGTTCTCAAGCTCGCCAAAGGCAGAAGCGACAACAGCAAAAGTTGATCAAGTACCACTGAGTTCAGAGCAGACAACAGATGATGTTGAGATCCCGGTTGAAGGGGATCTGTTAGAAATCGCACATCTGTTTATTAAGCAGCAAAAATACCCAGAAGCTGAAAAGGCCTTAACAACAGCGCAAGATGGTGAATACGATAGTTTGCAGGTTGGTCATGCCTTGTTGCGTGTCTACTTCCTGTCGAATCAGACTGATCAATTCATTCGACTGGCTGAAGAGATGGCGAGTCTGCAGCAGGATCTCTCTGATCGTGAGAAATGGGAAGAAGTGGTCGAGATGGGCCATCAGCTACGCCCCGATCATTATCTATTCCTTGTGGCAGGCCATAAGCCTGAGCCGGTTGATCCGCCGCGTGCTTCCAGTGCTGATCTTGAGTCGTTAACCACTGATGCGGATGCCGTTGATCAGTCGCCTGAGTCATCATCGGATGTGAACACGTTGGAGATGGTGCTACCTGAAGGTCAGTCGGCAGAACAACTGAACCAAGCTGTAGGTCAGAGTGATATCCAATCCGATGATGTAAAAGCGGCTGATGCTAACTTTGATACTCAAACCCAGTCGGCAATCGATAGTCTGTTTAATGATGGTCAAGAGCGCCAAGTCGCGGATGAGTTTGATCTTAAGTGGAATCTTGTGGATACCTATTTAGATATGGGTGACAAGGATGGTGCGCTGCAGTTGTTGCATGAGCTAATTGAAGAAGCCCCTGAAGAGTTGCGTGATGAAGCTCGTCGCTTATTGAAGGAGCTTGAGTAAGGATGCGCATTGCGCTCGGCGTTGAATATGACGGAAGTCGCTTTCATGGCTGGCAAGCGCAAGAAGAGGGTGTGCGTACGGTTCAAACCTCCGTTGAAGAAGCCCTAGCGAAAGTCGCAAACCATCCTGTCCGTGTCGTTTGTGCAGGTCGTACGGATACCGGTGTGCATGGTTTGGGTCAGGTGATTCATTTCGATACCGATGCGCAACGTACGCCAAGAAACTGGGTGCTCGGTTGTAACGTCAATTTGCCTGATGATGTCAGCGTGACATGGGCGAAAGAGGTCGATGAGGATTTCAGTGCGCGCTTTTCTGCGATAAGTCGCAAGTATCGATATTTTATTTTGAATCGAACCGCACGTTCAGCGCCACTGGCGGGACGTGTTACCTGGATTCATCGCCCCTTAAACGCTGATCTCATGCATCAAGCGGCTCAGGCTTTGGTGGGTGAACATGACTTTTCCAGTTATCGCGCATTAGGTTGCCAGGCGAAAAGTCCGATCAGAACCCTGCATTCAATCTCGGTTGAGCGGCATGATGAGTTTGTTGTGATCAGTGTGCATGCGAATGCCTTTTTGCATCACATGGTGCGCAATATTGCCGGCGTGTTGATGGCGATTGGCCGTGAAGATCAGCCGGCCGATTGGGCAAAGACGGTTCTAGAGTTGCGAGATCGGACGTTGGGCGGTGTGACCTCACCACCTGAAGGTTTGTATTTTGAGCAGGTCGAATATCCTGCGGAATATGATTTGCCTGCAGCATCACCGAGCGGATTTCCCATTCAGCCTTAATTGACCTGATCACACCCTGAATTCGCGGTGGTTTTGCATCGTCAAGCAGGGTGCTTTTCCTTCATAATAAGCGTCTTATGCGAACTCGAATCAAAATCTGTGGAATCACCTCGGTTGAGGATGCCTTGGCGGCGGCTCGCTTGGGAGCAGATGCGATCGGCTTGGTGTTTTATCCGCCTAGTCCGCGTTATGTCGAGGTAGAGCAAGCAGCCGAGATTGCAGCAGCCTTGCCACCGTTTGTGACTACGGTGGGCTTGTTTGTGAATGCTGATGAGCAAACCATTGCAGATGTGGTCTCGCGTGTGCGTATTGATTTGATTCAGTTCCACGGTAATGAATGCAAAGATTACTGCGGCTTGCACCAACGTCCTTACATCAAGGCGGTGCGCATGAGTGATGATGTTGATCTGGATAAACAGCTCAACGATTTCTCGCAAGCGCGTGGTTTGTTGCTAGATACTTATAAAGCCGGTGTGCCTGGTGGCACGGGCGAACAATTTAATTGGGATCGCGTTCCCGCACATCTTGCTGACAAGATTATCTTGGCAGGTGGTTTAACCCCAGAGAATGTGAAAGACGCGGTAGCGCAGGTACATCCTTATGCTGTTGATGTCAGCGGCGGTGTGGAATCTGCGCCAGGTAAAAAAGATACAGAAAAAATGGCCCGCTTTATTGAAGCGGTGCGTAGTCAAGAGAGCAGATCATGAAACTGACCGATCTACCTGATGCATCAGGACACTTTGGCCCTTACGGTGGCGTATTCGTTGCTGAGACTTTGATGGAGCCGATCGACGAGCTTCGTCATGCGTATGAAAAGTACATGAAAGATCCAGAGTTCCTCGCGGAGCTTGATGTTGATCTTAAGCATTACGTCGGACGTCCTTCACCTATCTATCACGCAGAGCGTTTAAGCCGTGAGTTAGGTGGTGCGCAGATCTATCTTAAGCGTGAAGATTTAAATCACACCGGTGCGCATAAGGTGAATAACACCATCGGCCAAGCCTTATTGGCAAAGCGCATGGGTAAGACGCGCATTATCGCTGAGACAGGTGCGGGTCAGCACGGTGTGGCAAGTGCCACAGTCGCTGCACGCTTAGGTTTGGAATGTGTGGTTTACATGGGCGCGGTGGATGTCGCGCGTCAAGAAGCAAATGTTTATCGCATGAAGTTATTGGGCGCAGAGGTGCGTGCTGTTTCTTCAGGTTCTAAGACCTTAAAAGATGCTTTGAATGAAGCGATGCGTGATTGGGTATCGAATGTCGATAACACCTTCTACATCATCGGTACCGTGGCAGGTCCTCATCCATATCCTGCGATGGTGCGTGATTTCCAAGCGGTGATTGGTCGCGAATCGCGCGCACAGATGATGCAAATGACCGGACGCTTGCCTGACAAGCTTGTTGCGTGTGTTGGTGGTGGTTCTAATGCGATCGGTTTATTCCATCCATTTATCGATGATGCTGAGGTTGGCATTGTGGGTGTTGAAGCTGCAGGTAGTGGTCTTGATTCAGGTATGCATGCAGCGCCTTTGTGTGCGGGCAAGCCAGGCGTATTGCACGGTAACCGCACCTATCTGATGGAAGACACCAATGGTCAGATTATCGAAACGCATTCGATCTCAGCCGGTTTGGATTATCCGGGTGTGGGTCCTGAGCATGCGTGGTTGAAAGATACCGGTCGTGCTGAGTATGTAGCCGTGACAGATTCTGAGGCCTTAGATGCATTCCACCGTTTGACTCGCACAGAAGGTATTATTCCTGCCCTTGAAACAAGCCATGCCATTGCGCAGGTGATCAAGATGGCGCCTACCATGAGTAAAGACCAAAGCATTCTGGTGAATCTTTCAGGTCGTGGCGACAAAGATATGCACACGGTTGCTGCGAAAGAAGGATTGACGATATGAGTCGTATTGCGGGCTGTTTTGCCGCTCTTAAAGAAAACAATAAAACGGCACTTATCCCTTTTATCACCGCGGGTGACCCTCAGCGTGACGTGACTGTGCCTTTGATGCACACCTTGGTAGAACAGGGTGCAGACATCATCGAGTTGGGCGTGCCTTTCTCAGATCCAATGGCAGATGGTCCTGTTATTCAACGTGCCAGTGAGCGTGCGCTTGAGCACAACATGTCATTACGTGATGTGTTGGCAGTCGTTACCGAGTTCCGTAAAACTAACTCGGATACGCCAGTTGTCTTGATGGGTTATCTCAACCCAATCGAAATCATGGGCTACGAAGCATTTGCTGCAGCCGCGCAAGAGGCGGGTGTTGATGGCGTGCTGACAGTGGATATTCCGCCAGAAGAAGGTAATGACTTAATCAATGCGATGCGTGCGCATGAGCTTGATCCGATTTATCTCTTGGCACCGACCTCAACCGAAGAGCGCATCCGTAAGATCACCTCGACCGCCAGTGGCTTCGTTTATTACGTTTCCTTGAAAGGCGTTACCGGTGCGGCGAATTTGGATGTTGATGCGGTGTCGGCAAAGCTCGATGCCATTCGTCAGACCACTGAGATGCCGGTTGGCGTAGGTTTCGGTATCAAAGATGCGGCGACTGCCAAGGCGATGGCAGCGATTGCAGATGCAGTTGTGGTGGGTAGTGCGATTGTTCAGCGAGTTGAAGATAATGCGGGCGATACCGCGGCAATTCAGGCGTCTGTGGGCGAGTTGATCGCTGAGATCCGTACCGCGATTGATGCCATTTAGGATCGATCTGCTGCTATAATTCAGCCATCTTTCACGAACACGTCGAGAACACCATGAGCTGGTTTGAAAAGTTAATGCCGAGCCGTATTCGCACCGAAGTGGCGAGTAAAAAGGGTGTTCCTGAAGGTCTTTGGACCAAATGTCCTAGCTGTGAAGCGGTACTCTATCGTAACGAGCTAGAGCGTAATGGCGATGTGTGTCCTAAATGTGATCACCACATGCGTATCAATGCTCGTCGTCGTTTGGATTTATTCCTCGATGAAGAAGGTCGTGTTGAGATCGCTGAGAATCTCGAGTCAGCAGATCCGCTGAAGTTCAAAGACAGCAAAAAATATCGCGACCGTGTGGTTTCAGCACAAAAAGCGACTGGCGAAAAAGATGCCTTAATCGTGATGCGTGGCACCTTGCATAACAATCCTGTTGTCGCTGCAGCCTTCGAATTCTCTTTCATGGGTGGTTCGATGGGTTCTGTGGTCGGTGAGCGTTTTGTTCGTGCAGTGAATGCAGCTTTAGAAAACAACTGTCCGCTGGTGTGTTTCGCGACCTCGGGCGGTGCGCGTATGCAAGAGTCGCTGTTCTCATTGATGCAGATGGCAAAAACCTCAGCAGCACTGAATCGTTTATCAAAGCGTGGCTTACCGTTTATTTCTGTTTTGACTGATCCAACTATGGGCGGTGTGTCCGCTAGCTTTGCGATGTTGGGTGATCTCAATGTGGCAGAGCCGAATGCATTGATTGGTTTTGCAGGTCCTCGTGTTATCGAGCAAACGGTTCGTGAAAAATTGCCTGAAGGCTTCCAGCGTTCAGAATTCCTCCTCGAGAAAGGTGCTATCGACATGATCGTCGACCGTCGTGAGATGCGTGATCGTCTCAGCAACGTGTTGATGATGCTGATGCAAAAGCACAAGTCGGCATAAAGTGTCCGCTAAGTCGCTCGAGCAATGGCTCGATTGGCAACTCGAACTCCATACCAAAGAAATTGATCTTGGCCTCGATCGGGTGTCACGTGTGTGGCAAGCGATGGGTGCGCCCGCTATTGCTGATAAGGTAATTACCGTTGCCGGGACTAACGGCAAAGGATCAACCGTCGCCTTTTGTGAAGCGATTTATCACGCGGCGGGTTATCGCGTTGGGTGTTATACCTCGCCACATCTTCTGCGTTATAACGAACGCATTCGCTTAGATCATCAACTCGCTAGCGACGAACAAATCGTTTCTGCCTTTGAAGCGATTGATCAAGCCCGTGGCGAGATTCCCTTAACCTATTTTGAATTCGGCACCTTGGCAGCATTGTGGTTGATGGCGCAAAGCCGGATGGAGATCGCCATCTTAGAGGTGGGTTTAGGTGGTCGTTTAGATGCGGTGAATATCATCGATGCCGATGTCGCGGTGATCACCAGTATTGGCTTGGACCACATGGACTGGTTGGGTGATTCGATCGACAAGATTGGATTCGAAAAAGCTGGCGTGATGCGCAAAGGTCATCCTGCAGTGCTTGCGGCGAAAGACTTACCGTCGAGTGTTAAAGCGCATGCCGATAACATTGGTGCGCCGACCTTTACGATGGGTGAGCAATATCACTTTGAACAAAGTGCAGGTGGTTGGAGTTGGCAGGGTCAAACCCGAGTCCGTCGCGCACTACCTTTGCCAAGCATGCGCGGCAGTGTGCAACTTCAAAATGCAGCAGCAGCGTTACAGGTAGTTGAATTGCTCGAAGAGACTTTTCCGGTGGATCAAAATGCTGCCAAAAGCGGTTTGATAGATGCCAAGGTCTTTGGTCGTTTCGATATCTATCAGCACAAGGCACGCTTTGTGGTCGATGTAGGACATAACCCAGAGGCGGTCGGTCATTTGGCGTCACATCTTGGTGATTTGTTTGTGCCCGGCAAAGTCCACGCGGTTGTCGGGATGCTGAAAGATAAATCGATTGCTGAAACGCTGGCGGTTATAGCTCCTCGGATAGAACAATGGCACTTGCTCGATCTGAGTGATAACCCACGGGGCGCAAGTGCTGAGCGTCTTGCGGAATGTTTACCGGCAGAAGTGGATAAACAGACCTATGCATCAGCTAAAGATGCCTTGGATACGCTTGATGCCGAGCTGAGCAGCGATGATTTGGTGGTGGTGTTTGGCTCCTTCGTGACCGTGGGTGCGACACTGGAATGGTTAGGCGAAATGCCCACCTAATCTGGGTATACTTGAGCCATCAAATAGAAGGGTAGATCACTGTGGATCAAACACTTAAACAACGTCTTGTCGGTGCAGCGGTTTTGGCTGCTCTCGTGGTGATTTTTGTGCCGATGTTGGTCGGTGATCCTGATGAGCATGTGATCGAAAAGCCGGTGATTGCTGAGCCAGCCAAAATCGAACCCTTTGCTTCTGAGTTGTTGTCTCAAGAAGTGGTGATTCCTGAGCGCAGCAAGCCAGCTGAAGTTGATCTGACAGAACCTAAAGCAACTACAACCGAGGCAAAGCCGGTTGTGGAGCGCCCCAAAGTGGGTATCGAGGCATGGGTTGTGCAAGTGGGTAAGTTCTCGAATCGTGAGAATGCGCAGAAGCTTGTCGCGAGCTTGCGAAAAGCGGATATGCAGACGCCAGATCCCGAGGAAGAGACCATTGCCGGTAAGACGTCATACCGCGTGATCGTGGGCCCATTCCTAAAGAAAACGCGTGCTGAAGGTCTCGTCGAAGAGATTCGTAAAATCTCTGGTACCAAGGCATTTGTCACTAGTTTTCAATAGGGCATTTAGCCCTTCGCACGGCGCCAAGCTCTGATAAGATTGCGCCTTTCTTCATGAACCATTAGGAACTGCTCGATGCCTTGGCTCGATTACGCGCTGATCGCCATCTTGGTCGTTTCAACTCTGATCAGTCTTGCTCGTGGCTTTGTCCGCGAAGCTTTCTCATTAGCTATCTGGATTGTGGCTTTTTGGATTGCATGGACCTTTTTCCGCGAGCTAGCGTTTCAATTCGAATCCTATGTCGATTCGCCAACCGTTCGTTTAGGTGTGTCGTTTGCGCTCTTGATGATCGCAGCGCTGTTAATCGGCGGCATGGTTAACTATCTCTTAATCCAACTCATTGAAAAAACTGGCATGAGCGGCACTGATCGCTTCATCGGCATGATCTTTGGTGTTGCGCGCGGTGTGTTGGTGATTTCGGTTTTGGTGTTGTTGTCAGGACTGACAACCTTGCCTAAAGAAGCTTTTTGGACGGAGTCTCAACTGATTCCTTATTTCCAAGAAATTGCTTTTTGGTTACGTGATTTATTACCGCAAGAGTACGCGGAGTATTTTCGATACACAGCCGTTGAATCATCCTTGAGGGAGATCGCCTAAGATGTGTGGCATCGTTGGCATTGTTAGCAACCAACCCGTTAACCAAGAGCTCTACGATGCCTTGCTCGTTTTGCAGCACCGCGGCCAAGATGCAGCGGGTATTGTGACTTGCGAAGGTGATCGTCTTAACTTACGTAAAGATAATGGCTTGGCGCGTGACGTATTTGATACCAAACACATGCTTAAGTTACGCGGCAATATGGGTATCGCACACGTGCGTTATCCAACCGCCGGTAGCAGCTCATCTGCTGAAGCGCAGCCTTTTTATGTGAATTCGCCTTACGGCATTACCTTGGCGCACAACGGTAACCTGACCAACTCGAAAGAGATTGAGAAAGAGTTGTTTGCGCAAGATCGTCGCCATATCAATACCGACTCTGACTCAGAAATTTTGTTGAATGTGTTTGCGCACGAGCTCGATGAGCAAGTGCAATCACTGACCATTGAGCCGGATGATGTTTTCCGTGCTGTTGAGAAAGTGCATAAGCGTTGTCGTGGTGGCTATGCTGCTGTGGCGATGATTCCTGGTTTTGGCGTGATTGCCTTCCGTGATCCAAATGGTATTCGTCCAGCTGTCTTTGGTACCCGTGAGTCTGCAGATGGTCATCCAGAGTTGATGGTGGCATCGGAGAGTGTGGCGCTCGATACGCTTGGCTTTACCCGTGTGCGTGATATCGAGCCAGGTGAGGCAGTAATCTTCACCATGGATGGACGTTTGTTCCACAAGCAGTGCGCTGAGAATCCTCTGCGTTCACCATGCTTATTTGAATTTGTGTACTTTGCACGTCCTGACTCGATCATCGATGACATCTTTGTGCATAAAGCGCGTTTGCGTATGGGTCAGATGCTGGCCAAGAAGATTCAGCGTGAGATGGCGGGCGAGCAGATCGATGCCATTATTCCGATCCCAGATACCAGTCGTACCTCTGCGATGGCGCTAGCGGAAGAGATCGGCGTTCGTTATGCCGAAGGCTTTATCAAAAACCGCTATATCGGCCGCACCTTTATCATGCCGGGTCAAACCACGCGTAAAAAGTCGGTGCGCCAAAAGCTCAATCCAATTGATATCGAGTTCAAAGGTAAAAACGTTTTACTCGTCGATGACTCGATTGTTCGCGGTACAACTTCACGTCAAATCGTTCAGATGGCGCGTGATGCTGGCGCTAAGAAAGTCTTCTTTGCCTCTGCTGCACCTGCAGTGCGTTATCCGAATGTCTACGGTATCGATATGCCTGCCGCCAAAGAGCTAATCGCACATGGCAGAACCGATGATCAGGTGGGTGAGTGGATTGGTGCGGATCGTTTGATCTATCAAGACCTCGAAGACCTGATTGAAGCGGTACAGAAGAAAGGCAAGGCCTATGTTGATCGCTTTGATACGTCGGTGTTTGATAGTGATTATGTGACCGGCGATGTCACGCCAGAATATTTACAGGCGCTAGAAGATGCCCGTAATGACGATGCAAAATCACAGCGTGAGTCATCAAGCCGAATCAATATTGTCGGCTTACATAACGATTAATCGTCTGAGCTAACTTTTCCGATCGCGCAGCTGACAAAGCTTTTGGCTTTTGCAGCTGCCGCTTTCATCCCTTCGACGCTACCGCTTTCTGGGTAACCCATCTTTAAAAGATGCGCAGCAATGGCATCGCGATCAAGATTCTCACCGTCGATCGATACCATGCCGTTTTCGACATCGATCTCTACCGTTGAGACGCCAGCTTCATCCATCAGGCCTTTTTTAATGCTGTTAGCGCATCCGCCGCACTTAATATTTTCGACTTGGATTGAAAGACTCATCTTGTACCTCAATGGGAAAGGGGTGCTAAACGGAACTGATCGTGGCAAGCGACACAGGCGTTGGTAACCTTATGCAGCTGAGTAAACACAGGCTTCAGATCATTACTGACCGAAACATTTCTTAAGCTTAAGGATAGATCATTTGCGGCTTTGTGCATGCTGGCGCCAAGCTGACGCATTTCTGCGGGCATAAAGTGCGCTGCATGATTTCCATGCTCACCGTGTTGATGGCCTTGTCCGAGCCCTTTTTCTGCGGCATCAGCTGCGGCTTCGTAATTTTCTTCGGCAAGAAACCCTTGAATCTGGTTTATGGCTCGAAGGTGGTCACGCATTGACTTTAAGGTCGCGTGATAAGCCGGCGCCGGAAACTCGACTAATTGACGCTCATCAGTACCCGCAGCATGTCCATGGTGTTTCATCATCATCGCATGATGATCCATCTCGGCAATGGCAAATGCCGAGAAAAGGCTGAGGGATAAGAAAGTGGTTATTTTTCGCATGTTTAGTCGGAATTCCTGCTGAATCAGCATAAGATAGGGCCTAATAAAGAGAGAGTGTTAGTGTTTTCTCTCATCAAGTAGTTTAAGAGTCATCATGAGCAATAACAAAGACTGGGATTTAGAAACACAAGCGATTCGTACAGGTCACGCGCGTTCTCCTGAAATGGAGCACTCGGAGCCTATCTATGCGACATCGAGTTTTTGTTTTCGTTCCGCTCAAGAGGCTGCGGCACGTTTTGCTGGCGATGAGCCGGGCAATATCTATGCGCGCTTTACCAATCCCACCACGCGAGCATTCGAGCAACGCCTTGCGGCAATGGAAGGCGCAGAGGCTTGTGTTGCAACCGCTTCGGGTATGTCAGCGATCTTAGCGACCTGCTTATCGCTAATGCAGCATGGTGATCACATTGTCAGTTCACGCAGTATTTTTGGTAGTACCACAGTGCTATTTGATAAGTACCTTGTGCGCTCTGGTATTCAAACAAGCTATGCCGATCAGTCAGATGTGGACAGTTGGCGCGCGGCTATCACGCCACAAACCAAGTTGTTGTTTGTTGAAACGCCATCTAATCCGTTAACCACTTTATGTGACATACAAGCGCTTGCGGATTTAGCGCATGAGCATGATTGTTTGTTAGTGGTAGATAACTGTTTCTGTACACCGGCTTTGCAAAAGCCTTTAGAGCTTGGCGCGGATATCGTGATCCATTCGGCGACCAAATACCTTGATGGTCAAGGTCGCGCCTTGGGTGGTGCTGTCTGTGGTAGCCAGAAATTAGTCGGCGAAGAGGTGTTTGGTTTCTTGCGCACGGCTGGTCCGACAATGGCGCCGTTTAATGCATGGATCTTTCTCAAAGGGCTTGAGACCTTATCGCTACGCATGAAGGCGCACTCAGCGTCAGCGCTTGAGCTTGCTCAGTGGCTAGAAGCTCATCCATCCATCGAAAGAGTGTACTACCCAGGATTGCCATCACATCCGCAGCATGAGCTTGCTCAGCGTCAGCAGAAAACAGGCGGCGGTATCGTTGCCTTTGAAGTGAAAGGTGGCAAAGATGCCGCTTGGTCGGTGATCGATGCGACGCAGATGCTCTCGATTACTGCCAATCTTGGTGATGCGAAAACCACGATTACCCATCCAGCGACCACCACGCATGGTCGTTTGACTGATGAGCAGCGGGAAAAAGCGGGTATTCAGCAGAACTTGGTCCGCGTGGCTGTGGGTCTTGAGTCTATTGAAGACATCAAAGCAGACCTGGCTTTGGGGCTAGATCGCCTGAAATAAGGCGGAATAAGGGTTTCGGGGTCGCTCGAAACATGAAAAATATTAATTTTTCCAGGACTTGCGCCTTTGTTAAGGTGCTGCGCACTTGTGGCGCAGTCTGACTGTGCCTGCCAGAAAATCAGCTAAAGGATTGATTATGTTAGAAGCTTATCGCGCTCACGTTGCAGAACGTGCTGAACAAGGTGTACCACCGCTGCCATTGTCGGCTGATCAGGTTAACGGCCTGGTTGAATTGCTGAAAAACCCACCAGCAGGTGAAGAAGATGCCTTGATGGATCTGTTGATCAATCGCGTTCCACCAGGTGTTGATGATGCAGCTTACGTAAAAGCCGCTTTCTTGGCCGCAGTGGCAAAGGGTGAAGCATCGTCTCCTTTAGTGAATAAAGAGAAAGCCGTTGAGTTGTTAGGCACCATGTTAGGTGGTTACAACATTCAGCCAATGATTGATTTGTTGGATGATGCTGATCTTGGTGGTTTAGCGGCAGAGCAGCTGAAATACACCTTGTTGATGTTTGATGCATTCCACGATGTGAATGAGAAAGCAAAAGCGGGTAACGCGAATGCAAAAGCTGTGGTTGAGTCATGGGCGAATGCTGAATGGTTCACCCGTAAAGCGGATGTGCCAGCGGAAATTAAGCTGACCGTTTTCAAAGTGACTGGTGAAACCAACACCGACGATTTGTCGCCTGCACAAGATGCATGGTCACGTCCTGATATCCCTGTTCACGCGCTCGCTATGTTGAAGATGGAGCGTGAGGGTATCGTTCCTGATGACAATGGAAAGACAGGTCCAATCAATCTAATTGAAGAGCTGAAAGGAAAGGGCAATCCACTGGTTTATGTGGGTGACGTTGTTGGTACCGGTTCTTCTCGTAAGTCAGCGACTAACTCAGTGCTATGGCACATGGGTGATGACATTCCTTTCGTACCTAACAAGCGCTCAGGTGGTGTTGTGTTGGGCGGCAAGATCGCGCCGATCTTCTTCAACACGGTTGAAGACTCAGGTGCATTGCCAATTGAATGTCCTGTTGAGCAAATGAACATGGGCGATGTGATCACGGTTAAGCCTTATGAGGGTGTGGTCACTAACGAAGCCGGTGAGGTGATCTCTGAGTTCTCACTGAAGACCGATGTTATTTTGGACGAAGTGAAAGCGGGTGGTCGTATCCCATTGATCATCGGTCGTTCATTGACTGAAAAAGCGCGTGAAGCATTAGGTCTTGATGCGACTGATACGTTCCGTCGTCCTGTTGATCCTGCAGATACAGGCAAGGGCTTTACCTTGGCGCAGAAGATGGTCGGTAAGGCATGTGGCGTAGACGGTATTCGTCCAGGTACTTACTGCGAGCCACGTATGGGCACAGTCGGTTCACAAGACACCACAGGTCCAATGACCCGTGATGAGTTGAAAGAGTTGGCGTGTTTGGGCTTCTCTGCAGACTTGGTGATGCAGAGCTTCTGTCACACAGCGGCTTATCCAAAGCCTGTTGATATCAATACACAGCACACTTTGCCTGAGTTCATTCAAAACCGTGGTGGTGTGTCTTTACGTCCAGGTGATGGTGTTATCCATAGCTGGTTGAACCGTATGTTGTTGCCAGATCAAGTTGGTACTGGTGGTGACTCACATACCCGTTTCCCATTGGGTATTTCATTCCCTGCAGGTTCTGGCTTAGTCGCATTCGGCGCGGCATTAGGTGTTATGCCATTGGATATGCCTGAGTCAGTACTGGTTAAGTTCAGTGGTGAAATGCAGCCAGGTATCACCTTGCGTGACTTGGTTAACGCGATTCCACATGCAGCGCTGAAGCGTGGTTTGTTGACTGTTGAGAAGCGCGGCAAAAAGAACTGCTACAACGGCCGCATCTTGGAGATCCAAGGTCTGCCTAATCTGACTGTTGAGCAAGCGTTTGAGTTATCAGATGCATCAGCAGAGCGTTCAGCAGCGGGTTGTACCATCGATCTTTCAGAAGAGTCAGTGGCTGAATACTTGCGTTCAAACATCATTATGTTGCGTTGGATGATCGAGAATGGCTACGAAGATGCTCGTACCCTTGAGCGTCGCGCACGTGCAATGGAAGAGTGGCTAGAGAATCCAGTGTTGATGCGTGCAGATGCCGATGCGGAATACGCTGAGGTAATCGAGATCAACATGTCTGAGATCAAAGAGCCATTATTGGCATGTCCAAACGATCCAGACGATGTGAAGACCTTGTCAGAAGTGGCAGGCGACAAGATTGATGAGGTCTTCATCGGTTCTTGTATGACCAACATTGGTCACTTCCGTGCAGCGGGTAAATTGTTGCAAGCGGCGGGTAATACCTTGCCAACACGTTTGTGGATTGCACCACCAACCAAGATGGACGAGCAGCAATTGATGGAAGAGGGTTACTTCAACATCTACGCGCAAGCTGGTGCACGTACTGAGATGCCAGGTTGTTCGTTGTGTATGGGTAACCAAGCACGTATTGCGGCAAACTCAACAGCAGTATCAACCTCAACGCGTAACTTCCCGAACCGTTTAGGTCAGGGTGCTAACGTGTACTTGTCATCAGCTGAGCTCGCTTCGATTGCAGCGATCATGGGTAAGCTACCGACAGTTGCTGAGTACATGGAGTACGCAACTAAGATCGATAGCATGGCGCCTGAGATCTACCGCTACCTCAACTTCGACAAAATGCCGGAGTACGTTGAGTCTGCGGATAAGGCACAAGAGATTATCGTTAAGTTAGCGATCTAATCTTCGCCAAACGAAGAAGCCCGCGAAAGCGGGCTTTTTTTGTGCCTTAAGGTTGGCTTAATGAAATTAAACTAAACTTTCTTAAGTTACTGATATTAAGGCTACATTTATGAATCAAACATCATTTTGGACGAGTGCTCGACTGGCAGTCTTCTTTGCTGTTTTTGTAACCGCAGTTGCAAATATCACGATGTTTGAAAAGCTCTTTGCTTGGCAGATTGAAAGTGGCTCAAGCCTTACTTATGTGATTTCACTCGTGATAGTCCAAGCTTTATTGTTGGTTTGGATATTTACGTTTTTGAGCTGCCATAAGGGCTACCGCTATGTTTTAGCGTTATTGCTTTTAGTAACAGCTATCAGCAGTTACTTTTCAGATGCCTATGGCGTGATTATCGATCGCGGCATGATCATAAATGCACTTGAGACAAATACCGCAGAAGCTGGTGATCTCATGTCATGGCAATTACTGCTGTATGTGCTATTTATTTTTGGCCTGCCAACACTTTGGCTATTTAAGGTGAAGGTAAGAGAGCAAAAGACTTTTAGTCGCTTTGGAAGTCATATTGCGGCCGGCATAACCGCTTTGTTGCTCACTTCAGCGATTGCCTTTTCATTCAGCTCTTTCTACGCATCGTTCTTTAGGGAGCAGAAAGCGATTCGTGCTTATTCAAGCCCAATGGCAACCTTGTATGCGGGATATCAAATTTTGAGAAAAGATATCTTTACGCCTGCGCCTAAAGAGATAAAAAAGATTGGTCTTGATGCCAAAGTTCCTGAGGTGCAAGATCATCGGGAATTGGTCATCATGGTCGTCGGCGAGACGGCGCGCGCAGATCATTTTTCACTCAATGGCTACGCGAGAAAAACCAATCCTCTGCTAGAGAAACAAGCAGTCGTGAGTTTTACAGATGTTGATTCTTGTGGAACCAGTACGGCGCACTCCGTCCCCTGTATGTTTTCAATTAAGAAGCGTCAGGAATTTTCGACAAGTGAAGCAAAGCATGAAGAAAATGCATTGGATGTGCTGAATCGTGCTGGGGTGAATGTCATATGGCGCGATAACAACTCAAGCTCTAAAGGGGTAGCTGATCGGGTTGAGTATCAAGACTTTCGATCGTCTAAGACTAATCCAATCTGTGATCCTGAGTGTCGCGATGTTGGTATGTTGTCTGGGCTAGATAAGTATATTGCCGATCATCCAACAGGCGACATCTTAATTGTGCTGCATCAAATGGGTAGTCATGGACCGACTTATTATCAGCGCTATCCAAAAGAGTTCGCCATTTTTGGTGAGGGGTGTGAGACCAATCAGCTTGATCAGTGTTCAACCGATCAAATCACCTCGAGCTATGACTCAACCATTCTTTACACCGATTATTTTCTCAATGAAACGATCGAATTCTTAAAGCAATACGATCAGACCTTTGAAACATCGATGTTATATGTCAGTGATCATGGTGAGTCCCTGGGCGAGAATGGCTTGTATCTTCATGCGATGCCTTATGCGATAGCGCCAAGATCGCAGACGAATGTGCCGGTCATTCTTTGGATGGGTGCTCAGCATGCTGATTATGATCTGCAGCGTGTGTTACGCGCTAAAGATAATAACTTTAGCCATCACAATGTGTTTCATACCTTATTGGGGCTGTTTGAAATTGAATCTGAGGTGTATCAGCCGCGTTTAGATTTAGTTAACTTAGGTATCAAGAAGCACTAACGCGCCGTTGGCTTTTTCATCTGGCTACGCGTTTGTTCGGCTCTTACAGCCAGCGAACCTAAGCTGACCCCTTGTGCGATATGGTTAGCATCGGTGATATTGCCGAGCGTTTTCCACAGAGCCTTGCTGTCGAGCGTGCCATCAAGCAGTTGTTGATAGCCGTTAACAATCTTTTCGACCTCTTCAGCCGGCTCATCGACAAGTTCAATCCGCCAGTGTGATATGCCAGCCTTAATCAATCTTTCTGAATAGGTTGCAGCAGATTGTGCTTGAGCATTGAACACGGTATTGCGACATCCAACATCGGCTAATACGAGATGATCGTGTTGACCGGGATCACGTAAATGGACGGTGTGGTGCTCGCAAGGTCGGCCACAGTCTTTATAGGAATTTCCATGCGACATAAAGCGGGCAAAGACGCAGTGCTCAGTATGGAAAATAGGTAAGTGATGATGCGCAATCAGTTCAAGCTTATCGCGATAGGCTTGAGGCAGATTCTCCGCTAATGCAGCGACTTGTTCGGCATTAACATCATGTGTCAGCGCTAGTCGACTCAGGCCTAAGTCAATCAATTGATGTGCTGCGAGTTGATTGCTGGCATTCAGTGAGAAGTCGCCCCAAAGCTCAGGAAGCGCCATCTGTTCTTCTTCAAGCAGTGCTTGTGTCTTCTCAGAATGTTTAAGCTGCCAAAGTAAGCCTGTTGACCGAATCAAAAGTGCATCGGGTTTGAGTTTGAGTAGGTAGCGAACTAAGCGCTCTTCACCTGGTTTGAAGATACGAGGTGCAGCAACAACCAGCATTCGACCTTTTGCTTTTACCGCTTCACATGCATCTTTGAGTCCATGAACTTCTAGGAAGTCGACGATGATGGTGCTGAGTGAGTCAATTTTTAAGGCGGCATTGACTTGAGCTTGGGTTCGGCAAAGCAGGGATAGCTCGGGTTTAATCTGCTTAACTGGCTCGGTATTCAACAGTAGGCTGTCTAGCACTGAGCTTTCGCTTAAGTCTTTATCACGCTGATGCGTAATGATCTGTTGGCTGAATGTTTCAACGGCGTCACGACGTGCTTGTTTAAGCTGACTGACAGGCACGAAGCAATTGTCATCGAGCGCTATTGTTAGTTGATTCAACTCAAGCGAGGTATCGCCTAAAGTGCCGATCGCTTTGGTAACTGATTCTTCGTCGAGCGCGCGTTTTTGAGCGGCTTCAACAAGTGTTTCACTCTCATACGTTAGTTGATGACGATGGCTCGATAGCTCAATGGTTATGGGTTTCCCAATAACGAGGCTGACGTGAATATCGGTAGAAAGGCCGCCAAGACGTGTCTCACGTGAAAGATTGGGACCTGAGTCCATGCGCGTATCTTTAGTGCGCCAAACGATATCGCCAACATGTACATGATCGAGTCGAACATGCTTAGCAAAGGTTAGAGTGACTTCACCTGAGTCAATCTCGTCAGATACGGTTTTACCTTTGCGTAGGAGTGTAAAGACATTGCCGCCGGCTTCTTTACCTTGTGGATTGCCTGAATCAAACACAACGCCGTCACCTGCTTTAACAGGATTGTTAAGCGTGAGCTCCACACCTTGATCAGTGATGTTAGAAACCGTACCGAGATAAAGACCACGATGGCGTGGGTTACGACCAATCACCAGTTCTTGGTGGTGCGGACCATTCAAAAAGCCGGGTGTTAAACCATCCGCATGTTTGCCTTGTCCGCGAGAGAATACCTGCGCTAAGCGTCGACGCTGTTCTTGAGGCGGCTCGGTATCTTTAAGTGGTTTTTTTGCAAGATGTGCATCCCATGCGCGATCAACCGCTTCGCGATACGCTGAGATGGTGCTGAGTACATACTCAGGACCTTTCAATCGACCTTCGATTTTGAAGCAACTCACACCGGCTTCTATCAGTTGTGGCACCTGTCCTAAGGCCATAAGGTCTTGCGGTGAAAGCAGGTAATTCATATCACCTTGCTGCTGGATTTTGCCATCGACTAATAAGCCATAGGGTAGGCGACAGGCTTGTGCACATTGGCCTCGGTTTGCCGAGCGTCCGCCCCAGGCTTCACTGGAAAAACATTGGCCGCTGTAGCTCACACAAAGAGCGCCATGCACAAAGGCCTCGATCTCAATGCTGGTCTTAGCTTCAATCTGACTGATCTCTTCAATCGATAGCTCACGACCAACCACAATCCGTTCAATGCCAAGTGATTCAGCAAAGGCGACACCTTCAGCATCGGTAATCGACATCTGAGTGCTGCCATGCAGAGGAAGGTGAGGCGCAATATGTCGAGCAAGCTGGATAACACCGATATCCTGCACAATCAGTGCATCGACACCACAGCGTGCCGCGAGTCGAATATGTTTTTCGACCTCTTCGAGTTCTTCATCAAACACCAAGGTGTTAAGCGCAAGATAACCTTCAACACCATGGCGATGCAGTTGCTGCATAACGGTTTCGAGTTCGCTAGGCGGAATACCGATTGCGCGTGCACGTGCGTTAAAACTTGATTGCAGTCCAAAATAAACGGCATCTGCGCCAGCATGTATCGCGGCATCAATTTGAGCTTGGCCACCGGCAGGTGCCAGGATTTGGGGTTTGTGGCTCACGCGGGGTCTTTTGGCCAGAGTTGTGAGGCAGCAACACCATCTTCAGCAAGTGAGTGACAGGTGTTCATAAACTCAACCGGTGGTGTGTGGTCAGAACCATCTTGCTCGCCACGCCAGGCATAAACAGTTTGTACCGCCGTTGTGGCCACTGGTCCTAAAAGTTCAGCGATATGCGTACAGCCACGTGTGCCACCGATCAGTAGTCGAACCTTAGCGGTCCAGCCAGGCGCAATGGTTTCACCAATTAACTTTTTGTAGTGATCTGGGATGTGAGGACAAGCGGGATAGGGCGCTTTCTCGGTATGCACAAGCAGGTCAGTGACCTTGAGATCACTATCGACCGTCATGCGGATCCACATCTCATGCAAATGCTCACCCGGTGAAATATCACCACGGCCAAAGGTGCTGATAATTTCACTGCGCGTATCAATCAAGCAGCCTTCGATATCCCATAGGCCATCTTCACGCAAATAACCTTGGCAGGTGATCTGGCGTTGATGTTGTGGCTGACGTGAAGAAGCAGGAGGTAAAGGCATTGCTTAGTGTCGCTCAGAGCCTGTCTGTCCATAGGCGATCTTGCCAATCAAAATCAGCCATGGAGTACCGTGCATCAGCAGGTCAAAGATATCGATTGGCTTACTCAAGGTGCCATCAGCAAGCATTTTGAGTTTTTCCCATACATGTGGCTCAGGCACAAAAGGGGCAAGGCCCAATAGCAGGCTAAAGATGACCGCCATTTGAAACGGTATTTTGGCGAGAAGGTCGCGCATCAGGTTTTTCCAGAAATGTCTTAGATGGCGTGATTTTAACAGTGTTTAGGCGACTAATATCGTGTGGTTTGAGCGTGGTCTTGCTAAAATCGCCGGCTGTTTTTAGATCGTTTTATTGAGTCATGGCTGTAAAAACGCGTTTCGCTCCAAGTCCTACCGGTTACCTGCACGTTGGTGGTGCACGTACGGCCTTATTTTCGTGGTTGTATGCGAGAAAGCATGGTGGCCAGTTCGTTCTGCGTATCGAAGATACCGACCTAGAGCGCTCTACCCAAGAATCTGTGGATGCCATCCTTGAGGGCATGCAATGGCTTGATCTTGATTATGACGAAGGTCCGTTTTATCAGACCAAACGATTTGATCGTTACAACGAAGTGATTGATCAGCTGATTGATAAAGGTATGGCATATCGTTGTAGCTGTTCTAAAGAGCGTTTGGATAATCTGCGCGAAGAGCAGATGGCCGCAAAACAAAAACCGCGTTATGACGGTCATTGTCGTCATGCCGATGTGAGTGCTGATGAGCCACACGTGATCCGTTTTCTGAACCCAACAGAGGGGTCAGTTAAATTTAACGATTTAGTGAAGGGCGATATCGAAGTTTCGAATAACGAGCTCGACGATTTGATTATTCGTCGTACCGATGGCTCGCCAACTTACAACCTCACCGTAGTCGTAGATGACCACGATATGGAGATCACGCAAGTGATCCGTGGCGATGACCATATCAATAACACGCCGCGTCAAATCAATATGTACCAAGCGATGGGTTGGTCAGTGCCAGAATTTGCGCACTTGCCAATGATCCTTGGTGATGATGGTGCTCGACTGTCAAAACGCCATGGTGCGGTATCTGTGATGCAGTATGCCGATGATGGTTATCTACCAGAAGGCTTGTTGAACTACTTGGTGCGTTTAGGTTGGTCACATGGCGATCAGGAGCTGTTCAGTCGCGAAGAGATGATTGAGCTGTTTGAGCTGACCAATGTGAACCGCGCACCTTCGGCGTTTAATACCGAAAAGCTGAATTGGCTGAATGCGCATTACATCAAAGAGGCGAGTCCTGAGGCTCTAGCTCCCTTATTGCAAAAGCATTTAAAGCAGTTGGATATAGAAGCAACTGATCTTGCGGTCTTGGCGCAGATTGTCGAGGCACAGCGTGAGCGCGCATCAACCTTGGTTGAGTTAGCCGAGATTTCTGCTTTCTACTTCAATGACCCCGAAGGCTATAGCTCAAAGCCAGCGAAAAAAGCGTTGGTTGAAGAAGCTATTGCGCCTTTAACCCATGCTCGAGAAGCCTTAGCTCAGTTAACTGCTTGGGAGCGTGAACCGATCCATCAATGTGTTGCTGACTCTGTCGCCGCGCTTGAGATCGGTTTTGGTAAGTTGGCGATGCCACTGCGGATATCGGTGACTGATGGAGCGCCATCGCCGGATCTTGATCTCACTTTATATCTTGTAGGTCGTGAAGCGACCTTGCGTCGTATCGATAATGCGATTGCCTTTATTCAGGAGAACGCGTCATGAGTGATGCGCCAACAAGTAACTTTATTCGTCAGATCATTGATGGCGATTTAAAAAGCGGTAAGCACAACACGGTTGTGACACGTTTTCCGCCAGAACCCAATGGCTTTTTGCATATCGGTCATGCCAAATCGATCGTACTTAACTTTGGCATTGGTGATGATTACAAAGGCGCGACGAATTTACGCTTTGATGACACCAATCCGGCGAAAGAAGAAGCGGCATTCGTTGAGTCGATCAAGGCTGACGTCGAGTGGTTAGGCTTTGCTTGGAAAGAATTACGTTTTGCTTCGGATTATTTCGAGCAGATTTACGACTTCGCGGTTGAGTTAATCAACACAGGTAAAGCTTATGTGTGCGACCTGAATGCTGAAGAGGTGCGTGAGTATCGCGGCACTCTGACGGAGGCAGGTAAGCCAAGTCCTTATCGTGATCGAAGCGTTGAAGAGAATCTCGATTTATTCCAGCGCATGCGTGATGGCGAGTTTGATGACGGTGCAAAAACATTGCGCGCCAAGATCGATATGGCTTCACCCAATATGAATATGCGTGACCCTGCGTTGTATCGTATTCGTAAAGGGCTTCATCATCATCAAGTTGGTGATGCCTGGAGTATCTACCCGATGTATGACTTCACGCATCCCATCTCGGATGCGATTGAAGGCATTACCCATTCGCTCTGTACCCTAGAGTTTGAAGCGCATCGTCCTCTTTATGATTGGGTGCTCGATAACATCTCAATTGACTGTCATCCGCAGCAAATTGAGTTTGCGCGTTTGAATCTTGAATACACCGTGATGAGTAAGCGTAAGCTCACTCAGTTAGTCGATGAGAAGCACGTCTCAGGTTGGGATGATCCGCGTATGCCGACCATTGCCGGTTTGCGTCGTCGTGGCTACACACCAAAGTCAGTACGCGACTTTTGTCACATGATTGGTGTGACTCGTGCCGACAGTACCGTCGAGATGGGTATGCTCGAAGCCGCTATCCGTAGCGATCTTGAAGCGGTGGCGCCACGTCGTATGGCAGTTCTGAATCCATTAAAAGTGGTGATCACTAATTACCCAGAAGGTCAGGTAGAAACGCTGCAAGGCCCTAATCATCCAAAAGATGAATCAATGGGTTCACGTGAGCTGAAGCTAACCCGTGAAATCTTCATTGATGCTGAAGACTTCCGTGAAGAAGCGAACAAAAAGTACAAGCGTTTGGTGCTCGGCGGCGAAGTTCGTCTGCGTAATGCGTACACCATTCGCGCTGATGAGATCGTTCGCGATGCGTCTGGTGAGATTACTGAGATCCACTGCACCTATGATCCTGAAACGCTGGGTGTGAATCCAGAAGGTCGTAAGATTCGTGGTGTTATCCACTGGGTTTCAGCGAGCGAGGGCGTGCGTGCGGATGTGCATCAATACGATCGCTTGTTCACTGTGCCAAATCCCGGCACTAAAGGTGATTTCTTGTCTGATTTGAATCCAAACTCACTCAAAGTGCTCAAAGATGCGGTGGTTGAACCAGCGTTGGCAGCGGTTGAGGCAGGGGAGCGATTCCAGTTTGAGCGAGAAGGTTATTTCTGTCGTGATAGTGAGTCATCAAGCGATGGAAAGCCTGTGTTTAACCAGATTGTGGGTCTGCGTGACTCATGGGGTGAGTGAGCCAAAAGATTGGTCACAAAAGGGAAATAAATCACCCTGAAGGGGTAGACATCAAGCCCTCAAATCCCTAATATACGCGCTCCCTGAGGGGCCATAGCTCAGCTGGGAGAGCGCAACACTGGCAGTGTTGAGGTCAGCGGTTCGATCCCGCTTGGCTCCACCAAACAATTTGCAAAAAGGTTTCTGTCCCGTTCATCTAGAGGCCTAGGATCCCAGCCTTTCACGCTGGTTACAGGGGTTCGACTCCCCTACGGGACGCCATATAAAAAAGCCCGATCTCATTTGAGGTCGGGCTTTTTCTTTGTCTTCCGCAAATGGTCTGACCGTGACCAAAAGTACATTTTTTTGTTTTTTTGCCGATATAGAATAAGACCTATGCGTAAAAAAGCGTGCTCGGCCGTGGCTGTCGTAGTGAGCTTACGTGTGCATTAGACTAACGACCAACCTGCAGAAGACTTAAGAGCTCCCTATGGATATAGCAACGTTAATCGGCCTTGTCGGCGCCATTGGTACTATCGTGATGGCGATCGTGATTGGTGGCTCTGCCGGGATGTTCGTCAACGTGCCTTCGCTGATCATCGTATTTGGCGGCACCTTGATGGTGACCATGCTGGAAAAACCAGAGGATCTGATCGATAAGTTTGTCGAGTACGCAGAATTAGTGCGTAAAGACGGCATGATCGCTCTGGAGTCAAAGGTTGGCGAAGAGAAAAATGAGTACCTCAAGCGAGGCCTTGAGATGTTGGTTGATGGTAAAGACAAAGGCTTTGTTCAAGGCCAGTTAACCAAAGATACCGAGATCATGGTCATTCGCCATGAGCGGGGTGCGGATGTGTGGAGTGCGATCGGTGACTTTGGTCCTGCGATGGGCATGATCGGCACCTTGGTTGGCTTGGTACAGATGCTGGCTAACATGAGTGATCCGAAATCAATCGGACCTGCGATGGCAGTTGCGATGGCAACGTTGCTAATGGCCTTCTTCGTTTTGATATTGTCTTTTTCTGATACCAAGGTTGATAAGTACAAGGGCAGTTGTGGGCTCCCTAAAGAATGCTTTTGGTATGCCAAAAGTTCAGGTGATCCCCAAGGCTGCATCAATAATTTCTTCAGATTTTAGTCCTTCAATAACAACACCAGCGCCTGTCAATATATTGAACCAGGACGTGACTGATCCGAATAAAGAAATTCCAGAGATAAAGCAGAATCCAGAAAGCGAAGACTTTGAAATAGAGAAGCAAAAACGAAAGCTAGAACAGCTCCTTCAGACGGAAATTATGAATGCTCAAGTTGACGTTAAGATCGAAGGTGAAAAAATTGTTGTTCAGTTAAAGGGTACTGGTGTTCTCGGAGAAGATTATGTTGAGTCACCAAAAGTAGAGCGTGCAGGTGTTGTAACCCCAGAAAGACTTGGGCTTGTAGCGAAGGTCTCTGAGGCGCAAAAACAAATTAAGGCTGAGGTTGTTGTTAAGGAAGAAGTTGTTGGCTTAAAGGCAGCAGAAACGACACGAAAAGAGCGTGACCCTAAAGTCTTTGAAAAACTTCAAGAGCAGTTAACGAAGGAGATCGCTGAGCTGAAGGAAAAGCTAAAAAGTAGTGTATCTGCTGGGAAAGTTGCAATTGAAAGACGGCCTGACTCGATAGCTATCGTATTGGAAGATGATGATTTGTTTGCTGATGGTGGTGCGGACATTAACCCTGAAAATGTTAAAGAGCTTGAAAATATCCGTGATCACATCATGACTTCCGATGCGAAAGTTATGATTTCAGGACATACAGACAATGTGCCTTTATTGGATGGTGGAAAGTACGCATCCAATTGGGAGCTATCTTCAGCAAGGGCTGCTGCGGTTGCTCATTCCTTGACTACATTATTGGGTGTGCCAAGAGATAAATTAGAGATTGTCGCTTTCGCTGATACAAAGCCGATTGCTGATAACACAACACTTGAAGGTAGAAAGAAAAATCGTCGAGTTGAGATTTTGTTGCTTAATTAAAAAAGCTATCAGATGGTGATATCGAGGTTTAAGGAACCTTTCTCTGGCCCACTATTCTTAGTTGAATGATAATTTTCAAGCGCAATTTTTTTCGATAAGGCGCTACTTTCTGTAGAAGGCTTAACTCTCTTGTCTATGTTACTTAACGTAGAAGCGAGAGCCTTGAATTCTTCGGTATTGGGCTGGTGGTTTAATGCTGTATGGCGTGTTTTCGCCTGATAAGCGTTGACATTTTCGGCTTGATCGACAGGACGGAATTGAGTGTTAAGTTCATTTTTGTCCACAGATAATTCAGCAGCCCGAACGGGTGTGGGCTTTTGAGGTAGTGGTGGAAATGTGCCTACTCGATTAGACGTGTCCATTTTTCTAGCGACCTTGCTGATTTAATCTAATATTAGAAGAGCAAAATGCAGTTATCAAGAGAGTTTTAGGGCGAAGCTGAGGCCAAATGAATGCCAGATTCAATTAATACGCATTTCGTTAATATTAAATCCACGGGATTTCAAAAAATATCACACAGGCGTCAGCGTTAGGTTCGCATGTTGGGTTTAAATCCTTATCTCAAGGGCAGTTATTAAAAGCGGTTATTATCAAAGTAACCGACCAACATATCTTTTTAGACGCAAAGGGTTTGATATTACAGGCTAACTCTCCAGGCGCTGGGGCCCAGATCGGGGAGAGATATCTCCTGAAAGTCGTCGATGCTCATTCGTTGCCCCCAAGGCTCAAATTAATTTCTGATGCGCAATTACCATCATCTAGTTTGGCTGGGGTAAGTACTTTTTTACGCAGTCTTTTGTTTCGGCATGACCCATTAATGCCAATGCGACATGCTTTGAGCACGCTTCATAATTTACAGCAGTCGCAATCAAGTGAAGTTGTAGCTTCCGTCGTAAAGCAATTTGAAAAATGGAAAACATTACCGAATAAAGTTGACGCCAATTGGGTAAAAGAAAAATTAAAAATGTCTGGGCTTTTCTCAGAGTCAATAGGGAGGCTTCAGGATGAGCTGGATTTGAAAGGGTTGTTTAGCAAAGTAAACAACCTATATAAGATTGTCTATTCGGGTGCTGTGGATGTAGTGACTTCAGCTCAAATTAAAGCTTTAGATGCGTTACTTGAAGGGGGTATTCGTTATCATTTCTTGATGCCATTTGTTGATAATGGGGTTATAGATGCTGAAGTTTTTCACTCGTCAGAAGATCAACAAGAAGACAAGTGGCGTATCTATCTTCGTCATGAGAGTCATGAGTTTGGTTTGTATCTTGTGGATATTCTTTTACAAAAAATGATGTTTCTGTTGTGTTTAAAACCGATAAAAATGGTTGTTAGAGGCTATTAATTCATCTGCTGAGAAACTGAAAACCGCAATTAATAACAATGACATAAATGTCATCATGCTCAAAGCCATGGAAATATGTGAAGCATCAAAAAATCCTTATGATGAGACTGATGCGCAATCAATATTGGATATGAGGGTTTAATGTCAATTGACTCACCAACAGTTGCAGTAGCCATTGAATATGGAATGAATGAAGTTCCTGTAGTGAAGGCGCATGGCACGGGTAAGCTTGCTGAAATGATTATCGATGCAGCTCGTGAAGCTGGCGTTCATATCCATAAAGATGAAGATCTTGTCGGTCTTCTGTCGCTGCTTGAGTTAAATGATGAAATTCCAGAGAGCTTGTACACCGTGGTGGCAGAGGTGTTAGCTTACAGTTACTGGTTAAAAGGAATGAGGCCAGGGGATGAAAAGAAGGCTGATTTGAATGCTAATCGATAGTCTTTGGCTTATGCATTCTAACTATTAGCTCCGCCTCTGAATGCTCAATCCCGCAAATTGAAACTATCTTTTCTGCGCTTTGATTCTCTTTAGCAAGCCGGATGGCGTGACTAAAAACAGAGTGCTCGTCAGATGTTACGGATTCTTTTTGTTCTGAGATCTGTTGGGGTTGATCAAGTTTTTCCAGTAAAACCGAGAATAGTTGAATTAACTGATGATTCTTTTTGGTTAATGCAGCTAAAGCCTCAACCTTCTCATTAATTGATTCAATTTCTTTTAGAACGGGCTTTAAATCTTCAGCTTTATCGTGATCGGTTGAAACTGCTGAAAGTACTTCCAGTTTCTGATGGTTAAGAATTCGACGAAGGTCTAAATAAAGGATAATCAGAATGAGGGCGATGGAAAAAGCGATTATTCCAATAATGATGTAAAAATGATTATCCATCAGGCTTCAGTAATCTTTTTTGATAGTGTGCTGAATTTATTCTTGCCAAATGCATCGTATAGCTGAGTAGCATTATGTGATTTATTAACCTGTAAGATATCCAAAACCATATTGGTGGTTTTGATTTTTTGGGTCAGGTATTGATCTGTCTTTCGATGTATCAAATCGCATGCCTTTAGTTCATTTAAAAACGCATCCCAGAGTTTTTTTTCTTCAATAGATAAAAGTTGTTCTATTGAACTAGAGGTTTTCGGCGTGTTTGATTCGCTTTCAATAAGGCTTGATGTGTATTCGTCAAACTTCTTTATGGTTTCTAATAACGTTGATCTTTTCTGACTGGGCTTTTTGAAAAGAATCGTAATCTTGATTCGAGAGAGAATTGAATTCTCCCTCTAAAAGTTGATGAAGAGCTTTGGAGCTTTCTAGAGCGGATAGAAGTTGATCAGAGAGAGCACAAAATTAGCTATTATTTTCCAATCGTCGAGACAAGTGACTCGAGATCAGCCATGTTTTTGGCAGTCTTCTTTGCATCCAAGGGGTAGGTGCCTTCAGATAGCGCCTTCTTAATGGATTCAATTTTGTCTTGATCAATGTCAGGTGTTTTGCTTAATGCTGATTCGGCATTAGCAATGTTTTTTGCTGCGTCAGTTAACTGAACTGAGTCATCTTGTGGTGCAGCTACATTAGTATCTGAGCCAGTTTTAATTTCAGAACGTTCGTTACGTTGAACTCGATTTTGAGTATTTACGCCGTTTTTCGAAATGTTACTTGTTGAATCAACCATCACTATGATCTCTAAATGTCGTCAATTAATGACTAAAAAAGTCACAACTCTTTTAAATATCGACAATAATTTCAAAAACTTTAGCATGAATTTAAAAAAAGAGACAAAAAGTCTTTAGTTGTTGATTTAATTGATTTTTACCCTACCTAGCTTGTCTACAACGCCTGTGACTGTTTTGTTTGTCTTAGGAATGTAAACATCCACGGATTGGCGTATTCCGGCATCTTTCAGCGCTACACCTTCATTGCTAACAAAAATGCCGTTTTGGTCATAAATAATAGTCACTGTGGCCCCTTTTTGATGATGCTAGGTTGTCTGACCATATTTAATGAGATCAATGCGCCTTTTGGAATGGTTTGGGTAGCTTCAAAGCCAATCAGCTCACTGGGCTTCTTAAAATGCCCTCATTAATTCGGTGAGATGGAAAAGTTTTAACTGAAAGATCGCTAGCTTTAATAGCTATGCCTCGTCGAATAATAGTAGAGCTTGTGACTGCTGAAACCGAGCTAGTCTCAGATGTAGGTTTATTGGGCGTCTTAACGGCTGTTTTAGAGGCGTTGTCATTACTTGATTGAGCTGTATTTTCCACCGACAGGTAGATTTTCCATCCAGGGGTATCAGGACATTGGACTTCAACGGTTTTTTCAGAAGTAAATGGGAAGCGTACCTGTAATGCTGAATTACATTTTTTCAGTTGCAACCGGGGGTCTATAGGAGAGATTTGAGTTTGTGATCCGCTGAATGATTTTATGGCAAGTATCACATCATCATGAACAGTGTTTTCACCGCCAACCGATTGGCGTGCAAAAAGGACTAAGGCCAGGGTTAGTAGAAAACGAATTTTCAAGATGCCCATCAGTTTGTGATGACGTAAATCAATATGGTACATAAAGATTCAGCTAGCTAAATTAGTAGATTTAGGGCAGTTTATAATCTTTCAAACAAAATAGGAGATATGATGAGTCATCAAACATCAACTCAACCTGCATCTTTTGCGTTGAGATATCGCAAACGATTGTTTGAAATTCTTGAGGTCGCTCGGCCAGGCGATCGAATAAGTAAATTATTCGACCTGTTGCTGATTTTGCTTATTTTGCTAAATGTTGCGGCAATTATTTTAGAGTCTATGCCGGAGTTTAATCAGCAATACGGCGAGTTGTTCCAACGCTTTGATCTTTTCTCGGTAACTGTTTTTTCGATTGAATATGTTTTGCGTATCTGGGTAGCTGTGGAACATCGATCTTTCGATAAAGTAGAACACACAAATCTTTCATACCGCCTGCAATATATTAAAAGTCCATCGGCAATAGTCGACTTGCTTGCGATAGCGCCGTTCTATTTAGCCTTACTTTTCCCTACTGCGTTGGATTTGAGGATTCTGAGAGCATTCAGGCTACTTAGAATTTTTAAGTTAACACGCTACTCTCAAAGTATGACACTAATGCTGACAGCAATTAGTGAACACATCCGTTCATTCATCGCGGCGATTACCATTCTGATGATCGTAATGCTTTTAGCGGCCAGTGGTATTTACGTGTTCGAGCGGGATGCGCAGCCAGAAGCATTCGGTAGTATCCTCATGCCATGTGGTGGGCGTTTGCCACACTAACTACAGTTGGGTATGGAGATGTAACGCCGATTACAGCGTGGGGTAAAGTGTTTGGCGCGGCAATAACGGTTGTTGGGGTTGGCATGGTAGCTTTGCCTGCGGGTATTTTAGCTTCCGCATTTTCAGAGCAACTTCGGTTGCGCGAGAAGATCTATCAAGATGTAGTTGATCGTGTTTATGAAGATGGCCACATGGATGCCGAGGAAGAGGAATTATTAAGAGAAACCCGTTTAAGCTTAGAGATTAATGAGGATACTGCTTCAAGAATTGAATCTGCAGGTGAGCGTAAAGGGCGAACTGTAAAAGCTGAATCTCAAGCAGCTTCAGTGTGTCCGCATTGTGGTAAACCCATTTAGGCTGATAGGGGTTATATAAATGAATTTCGCCATGAAAATACGAAGCGCAGGCATTTTATCAACGGTACTTACCGTAATTTTGTCGACGGGTGTTTATGCCTTTGGATCATCGCCTCTCGATTGTAATGAGTATTTCAAGACGCATTACCCGGTTAATGAGTTCAGTTTGATTAGTGGTGGTATGGCGCTTGATAAAAGAACCAATTTAATATGGCAACGCTGCAATGTGGGTGAGTTTTGGGCTGATTCAGCTTTGTAAGGGCTTTCCATCTAGACTTTCATGGGATGAGGGATTGCTAGCAGCAGAAAGTTCTCGTGTTGGTGGGTATAACGATTGGCGCTTGCCTTCAGTAAAGGAATTAAAAGAACTGGCGGAACCAAATTGTTTGAATCCAGCGATAAATACCTATGTGTTTGAATCAGTATTGCCTGATATTTATTGGACGAGTAAGACCAGTTTGTTTAACAGGCTTTATGCATGGGGTGTGTTTATGTTTAATGGATATGATTTTTCAGGCCACGCAAAAAAGAACCCTAACTTGGTGCTTTTAGTGAGGGAAAACAAATAGCCTAAGTTTTCTTGGCGAGAAATTGTAAGCAGTTTCTTCCGTCAGCATCTCTAACTTCTAAAGCAGGCATTCTTTTGGTTTTTATATTGAAGGCTCGGCATCCGCGGGGAAATGATGAATCCCAGGTGACAAAATAATGCTGACAATTAACGCAAATAGGTGTTGAAAAATCGGTCATCTGTCTCTTTGTCCTAAACAAGAGTCAAATCTTGTTGGTTCGCTGATAATTTGATTGTTTAAATCCTAGCAGCCATTTAAAGTCCACAAAAATATATTTTGAGAGGTTGTTTGTGGGTTTTGTCAACGCTCTAGGCGAATCATTATTTTCTGAATATTCCGCATGGTCTTCATGGGGGCATTCGCTTTTCAGTATCTTTGTTCTGTTTCTAACATTGGCATTGCTATTTGCTGCAATTTACCTAGCTTATCGTGTTTACCCTCAATTAAAAAAGAATGCCAAGTTTGCCTATGTGGCTGATGCATTCAGTTGGATTATGTCCTTTGTGGTTGGTTGGGCCTTTTATGTAATGTTGCCGTACTCATGGGGTGGAGATGCGTTGTTGGATCCTAATATGCCAGTTGTAATGAGCTTTGGGATATTCACAACCATCTTCATTCTTCTTGGATCAATTGCTAAAGACCACTTAGAAGTGGTGGGGCTATGGAAGGAAGAGAGTGTTTCAGAGGTGGCTAAGAGAAGTTATACAGCTTGGATGCTGCTGCCTCTTGCGGTTCCTTTTATGGTTGTTTATCAAAGACTGCGTGCCTATAAAATCTATCAAGCGCGCTACAGGAGATCATAATTGGTTCAGCAGGGTAATGAATTATCCCTTGCGAATAAATTCGATCCAAACTCTCCAGCCAAGAACGACCAAAAAGCCGACCCCAATAATTGTGGCAAACATGTCAGTAAATTGGATGCCTTTGAGCAAGCCAAGGTCAAACGAAAACGAGGCAAGAACTAATACAAAAACCGCCATTGCTACGACGACTCGCAGTGTCTTGCAGATACTACAACCCTGGCGTGGATAGCTTGGTGGTCGTTTAAACACGATTCTTCCTGGATCCTTTTACGATAAGTAAAAATAGCATATTAATATTTAGTCTAAGCCAACTTGGTTTAATATAAGGCTACATTTTTACGCTTTTTAGCCGATAACATAGATGAGTTACAGGTTAATTTCTGGTGAAGGCCTATTTGCGTGGGCTAGCTAGTAAGCGCAGCTGAGGCAAAAACCCCATGGATTTAGCAACCCTTATAGGCCTAATTGGCGCGGTATCAACGATCGTAATGGCAATTGCGCTCGGTGGTTCTGCGGGCATGTTTGTGAACCCGCCTTCGATTGCAATTGTATTGGGTGGCACCCTGATGATCACCTTGATGCGCTCATCATTGGCTAATTTCATTGGTGCAGTCGGCGTTGCAGGGCGCAGCTTCGGTAATCCACTCGATAAGCCTGAAGACCTGATTCAAAAGTTTGTTGAATATGCAGACATGGTCCGCAAAGACGGCATGATTGTGTTGGAATCCAAAGCCAGTGAAGAGAAAAATGAATTTATCAAGCGCGGCCTTGAGATGCTGGTGGACGGTAAGGATAAATCCTTTGTTCGAGGCCAGCTGACTAAAGATACTGAGCTGATGACCTTGCGTCATGAGCGAGGCTCAGATGTATGGGGAGCGATTGGTGACTTTGCGCCAGCAATGGGCATGATTGGTACCTTGGTTGGCTTGGTACAGATGTTGGCAAACATGAGTGACCCGAAATCCATCGGCCCTGCAATGGCGGTTGCACTGCTTACTACCTTATACGGTGCATTCCTCGCTAACGTCATTGCTTTCCCGATTCAGCAGAAGCTCAAGCAACGCATGGTAGATGAAGCCTTAAATAACGAGTTGGTTTTGACGGCACTGAGCTTCATGCAAGATGGTGGTAACCCACGAGTGCTTGAAGATAAGTTGTCGATCTACCTCGATCCCGTAGCGCGCGCTAAGTTGGCAAAAGGGTAAGCCATGCCTGAGCAGCAAGAGCCTATTCAACAAGAGGTGCCTGCTACCGATGCTGCACCTGTAGAGGTGTTGGTCGAAGAGGACTTGCCCGAGTCTGAAAAGAAATGTGAGCCCTGTAAGCCCAGTGCACCGCTTTGGATGGCAACCTTTGCGGATATGGCAACCTTGTTGATGGCTTTCTTCGTGCTAATTCTTTCATTTACAGAAGCTAGAAAGCTTAAATTTACCCAAGCAGCGGGCGCACTGAAGTCTGCCTTCGGTGTTCAATTTGACGTACAAACCTTTGAGCGCCCAGATGGCCATTTGGTTATCTCTAATAAATTCAGTTCCTCGATGTCAAATCCAACAGCGATTGTTTCTGTGGAGCAAAGTCGAGTAGACGAACTTGATCGTGAACGAGATCTTGATACAAATCGAAATCAGCGTACGCAGTCGAGTGTAAACACTGACCGATTGCAGTTAGAGAAATTGTTGGCAGAGTTTGTTGCCCGTGGTCAGGTGCAGATAAAAGAAGATAAAAACCGAGTGATTGTAGAAATGCATAAATTCGGTTCGGCTCAGGCTAACTTGGTCAAAGAAACAACCAGTATTGGCGGTGTTATGCCAGAAGAGAAGGTTGAGCTATTGCGTCGCGTTGCTAAGTTTCAAAAGACAGCCCAGTCACCTATACAGGTGATGGACTTTGAAAAGACGCAAAACTGGGCGCCTGATCTTCAACAGCAAAAAGAAAAGGCGGTCGCACAACGAATTCAAGAACTAAATGTTGAACTAGCCCGCGATATTGATAAAGGCTTGGTTGAGGTTGAACAAAACGGCAATCAGGTGATTGTCCGTTTGGTTGATAAAGCAACTTTTCCGGGTGGTGGAGCTGAGCTTAATAAATATAAAGGTATGGTATTACTTCGCAAAATTAGCAGGGTGATTGCTAAAAATGATGGCCAGGTGACAATTGAGGGTCATACGGGCGCAGGCATTTTAGCGACCAATAACAAATATCCTTCTTCATGGGATCTATCGATTGCGCGTGCATCATCCATTGCTACAGCGCTAACTGACCAATACGGTATTTCTCAAGACAGGCTGGTTGTTAAGGGTTTCTCAGATACGAAACCATTGGCAAATAAGGATTCATCAAAGAATCGTCGTGTAGAGATCGTGATGGATTTAGAGCGCTAGTTTTAGCGTTTGATACCTGGCATAGGCTTAATAAAGCCTTCTAACTCAGTAAATCTCGCAGCAATCTTAGCTGCATCTAACGGATAGTCTCCAGCTGCGAGTAGTCGTTGTATCTTTGCGACTTTTTCATAATCGACTTTGTCAATTTGTTTAGGCAGCTTAGTCAGAGATTGGATTTGATGACTTTCACCGGATAACTGCACGCGAGCACTAACCAATTCTGGTTTAGTCGGCTTGTTATTCGATTTTTGAGACAAAGAAAGTTCTCCCTTAGGTTTAACAAGGCTTGTTTCAGGTTTTTTCCCGATTTTTGAAAGAAACAGAATGTTGTCAGCCATGCCAGCATCATCAAAACAGATCTATAAAAGAACTATCGGCAAAAAAATTGCCTTTCTGTATAGCAAACCTCAAAAAAGCGGCAACGCCTTGCCATTTAATGCGGCTACAGCCACATATCCGTACTGAATTAGGCCCTGAAAATCGATTCAAATCCCCTTAAGTCATTGTTTTAATTTAATTAAATAGAGTTGGCACACCGCTTGCTTACTACGGGTACAGGGTAAAAAAACATGGGGGCAGTAATGCCACTTTTACAAAATCCATTTGGGATTCACGAAAGAGCACTGACGTTGCGAGATATGCGTTCAACGATTCTTGCAGCAAACATGGCCAATGTGGATACGCCAAATTACAAGGCACGCGATCTTAACTTTCGCGACATTTTACAAGGCACAGGTAGCGTCGACATCATGCAAGTTAATCATGAACGTCATATGAACTCGGAGTTTGCAGCTTCAGGCGGCAATCTACAGTTCCGCGTACCAAATTCACCGTCACTAAACGGCAACACCGTCGAAATTGACGTTGAGCAGAACCAGTACCTTGATAACGCGATGCGTTACCAAGCGACATTAACGTTCCTCAATAGTCGTATTAGTGGAATCAAACAAGCGTTGAGAGGTGAATAAGCATGTCTTTCTTTGATGTTTTAGGTATCGCTGGCTCTGGCATGAATGCGCAAATGGTGCGTATGAATGCAATTTCTTCCAACTAGGCAAACGTTGGTGTTCCGGCAACAACAGAAGCTGAGGCTTACAAAGCTAAGCGCCCAATTTTTAGAACCATCTATGACAACACATCCGATGTCTATCGAGCAGGCGTATCAGTAGATGGCATTACACGCAGTTTGAAGGAAAACGAACGTAAGTTCGCTCCGGAAAATCCGATGGCAGACGACGAGGGCTATATCTATATGTCCAACGTTAACTCGATCGAAGAGATGATGGATATGACCATTTCATCTCGAGCTTATCAATCCAATGCTGAAGTGATTAATACCGCTAAAAAGCTCGTATTAAACACACTTCGTTTAGGCCAGTAATAAGGAATTATTGTTATGGCAGTTTCAGCAATTAGTTCAATACCACGTTTTGAGAATCAAGCTACCGCTGAGGTCGATCGTACGTCAGTGCTTGGCCAAGAAGATTTTCTAACGTTGATGACGACTCAGTTGATGAATCAAGATCCGCTGCAACCGATGGAAAACGGCGAGTTTCTTGCCCAAATGGCTCAGTTTTCCACAGTCAACGGCATCACTGAGATGAATCAGTCTATTCAGGGAATGTCCGAGAATTTCTCGGCTCAACGTCTGATGCAGGCTGGTGGTCTTATCGATAAAAGTGCGTTGGTAGAAGGTAAGTCGACTCAGCTCAATGCTGATAAAGGTTTACGTGGTGCCTTTGTGCTTGATCGAGCAACCGATGGTACGCAAGTCATCATTCGTAATGCACGTGGTGAAGTAGTGCATACCGAAGCGCTTGGTATCAAATTTACCGGTACACATGAATTTAGCTGGGATGGCGTTATGGATAACGGTGTTCAGGCTGATCCAGGTGATTACTTCGTCGAAGTCAATGCCTTGGAGAATGGTGAGCTCTATGAGCCACAAACACTCGTCTATTCCAACATCAATGCTATTTCAGCAGGCCCAAGTGGTGAGCTTGTGCTTGAAGTGGCGGGTATTGGCAATCTGCCATTTGCAGATGTCTACCGCGTTGCTAACTAACCATATTCGTATTTCTGAAGGGAAATAAAAAAGGAGAAACACATGTCATTCTATACGTCGTTGACAGGTCTAAATTCAGCAACCAAGCAGTTGTCTGTAACTTCTAACAACATTGCTAACGTTGGTACTACCGCATTTAAGCGATCACGTGTCGACTTTGGCGATATTTTCTCAACCTCAGCCCTGCAGAAGTCTTCAAGCTTAGTAGGTCAGGGTGTGTTAACCAAAGCGGTTAGCCAAGAGTTTACCCAAGGTAATATTTCAACCTCGGGTAGCGCATTAGATATGTCGATCACCGGTGACGGTTTCTTCCCAATGAAAACCGCTGATGGTACCGGTGAGATCTATAGCCGTAACGGCTCATTCATGTTGAACGAGTTAAACCAGGTGGTGAACTCACAAGGTGCTCGTTTACAAGCTGCAGCGGTTGACTCTGCAGGTAAAGCGGATACAGGTGATATGGGCATCTTGACTATTCCAAGTCGAACAATTGGTGATGCGGAAAAACTACGCAAATGGATCTGGCGCTTAACTTGCCAGCTGATGCGAAAGTTATCACTGCAACATTTGATAAAAATGATCCAACAACCTATAACGAAAGTACGTCGATGACAGTTTATGACTCAGCGGGTACAGCGTATTTGGCCACGGTTTATTACGTTAAAACTCAAGATGCAACCGCTAACCAACCAGAAAGTAAGTGGCAAACACACTTTTATGTTGGCGATACAGAATTTTCACCTTCGTTTCAGCAAGCTCAAAATTCAGATGGCGAGTTTATGTATATGGATAAATATGGAGATATAAGCTATGGCGCTGCAGTGGCTACATCTCTTAAGTTTCCCTCGTATCGATTTGATAATAACGTTGGAAAAATTGAATCAGAACCAGCAAAAGTTATTGCTAGCTCGCAATAGTTACCGGGCTGGAATGCAGCAAATGAAACACTAGGCGATGGCTCTACGGCTGTAACCTTTACATTGGAACTTGATGGGCCTTATATGATACAGATAGTGATGGCATTCAAGACAGTGGTGAAAGCTTATGGTCTCAGTCCTTTACGATTACTCCAGCTGCCAACACAGATGTTGAGACTTTATAGCTGACGTTAACGAAACATTAGCAAAATTCTGGGGCCCTAAGGGTGTTTATGGTGCAAAGATGTCGTACCAGGGCGGTACCTTTACTTCAGAGTCTGGTACTAGGGTGACACTTCAAGTTTGACTGCTGGCTGGTGCAACTGAGTTTGGTTTTAAAACAACTGAAGAACAGGGCCGCGGTCACCGGATGAGGCTACAAGAGGAAAGGTATCAAGAGCCAGCAACTTTGATTACTCAGCCTGTAGCGATGCTGCCTAATGGAAGGCTGGCGCTCGAAGAAAACATCACTTTTGCAGTAAATGTTGATGGCTATACAGGTTCTATTGAGCTTGATATTGGTGATGCAACACTGGGTGGTGAATATCCAGATCCTGCAAAAGTAGCGACATACTTACAAAGCCAATTTGATGATTCAAATAATGGGCTAGATTTTCTTGGTGTGACTGTTGCGTTGGGGGATGAGGTTGCGCAAACCTTTAGCTTTAGTACAGGCTCTACAGGTGGAGAAGCTTTTATTGAGGTTGTGCCTGCATCTTTATCAGAAACTATGGGTTTGAAAGGTGTTACTTCCGCATTTGGCTCAACATCTACATGGGTAGATTAGAGCAAAATACAAACTCATCGGGTTCAGCTCTTTATACCGATTGGGGCGCAGATAGTAATTGGAAAGAAGTGACTGATTCGGCTGGTTCTCAAAAGCCTTCCGCAGGTTCCAGTATTCTTAGATCCAGGTGAATTAACCTTTAATGTTTCAGGTGAGTTAATTTCTCCTGTCCTCTCTGCAATGCCATGGACTGCTAGTGAGGCTGGTACTGCTGTGGGTTCGATGAAAGTTGCTTTTGCAGGAACAGGTATGTCGGGCTCGGTTTTGACCATCCTGGGTCAAAAGCAAGATGGCTCTCCAGAAGGTGACTTAATCGGTATAGATATTGGTGATGACGGTTCGGTAACAGCAAGCTACTCAAACGGCAACCAGAAGGATATCGGCAAGGTTGTTCTTGCGAACTTTACTAACGCTGCAGGTTTACGTCAGATGGGTGACTCGAGCTTCTTGGCCTCTGGTACCTCAGGCGTTGCACGTCTCGGTGAAGCAGGTTCGTCTGGTTTCGGTTCAGTTCGTTCTGGCTCTATCGAGCGTTCAAACGTCGATTTGACACAAGAATTGGTAGATCTGATTGCTGCTCAACGTAACTTCCAAGCGAATGCGAAGGCGATTGAGACATCAAATACCCTGACCCAGGCCATCATGAATATTCGCGGATAATTTATCTAACAATATTCGGTTGGTTTTTTTGCCCTCTTTGCTCTGCATTGAGGGGCTTTTATTTTTGGCACGGTTGCTGCATTACTTCTTCTACAAACAGGGTATTCGTCGTTTTGGTGACAAAGCGGCAAAAAATTTCCGCCTAGAACGGAGTAATAAAAATGGATAAGTTAATTTTTACAACCTTAAACGGTATGAAGGTTGTTGAGCAGCGCCAAGCCGTTACTTATAACGAGCTGGCGAATGTCAGTACGGTTGGTTTTAAAAAAGACAACCTCACCCGGAACATGATTTATGATTTGGTTGCTGATAATCAGCTAGATACGCGTACTTTTCCCAATTGTATTAGGTGATAACATTGTTGATTTAACACCAGGTTCAATGCAGCAAACAGGCGGTGATCTGGATTTTTATATTTCCGGTAAAGGCCTCTTTGGAGTTCAGGCAACAGATGGCACTGAGGCGTATACCCGTCGCGGTGATATGAAGCTAACAGCTAATGGTTTGTTAACAACCGGTGCTGGTGATTTAGTTTTAGGTGATAACGGTCCAATTACCATTCCTCCCTCACAAAGCATTGATGTTTCGCCTGATGGCACGATTCGAGCCATTTTGTTGGGAGATCCAACCTTTACGCTCGTCGAAATTGATCGCTTTAAGTTGGTTAATGCGGAAAACGTTCCGATGAAGCTGCGACCAGATGGTCTTTATAACGCAGTGAGTAACGAAATATTAGAACCTGATGCTGCCCATAACCCTAACTAAAGGGCGCGCTTGAGGGTAGTGCAGTCTCACCTGTTGAGGCAATGGTTCAGATGATCAAAGACGCGCGTGAATACGAAATGCATGTTCGGGTTATTCGAAATGTGAAAGAGTTATCAACATCGAGTTCGAACATGCTCCGACTGGATTCGTAACTTGGCACGGAACTTGAAGGTATCTCTTTGAAAACAGGGTAATACGGCAAAAATTGCCACATAAGTAAAAATACAGGGGTAAGAAACAATGGATGCAACACTTTGGATTGCGAAAACTGGCTTAGATGCGCAACACACGCGCATGTCAGTGATTTCGAATAACTTGGCTAACGTCAATACGATGGGCTTCAAGCGCGATCGCGCCGTTTTTGAAGATCTGCTCTATCAGAAGGTCCGCCAGCCGGGTGGTCAAACATCAGTGAATACGGATTCACCAACCGGTTTGATGATTGGTACGGGTACCCGTGTTGTATCTACGGAGAAACTTCATACACAAGGCAATTTGGTTCAAACCAATAATGCGCTAGATATGGCGATTGATGGTTCAGGTTTCTTCCAGGTGCTTCGTCCAGATGCCACTATCGGTTACACCCGTGATGGTTCGTTCAAAATGAATGCAGATGGTGAATTGGTAACTGCAGGTGGTTTGCGTTTGCAGCCACAGGTTGCGATCCCAACTGATGCGAGCGCTATCACGATCGGTGCTGATGGCACGATTTCAGTGAGTCGTTATGGTCAAAATGGACAGACCATTATCGGTAACGTTCAAGTCGCTATGTTTATGAACCCAGCGGGTTTAGAGCCACTTGGTCAAAACTTGTATGCCGAAACCGCAGCAAGTGGTGTAGCTCAATTGATGACCCCGAGTGAAGCGGGAGCTGGTTCATTGATTCAAGGATCACTTGAAGCATCAAACGTCAACGTGGTTGAAGAGATGGTCAACATGATCGAGGCGCAACGTGCTTATGAGGTTAACTCTAAGTCGATCGCTGCTGCTGACCAAATGCTTAAGTTTGTGAATAACAACCTCTAAGAGAGCCTTAGTGGAGAGTAAGTCATGAACTTGTCAACGAAATATGCCGCGCTAATTATTTCTTTTGGCTCAGTCAGCTTAACCGGCTGCATGAGCAATCGAGCAATGCCTGAGCGTGTCAATGATTTTTCTCCGGTGTTGCCGCAAACCAGTATCTCTGAAAAAGTGATCGATGGATCTATCTACTCAGGTGGTATGAATGATGGGCTGTTTGGCGACCGCAAGGCTTACCGTGTCGGTGATTTGATTACCATTTTATTGCGTGAACAAACATCTGCATTAAAGAGTGCTGAGAGTGACATTAGCCGTACAAGTGTTAATGACTCATTGAGTCCCCTTCAAGTTACGAAGCTAGGATCAGCTGGCGGCTTCCCGTTATCTACAGATTCAACTTTGGACTCAACGATCAGTAACGTGGGTGAGGGTTCTCAGTCACAAAGCAATGAGTTGGGTGGTGATATTACTGTGAGTGTTGTTCGAGTCTTGCCAAACGGCAACCTCGTTGTACGCGGTGAAAAATTGATTGTTTTGACACATGGTGATGAGTATGTGCAGGTGTCTGGTGTGATTCGTCCTGATGATATCCAGCCTGATAACACCATCCTCTCTAAGCGAATTGCGAATGCGCAAATCACCTATAGCGGTGATGGCGAAATGCACGATGCAACCAAGATGCCTTGATGAATGCATTGTTGATGAAGTTCTTACCGTTCTAAGGGGTATCGGTATGAAAAAGAAAACACTAAAAATTGAAGATGTTGTGAAAGAGTCTGGCGATATCGCGCTCAAGCTCTTAACTCGCGGCTTCATGTTGTTGGTCTTTATTGCTTGATGCAAGCAGCCAATGCAGATCGTATTAAAGATCTAACTGATGTGGCTGGTGTTCGTGAAAACCAACTGATTGGCTTTGGTTTGGTTGTCGGCTTGAATGGTACGGGTGACGGTGAGATTTCGTTCACTAACCAGAGCTTGCGTTCCATGTTGTCTCGCTTTGGCGTGAATATCCAAGATGTACGTTCTAATCTTTCAAGCATCGCATTGAATAGTATTACTGCGCGGTCCGAAAGATATTGATCTGACCAACGTGGCAGCTGTAATGGTAACCGCAGAATTGCCACCTTTTGCTAAGCCAGGTCAGCGCATTGATTTAACGGCATCGACTATTGGTGAAGCATCAAGTTTGCGTGGCGGTACCTTGTTGATGACGCGTTTACGCGGTGTCGATGGCGAGGTGTATGCCATGGCTCAAGGTAACTTGGCTGTGGGTGGTCTAGGTGTTGCTGCTGAAGGATCAAAAGTTACAGTAAATGTACCGACGGTTGGTCGTATTCCAAATGGCGCAACAGTTGAGAAGATGGTTGAGACTCCCTTTGGTGAGAGTGACTACCTTGTTCTTAATATGAAGAGTCGCGACTTTACGACAACGACTCGTGTGCTCAATAAGATTAATGAAAGCTTTGGTGAAGGTACGGCTGAAGCTATCGATGGTGTTTCTTTGCGTGTTCGCGCACCAGATGGCATGAGCGATCGGGTGAGCTTCCTTTCGATGATCGAGACTTTGGAGATCGATCCTGGCGAGCCGCCAGCACGTGTTGTGATCAATTCACGCTCAGGCACGGTTGTCATCTCACGTAATGTGCGCGTAAAAGTGCAGCAGCGGTAACGCACGGCAGCTTGATGGTTAAAATCGCTCAACGTAACGAAGTGAGCCAGCCAAATCCGCTGACTCAGGTGACAGAAGCAACGCCGGTTACAAATACCGATATCACTGTTGCCGAAGAAGATAAGCCAATGTTCTTGTTTGAGCCTGGTGTTGAGCTTCGCGAAATTGTTGATGCGGTGAATAACGTCGGTGCTTCACCCAGTGCATTAGTGGCAATCCTAGAAACCTTAAAGCAATCGGGCAGCCTGCGTGCAGAGCTGATTGTGATCTAAGAGGCTGATCATGGATTACGCATCACAAGGCTTAACTACCTATAACGACTTCCAAGGTCTGGCAGGTCTGCGTGCGCAGGCTAAAAATGACCAAAGCAAAGCAGTTGATAAGGTTTCAGAGCAATTTGAGAGCATGTTCTTACACATGATGCTCAAAGAGATGCGTAAAACAGTGCCCGACAGTGTTTTTTTGATTCACCAGCAATCAAAACTTTTCAGGATATGCAAGATCAGCAATGGCTTTAGAGCTTGCTAAAGAAAAGCCACTTGGTATTGCAGACATGTTGAAAAACGAATTTAGCGTCTCAAGGCATTGTGAAAACGGATGAGGATTCGGCTAAGCATCAAATCAAACAGCCTTCAATGGCGTTTGAGTTGAATAAAAAAGCGCAAGGCTTTGGTATGAAGCGTCCAGCGAATACCAATATGGCCTTAGATGCGTATAAGCGAGTAGGGCGATAAGTCATGGCTGATATTCTCGACATTGGCTCATCAGGCGTTAGGGCGTATCAGCGTTCACTGCAAACGGTCAGTAATAACATCGCTAACGTGGATACAGAGGGTTATACCCGTCAAAGCCACGAGACATCTCAGTCGATCAACACATCGATGGGTAAGGTTAATCTGGGTACAGGTGTTAACTCAGAGCAGGTTCGCCGTCTATTCGATACCTTTGCGATTGGTGCAATGCGAAATAACGCATCACTGTTTGAGCAGCATTCAACCCTTCATGATTACGTCAGTAAGCTTGAGAATGTGGTGGCTGATACCGGCATTTCGATTACCTCATCCATAGATCGTTTCTTTGAAGCGGTACAAGCGCTGTCGGTTACCCCGTCGTCAGCCAGTGCACGTGAATCATTGTTAAGTGAAGGTCGAAGTGTGGCGGAGCGTTTTCAATCGCTGACACGACTTTTTGACCAGTTGGATAACGACTCATTTGTACAGCTAGAAGAGCGTACAAAGTCATTAAATAACCTATCGAAGCAGATGGCACTGCTGAACTACTCGTTCATGAACAAGGCGGATGTGAATCGTCAGCCAAATGATCTTGTGGATCAACGTGACTTGCTCTTGCAGAAGATGTCTGAGATTGCGCATATCGAGGTCGTTGAGCAGGCCAATGGCATGGTTGATGTTTATTTGGGTAACAAAGATAACGGCAATCAATTAGTCGATCGTTTGAGTCAAATCGACTCACTGTCGAGCGGTAGGAACAATCCGGAATTAGGCGGTCATTTTATTGGATGTTCGACCTGATAAAGAAGTTCTCCAGGGTAGCCCTCAGTGGATCGAGTTAGCAGGACTTCAGAATTTCCGATCAACAGCCTTAGTCAAAGGCCGTGCGAGACGATCTAGATGAAATTGCCAATGCCTTTATGGATTCAGTCAACAAGGTTCAAACAACTGGTCTCGATGGTGATGGCAAGTTATGGTCGAGTTGTTTGGTATTGATGGCGAGAATGTTCGTGCAGCAGGCCATATGCAGGTATTGCTCAAAGGCGCGAATCAAATTGCAACAGGTGCACCATTCTAATTGATCAAAATAGTGGAGTACCACGCTCAATACTTGATTCTTGGGATCTGCCAAGCCTAATTTATTAGTTCAATGAAACCTCAATCCGATAATTCATTGGGTTCATCAGATGATTAAATGACATTTTACGCCGAATGCGTAAAAAGCCTGCTTTTGTTATTCCAGGAAATCGGTAAACAGACCTTACGTTTAGAAATTGTTAGCAGATGGCTGATAATGTACAAATATTCTATACGTGAAGGTAACCATTTGTTTGGTGATGCAGCTTTAACAGCATAATGACGTTCTAGATGGCATTTAATACGAATGCCACTTATAGCAACACATTTTTAAATGCAGCAACGATCAAATGACAGTTACCGGGATATGTTTTGAAACGATAGAACATCATGGCGCGCCAGCAAGTACTAAGAATTAATGGTCAGTTATCAGATGATCTATTGGTTTTGTTGAATGGAAGTGCAAACGCATCGGCCGGTGGGGTTGAGTTTAAGTCTGACTGGTACGCTTATACCGATCAATCTGCTTCGAGAGCAAATGATATCTTCAGTTAGGGTAGATTAGTTCCAACTCGAATATCAATACACATTGACGATGTAAAACCAGGCGATGTCATTGAGGCATGTAACTATGCTGTAGGCGATACCATTTCGATTAATGGCTGGGTGGCAGAGCTGACAATACGCCGGTAGCTGGCGACGTTTTCACTATCCGGCCGAATAATTCTCCGACAGGTGATAACCGTAATATTTTAGCGATGTCGGCATTACAGGCTGATCGCGAGGTCTTTGATGGTCGCGGTAACTTCAGTGAGATCTACGCTGATGTGATTAATGGTCTTAGGCTCGCTGGTGGTTCAGGGCTTTATAAGTCGCGATGCACAACAGGTGCTGAGTGATGAAGCAAAGCCAATCGCGATGACATTTCAGCGGTTAGCTTAGATGAAGAAGCAGCAAATTTATTGCGTTTCCAGCAGGCCTATCAGGCCAATGCCCAGGTCATTCAAACAGCGAAACAAGCTTGTTTGAGTCCTTGTTGAGCTTACGATAAGGAATAAACCATGCGTGTGACTAACTCACAGATCTTTGATCGCATTACGACCCAATTGAATAACCAACAAGCACGTTGGCCAAATACGCAGGAAAAGATTGCCTCTGGTCGTAACTTTCTCAAGCCTTCAGATGCGCCGGATCAAGTAGCCGCACTTGATCGTCTTGAGTCACGTCTTAATCAAACCCAGCGCTACATGGATAATATTGGCTTTGCGAAAGATAAGCTAGGTCAGCAAGAAATGGATTAACACTCTGTACGATGATTTGAGTCGCGTGCAGGAGTTGATGGTTCAGGGTGCGAATGGTACCTAAGATGCGAATACGCGTAATGCCATGGCGATTGAGATACGAGAGATCTATAACAGCTGGGTATCACTTAGGTAAACCAAAAAGCTAATGACGGGAGTTATTTGTTCTCAGGCTATGAGCAAAGTAAAAACCACCGTTTTATATGGATGCTAACAAACACATTCAATACCAAGGCAATGATGAGATTCAGGTGATTGGCATTGATGATGACTTCGCTATTGAAGTGGGTATGCCGGGCACGCAGTTATTTGGCGGTTTCAAAGATGCACAGGGCGCCAATACCGATATCTTTACAGTTCTCGAAACGGCGCTGAATCAGTTAGAGTCCAATGATGCGGCTGGAATCCAGGCCAGTATCGATGATGTTGAGGCAGCGCTTACCCATGCGAATGTACGATTGGCGCGGGTTGGATCGCTGATGCGTACCGCTGAAAACCAGCTTAGGTGTGCACGAGGCGAGGGTATTCGCCTTTGAAAAAGCGATCTCACAGGTCGAAGATCTCGATTATGTGACTGCCGTCAATGAGTTAAAGCAGCAAACCTTAGCGCTCCAGGCGGGTCAATCAAGTTTTTTGCCTAGATAAGCAATCTTGAGTCTGTTTAATTACATTCGATAGCGTTTTATAGATAAATATTGAATATTAAGGTCTAAAGATTTGAATTTAATTGCCGATACTAAAAGTGACCCATAACAAAAAAACTGGTTTACTTTTTATGCCAATGGTAATAAACACAAATGTTGCCCCTCGATAATGCAATAGATAGCATCTTGGTGCATCAAGAAAAGATCTGATACAGCTGGGATGGAAAGGCTATCCTCGGGCTTGCGGATCAATTCTCCTGCAATGGACGATGCGGCTGGCCTGAGTATTGCCTATTCTCTTTCAACAAAGATTCATTCAAGGTCCAAAGGGCTTCAGAATGCCAATGATGCAGTGTCATTGATTCATTTGGCTGAAGGGGCAAGCGATGAAGTATCGCAAATTCTTATTCGTATGCGAGAGCTTGCTATTCAAGCGCTTAATGGAACGTATTCCTCTGAAGATGTTGAAAATTTAAATGCGGAATTTGTTCAAATTCGGGACGAGATCAAACGTATTGCGGGTAACACATTATTTAATGGCATTCCTGTCATTCACTCTGATGACACGATAGATTTTCAAGTAGGTTATGAAGCGTCAGATAAAATTACAGCGCAATTGATCGATTTAGGATTTCTAGCTGTTGAAGATGTGGCTTCTGATTATCCGCCATATTTATAGGTGATGGATTTACAGGTTCTGAGTGGCATCGTAATTGGTGCTGATCCAGCTGCAACAACGAACCACGTGCTGGTGATGTCGTTAGCGTTAAAGTCAATGGAACTACGTTTACGCAGGAGTTTGATACCGACGGATTAACCACTTATCAAGCTTTGGTTGATCAGGTAAATGCGGCCTTTCCAGGTGCCATTTACAGCCAATGTATCTTTGAGTGGTGATAGTACGTCTGCTCATAGAAGTATATTTTTGATTACGACAATCAAGTGATTACCTCTCTAGTTTTGCCAGGCCAAAAATATTACCTCGGTAATACATCACTCACTGATCCTGACCACACTATAGGAAAGGCGCTAGAGAAAGTTGATACAGCGTTGAGCGAAGTGGACGCATGGCGTGCACGTATCGGAGAAGCAGCAAATCGCCTGCGCTTTGCGACCGAAAACTTGGAAAATAAGATTGAGCAGCAATCTGCAGCAATATCACGTATTCACGATACAGATTACGCTGCTGAGTCGGCTAATTTGGCTCGCTCACAAATTCTTCAGCAAGCAGGTACGGCAATGTTAGCTCAAGCCAATGCTTCCAACGCAGAATGTGCCTCTTTGCTTAAATAAGCGGCCTTCTTCAAATGTCGACAGTCTCACTAATTCATGACATCGCCAAACGCCCAACTTAAATGCTAGAGTGCTAAGCTGGTGACTGAAACACGTAGTGCAATAGTTGAAACGCGCAATAAGACGGTATTGAAGAGTTTTCTGTTGCAAATCATATTGATTCGACTAGTCAGAATTGATAGGTATTCAAGATTCATTAGCTGAGGGCTTAGCTGAGATTGCCTTTGTGCTGGTTAGTGACGAGACTCGCAGGAGCTAGAAGGATACTTGATATCACTAAAGGCAGAGCTGGGAGGGTGCTGCTGATCCTAATGCGCTTATTGCGCTCGAAGAGAAAATCTCGCATTGGTCGGTCAGAATTGTTCAAAACAGATAATTTGAACATTGGCGTCTGTTGATGCTGATTTGAATGAAAAGTTTTCGCTTACTTCGCTGTTCGATTGGCGCTGAAGTTGTTAGTTTAATGAATGAGCTCACTAAGCAGATGCCTTCCTGGAAGTTGATATGCAGGAAGTTGATGCAGCATTCCATGAGGAAGATGTGGTTGTGTTGAGTGCGAATCAGCTAATGTTGCAGCGAATACCAATGAGGTTGCATGATATGGCGGCAGCTACTACGACTACTACAGGATTGCCAGCTAACAATAATCCAACTTCATCTGGCACAACTTTATATCGATGCATTGATTAACGAATTAATCTGGAATATTACCAGTGGTGATCCTTGACCTATTCGTTCTATAACGGGACGGTGGGTTACGATGATCTCAAATTATGCTCTCGCCCAAAGAGACACTGCGGGCAGCTTGTCAGCGGCTAACAAAGAAAACGCTATTCAGGCATTTGATCTTGGGATCAGGCTTCTGCATATCTTCAGGAAGTGACTGAGTCGGTATCAGGTAGCAATGTGGTGGGCGATTTGCGTGTGGCTTACTCAGACACAATGCCATTAAACACTAGCACACCCGATCCAACGGATAAGAGCGGCAGCGTTTCTGCGTTAAGCCCATTCACATTGCCAATTGCGGTGATATTTGGTTCGATAGTGTGGCGCAAATTCGGGTTACTACATGGTTAATCAAAATCTTAATCCTGGTACATACGGATTCCGCAAACCACCGCCATCCATGAATTTGGTCAAAGCAGTAGGCTTGTCGCAATCCCTGATGCAGGTTCTGCCACGGGTGATACCTAAGTGGATTGCAGATAATTGGCGTCACACCATCATGTCTTATAACCAGAGCTCAACGTATGCCTCTTCACCGAAACCTTTAGTTCCCACAAACTCACCTATAACGCTAATGGAACCTTTAGTTGGCAATACTCAAAAGTGTATGTTGCCACACCAATGGTCTATGACATTGCAACAGTTGAATACCTTTATGGCGTGTCTACAGATGCAAACACTGGCAATACTAGCCATACTAAATCAATATGGGCTAACCATTGTTGATTCAGATGGTGTTGATACCCTAGATGCCAGTGCCGAGACAACAGCTTCTATCATTAATCTTTCACCTGGGTCCTATTCGTCAATAGGTACCACAACGCGCGAGGCTTGGCGCTGTCGCTGCAGCAGACTCATTAAACACTCAGGCGGGTGGTGGATTAAATACACGAGTATTGCGTGGCTGCCTTGCGTAGCAATACGTAACTGAACGAAGTAATAA
>JAYQSI010000002.1:0-111189 GCA_038146785.1 Gammaproteobacteria bacterium
AATCATGCGATGGGAAGTCAGGATGCCCATCACCTACATGCTATGGATGTCCAAGATCCAATGTCACAGGTTGATCATTCAGAAGCATGTCAATGTGACTCTGTTTGCACTACGGTTTTTTCCACACTTATTCCTAACGCGATGGAGTTTACTGTCGCAATTCCCTTAAATAGCCACTCAGACCTCTATAAATCACGCTTCGTTGATTCGATTTATAGCGTTGTCTTAAGACCCCCTAAAACCGCCTAAGAACCCACTAACTTTATTTTTAACTCACGCATCGGGAGAACAATATGCGTGCTTTGTTAGTCGTGGGTTTGTCTGTGTGCGTTCCATTTGTGAATGCAGCGGAAGCAACCCTTGAAAAAGAATCTTACACATCGGCTTTTGATCAATATCAAAAGTGGAAACCAGTTGGCACGTCTGATTGGGTTGATGCTAACCGTGTTGTAGATGAAATCGGTGGCTGGCGTTATTACACCCAAGAGCCATACATGAAAGATGAATCATCATCGATGCCTACAGGGCATCAGCACCACTCTATGGGAGGTCATCAATGATGAAGAAACTTCCATTGGCGTTGTTAGTGCCTTTATTAGCGAGTTGCAGCACCTTTGATATGCAGGGGAGTTTGACCAAGGTTAATGCCGAGCCAGGTGTGGTTACTGCCGGCAAGGTTGATGTTGTCGTAACGGATGAACAGCAAAAAGCGCGTGAACAACGTGCGGCTGAGCTATTGCAAGAATCTTTGAGTGAAGATGCTGCTGTAGAGCTCATGTTGTCTAAAAGCCCTGCCTTTCAAGAGCTCTTGTTAAACCATTGGCAGGCAGGTGCATCCGTAGCGCAAACAGGGCGCATTGCTAACCCTGTTTTTTCATTTGAGCGCATGGTGAAGGGAACCGAAACTGAATATGGTCGTTTCCTTCGTTTTGGATTGCTTGATGTTCTGACACTGCCCGCACGACAAGCCGCTGCAGAGATTGCGATTGATCGTGCCGCAATGAGTTTGTCTGCTGAGGTTTATGCATCAATCAGTCAAGTGCGTTTGGCTTGGTTAGATGCCGTCACAGCTGAAGCTAAGCTTAAAATTGCAGAGAAGGCATTTACGGGTACCTCTGCTAGCGCCGACTTAGCTAAACGAATGAAGCAGACAGGTAACTTCACGACAACTGACCGCATTCGACAGCAGTTGATCTTTTCAGAAGCCACCATTGCGTTAGCCACTGCGAGACAAGAGAGATTAGCAGCGCGTGAAAAGCTGGTTCGACTCCTAGGTCTTGCGGGTGAAGATGCGCAACAACTGAAATTACCAACAAAGCTGCCCAAATTGGCTAAGCAGCCCTTGGCGCTTACAGATATCGCTAAGGAGATAAATCAGCGCTTTGATGTCCGTATGGCGCGTCTCGATTACGAGTCAGCTTTAAAGCGAAACGGTGTGGATCAAGTCAGTACCTTTACCGACATTGAATACGGCCGTCGCTATGACACGATTAATGATGCGGGAAGCATCTCCCATAAAAAAGGTTATGAGCTTGAAGTGAAGCTGCCGGTCTTTGATTGGGGTGATATGCAACGCGATGCGCTTCAAGCAAATCTTTTAGCAAAGCAACAGGCGTATAAAAATGCCGTGCTATCTGCGGCATCACAGTTAAGAGAAAGTTACAGCTTGTATCGAACCTCGTTTGATATTGCTCAGCATTATCAAGATCAGATTCTGCCCATGCAGGAAACCTTGTTGGAAGAGGCGACCTATAACTACAACGGCATGATCATTGGTGTGTTCGAGTTGATGCAGGCAGGGCGTGATATGGCCGCTGCGCAGCAATCAGCGATCGATGCCAAACGTAATTTACTTAATGCAGAGATAGCGATGAATAGCGTTGTGATGGGGCGTCCGATCGATGCCAGTACAACCAAAATTTCAGCGAGCTCAGCATCAGCTGATGCAGGGCATTAGGAGAAGAGTTATGACTTCAAGAAGAGATTTTTTTCGCTTGTTAGGCGCTGCTGGAGGCGCTGTAGCGGCAAGCTCAGTCAGTCAGTTTGCTTTAGCTGGATTGCCTGAACCTGTCATTCAAACCTCGGCTGACACGATGGATCCTTTGTATCCAGAAACAGGTCGTCCCTATAACCCTGTGGTGACGTTGAATGGTTGGACATTGCCATGGCGCATGAATAAGGGCGTTAAAGAGTTTCATTTGGTCGCAGAGCCGGTTGTGCGTGAACTAGGCCCTGGGATGAAGGCCAACCTTTGGGGTTATAACGGCCAAAGTCCTGGTCCAACCATAGAGGTGGTTGAGGGTGATCGCGTACGTATCTTTGTGACCAATAAGCTCCCAGAGCATACCAGTGTGCATTGGCATGGCCAGCGCTTACCGAATGGTATGGATGGTGTATCGGGTTTAAATCAGCCAGCGATTCAGCCGGGTAAAACCTTTGTGTATGAATTTGAAGCTAAACGCCCAGGCACCTTCATGTATCACCCGCATGCGGATGAGATGACACAGATGGCGATGGGCATGATGGGCTTTTGGGTAACACATCCAAAAGAAAAGCATCCATGGATAAATGAAGTGGACCGTGATTACTGCATCATGCTCAATGCCTTCGATATTGTCCCTGGCGCTGCGACTCCCAAGATTATGACCATGTTGGATTTCAACCTATGGACATGGAATAGCCGTGTCTTCCCGGGAATTTCACCGTTAGTAGCCCGTAAGAACGATCGTGTTCGTGTAAGGGTGGGTAACTTAACGATGACCAATCATCCAATTCACATTCATGGCATTGAATTTGAGGTAACCGGTACCGATGGTGGTCCAACTCGACCTGAAAGTCGTTGGCCAGAAGTGACAACCGATGTTGCGGTTGGTCAGATGCGTCAGTTGGAGTTTATTGCTGATGAAGAGGGTGACTGGGCAATGCATTGTCACAAGAGTCATCACACCATGAATGCCATGGGGCATAACGTGCCAACCATGATCGGAGTTGATCATCGTGGTATCACTGAGAAGATTCAGCAGCTCGTGCCTGATTATATGGTGATGGGTGAGCGTGGCATGGCAGATATGACCGAAATGAGCATGCCAATCCCTGAAAACACGGTACCGATGATGACAGGTGATGGCCCACATGGCTCCGTTGAGATGGGTGGCATGTTTAGTTTGCTCAAAGTGCGTAAAGACCTAGCGCCGGGTGATTACAAAGATCCAGGTTGGTACCAACATCCTCCCGGTGGCCAAGCTTACGAATATACCGGTGAATTACCTAAAGCAAGTTCACATCAGGACGCTGGAGAAAGCCTGATGTCAGCAGTTAACGAACCTCAACAGACGATGGAATTTACCGCCGTCAAACCCAAACAACACAAGAGCTAATCGCTCATACCGACAAGGATAAATATCATGAAAAAACTTTTTATCGTAACAATCGCAGCAACCACACTTGGCTTTGGCCTACCTGTTTATGCAGCAGGTGAGCACGCTCATCACGATCATGCGCATATGTCTCATGGTGGTGAAAATATGAGTATGCAAGGAGAGGGAACCATCAAGCGCCTGAGTGGCGGAAAGGTCACCTTGAAGCATGGTCCTATTGGCACTGAAATGCCGCCAATGACAATGGAGTTTAGTGTGTCTGATGCGTCGCTATTGGAAGGGCTAGAAAAGGGTGATGAAGTGACATTCACCATGACCAAAGGCATGGTGATTACTGAAATTAGTCCTAAGTAATGGGGTGTAGTTATGTATCAGTTTGGAACAGAAGTTAAAGGTAGTTTCGATAACGTCGTAGATCACACAATCGCAGCGCTTAAAGCTGAAGGATTTGGTGTTTTAGTTGATATAGACATTCAGGCAACGCTTAAAGAAAAACTGAATGTTGATAAGCAGCCTTATCGAATTTTAGGGGCATGTAATCCTCCGCTGGCTAATCAGGCTTTGGAGGCTGAACCAGATATTGGGTTGCTCTTGCCTTGTAATGTGGTGGTGCGACAGCTTGAAGGAGGTGGCGTGAGAGTTGCCTTTATGGATCCTTCAGCGGTGCTGACATTGGTTGATCGTCCTGAAGTAAAGTCATTGGCTGAAGAGGTGAGAGGCAAGCTTCAAAAAGTTCTTAAGGCATTAGAAGGTTAATTGCTTAGGGAGTAAATAATGAAACGACTACATTTTTTAATGTCATTGCTATTGCTTTCTGCCTTATCACAAGCAAGTCATTCTGCTGATACTAGGTGGTATACATGGGATGATGTGGTTAAAGGTGGAAAGGTCTTTGCAAATCAATGTGCAAGTTGTCATGGAGAAAAAGCTGAAGGTAAAGCACCAGCGCCAGCACTAAATGGAACAGCCCATGCTTGGCATCACTCGTTTTCTCAGCTGAAGCAGACAATAAAAAAGGGAACGCAGCGACTCGGTGGTTCAATGCCACCCTTTGAAGATAAGTTGAATGATCAGGAAATCAATCAGGCTTTAGCTTGGGTTCAAAGCCATTGGAGCGACGAAGTGTATTCTTTGTGGCTGAAAAATACTGGAGGAAGAAAATGAATCTGGATATTCGAGTAGAAAATATTAAATGCGGCGGTTGCGCTAATTCAATTGAGAAAAAAATAAGAGCGTTAAGTGGTGTTTTAGATGTTGTAGTTGATATAGAAAATGGAAAAGTTGTTGTATCTGGAGAATCATTAGATAGAGATAAGGTGGTTCAAGAGTTAACTCACATGGGGTATCCAGAAACTGGGTCAGTGGAAGGTTTAAAAGCGGCAGCAACAAAAGCAAAGAGTTATGTAAGTTGTGCAATTGGGAAAATGTCATAGATGTCTTTCTGAGGCGGCTCACTTCTAGTGGGGGCTGGGCTGATGCTCAAAAAGTTCCTTATCCAGAGCCATCAAAGAGCTAATCGATAAAGGGTTTCTTGAGCTAAAAATGTTGCCAAAATGGTGTGATATTTGGTTAAATTTGCCTGTCCTAATGAGAGAGTTAAGACACCTTCGACACCAACTTTTCCCTTTATGAATTTGTTGGCTCTGAAGACTCCTACCCGCCATGCTTCGGCGGGTTTTTTTTGGGTGTCACAAATGTATGTTTTTATTAGCGGTTATGAAACACGCAGCTAGTCGACCGTAATTTCATCGCAGCAGCTAACTACAACCAACGACTTACAACCCGTTTGAAGACTGCTAAACTGACTCAAACAGTAGTAAATTCTGTTGTTTGAAGGTGAATTCTGTAGTTGGTTTGTGTCTGGGTGTTTCTCATAACCCGAAGGTCGTAGGTTCAAATCCTGCCCCCGCTACCAAGCATGTATAACGCCTTACTTCGGTAAGGCGTTGTCATTTCTGGCTTACCCTTATGAGCTACTAATTTCAAAGCTGTCGCCAGACACCACATCCCAATATTTTAAGATTCTTACATCTTCAATGATGCCATTGTTATTAAGCGCGTTATTGGTAACTTTTGGATAAACATCATCGGCTAGTTTTATTTCGCTGCTAGAGAGTCGTCTTGCTACATGGCTACGATTTAACTTCAATGGATGATCTATCCCAGCTGCACCTAGCATTTCGGCAACGGCTTCTAATGAGTTGTGGTGGAAATTGGCAACCCGTTTTGCGCGTGATTCAACATCAAGTGCGTTGTATCTTTTTGGATTCATTGTTGTGATGCCGGTAGGGCAGTTACCAGAAGAACAATCTCTAGCTTGTATACATCCAAGAGAGAACATAAAAGGACGAGCCATATTGATCCAATCAGCCCCAATGGCTGATAGGCGAATCATGTCCCAGGCGCTGACTAATTTACCTGACGCGCCAATGTGTATTTTTCCTCTTAAACCAGCAGCTCTTAAAGCATTATCAACAAAAACAACAGCATCCCTAAGCGGTGTGCCAAGGTGGTCAACAAATTCAACAGGAGCTGCGCCTGTGCCACCTTCCGCGCCATCTACGGTAATAAAGTCCACGTATACCTCACGCATATACATGGCTTTAATTAAAGCGATTAGCTCCCAGGGGTGGCCAACACACAGTTTAATCCCGATGGGTTTTTCATCGCTTAACTTTCGAAGGCGAGTAACAAAATCAAGTAATTCATTTGGTGTGGAGAATTCAGAATGTTTCGCGGGCGAGATGCAATCCTTGCCAATCTCTATACCTCTAGTCGCCGCTATTTCTGCTGTCACCTTGGGTGCCAAGAGCATACCGCCATGCCCAGGTTTCGCGCCTTGGCTAAGCTTAATTTCGATCATTTTTACTGAAGGTAGGCTGGCCTTCTCTTGAAATAACTCATCGGAAAATCGTCCTTCAGGTGTGCGGCAGCCAAAATAGCCTGTTGATATTTGCCATACGAGATCGCCGCCACCTAATTCATGATATTTGGATAACGAGCCCTCACCAGTGTTAAGCGCAAAGTTACCGAGTTTTGCACCTTTGCTAAGTGATGTGATGGCTGTGGGGGATAGGGCGCCAAAGGACATGCCGGAGATATTTAAAAAAGACATGCCATAGGCATTTTTGCCCTTGCCTACATTGAATCTAAAATCTTTGTTCTCAATATCTATTGGGCATAAGGATGAGGCAAGCCATGAGTGTCCGTCTTTGTAAAATCCTCTTATGGATCCAAATGGACGAGTGGCGGTAAAGTTTTTTGATCGTTGATAGATCAGCGCGCGCTGATTACGAGAATAGGGAAGTTCGTCGTCATCATCCTCCCAAAAGTATTGCCGCAATTCAGGCCTGATGCTCTCAAAAAAGTAACGTAATCTTCCTAATAAAGGGTAGTTCTGCCTTACAGGGTGCTGTTTGTTGAACAAGTCAACAACGCCAAGGGCAGAAAAGCTTAAAAATATAAAACCGGTTATAGCCCACAAAGGGGAAGGGCTTGTAATTAATTTTGCTGATGCGTGAATGCCGATGATTATTGATGCTGAGAGAAGGGTGTAACGACCCCATAAGAAATCTCTAATCATGCCAACTCCCCAGTTAGATTTTATTAACCTTAAAATTCTGCCGCTGCAGCAATTAATTACTGTCAAAGCTGGTTTGATGAAATAGGGTCTTTATTTGTCTGATTGGGCACTTGATGCTCCCCGCTACCAAGCATGTATAACGCCTTACTTCGGTAAGGCGTTGTCATTTCTAGCTTTTATAGTCGCCAAGACTGAATTCTTTATTTGTGAATAATCAGTTCTCTGTGCTCTAATAAACGGGTTAATTTTTGAGTCCCGCCTGTTTCCGTGCGTTTCGCACTCTCTCAGCTTGTTGATTTCTTGATTACGTTTAGAACGGTGCGCAATTTCGTGTGCCGAAAAATACGTTTATACGGATAAATTTATGATTACTGGTAAAGTAAAATTCTTCGATATGACCAAAGGTTTTGGTTTTATCGCTCCTAATGATGGCTCTAAGGATGTGTTTGTTCACATCTCTGCGCTGCAGCGTTCTGGCATCGATAAGTTGGTCGACAATCAAGTCGTTAACTTCGAGATCACTGAAGAGCGTGGCAAGCAGGCAGCGACTAACTTGTCGTTGGCATAAGCCGCCGCTATTTAGCGTAAAAGCCGTGCTCAATGAGCACGGCTTTTTTGTTTGTGGGTTTTGGCTCGTTATTTCCCTAGGTTGATTGTTAAAATCAGATGATGAAGTTACTGATTACCTCGCTGTTTGCGCTTTTATTGGCAAGTTGCAGCACTACGCCGCCATCGAACCAAGAAAATGCCTGCCGCATTTTTGAAGAAAAGCCAGATTGGTATGACGCCTCTAAAGATGCGCAAAAGAAATACGGTCTGCCATTGCATGTGCAGCTGGCCATCATGCGTCAAGAGTCGAGCTTTAAGCATGATGCTGCGCCGCCGCGCGATACCTTCTTAGGAATTCCGATGTGGTGGCGCGTATCGAGTGCCTATGGCTATGCGCAGGTTAAAGATGACACCTGGGACTGGTATAAGAGCAAAACCGGCAACTGGGGCGCTGATCGTGATGATTATGCTGATGCAGTCGACTTTATGGGTTGGTATAGCACGGTGTCGCAAAAGACCTTGGGTATCTCTAAATGGGATGCGTATAACCAATATTTGGCGTACCACGAAGGTCACGGTGGCTGGAAGCGTAAAACCTACAACAAGAAAAAGTGGTTGATAGGGGTGGCCAGAAAGGTTGAGGCTAACGCTAAGCGCTACAGCGAACAGTTAAAACGCTGCGAAGATAATCTAGGCTCGCCTTGGTGGTGGCCGTTTTAATTAATTGCACTTCACCAAATACTGCAGCTCACCATCATGTGGTGGGGTAGTGATCACAACTTTCCGCTCTTCAATGGAAAAGCCCTTTGGGCAATACCCATTGTTATGCAAAAAATTCTCGAGCATTAAATAGCGATCAATTTCGACATTGTTGTCGTCATGCGAAAAGATATGGTCAATACGGCTTGAGTACTTAAAGGTGTTGTTATCGATAACCTTAAAGGTGGAACGCTCAGCCATTTCAGCCATAGCTGGAAAAGAAAAAACGATAAGACCTAAAGCAAAAAATACTTTTTTCATAAGAAGCACTAACAATCGTTACTCGGAAAGTTCTATTGTGAACGATCTAAGCTGATTTAGTTTCGTGCAATGCGAAAATATTCGAGGTTTTTAACCCAAAATAATTAAGGATAAAGGTCGCGATCGCTTCAGGGTCATTGAGGGCTAGCTTGGGGAGCGCTTGATTGGGAATGTTGGCCTCGTCATCACAAGCAAACGCAACGATATTTGGATCACTGGGGTGAATTAAAGGTTTTCCTAAGGATGGTCTATGAAGTTCGATTTTGGGAAAAGCGGCAGCTTTAAATCCTTCAACTAGAACCAAGTCTAATCTTTCTGGATTGAGAAGAGCCAAGGTTTCTTCAAGTGTGGGTTCATGACTGGGGTCGCTACATTCATGAATCCAAGCGCATCGATTAGCCCCGGTGATCAGCATTTCATCAGCGCCTGCTTTGCGTAGTTCGTAGCTATCTTTTCCCGGATAGTCCATTTCAATGTCATGGTGCGCATGCTTAACCATGCCGATACGTAGACCGGTTTGTTTCAGGAGGGGTAAAAGTTTAAGTAGAAGGGTGGTTTTGCCAGTGCCGCTGTATGCCGCAAAACCGATCATGGGCTTAGGGAACTGAATTTGGGAAGGATTGCTCACGCGACTTCAGCTCCACTGGCAGATTTGTAGTCTTCTGGCGTATTGATGTTATCGAATTGCTGTGGAGCATCGCTAAAATCTACAGTTACCCATGCGTGGTGCGGGAACCACCTGTCAATTTTTCGCTCACCTTGCTCAAGAGTATCTTTTAATTCTTCAGTGACTTTTCGATGCAACAAAACATGGACTGGCTGTAAACGTTTGCCATCATGGGCAACAGCAATATCAGCGGATGCGTTGAATAAACCTTTGGCCATTCTTTCGACGTAATCACTCAGCACAAAGGGTCCGTCACAAGGCAGGGTTATTAAATAATCAGTTTCAATTGCTTCTAGGCCGGCTAAAAATCCAGCGAGAGGCCCTTGGAAGCCCTCTATCGGATCACCAATTATTTTGTGCCCAAGTTTGGCGTATTGGTCTTGATTGCGATTAGCGCTGATGAGTATGCGACCAACTTGAGGGCGGATCTGTTCAATAACATGGCCGGCCATGATGCTATTTCCAAAGGGTAGAAGCCCCTTGTCTTGGCCCATGCGACTGCTTTTGCCGCCAGCTAAAATTAATGCGGTAATGTTTTCTGGGGTAATGCTCATAAGAAACTAACGATTTAAGTACTTTAAAAACACAGCAAATAAGGTGCCATCTTATGCATCTGTAGGAATTCTCTGAAAATACGGTTTGTTATGGACGAAATGCGGTGGGAATAAAAAACTTTTACTTGTGTTTGCGACAAATTGAACCAAAATCAGGTTTCTGATTGAGACAGTCTGTACCATATTCTTGGAGTCTTAGTTGAGGGGGATTCGTAAATAGCGTTGTAATTTTTTACGATTTTTTTATCGCATATTTGTAATTATGCATTACGAAAATAAAAAGAAATAAAAATGTCAGCCACATCAGAAAGGGTTCTTGAAGAGCTCAAATCAAATGCTCATTCACACGCTGTTAAAGAAGTAAGCACTCATAAAATGAACTCCGTCCTCATTGTTGATGAGGATAAGGACCTTCTTTCATTACTAACGGATAATTTAAGTGATGTCTTTGGGCTAGTTGAAATTGCTGAAGACTATCAATCTGCTGAAGAACTACTCTCGCGTTATCACTTTGATCTTGTGATTACAGGTATCCATTTCATACCTGATAGCAATGGACATTGGATTAATCGACTTACAGAAGATGACCCGCTTACTGCTGTGATCTGTCTTTCTTCTGTATCTAATCAGCTCTATGCCGTAGAGGCGTTAAAAGCGGGCGCATCTGATTTTTTTATCAAGCCTTTTGATACTAACGATTTGCTCGCTTCTATAGATAGAAGTCTTGAGCGTCAAAGGCAGCAACGTGAAGGTTATGTTCTTCGTCGACAAGCAAAAGAATTAGACCATGAGCATGGCATTGTGGGCGGTTGCGAAATTCTTCAAGAGACATGTGAAATTATCAAACGTGTTGCACCAATGCCTTCTACGGTCCTTATTCATGGAGAATCTGGAACAGGTAAAGAACTGGCTGCAAGAGCCATCCATAATCAAAGTGGCCGTGCGGGATCATTTGTGCCAATAAACTGTGGTGCACTTCAACCAGAACTTCTCGAAAGTGAATTGTTTGGCCATGTTAAAGGTGCTTTCACGGGTGCTACGAAAGACCGTGAGGGTTTGTTCTCTTATGCGGATGGCGGAACTTTATTCTTAGACGAAATCGGCGAGTTGCCAATGGCGATGCAAACTCGATTACTTCGCGTCATGGAAGATAGAAAGGTTCGTCCCGTTGGCGGCAATAAAGAACGCTCTGTAAATGTGCGTATCGTCGCTGCAACAAATAGAGATTTACAGTCAGAAATTGAAAAAGGTAATTTTCGCGAAGATCTTTACTATCGATTAAATGTATTGAGTATTCGAATGCCTGCGTTGCGCGAGCGCATAAGTGATTTGCCATTGCTTGTTGAACATTTTGCTAAAGCAGTTGCAGCTGATTTGGGGATTCCTGATCCTAAGATTACTCAAGCTGAAATTGATCGGCTTAGTCAGTACGACTGGCCAGGTAATATTCGTGAACTCAAAAACGTTATAGAGCGGTGTTTGCTATTAAACCAACATCCGAGCCAGGGTGTGACTTCATGTGGGGCAGTGGCGCATGTTAATGAAACATCATCTGGCGATGAGGATGATTTAACACTTGAGTCAGTCGAAAAGAGACACATTCTTCGTGTGCTTTCACTTGAGGGTGGTAATAAATCTGCTGCTGCCCGACGACTGGGTGTGTCTCGTAAGACCTTAGAGCGAAAGTGTCACCTATGGGAGTCAGAGCAAGCCTAAAACTTGCTTATTCCTCACCCCAGACAAGCTCACCGCATTGAGAGAAATCATAGCCGCCAAGTAAATCGGCGGTTTGGCGTGTTTCGCCTGATTGAAGTCGGCTTAAGAGATCTTGGAACAGGCGTCTAAACCACATGTTTCTCGGTAAAGCCAGATCAAAGGCCTCGTGACCATATGAGATAAACCCAAGACCGGATTCTGTTGCGGCGGATCTTGCTCCTGGGGCGACATCGGCAAGCCCCAGATTGATGGCGCTTGCGGCTTCTCTTTCAGATAACGCGCTAGTTGTGGCATTAAATGGCGTGTTAATGCCGAAATTTTTTCTTATCTCTAAAAAGAGTCGCTGTGCGCCTGCGCCAGCTTGGCGTTCAACCCAACGATAATCAGCAGAGAGTAATGATTCAATATCGTCATGCTTTTCAGCAATCTCTGGGCGAACAATGAGTCCTTGTTCTCTTGAGAACGCACGGATCAGAACCCAGTCTCTATGGTGAGAATGCTGACGCAAAAGGGCTGGGTGACGTAGGTGACTTTCTTTCAATGGTCCCCAGTGAATAGCGCTAACATCAATTCGATTTGCTTGAAGTAACTCAAGGCCAAGCCTTGTGCCGGTGGGTGTATAACTTACTTGAGCATGCGTGTTGATATCGCGAGCAAAAATTGTCAGGACACGTTGGAGTAGAGGATCGTCGCTGCCAGCAATAACCATTCGATCCGTAAAGAGTCCACCATGTGAGGAATCCATCATCCATCGATCTACGAGTTCGCGAGGAAACATCCATTTGCCAGTAATCTTGGTAGCGGGAATCAGTCCTTCACTAACTAAAGCATAGATTTTTTTCTCATTGAGCTGCAGATAGCTAGCGACCTGCTTAACGCTCATGTAAGTATCAGAATGTGACGCGATAACAGCAGACATGATTCAAACTCAACTTGATTGTGCAGCAAGCATATTCACGGATGGAGCGGTTTGCTTTTTGTTATTTGTATTTCGCTTCAATGAGTGAGGCTTTTTGACCGGTACCGAATCAAAGTCAATTTGATCAGCCCCGTTGTAAATTAAAAAATGATCACCTTTGGCTCGGGCAATCAAAATGACGCCTATTTTTTGAGCAAGTTCCAGCCCTTTTTGAGTAACCCCGGATCGAGAAAGCAAGACAGGAATCTGCATCTGCGCAACCTTGATGACCATTTCAGAAGTGAGTCGCCCCGTTGTATAGAACCACTTGTCATTTCCGTTTATGGCATTGAGCCACATAAAACCGCAGATTGCGTCAGCCGCATTGTGCCGACCGACGTCTTCTACAAATATATTCACTTCGGAGCTGTCTTCATCAGAGCGACATAAAGCGCAGCCATGAACAGCGCCTGCCTTTTGATAAACCTCATTGTGATCATTTATTTGAGATAGCAAGCGGTAGATTTGAGATTGCTTGATGGACACTTTAGGAAGACGAATTTTTTCTAGCTCTTCACCTATGCGTCCAAACACAGTCCCTTGGCCGCAGCCTGTGGTCACAGTTCGGTGCTTCAGTTTTTCATCGAGATCACTAATACGCTCAAAGGTATTCACTTTGACCTCTGCTTTTTCCCAATCAACGCTGACAGAATCGACCGATTCAAGACAGGGCACTAAACGTTGGTTAGCGAGATAACCCAGTGTCAACATTTCAGGATGGGTGCCCAATGTCATCAGAGTGACAATCTCTTTGTCATCGATGTAAACCGTTAAAGCTTGTTCTCCGGCGATCATGCCAGCTTGCTGTTGGCCATATTCATCAATCGCAATAACTTCATGAGAAGGCTTTAGCCCCTCATTTGTCATTTCTGGGCGATAGGTATTTTTTTTAGGTGTGTTTATTACTGACATCGCCATCAACCCCCAGTGTGGTTCATGTGTCTAAAGATGACTGGTTTTGCGGAAAGATCAAAATCATGGCCCAAAGGTTTGATTTCCATTGCTTCACGAATGGCCTGTTTTAAAGCGGCATCATCACCTGGATGAGCGCGAACAACGGCGCGTAGATCGACGCTGTGTTCTTGGCCTAAGCAAAGAAGTAGTCGTCCTTCAGCAGTTAATCGAACACGATTGCAGGTGTCACAGAAATTGTGGCTATGAGGAGAAATAAAACCGACTCGCGATTGCTCGTTGGCAATTCTGTAATAACGTGATGGTCCACCAGTTGTCTCAGTGGTGGGTATTAGATCGAATGTCCTCTCTAGGTCGCGTCGGATTTCATCGCTAGAGTAGTAGCATTCCTCTCGGTCGTGATCACCGATAACACCGAGAGGCATTTCTTCGATAAAGCTGATGTCGATGCCTCGTTTGATCGCATGTTCGACGAGCGCACAAACCTCATCATGGTTTCGATTTTTTAAAACTACCGCATTCAGTTTTATGCGTTTAAAGCCAACTTTCTGTGCGGCATCAATGCCGTTAAAGACTTTATCAATGTCTCCATTACGGGTAAGTGCTTTGAAACGATCAGCATCTAAGGTGTCCAAACTGATATTGACGCGAGTAACACCTGCATCAGCAAGTGGTTTGGCAAAACGGTGTAGCTGAGTGCCGTTGGTTGTGAGGGTGAGATCATTAAGGCCGTCAAGCTGACCGAAGGCTTCAAACACAGAAAGAATGTTTCTACGATGCAGTGGTTCACCGCCGGTAATGCGAATTTTGCTAACGCCTAATTCTGTAAAGCAACGCCCAATTTGAATGATTTCTTCTAAGGTGAGTAATTGTTCACGGGGTAAAAAGGTCATGTTTTCAGACATGCAATAAACGCATCGTAAATCACAACGATCGGTAACCGAGATGCGCAAATAATCAACTGTTCTGCCAAAACGATCAGTTAACGATTCTTTTAGACTTTCTGACACATTTAATCCTGTTTACACAACTTTAATGAGAGCTGCTGCAAAAAACGTTCCCACTACGTTAAGTGCGTTATTTCGGGGGCTAGGGATGTATCGCAGCTGTGCAATGGAGTGTTTTGTCGCGCTGATCACACCTTTTTGAGACTTTATGTACCAACTGCTCAATTCAAATACTGGATGAAGCGGTTAATTTAGGTGTTTATGTTGCGTTAGGCCTTTTATTTCTTAATGAGTGAAAAATTGGTGCGGTAATTGCACTGCAAGAAAAGTATTTATTTAGAAGAAGATTGAAATGTCTGATTCAGTTGCGAATTTAGAGAATCTACCGGGAAGTTTTCCCGTTGCGGTAGTCATGGAGCGCCGCGTTGCATCCAGTCAGTGGGTTGATTATGTCTGGACTGCCACAGGTATTGCGGTTGGTCGTCATCCAGAAACTGAAGAACCTCGATTGGTGAGAGAAGAGGGTGATACAGCCTGGTTCATGGTTGGTGGCTTTGAAGTCACTTTGTACGCGGATGAATGTGAAAGTTATTACTTTAATTTAATGAGCGACACGCCAAGAGCCTATGTGCTTGCTCATCCAGTTGACGATGGTGGATGTCCTGAGGCCTTTCACATCACCATGAGTTTTGATGAAGCACATGCCTTCCTCGAGGGTGAAGATGAGGTTTTTGCGGTAGATGTTCCACCGGAACTCTATCGTTGGACTGAAGCGTTTGTGATAGCCAATTATTTCCCTGAAAAAAAGACAAAAAGAAAGCTGCGTGATTGGACGGCGCAGGAAGTGCAAGGCTAAACCTATGTCTGATGTTAATCAAAAAGACATTGATGACCAGCGAGAAGGTGAGTCTTTCTTTCAGCGCTTTAGTCGACGAAAAGTCGAAGCAAGACAAGAGGAAGAGAAACTAAATGCAGTCGCTGTTGAAGAGGTTGTTCAAGAGCCTGAGTTGACTGATGAGGATATGCCGCCATTAGAGTCATTGAATGAAGACTCAGATTACAGTGGCTTTATGTCGAGCAAGGTGAGTGAGACCTTGCGTAAAGCGGCCTTGAGAAAATTATTTCATTCGCCGCAGTTCAACGTTATTTCTGAGTTAGATGAATATGCAGAAGACTTCACCAAATTTGAACTGCTTGGTGACATTGTAACAAGCGATATGAAGCATCAAATTGAAGTTGAGGCACGTCGCGCTGCTGAAAAACTAAAAGAATCGCTCGCCTTAGATGATGAGGATGATGTTGAAAATGAAGAAACATTATCACTTGATGAGCAAGAGCAACCTCTAGCCCTAGATCAATCTGATGGCACTGAAGTTAAAGCAATAGAAGAAAAAGAGATACACCATGGCAGATAACGAACTTTCTTTGGCTGAATCGCGTAATCAACGTGCCCGTAACGTGGCAATGGCATCTTTAAACGATGTTCAGGTGACACCAACAGGGTTGGTGAAATATGAATCGCGCGGAAAAGTCCTTGTGGTTGGCGGAGAGCAAGCACAATGGTTTGCTACGCGACTAGAAAAGCCATTGCAGGCGGAAGTGTTACTTACGGACGATTGTGATGAGCTTGGTGTGCCTACGACGCCGCTTGCGGGTAGAGAGCTAAAGATTACTGGCCATCTTGGTGCGTTTCGCATAGAAATTGGTGAGAAGGGAAAACACAACTACCAGCTAATAGAAACCGATATGGTGATGGATCTAGGCGCATCGCCACTGCTCAAAAGCGAACTGCCGCCACCCGGTTATTGGTACTTCAACCCTGATCAAGATTCTCTAGATGCTGCATGGCTAGAGCTTGATGGCATGGTGGGCACCTTCGAAAAGCCAAAATATTTTTCATACGACGCTGATCGATGTGCGCATGCTAGGTCTGGCAATGTGGCTTGTACGCGCTGCATAGATGCATGTCCTGCTGACGCAATTATTTCAATTGGTGAGCAAGTTCAAGTAAATCCTAATCTCTGTCAGGGCGGAGGTGTTTGTGCCACCGTCTGCCCGAGTGGTGCCATGCGCTATGCGTATCCAAAATCTGAGGACACCCTAAACAGAATTCGTAAGATGCTTGCTACCTATTTAGAAGAGGGTGGCACTGATCCTGAGTTAGTTGTTTTTGCCGAGAGTGATGCGGATATCGCACCACTGCAATCGCCGAACCGATTATCTCTGATGGTTGAAGAGCTGGCCTCAGTGGGTCTTGAGGTTTGGTTATCTGCTTTAGCTTATGGAGCGCGTAAGGTGCTTCTAGTTAAAGGCGATGCGCTACCTATGTCGGTAAAGGCCGCACTTGACGAACAATTATCGGTCAAAGATGACATCCTGGATGCACTTGGCTATCCATCCTCTGCGATCTGTTATTACACATCAGATGATGATTCTGGAGATGAGGTGAAGATGCCATCAGTGCCTTTGGGTACTTTCATGGCATTTGGCAACAAACGTGAATCGATGTTTTTTGCCATTGATCACCTTGTTGAGCATGCGCCAAACAAAAGCTCAGAGGTCTACCTTGGTTCGGGTGCGCCATTTGGTACCGCTATGGTTGACGCAGACTCATGCACACTATGTCTATCCTGTGTGGGAGTTTGTCCGGGTAAGGCGCTGCATACTGGCGATGAGATCCCTCAGCTATTCTTTGTTGAAAACAATTGTCTTCAGTGCGGTATGTGCGTTTCCACGTGCCCTGAAGATGCCATCTCTATATCGCCACGTTTGTTGTTTGATCGTGAGGAAAGAAATAAAAAGCGGGTACTTTATGAAGAAGAACCTTTTTGCTGTATTTCTTGCGGCACGCCATTCGCAACACATAAAACCATTGGCAATATTTTAGAAAAGCTTGCAGGCCATGCGATGTTTCAATCGGATAGGGCCAAGAATCGACTAAAAATGTGTGAAGACTGTCGTGTGGTCGATGCAGTTCAGGATTCAGATGCGATGCAAGCTAGTTTAGGCAAGCAAACGACCTACTCACCAGACAAGGGACGCTCTTAAAAATGCAAAACACTGAAGTTAAAAATGATGTTGTTAATGTAGCAACGGTAGAGTCCTCAGACCAAGCAAGAAGAGCTGCTTTCTACAGTCTGTTAGCGGCCCTTCTTCGTAACGCACCCGATGCCGATGTTTTAGCGTATTGCTTGTCTTTAGATACTACAGACCAAAAGAGTGAGCTTGGTGCAGCGGTTAATACGCTGGTTCTTGCTGCAAAGCACAGTGAACCACAACGTTTAAAAGAAGAATTCCATGAGCTATTCATTGGTCTTGGACGTGGTGAGTTGGTGCCGTATGGGTCTTGGTATCAAACCGGATTTCTTATGGAGCGCCCATTGGGTCAACTCAGAGCAGATTTGGCGAAATTAGGTTTTGAGCGCAGTGATGATGTTCACGAACCTGAAGATCACATTGCAGCCCTGATGGAAGTTATGGCCATGCTTATTTATGAAGGGGCTCCGCAGGAGCAGCAGCGGTTATTTTTCGAGACGCATATTTCGTCATGGGCTAAAGATTTCATGAAAGATCTCAGTGTGGCTGAAACTGCAACTTTCTATAGATCGGTTGCGCGTTTAGGTTCGGCGTTTGTTGCCATTGAATCTCAGTACTTAAACCTGACGGCTTAAGCAGAGCATTTCATCATTTAAGGTAGGAAAAGCATGCGCTCTACCGAAAGTGGTTCTTTTTGTCGCACCCGTTATTTCTGTCCTTAGGCTCAACGACAGTTTGACCCAAGGTGAGCGATTGGGACAAAAAAATACATCAGGTTTAGTTGTTTTATTCCTTTATTGCGATTTATTTCATCAAAAAGTTGGCGCACCTGTTGCTTACATAATTATGAATTAGCTAGCACGTATGCGTTAGCCCAAGCGAAGAGCAATTTAAGGAGCCTTCTTAATGAAAAAAGATAAGCAACAAATTTCTGAATCACGACGCAGTTTCTTAAAGAAAGCTGGCATAGGCGCTAGCACTGCTGCGGCATCGGTAGCTGTTCCATCTGTTGCGATGGCATCACCAGAAGATGCTGAGCCAGAAAAGAAGCAGAAGGGCTATCACCTTTCTCAGCATATTTTGACCTATTACAAGAACGCTTCTCGCTAATAACGCGATCTGGAGACAGGAATGAAACTTAAAAAAGTATCCAACAAAGTTGAGGTCACCTTAGATCTCGATAAAGCGTCAACTTCGAAGACTGGCAACGGTATCTCTCGTCGCGATTTCTTGCGTCACTCAGGTATTTTGGCTGGTGGTACTGCTCTGGCATCAGGCTTAGCTCCTGGCATGATGCGTAAGGCAGAAGCTGCTCAGGCTAAAGGTGCTGGCGCTGTAAAAGAAGTAAGAACAGTCTGTACGCACTGCTCTGTAGGTTGTGGCGTTATTGCGGAAGTTCAAAATGGTGTATGGACTGGTCAAGAGCCAGCGCAAGACCATCCGTTTAACCAAGGTACCCACTGTGCCAAAGGTGCAGCTTTGCGTGAGCACGGTCATGGTGAGCGTCGCTTGAAGTACCCAACTAAGTTGGTTAACGGCAAATGGGAAAAGGTTTCTTGGGAACAAGCGATCAATGAGATCGGTGATCAAATGCTCAAGATCCGCCAAGAGTCTAGTCCTGATTCGGTTTACTTCCTTGGCTCTGCCAAGAGTAACAACGAGCAGGCATATATGTTCCGTAAGATGGCTGCGATGTGGGGTACCAATAACGTAGACCACCAAGCGCGTATTTGTCACTCAACCACGGTTGCTGGTGTTGCTAACACGTGGGGCTATGGTGCAATGACCAATAGCTACAATGACATTCACCATTCCAAAGCTGTCTTGTTGATCGGTTCAAATCCTGCGGAAGCGCACCCTGTTTCTCTTCAACATATTTTTGAAGCTAAGGAAAAGAACAATGCACCTGTCATTGTTATCGATCCTCGCTTTACTCGTACTGCAGCGCATGCGGATCATTTCTTACAAATTCGTCCTGGTACCGACGTGCCAATCATCTGGGGTATGTTGCATCACATCTTCAAGAATGGATGGGAAGATAAGGAATACATTAATCAGCGTGTCTATGGCCTTGATGAAGTTAAGGCTGAGGTTGCTAAGTGGACACCAGATGAAGTTGAGCGTGTAACAGGCGTGCCAGAGCACAAGGTGTATGCCGCTGCGAAAGCAATGGCTCAAAACCGTCCAGGCACCTTCATTTGGTGTATGGGTGGTACCCAGCACACAGTCGGTAACAACAATACGCGTGCCTACTGCGCGTTCCAGTTGGCATTAGGCAACATTGGTGTTTCTGGCGGTGGCGCTAACATTTTCCGTGGTCACGACAACGTACAAGGTGCAACTGACCTTGGTGTTCTAGCGAATACTTTGCCTGGTTACTACGGCCTTGCTCCTGGTTCATGGGGTCACTGGGCTCGTGTATGGGATCTTGACCTTGATTGGGTTAAGAGTCGCTTTGATTCTGGATCTTACGAAAAGGCTAAAGGTAAAGACGTTGCGGTTATGAATACCAAAGGTATTCCTGTATCACGTTGGATCGATGGCGTTTTGGAAGACAAAGCAAACGTGGCGCAGAAGGATAATATCCGTGCCATGTTCATGTGGGGCCACGCGCCAAACTCGCAGACCCGCGGCACCGAAATGAAAAAGGCGATGGAAAAACTCGACATGCTTGTCGTAGTGGATCCGTATCCAACTGTTTCGGCTGTAATGCATGACAGAACCGATGGTGTGTATTTGCTACCAGCAACAACACAATTTGAAACCTATGGTTCAGTCACTGCTTCAAACCGCTCAATCCAGTGGCGTGACAAGGTTATCGATCCGTTATTCGAATCTAAGCCAGACCACGTCATTATGTATTTGTTGGCTAAGAAGCTTGGCTTTGATAAAGAGATGTTCAAGCATGTCAAAGTGAACGGTGAAGAGCCTTACATTGAAGACATTACACGCGAAATTAACCGTGGCATGTGGACAATCGGTTACACCGGCCAAAGCCCTGAGCGCTTAAAGACCCACCAGCAAAACTGGGGAACCTTTGACTATGACTCATTGAAGGCTGAAGGCGGTCCTGCTGACGGTGATTTCTACGGTATGCCTTGGCCATGTTGGGGTACGGCTGACATGAAGCACCCTGGTACACCAAACCTCTACGACCCAAGCCATTCAGTTGCAGAAGGTGGTTTGACCTTCCGCGCTCGTTTCGGTGTGGAAAGAAACGGTGTGAGCTTGTTGGCCAACAATAGCTACTCCAAAGGTTCTGAGATCAAAGATGGTTATCCAGAGTTCACTCACGAGATGTTGAAAAAACTCGGTTGGTGGGATGACCTCACAGCGGATGAAAAGAAAGCGGCTGAAGGTAAGAACTGGAAGACTGACTTGTCAGGTGGTATTCAGCGCGTCGCCATTAAGCACGGTTGTGCGCCATTTGGTAATGCGAAGGCGCGTACCGTGGTATGGACCTTCCCAGATCCTGTGCCCATTCACCGTGAACCTCTGTATACCAGTCGTCGCGACTTGGTTGAGAAGTATCCAACCTACGAAGACCGTAAATCATTCTGGCGTTTGCCAACCCGTTACGGTTCGATTCAGGCAAAAGACTACTCAAAAGATTATCCAATCATTTTGACGTCAGGTCGTTTGGTTGAGTACGAGGGTGGTGGTGATGAGACCCGTTCAAACCCATGGCTTGCTGAACTACAACAAGACATGTTCGTCGAAATTCATCCACGTGATGCCAACAATGCAGGCATCAAAGATGGAGATGATGTGTGGGTTGAAGGTACTGAGGGTGCCAAGATCAAAGTTAAAGCCATGGTGACTCGAAGAGTTGCAAGTGGTGTTGCTTTCACGCCGTTCCACTTCGGTGGTCACTTCATGGGTGCCGATTTACGCGGTAAATATCCAGCAGGATCAGATCCGTACGTACTCGGTGAAGCGTGTAACACAGCCATGACCTACGGTTACGACTCGGTTACGCAAATGCAAGAAACTAAATGTACTTTGTGTCGCATTTCTAAGGCTTAAGGAGAATAGAACATGGCAAATATGAAGTTCTACTGCGACGCGGAACGCTGCATTGAATGTAATGCGTGTGTCACAGCATGTAAAAACGAGAACGATGTTCCATGGGGTGTTAATAGACGTCGCGTTGTGACCATTAAAGATGGTGAGCCTGGCGAGCGTTCGTTATCAGTGGCCTGTATGCACTGTTCAGATGCACCTTGTGCAGCGGTATGTCCTGTTAACTGTTTCTATACAACAGAAGACGGCGTGGTATTACACGACAAGGATATCTGTATCGGTTGTGGCTACTGTTCTTACGCATGCCCATTTGGCGCGCCTCAGTTCCCGAAAGTGGGTGCTTTTGCGTCACGTGGCAAAATGGATAAATGTACTTTCTGTGCAGGCGGTCCAGCTGAGGATGGTAGTGCAGCAGAACATACGAAGTATGGCTCAAACCGTTTATCTGAAGGCAAGCTGCCACTTTGTGCTGAGATGTGTTCTACCAAGGCGCTGTTAGCCGGTGATGCTGATGTTGTTTCCAGTATTTATCGTAAGCGTGTAGTAAATCGCGGTGCCTCGGTCATGGAGTGGGGCGTTAATTACGAACGAGCAAGTCTCGACGCGAATAAAAAAAGCTAACGAAAACGAAGTAACTATCGGCACGTAATGTGCCGATAGTTGTTTTTGCTTATTGGCACATTCTTCAGGGAGTTCTCTCCAATGCCTTCTCTAGTATCAAACAGCATGTTACAAAAGATGTTTATCCCTCTTTTGCTCTTAGCTTTTTTGTTACCCATATCTGTAAGTGCAGCAACACCGACTCAAGATGTTGCATTGGCTCCTGATGTTCCGAGCCCTGGCTCTGAGCTATGGCGGGCCGTTCGTCGTGCAGATGTTAATCAACCGCCAACCGGTGTCACTCAAGTTAAAGGAGTTGAGAGAGGTAACCTCATTAACTCAGCAGGTGAGCAATGGCGCCTTTTCCGTATGGAGATGCTCGTACCAACCGGAGGTTTAGGCTTTGGCTTAATGGTCGCAGCCCTAGTTCTTTTTTATTTGATTCGGGGTCGAATACGAATTGATGGTGGCTGGTCAGGTAATGTCGTTCCTCGTTTCTCCATAAACCATCGCGTTGCCCATTGGAGTTTGGCAATCCTGTTTTTGTATTTAGGACTAACGGGATTGATCATGCTATTTGGTCGATTTGCGCTACTCCCTGTTATGGGACCTGAGGCGTTTTCAGTTTTAGCAACAATTTCGCTAGTCAGTCATAACTGGTTAGGTCCATTATTCCCATTTGCGATTTTGGGTGTTGTTGTTCTGTTCATGAAGGGCAATGGCTACACCTTCAAAGATATCGGTTGGTTTTTGAAAGGCGGCGGCATGTTTGGTGGACACGCGCCACCCTCAGACTTTTACAATGCGGGTGAGAAAACCTGGTTCTGGTTGGCTATTTTTGGTGGCATTGTGATTTCCATATCAGGTTATATCTTGGATTTCCCAATCTTCGGCCAAACTCGTGGAGTTATGGAAGTGGCGCACATTGCACATGCCGTTTCTGCCGTTGGTTTACTGATCGCCTCTTTTGGCCACATCTATATCGGCACTGCGGGTATGGAAGGTTCTATTCAGTCTATGACCAAAGGTTACGTTGATGAGAACTGGGCCAAAGAACACCATTCCATTTGGTACGACGAAATGAAGGCGTCTGGAAAGGTTTATTCCGATGTGGATAGCCTGAAAAAATCCAACTAATTATCCTAAGGCAACTTAAGCCGCGCCTAGTGCGCGGCTTTTTTTTGGACTTGAGTTTTGGGGTCAATGATATAGTGGTAAAAAAGTCATTGAGATCCAGCAATGCAAATACATTTTGAACTTTACGCTTCATTAATGAGGCATTTGCCATCGGGTAGTTCACGTCACCGTGCCACCTTAGATGTTGATGAAAGTACCTCTGCGCATGATTTGATCGATACCTACGGTGTTCCGCGTGAGATGGCGCACTTAGTGGTGGTAAACGGTATTTTCACGCCGCCAGAAAAGCGCGATGAGCCCTTGAAAGAGGGTGATGTGTTGGCCATTTGGCCGCCAGTAGCTGGCGGTTAGTTTTTTGTCGCAGATACCCCCTGTTTTGATCTCAAAAGACATGAGCATTGGGCATGCTGATTTCTGGCGTTTGTTTCTTAAAATTGATGCACCGGTGATTAGTGATCAAGTGAGTTATCAGGCGGGAATGCGTCGTTGTCATTTTGATTGGCAGGGCGGATCTATCTCGGTTGAGCTTTCTGCTGAAAGTATTCGACAAATCGCCGCGTTGGTTTTGCCGCAGACCGATGTTGCACTGCACTATAACGATCTATCTCAGGTGCAAATCGATGAATTTGAAAAGAAATTTGAGCGTCAATTCCAACGCGCTGGCGGCTAGATTTTTGTCAAAGGTCTGACGCGTTAGAACATCATTATTCTCTAATTATGCAAACCTTAATTTGAGTGTTACAAAGCGCTCTGAATAATAAAAATAACGTTTAAAAATCCCACCAAAGGAGCAGTTGCCATGTTACGGGCGCTACATATTGAGCCGAGTCAATGTACCGGTTGTCTTCAGTGTGAAATGGCGTGTTCTTACGAGAACACCGGTGCATTTAATCCTGCACGTTCACGCATCAAAGTTTTTAACTTCCATGACCAAGGTCGTTTCTCACCTTATACCTGTACTCAGTGTGCTGAGGCGTGGTGTCAGTTGGCCTGTCCGGTTGATGCAATCACTGTGAATGCAGCGACGGGTGCTAAGGAAGTGAATGAGAGTACCTGTGTAGGCTGTAAGGTGTGCACCATCTCGTGTCCTTTCGGTACGGTTAATTACGATTCAGCAACCTCTAAAGTTGTGAAGTGTGATTTATGTGGCGGTGATCCATGGTGTGCAAAAGCTTGCCCAACAGGTGCTATCACTTATATCGATGCAGACCATGAAGGCATGACCAAAATGCGTGCTTGGGCTCAGCAAGGTTTGGGCGAGGGTTTCTCTCGTACCGCGAAGACTAACGCACCGGTTGAAAAGTCGGTTCAAACCTACGTGAAAGGCTAAGGAGAAGACACATGGCATGGGCACAGAAAATCCTTCGCGTTAACTTGAACGAAGGTACTGTTAAAAGCGAACCACTCAACATGGAATGGGCAGATGCCTATTTAGGTCAGCGTGGTTTGGCGACTAAATATTTGATCGAAGAAACTGATCCTAAATGCGATCCGATGGGTCCTGATAACAAGTTGATCTTCGCGACCGGTCCGTTGACTGGCACGATGGCATCAACCGGTGGTCGTTACTCGGTTATCACTAAAGGTCCTTTGACTGGCGCAATTGCGTGTTCTAACTCAGGTGGTTACTTGGGTGCTGAGCTGAAAGCAGCGGGCTGGGATATGGTGATCTTTGAAGGTAAGTCGGATAAGCCGGTTTATCTCTACATTAATAACGATACCGCTGAATTGCGTGATGCATCGCATTTGTGGGGCACATCGGTTTGGGATACCGATAAGCAACTGCATAAAGATCACCACGATCCATTGTTGCGTGTTGCGTGTGTGGGCCGCTCTGCAGAGCAGGGTTGTATGTACTCAGCAATCGTTAACGATATGCACCGTGCAGCAGGTCGTTCTGGTGTGGGTGCTGTTATGGCGTCTAAGAATGTTAAAGCATTGGCCGTTCGCGGTACTAAGGGTGTTGGCAATATCAAAGACCCAATGGGCTTTATGAAGGCGACCGAAGAGGGCAAGAAGGTATTGCGTGAGAACGCGGTCACTGGCCAAGGTCTACCAGCCTACGGTACTCAGGTGCTGATGAACGTGATCAACGGCATGGGTGCGCTACCAACGCGCAACATGAGCGAGGTTCAGTTCGAAGGTGCTGAGAACATCTCGGGTGAAGCCATGCACGAGCCACGCGAAAGCGACGGCAAGCCAAACCTCACCACGAATGCTGCGTGCTTCGGTTGTACGATCGCTTGTGGTCGTATCTCTACAATCGATAAGACGCACTTCACCATTGAAAACAAACCGCAGTATTGGGGTGCATCAGGTGGCTTGGAATATGAAGCAGCATGGGCGCTCGGTGCTGATACCGGTGTTGATGATTTGGATGCACTGACTTACGCCAACTTTGTGTGTAACGAAGATGGTATGGACCCGATTACCTTGGGTGCAACGGTTGCTGCTGCGATGGAGCTTTATAAGATCGGTGCGATCACCAAAGAGCAAACCGGCGGTATTGAATTTAACTTTGGCTCAGCAGAGGCATTGGCCGCTGCAGTTGAGTGGGTAGCCTCGGGTGAGGGCTTCGGTAAGGATCTCGCATTGGGCTCAAAGCGTATGTGTGAGAAGTATGGCCATCCAGAGCTCTCTATGACGGTTAAAGGTCAGGAGTTCCCAGCCTACGATCCACGTGGCGTGCAGGGCATGGGTTTGACTTACGCAACCTCTAACCGTGGTGCGTGTCACTTACGTTCGTACACCATCGCTTCTGAAGTGCTCGGTATTCCAGTGAAGACCGATCCACTTGAGACCGAAGGTAAAGCTGCCTTGGTTAAAGCATTCCAAGATGCGACAGCGGCATTCGATTCATCAGGCCTGTGTCTGTTTACCTCGTTCGCTTGGAGTTTGGACGATGTGGCGCCTCAGCTCGATACCGCGTGTGAAGGTGGTTGGAGTACTGAGAAGTTGGTCGAGGTAGGTGAGCGTATCTGGAACCTTGAGCGTGAATACAACCGCTTAGCCGGCTTTACCGCAGCGGATGACACCTTGCCTAAGCGTCTGTTGAAGGATGCAGCTAACGTAGGCCCTGCAGCGGGTCGCGTTAATGATCTGGATAAGATGTTGCCTGAATACTACGAGCTTCGTGGTTGGACAACAGATGGCGTGGTAACTGACGAGACCAAAGCGCGTCTCGGTTTGTAATCCGTTAAGACCTCATTGCAAGGCCTCGAAAGAGGCCTTGCTTGATTTTACGCATAGCAAAAGGTTTTCAAGATGCAGCATGTGATCATTGGTGCTGGCCCAGCAGGCGTTGTTGCCGCTGAAACAATTCGTAAAGCTGATCCTTCAGCAAAAGTCACGTTGATTGGTAACGAGCCGGAGAATCCGTATTCTCGTATGGCGATCCCTTATTACCTTGTGGGTCAGATTCCAGAAGAGGGCACGCACTTGCGTAAAACGGCGTGTCACTTTGAAGACAACAGTATTGAGGTGCGCAAAGAGCATGTCGCTAAAGTGGATACTGCTTCAAACAGCTTAACGCTTGAGTCGGGTGATACGGTGAGTTACGACCGCTTGTTGATTGCAACCGGTTCGCGCCCAATCCATTTGCCCATTCCTGGTGCTGATCTGCCTGGTGTGGTGAACTGTTGGACGCTAGAAGACGCACGTCAGATCGCCTCTGTGTGTAAGGCGGGTAATAAAGCGGTATTGATTGGTGCTGGTTTCATTGGCTGCATCATTCTTGAGGCATTGGCTCGCAGTGGTGTTGAGTTGACAGTGGTTGAAGCTGAGAATCGCATGGTGCCGCGCATGATGAATGATGCGGCAGGCGGTTTGATTAAAGATTGGTGTGAGCAGCAAGGTGTTGCGGTACGTACCTCAAGTCGAGTGAAGTCCATTAAAGGTGGCTCATCGGCTGGTTTCTTTAGCAAGTTATTTGGCGGCGGATCGTCAAATGAAGATGGATTAACGGTTGAGCTAGAAAGCGGCGAAAAGATTGCAGCAGACATCGTGATCTCGGCGACCGGTGTTGAGCCGAATACGCATTTCCTCAAAGACTCAGGTATCAAGATTGATCACGGTATTGTGGTGAATGATCGTCTGCAAACAAACGTAGATAACGTGTATGCGGCAGGTGATGTCTGTCAGGGTTATGACTTCTCAACGGGCATGCAAACGGTTCAAGCTATTCAGCCAACGGCGACAGAACATGGTCGTGTTGCTGCGAGCAATATGGTTGGCCACGATCTGGCGCACATCGGCAGTGTGAACATGAACGTGCTCGATACCATGGGTTTGATCTCAAGTTCATTTGGCATGTGGATGGGTGTTGATGGCGGTGAGTCTGCTGAGCTGAATCGTCCGGAAGCTTTCCAGTACATGAATATTCAATTTAAAGATGATGTGATTGTGGGTGCCTCAAGTCTAGGTCTGACAAACCATGTGGGTGTGCTACGTGGCTTGATTCAATCTCGTACGCATTTGGGTGAGTGGAAGCAAAAGCTCATGGATGACCCAACGCGCATCATGGATGCCTTTGTGGCACTAAACATGTCGCCTTCACCGCGGGGCGCAATACACTAAGTGTTTTATGGCGCCGATAAGGCGCCAGTTTATTTCTCGTAGTAGAGCGATGTCATAAATCGCCGAGAGTCCTCATATGAAAGAAGCTGAATTTGAAGTCCAACCTTCTTGTGCGGATGTCACCGTGCATAACTCGATCAGTGTTGCTGAGGCACGATCAGCTATTCAAAATCAAATTACGCCTTTGCGTGACCAAGAGACGGTTGCGATTCGCTCTGCATTGGGCCGTTATTTGGCATGTGATTGTCAGTCGCGTTTAGATGTCCCTAGTCATACAAACTCTGCGATGGATGGCTATGCCTTGTTAGGTAGCGATCTTCCGTCAGAGGGTGTTAAAAGCTATGAGGTTATCGATACGGTCACCGCGGGTAACATCAGTACTAAAACCGTTAAAACTGGCCAGTGTATGCGCATCATGACTGGCGGCAGTATGCCGGCCGGAACCGATACCGTGGTGATGCAAGAGCAAGCGCAGGTGATGGATGATGGTACGGTACGTATCGATGATCGTCATCGCGTGGGTCAAAACGTGCGTCACATCGGTGAGGATATTGCGAGGGATTCGGTCGTGTTTAACGAGGGCCGAAAGCTCTCTGCAGCCGATGTGGGGGTGTTGGCATCGTTAGGTGTAGCTGAACTGCGGGTTAAGCGCCGTCCACGTGTGGCCTTCTTCTCTACCGGTGATGAGCTTCGCTCTATGGGTGATCAGCTAGAAGAAGGGCAGGTATACGACAGTAATCGATATACCTTGTATTCGATGCTAACCACGGCGGGTGCTGAAGTGCTCGATATGGGCGTTATCAAGGATGATAAAGATGCGCTTGAAGAGGCATTTGATCGCGCGAGCAAGATGGCTGATGTGGTGATTACCTCTGGCGGTGTATCGGTAGGTGAAGCGGACTACACCAAAGAGATTCTGGAACGCTTAGGTAAGATGGATTTTTGGAGCTTGGCGATGAAGCCGGGTCGTCCACTGACATTTGGCAAAATAGGTAATGCGCTTTTCTTTGGCCTGCCCGGGAATCCGGTGGCGGTGATGTTGACCTATATGCAATTTGTTGAACCCGCACTGCGCTATTTTTCATCAGGCGAGTGGCCAAAGTTATTACTACTAAAAGCACGATCTGAAGCCAAGTTAAAGAAGAAGCCGGGGCGTTTTGAATATGTGCGCGGCATATTGTCGTATGACGATCAGGGTGACCTCACGGTACGTCCATCGGGCACCCAAGGCTCTGGCGTTTTAACCTCGATGAGTCGATCAAACTGCTTGGTGCTATTAAATGAAGAGCTTAATGTCGTTGAGCCGGGTGATACGGTGACCGTGCAGCCATACGATGTTGTCCTTTAATGCGTTGGTTGAGCGTTTTATTAAGGGCAGTTCACTTAGCGTTTGTGCTGGCGCTGGGAATCGTTCTCCATTCACCTGAATCACTGACTTACCAATACGAAATTATTGTTGCGACTGGATTGAGTGGCGTTGCGTTATTAGCAATGGAAATGTCGAACAAGTTGTTCTTTGCCGAACTTGCGGGCTTATCCATGATCGCTAAGTTGTGCATGATTGCCGCGATGGCAATCTGGATGGATCAAGCACTTGTTTTATATTGGTTGATTATCTTGTGGTCTGCTTTTTTTGCACATGCGCCAAGAACATTTCGACATAGAAAGTGGCGATGAATTCTTTGATAGAGTACCTGAATGAAAAATGATTTCTTAACTACTAAAGAAGTAGCCTCTCTGCTTAGATTAAAAGAGCGTAAGGTTTATGATTTGGTGGCTAAAAATGAGATTCCCTTTGTAAAGGCTACCGGCAAGCTTCTTTTCCCTAAAAACGAAATTACATCTTGGGTAAAAGCAAAAGGGCTTGTCGCCTCTGATCATTTGGTGAGGCCCCAGGTGGTTCTCGGTTCTCATGATCCATTACTTGAATGGGCGATTGATTCGTCTGGATGTGGTCTTGCTTCTCTAGTGCAAGGCAGCTTGGATGGTCTTAAGCGTTTTGTTGCGAACGAAGGTCTTCTATGTGGCATTCATATTGAAAATGAGCATGACGTTGGATGGAATCTTGAGGCGGCAAATACATACTTATCCTCTTCACCCTGCGTTTTAGTTCATTGGGTGAAGCGTGATAGAGGGCTCGTGGTTTCTAAAGATTCCCAGATTCATGCAATTGATAATCTTAGGAATGCAAGAGTGGTAAAGCGTCAGTCTGCTGCTGGATCGCAGATAGCGCTGGAGAGAAGGTTGAGCGAGGCAGGTATAAGCGAAGCTGAGATTAATTATGTGCGTGAAGCAAAAAATGAAACTGAAGCAGCATTAGCGATTGTAGAGGGCGAGGCGGATGTTTCTTTTGGACTGAGATGTTTTGCTGACCGTTACAAATTAAATTATGTACCAGTTTGTGTTGAATCGTTCGATATTGTTATTGATCGACATGCGTATTTTGAACCACCGGTTCAAAAATTATTGAGCTTTACGCGAAGTGAAGCTTTCAAAAAAGAGGCGGCTAGATATTCAGGCTTTGATATCTCGGAGACGGGAGTCGTTCGTTTTAATAGCGCGATCTAGCCAGTAACGCCACCCCAAAAGGGTGGCGTTGATATTTCATTGATTATTTAGCGTTAGGGAAAAACAACTGATCCCCTTTGACCTTGTATGAGGCGATGGTTGATTGACCTTTAGAAGATAGTAGCCAGTCAATAAACTTCTGTCCTGCGCTAACGTTAACCGTTGGACACTTAGCTTTGTTCACTAGGATGACACCGTATTGGTTAAATAAACGCTTATCACCTTCCACTAAAACCTTAAAGTCACCCTTGTTGGCAAACTTGGTCCAAGAGGCGCGGTCACTCATTACATAAGCACCCATGCCAACAGCCGCATTCAGCGTGGCTCCCATGCCAGAGCCGGTTTCACGATACCATGACCCTGAGCTTTTAGAGGGGTCTGTGCCTGCCGCTTTCCATAGCTTTTTCTCAGCCTTATGTGTGCCTGAATCATCACCACGAGAAGCGAAGAGAGCTTTTTTGGCGGCAATTTTATTTAGCGATGCTGAAACATCATTTGAGCCACTAACGCCAGCAGGGTCTGCTGCAGGTCCGGCAATAATGAAGTCGTTGTACATAAGGTCTGAGCGTTTAACGCCATAGCCGTCGTTAACAAATTTTTCTTCGGCTGATTTTGCGTGCACTAAAAGCACGTCCCCATCACATCGCATAGCATTTTTAATGGCTTGGCCTGTGCCTACTGCAACGACATTAACGGTGATGCCGGTGTCGGCTTTTATTTTGGGCAAAATGTAATCATATAGACCGGAATTCTTCGTCGATGTTGTTGATTGCACAAGAATCGATTCAGATTTAGCGGTTGTCATTGATAATGCTAAAACCATTGATGTGCCAATGAGTGTTATTTTTTTCGTGAATGGCATCCCAGTGTTCTCCTTTGGATGATGTTTAAAACCTTAAAGTAGAATTTCGCCAGCTAAAAAGCTTTTGGCTTCGGCTGATCTTGTTGTGGTGAAGAATTGCTGGGCATCTGTGTGCTCAATCATCCTGCCCTTGTGAAGAAAGATGACGTCAGAACTCAGTCTTTTGGCTTGGCCGATATCGTGAGTGATAAAGATAATCTTCACACCATTATCTGAAGCTTCTTTGATAATGCTTTCTAAGATGTGAGTTGAGCCTGGGTCGAGACTTGCAGTGGGTTCATCAAGAAACAGTAACTCTGGTTGATTAATAAGTGCGCGAGCAAGTGAAAGTCGTTGTTGCTCTCCGCCAGATAAAAGCCTGGCCGGCAAGTTCTGTTTTCCAGTCAATTGAATCTTGTCTAGCCAAAATAATAGTTCTTGTTGTGTTGTTGTTTTTGGCGCCGAAAAGGAAAGATTTTGTATGACACTTCTTCGCAAAAGCGTTGCACGCTGAAAAACCATCGCCTGTTTTGTTTCTGCTAATGGCTTGTTTTTGGCATTAAAAATCAGAGTTCCGGCATCTGGGTTTAATAGGCCGTGCAGACACTTCAATAGGAGGCTTTTGCCAGCGCCATTTGGCCCCATGAGCATGGTGATCCCTTTTTCTGGGATAACAGTATTGATGTTATTGAGTAGTAAGTTGTTATTTAACGTGAGGTTAAGACTCTTTAGTTGAATGCCTTGGTTGTGACTAGATGCATGACTAGTGATTTCAACAACATTGTTTGTATTTTGATTAGGCATAAGCATTCCTTACTGCAAATGCTTTTAAGAGCGTAACAAAGGCATTAATTATTAATGCCAGTGTTAATAAAATAATACCTAGCGCTAAAGCAACCGATAGTTCACCTTTTGAAGTTTCAAACGCAATGGTTGTTGTCATGACGCGAGTTAGATGATCAATATTTCCGCCAACAATAATGACGGCGCCAACTTCCGATATGGCTCTTCCAAATCCAGCTAAGACTGTTGTGATAAGTGAATAGCGAGCATCAATAAGATAAGTGCCTATAGCTTTAGGTAATGGAATGTTTAAGCTTTTAAATAGGTCTTGGTACTCGTTATGAAGGTCATCTATTACTTGATAGGTGAGTGCGGCAATAATGGGAGTAATGAGTACAACTTGAGCGATCACCATTGCGGTGGGTGTGTATAGCAAGCCAAGAACACCTAGGGGCCCAGACCTTGAAAGTAAAAGATAGACCAATAGGCCAACCACAACGGGCGGCATACCCATTAATGAATTCAGTGTTGTTACAGCCAGTTGCTTACCTGGAAAACGGGATATGGCAAGCACAGTGCCAAGGGGCAAACCCAAGAGCATTGAAATCAGTAGGGAAGAAGAGCCTACCTGAATCGATAGCTCGAGAATTTCATATAAATCAGAATCTCCAGAGGAGATTAGTCTGAAGGCTTCAGAAAAAGCTTCTGTGATCATAAGACTGCATTTTTTACATTGTTTGTAATTTATGCAGTCATCATGTTCTTTTAAGAAAAAAATGCAACAAGCAAACGCTTATTTAGTTAATGCTTATTTCTTAATACATGGTAAGGGTTAGGTTTCGCGCAAAGCCGAACCTTTCTCGCCAAACACATCGTTGCGCACCCAAGGGCGGCAGCGTAAGTACTGATCAGGGTAGTGAACCTGTCCGCCAAGCTCAGAGGCTGCATGCCATGGCCAACGTGGGTTATAGAGAAATTCACGAGCCATCGCGATCAGATCAGCCTGTTGGTTATTCAGTATGTCTTCGGCTTGTTGTGGTTCGGTGATCATGCCGACCGCCATGGTGGTTACGCCGGTCTCTGCTTTGACGCGCTCAGCGAAGGGCACTTGATAGCCGGGATGTACATCCACTTTGGCGGCAGGGCTGAGGCCTGAGCTAGAGACATCAACCCAATCGACATGACGTTGCTTGAGCTCATGGCAAATGGCTACGGTTTGTTCGATATCCCAACCTTCCTCTAAATGATCGGTAGCCGAAAGGCGAACACCTAAAGGTTTGGTGCTTGGCCAGACGGCACGCACCGCATCAAACACTTCAAGTGTCAGTCGCATGCGATTTTCTAAGCTACCGCCATACTGATCGGTGCGCTGATTGGTCAAGGGTGAGAGGAATTGGTGCAGCAGGTAGCCATGTGCCGCATGGATCTCAAGACCATCAAAGCCCGCCGCATTTGCGCGTTCGGCTGATGCAACAAAGTCGAGTTTGATTTGTTTGATTTGTTCTGGGGTTAGCTCGGTGGGGGCAGGGAGGCCTTCAGCCAAGGGAATAGCGGAGGGAGCATATTGCGTCCAGCCGCCGTCATCTTTAGCGATAAATTTACGACCTGCCCAAGGAGGCATGGCGGAGCCCTTGCGGCCGGCATGTGAGAGTTGCAGCACCATTTTGGCGTGGCTGTGCTGATGAGCAAATTCGACAATCCGTCTGAATTGCTCAGTCTGTGTCTCGTTATAAAGACCTAAGCAGTAGGGTGTGATGCGCCCTTCGGCAGATACCCCAGTGGCTTCCATGATCACCATGCCAGCCCCTGAAATGGCCAAATTCCCAATGTGCATAAGGTGCCAGTCGTTTGGGGTGCCATCGGTTGCCGAGTACTGGCACATGGGCGCGACAACGATACGATTTTCTAATGTCGTCTCACGTAGATTTAATGGCTGGAAGAGGCTAGGTGCTTTGTTCAGGTCAGTCATAGGGTGTCGGGTATTTGTGCATTGCTTTTTTGTAATTATGAATTATATATTCGGTCTGACAAGATAAGCTGAACAAGAAAAACCACTATGCTTACACCACTAAACCAACGCCCTCTATATCTCGAAGTTGCTGAGCGCGTCCGAGAATTAATCTACCAGCGTAAGCTTTTACCAGGCGATTGGATTGATGAGCTTGAGTTGGCTGTCACGCTCGGTATCAGTAGAACGCCTCTGCGTGAAGCTCTGAAAGTTTTGCATTCTGAAAGTTTAGTTGAATTGGTTCCTCGTCGTGGTTGTCGGGTTGTTGAACTGGATGAAACGGGTTTGTTGGAACTTTTTCCTGTGATGGCAGAACTTGAAAGTTTATGTGCTGAATTGGCGACTAAAAAAATGACAGCCAGTGATTTGAGTTATTTGCAGAAATTACATTCCCGTTTAGAGAATTTTGCAGCCAAAGGAAATATTGATGGTTATTACGAAGTTAATCGTCAGTTCCATATTGCTGTTCAAGAATTAGCCTCTAATCGTTGGTTAGAAAAAACCAGTATGGAACTTAGAAACGTTCTTATGTTGGCGAGACATCGCCAGCTAACTAAAGAAGGTCGATTACTCGAATCGCTCAATGAACATAGAGCGATCATGAAAGCTTTTGAGGAAAAAGACTCACAAGCTGCTGCCAAGGCAATGTATGACCATCTTTGTAACCAAGAAAAAGTTCAATCTATGTTTACTAACACTAAGTCGTAACACCTGGGGCAGGTTGCGACAAAAAATAATGCCCATCAGGGCGGCTCTGTTTACAAAAAGAATGACTCATAGGAGAGATCGATGAAAAAACTAAAACTTGCTGTTGCTGCGTTGGCAACATCTGCAATTTTGGGCACAACTAATGCCTCTGCAGTAGATCTGAAAGCATCACACCAGTGGCCAGGTGGTAAAGGTGATATGCGTGACGAAATGGTGCAAATGATTGCTAAGCACATGGCAGACAAAAAAACGGGTGTAAATATTCGTGTATACCCAGGCAAAAGCTTGTTTAAGCCAAAAGAGCAATGGGGCGCAATGACAAAAGGTCAGTTGGATATGACTGCATTTCCATTGTCATACGCTGGCGGTAAACATCCAGAGTTCAACCTGACTTTGATGCCGGGCTTGGTGAAAAACCATGATCACGCAAAGCGTCTTAATAAGTCAGCATTCATGGATAAAATTAAGAAGATCATGGACGATGCAGGCGTTATGGTTTTGGCGGATACTTGGTTGGCAGGTGGTTTCGTTTCAACGGACAAATGTATTTTGGAGCCGAATGACGTTAAAGGTATGAAGTTCCGTGCGGCAGGTAAAGCGTTTAACCAAATGCTTGCAGCTGCAGGTGCAACTATTACCTCTATGCCTTCATCTGAAATTTATTCAGGACTTCAAACTCGCGTTCTCGATGGTGCAAACACCTCATCAGCATCGTTGGTGTCATATCGCATTTATGAACAAGTTAAATGTTTGACTGAGCCAGGTGATAACGCATTGTGGGTTATGTATGAGCCAATCTTGATGGCTAAAGCAAGCTTCGAGCAGTTGACTCCAGCGCAACAGAAAGAAATCTTGGCAGCAGGTAAAGCGGCTGAAAATTATGCATCTGACCAAGCTAAGGTGGCTGACCAAAAGTTGGTTGATACCTTCAAAAAGGCTGGTGTAAAAGTTGTGAAGATGTCAGCTAAGCAAGCGGCTATGTGGCGCAAGATTGCGGATAAGTCGAGCTACGACGCATTTGCTAAAGATGTAAAAGGCGGTCGTGAATTGTTGGATATGGCGTTGTCAGTTCAATAAAAAGCCCCTATGTGCACTCGCTCATTTGAGCGAGTGCATTTTCTTATCAGCAGAAGGCTGAATCATGAATTTCTTTATTAATGCGACAGCTTCCTTGTCGCGTTTGTTTGGTTATATCGCTGCTAGTTTGTTGTTTGTTGCGGTATTAATCGTGTGCCACATGGTATTCACACGATTCATTTTAAATTTACCTACCTCATGGCAAACCGAGTTTGTCACCTATGTGTTGCTTGCCTCGACTTTCCTTGGCGCACCTTGGGTTTTATTGGAGCGTGGGCATGTGAATGTTGAGCTTGTGCCACTTATGTTGGGTGATCGTGGACGTTTTGTTTTAGCATTCATTGCATATGCTGCAGCTACGGCTTTGTGCGCAGTTATCGCGTATGAGGCGTATGTTTTTTGGCACGAAGCTTGGGTTGAGGATTGGAACTCAGACACGATCTGGGCGCCGAAGCTTTGGAAAGCTTATCTAGCCATGCCGATTGGCTTTGCGCTAATTACTTTGCAATATCTTGCAGATTTGCTGTGTTTGATTACAGGACGCGAGACCCCGTTTGGTTTGCCGGCTGTTAACCAGGAGGCTAACTGATGGATCCTATTTTAATGGGTGTGTTAGCAGCATCGACCCTTATTCTGTTGCTTTTGATTGGTATGCCCGTTGCCTTTGCATTAGGTACTTCGGCCATTATTTTTCTATTAATTGAAAATGGTTCATCCACTTTCTCTGTTGTGGCTGAAACGCTGTTTGCCTCGCTTGATGAGTTTGCTTTGCTATCGATTCCGATGTTCTTGGTAATGGGTTCTGCGATTGCCGCTTCTCGTGCAGGTGCTGACCTCTATGAGGCTTTGGATCGTTGGTTATATAAAGTCCCCGGTGGTTTGTTGGTATCGAATATCAGTGCCTGCGGCATCTTTGCTGCATTAACAGGATCATCGCCAGCGACCTGTGCTGCCATCGGTAAGATGGGTATCCCTGAGATGCGTAAGCGCGGCTATCCAGCAAGCTTGGCAACCGGTTCGATTGCAGCGGGCGGTACCTTGGGTATCTTGATTCCACCTTCAATTGTGATGATCGTTTACGGCATTACGACCGAAACATCGATCGGTCGTCTGTTTGCTGCTGGTTTGATCCCAGGTCTGATGTTGGTCGGCCTGTTTATCGCTTGGTCATTGTTCTACGCACGCTGGAAGGGCTATGACTTTGGTGGTGCGGATAGGCATTTCACGCTAAAGCAAAAGATTGAGACCTTGCCAAAGGTTCTACCTTTCTTGGCCATCATTGTGTTGGTCTTGTGGGCTTTGTATGGGGGTGTAGCAACACCTTCTGAAGCATCGGGTGTGGGTGCTTTGGTGTGCATCTTGTTGGTGATGTTCATTTACAAGGTATGGAATGCCAAGGCGTTGTGGGACATCTTCAGTACGGCGACAAAAGAGTCAGTCATGTTGATGATGATCATCGGCATGGCGGGTTTGTTCAGCTACATGATGTCGAATCTCTACATCACACAAGGTATTGCTGAATACATTGCCGGTTTGGATATCGCCCCTTGGTTGTTGATGATCTACATCAATATCTTCTTGTTGGTAGCAGGATTCTTCTTGCCGCCAGTCGCTGTTATTTTGATGACTGCACCAACCTTGGTGCCAATTGTTATCGCAGCAGGTTTTGATCCGATTTGGTTTGGTGTCATGTTGACGCTAAACATGGAGATCGGTTTGATTACACCGCCGGTTGGCTTAAATCTGTATGTGATAAACGGCATCGTGCCGGATGTTGATCTTAAGACAGTGCTGCTGGGTGCATTACCGTTCATGCTATGCATGGTGTTCGGCATCTTCCTGTTGGTGATGTTCCCTGAGATCGCTTTGTGGTTGCCTGACTATTTGATGGGTGAGGCACTCTAAGTGTCGATGCGTAAAAAATCATGGCTTGATCGCGTGCTCAACAGCTTAGCTGATCGTGGCCGTGATCTTTTACGCACAAAACATAAAGGCGTTGTTACCCAAATTACCGATGCGCAGCTTTGTCAGCGCTTGATTCAAGGTAAGGGTGAAGCATCGAGTATCGCCTTGGCGCGTGACTTCTGGTTGCGGTGGAATGAGAAGTCGGATGAAGACAAGATTGATTTTCTGTATCAGATGTCAGTTGATTTTGATCCTTCTCCTGCAGCGATTAAGGCAGCTTCACAAGCGTATCGAGTGGAAGACCCGGATGCTTTGCGTCGTTTGATAGAAGCTGTAGAGCCGCCAAGACAAGAGCTTATTCGTCGTTTGAATATGGCGCCTGAGGGCACTGCGCATCTAATTGAGATGCGTTCATTTCTTATTGAAGGTGCTTAAAGAGCATCCTCGTTTACGTAACGTTGATTATGATTTTAAGGCGTTGTTATCGTCTTGGTTTAATCGTGGCTTCCTGATTCTTAAACGCATTGATTGGCATTCGCCTGCTGCGGTGCTTGAGAAGTTGATGCAATACGAAGCTGTGCATCCGATGAGTGGCTGGGATGATATGCGTCGTCGCCTGAGTGAGGATCGACGTTGTTATGCCTTTTTCCATCCGGCGATTCCTGATGATCCTTTGATCTTTGTTGAAGTTGCGCTGACGCAATCGGTATCGAGATCGATTCATGAGGTGATTAATCCGGATTTGCCTGTGAATGCACTTCAGCAGGCAAATACAGCTATTTTTTATTCGATCAATAACGCGCTCGATGGTCTTCGCGGGATTAGTTTCGGTAACTTTTTAATCAAGCAGGTTGTCACCGAGCTGCAGCGTGAGTTTGAAGGGTTAGAGACGTTCTCGACGCTGTCACCAATGCCAACCTTTAGGCGTTTTGTTGATCAGTTATCGCGTGAACCTGATGAGCAGTGGGTGGCGATTGATAAGCTACTCAATGTACGTATTGCTGAGTGTTGTCGTTTAGCGAATAAAACGTCTTTAGCTGAAGCGATGGATGCTCTGATTGAATCGAATGCGCATCAGGTTTTCTTGTCAGAGCTTCTTCAGGATCTTTCTTTGATGTATCTCACGCAACTCAAACGTGGTGAGCATGCGTTAGATCCTGTGGCGCATTTCCATTTATCGAATGGCGCTGAGTTGTATTTGGTTAATCCACTGGCCAATAAAGCAAAGCATGGTTTGAAAGAGTCTTGGGGTTGCATGGTGAACTATCGCTATGACATCGAGACAATGATTAGTAATCATGAGAGTTACGTCACAGATGGCGTGATTGCGCTAGGTGAGGAGCCTCAGGCGCAGCTTGATCGCTTATTGGATAAGCCTAACTCATCGTCGAAGAAGGCTAGCTAAACATGGAGCTGTTGACCTTATTAATCGCAGGTGCAATCGCTGGTACAGCAGCAGGTCTGTTGGGTATTGGTGGTGGCGTGGTGATTGTGCCAGTTCTCTCACTGGTATTTGTGGGTCAGCATGTTGATCCTGACTTGATTATTAAAATTGCTGTCGGCACGTCCTTAGCGACCATCGTTGTTACGGCTATCTCATCCGTGTTGGCACACCATCGACATGGCAATGTGCGTTGGGATCTTTTTAAGGTGATGACCCCAACGGTGGTATTGGGATCCTTTGTGGGCTCAGTGATTGCTGACATGATGGATGCACATGCCTTAACCGTCGCTTTTATTGTGTTTCTTTATTCGGTTTCAACGCAGATGGCGTTGGGTGTCGTGCCGCCAGGTCGATCTTTACCCTCGACGACAGCATTGAGAGGTGTGTCTTCAGGTGTTGGCACGCTCTCGGCGATGTTTGGCATTGGTGGTGGCGCATTGCATGTGCCGTTTTTCACGTTTTGTGGCGTGACAGTCAAAGTAGCCGTAGCGACAGCTGCAGCCATTGGTTTGCCATTGGCGGCTTCATCCACACTCGGTTTTATTGTGATGGGCTTAGATGAGGCGAATCTGCCACCGCACAGTTTGGGTTATGTGAATCTCCCGGCGTTTATTGGTGTTGTGGCATCTAGCATTGTTTTTGCGCCACTCGGTGCCAAGCTCACGCAAGTGTTGCCAGATAAATTAATCAAACGAATTTTTGCTGCCTTTTTGTTCGTTCTTGCGAGCAAGATGGCCTATGACATGGTGTTCATCTAATGACTAATGCGAATCTTTATCTAACTTTTGCGCAACAGGGCTTCAGCCATGCGGGTGATCGCATCTTTTTGCAAACACCGGGTCGCGAGCCTTTGTTGTATAGCCAGCTCGATGGGTTAACTGCGCAGTTGCAACATCGCCTTGTTGGAGTTGGGTGTGAAAAAAGGTGATCGTGTGATGGTGCAGGTAGGTAAGTCCTACGAAGCGCTGACCTTATACCTTGCGTGCTTACGTGCGGGTGCGATTTATATCCCGTTAAATACAGCTTACACCGCGGCTGAAGTCGATTACTTTATGGGAGATGCCACTCCACAAGTGGTGGTGTGCGATCCAAGAGGCTTTGAAGCTTTAAAGCCAGTGGCTGATAAGTTGCAGGTGCCGCATTTGCTCACATTGAGTGAAAAAGGTGAGGGCAGCTTGTTAGACACTGTGGCGGAGTTGCCAACGGAAGCTGATGTTGTTGCGGTAACGACTGATGACTTGGCTGCTATTTTGTATACATCCGGTACGACTGGGCGCTCAAAGGGTGCCATGTTGAGTCATGAGAATTTACGCTCAAATGCGCAAGTCCTTCATGATTATTGGCAATGGCAAGATGGTAAAGATGTGCTTTTGCATGCCTTGCCAATTTTCCATGTGCATGGGTTATTTGTTGCTCTGCACTGCGCTTTATTAGGTACCTCGACCGTTCACTTCCTGCCGAAGTATGAAGTGAATGAAATCATGCGTTTGATTCCAGAGAGTACGGTCATGATGGGCGTGCCAACTTTCTACACACGCCTGTTAGATGAAGAAGGTTTTAATCAGTCACTGGTCAGCAATATGCGCCTGTTTATTTCGGGTTCTGCACCGATGTTGGCGGAAACGCATTATCAATTCACCGAGCGTACGGGCTTATCCATTTTGGAGCGTTACGGGATGACGGAAGCTGGAATGATTACCTCAAATCCTTATGACGGTGATCGTGTGCCCGGCACGGTTGGTTTTGCGCTCCCTGGTGTGCAGGTTCGTGTAGCAGATGATGAGGGTAATGTTCTCTCTGCGGGCGAGACGGGCGTGCTCGAAGTGATTGGGCCTAATGTGTTTAAAGGCTATTGGCAGATGCCAGAAAAAACCGCCGCTGAGTTCCGCAAGGATGGTTGGTTCATCACTGGCGATCTATCAACCATGGATGAAGAAGGGCGTGTCAGCATTGTTGGCCGCGCGAAAGATTTGATTATCTCGGGTGGTTACAACATTTATCCAAAAGAGATTGAAGGCGAGATTGATCTGATCCCAGGCGTAAAAGAGTCGGCTGTGATTGGTGTGCCACATAAAGACTTTGGTGAAGGTGTAACGGCAGTTGTTGTTGCTGATGGTTCAGCGGATATCAGTGAGTCTGTTATTGTTTCTGCGCTCGACGGTAAGCTTGCGCGGTTTAAACAACCTAAGCGCGTTTATATCGTTGATGAGTTGCCTCGTAATACGATGGGTAAGGTGCAGAAAGCACAACTTCGCGATCAATATCAGGATAGCTACGCTTCATGACGGCTAATGAGTTAACAAAAAAGATTCATAAGGGCATTCCGCTGACCCAAGCAATGGCCTTTGATATCACTGAGCTAACGGAGACATCGATTGCTGTTGTGACCGGTGGTGAGGAAAACGTTAACGTTCATGGAACGGCGTTTGCTGGCTCCCTTTATACAACCTGTGTGTTAGCTGCTTGGGGACTGGTTAATTCTCGTCTGCCTGAAGAAGCAAGTTTGGTACTGGCTTCGGGGCATATTGATTATTTGTCTCCTGTGGTGGGTGATATCTGTGCGCGAGGCGAGATACCTAAGCAAGATTTCGATCAGTTTTTGACAGCGGTTAATGAGCAGGGGCGGTCACGCCTCGATGTTGAGATTCAGGTGGAGCATGAAGGTGTGCTCGCCGCAAAATTTACAGGGCAGGTACATGCCCGTATCAAACAATGAGGATGGAAAAATGGAAGTAGGTGCGATTCGACTGACTGAGCATGGTGGCCCTGATGTATTGCAGTGGCAAAGCGTTGATCTGCCAGCGCCAGCGGCTAATGAAGTTCAGGTTCGTCATCATGCGGTAGGTTTGAACTACATTGATGTCTATCACCGTTCTGGCATCTATCCAACGCCTGAGACCCCTTGCGGTATCGGTATGGAAGCAGCTGGCATTGTTGAGGCAGTTGGTGAATCGGTTTCTGATATTAAGGTCGGTGATCGCGTAGCTTATGCATCGCAGCCTCTAGGTGCGTATTCCGAGGCGCGAAATATTGCTTCTGATCGTGTTGTGCTACTGCCGGATGCCATCAGTTATGACCAAGGTGCCGCCATGATGCTTCAGGGCATGACGGTTGAATATCTACTGCAACGCACCTATCAGCTCAAATCAGGTGACACAGTATTATTCCAAGCCGCTGCAGGTGGTGTAGGTTTGCTGTTTTGTCAGTGGGCTAAATCACTCGGTGCACGTGTGATTGGTACTGTGGGTAGCGAAGAGAAAGGTGAGATCGCAAAAGCGGCTGGCTGTAGCGATGTGATCTATTACCGTCATGAGGATGTGCCAGCTCGCGTGAAAGAGCTTACCGATGGCAAGGGTGTGCCAGTGGTGTTTGACGGTATTGGTAAAGACACCTGGGAGATGTCGCTAGCGAGCTTGGCGCCGCGTGGTTTGATGGTGACCTTTGGTAATGCCTCGGGCAAGGTGCCGCCGTTTGATATTAATCGTCTCAGCGCCATGGGTTCTTTGTATGTAACCCGTCCGACATTGATGACCTATACCGCTGATTCAGGTGAGATGCGTAAGTCGGCGAATGATCTGTTTAAGAAGGTGATGAATGGCGATGTGGATATCAAAATTAATCAGCAGTATTTATTAAGAGAAGCTGCCGAAGCACATCGTGCCTTAGAAGCACGTGAAACAACCGGTTCAACGATCTTTAACGTTTAAACTGCTTTACCAATCGAGCAATCAATATCACGGTGGCGATCAGCGCCACCGCGATTAAACCGTGCTTAACGGTATCCGCATCTCCGCTTGCAAGAGATTTTCCCGCAAAGCCCAGCCAGCTATAGGCAAATGCGCCCGGCGCCATAAAGATAAAGCTTGCTATGACATAGGGTAGCGCTCTGATGTTGCTTAAGCCCAAGGCATAGTTCAATAAATTGAAAGGGAACAAGGGAACCAATCGCGTCAGGGCAACAAATCGCCATCCCTCGTCAGAAACACCTTTGATGAGCTTCTGGGTGAACTGATTGGCTTTTTTCTCAACCCAGTCGTGCGCCAGATAGCGTGCAATCAAAAAGCTGAATGTAGCGCCTAGTGTCGCACCGCTAAGACTATATAAAGTGCCGAAGTAGGGGCCAAATAAGGCGCCACCGAGCAAAGTCATCGCAAGGCCAGGTAAAAACAACACGGTACCAATGGCGTAAGCGAGCATAAAGATCAGCGGCGCATAGATGCCGGCTTGTTCAATGGTTTGGCGAATTGACTCGAAATTGACATGCTCTTGATTGGCGGCAGCCAGTACAATCAAAAGCAGTAAAACAGCAATAAAAATGATGCGTTGATTCATATGCAACAGGCTTTAAAGAATTACCTAGTGGTTACTGGCGGCTATTGGGCGTTTACCTTAACAGACGGCGCAATCCGTATGTTGGTTGTGCTGTATTTCCATACCTTGGGTTATTCGCCTTTCGAAGTGGCGATGCTGTTTTTGTTTTACGAATTCTTTGGCATCGTGACGAATTTGGTCGGCGGCTGGTTAGGTGCGCGTTTCGGTCTAAATCGGACCATGCATCTGGGCATGCTGTTGCAAGTAGGGGCTTTGTTGATGCTCACGGTCCCCGATGCTTGGCTTAGCGTTCTGTATGTCATGCTGGCTCAAGCGTTATCGGGTATCGCCAAAGATCTGAATAAGATGTCGGCTAAAGCTAGCGTTAAGCAGTTCTCGACAGCGGACAATCAACAGGGCTTGTTTAAATGGGTCGCTATTCTGACCGGCTCCAAGAATACGCTTAAAGGTGTTGGCTTCTTCTTGGGTGCCGGTTTGCTTGAATGGCTAGGCTTTAGAGGAGCTTTGTATACGCTCGCAGGTAGCTTGGTAGTGGTGATGTTGATCACTGTGCTGCTCTTGCCTAGCGAGGTCGGCAAGATGAAGGCAAAGCCGAAGTTCACTCAGGTCTTTTCGCAAATCCCTTCGATTAACTGGCTTGCCAGTGCGCGATTCTTTTTGTTTGGCGCAAGGGATGTCTGGTTTGTGGTTGGCTTGCCGGTGTATTTGTATGAAGTGCTTAAGTGGCCATTTAGCCAAGTAGGTGCCTTCTTGGCGTTATGGGTCATTGCGTATGGGGTTGTGCAAGCCTCGGCACCTAAGCTGCTTAAACATCGTTTTGCCGGTGCTGAATCAGGTGGTCTTGCAACTTTATGGGCGTTCTTGCTGACGGTGATTACGGCTCTACTGCCGGTGGCGTTAGCTTCGACTGAATCGCCGATGTGGGTACTGATCATTGGTCTGGCGATCTTTGGCGTGGTGTTTGCTGTGAACTCGGCGATTCATTCGTATTTGATCTTGGCGTATTCAGATGCGGATAAGGTCGCGATGAATGTTGGTTTTTATTACATGGCCAATGCAGGGGGTCGATTAGCTGGAACCGTCTTATCGGGTGCCATGTATCAGCTGTATGGCCTTGAAGGCTGTTTATGGGCAGCGGTAGCCTTTCTTCTTATGGCGACCTTGTTATCCCTCAAGCTGCCTCGTAAAGCGCTTCAAACCGCTTCAGGAAGTTAATTCCTGCCGATACGCGCTCCTAAGACAGGAGGGCGTTATGCCAAGAAAACTTCAAACAGGTTTTACACTCGTTGAGCTCATTATCGTTGTGGCGATTATCTCAATCTTGGCGAGCATCGCGATTCCGGCTTATAACGGATATGTCGAAACATCTAAACGTTCAGATGGCAATCGTTGATGGTTGTCGTTGAAATGCTCTTCGAACACGCCATTCGTCAATCTATGTCAATCATATAAGGAAAACTTAAATAGCGATTGGTTTTTGAGGCGGTTCTATTTTTGGCAGCTAGCGCAAACGACCTAATAGTTCTATCACTGGGCGCTCAATCACGGGGCGCTGCAAGCTGAAACCTTGATTCTTCTCGACAGCGTTCAGGCTTTCATCAAGCTCGTGATTACACACCTCGTTGACCTCGCCACAGTCAGTACAAATTAAAAACTGTCCTGCATGAGGGTGCTCAGGGTGGTTGCAGCCAACAAAGGCATGCAGGCTCTCAAGCTTGTGAATCAAGCCTTGTTCTTGAAGAAACTCTAACGCGCGATAAACGGTCGGTGGTGCCGGTGTTTTATCTTCTTGGCGCATGCCTTCAAGTAACTCATAAGCGGTCAGTGGCTTTTTAGAGCGCATAATCAATGACAACACTTGCTCGCGCTGCGGTGTTAAGCGCGCACCTTGAGAGGCGCATAAGGTTTTGACTTGCTTAAGGTGTTGAGTCAGTTCTTTTTGATTCATGCATTACCTCCACGTAAGTGGTGCCATAGGCTGGATAAAACATACGCTAAACCGGTGACCAGAACGATCACAGGGCCGGTGGGTAGATCGGTAGGGTAGCTGACCGCAAGGCCAATGAAGCTCATTAGCATGCCAATAAGTGTGGCGAGCCACATCATGCGATGCAGTGAATTCACATAATGACCTGCCATTGCAGCGGGCAGGGTGATCAGCGCAAGCACGAGGATTAAGCCAACCACTTGAATCAGTAACACAACGGTTAGCGCGACCATCACTAAGAGCAGCAAATAGAAAAAGCTCGCAGGTATGCCGCGAAGTCGTGCGTGCTCTTCATCAAACACCACTGCAAGTAATTGGCGGTGATAAGCCCAAACAATCGCTAAAAGCACAACATCAAGACCTGCCATAAACCAGAGGCTGGAGTGAGGTACCAAAAGGATATTGCCAAACAGATAGCTTGTGAGATCAGATTGATACCCTGGGGTTTTGGCGATAAAGATCACACCAATCGCCATACCAATCGCCCAAAGTGCGCCGATGAGCGTGTCTTCTTGCTGTTTCCAGTAAAGACGGATGCCGCCAATTAACAGTGCGGCAATAATTGCGGCAATCAAGGCGCCAATCAGTGGGTCAGATCCCATATACAGCGCGATACCCATGCCGCCGAGTACAGAGTGCGCGATGCTGCCAGCGATAAAGGCAATGCGTTTAACGACAACATAGCTGCCCATGACGCCGCAGCCAATGCTGGTCAGTAGTCCAGCAATCAGGGCGCCTTGTAGAAAGCCGTAACGGGTGAGTGCGTCGATAAAGTCCATCATGATTAATGCTTATGCGCGACCATGCGCACATCCTCACCGTATAAGTTATGAATGACATCACCATCAATGGCATCGGTGTGGTGACACACGAGTGTTTGGTTAACACACGCCACACGGTTCACATAGCTTGAGATGAATGCCACATCATGAGACACCACTAAGATGGTCATGCGGTCGTTAAGTGACTTGAGTAAGTCAAAGATGTCACTTTCTAAGCGTTGATCAATATTTGCAGTGGGTTCATCAAGCAGTAAAACCTCAGGCTCAGAAGCAAGCGCTCTGGCTAATAAAACACGCTGCAGTTGTCCGCCCGATAAGCTACCAAGCTGACGATCAATGAGATTGTCTGCTTCGACCTCTTCGAGTGCCTGTTTGACAATGGCTTTATCGCTAGCCGAGTAGCGGCCAGGTAACCAGCGCTGCCAGCCTGATTTATTGTGATTAAGTCGACCGAGCAGCACTGCTTGCTCTACAGAGATAGGGAAGTCACGGGAGAAATTTGGATACTGCGGCACATAACCTAATCGGTGGCGTGAATCTTCGGGTGCTTTATCAAATACCTCGATGCGACCTTTAGCGGGCTCAAGTAAGCCTAAGATGAGTTTCAGTAAGGTGCTTTTGCCGCCTGCATTGGGCCCTACGATGCCTAAGAATTCACCGGCATTGACCTGCATGGAGATATCTTCGAGCACCTTCAGCTTGCCGTAGCGATAGCTCAGATTGTTAATTTTGATTTGGGGTTTACTCATGGCTAAAGGCCTTCTTAAGTGCGGTTGCCGCATCAAGTAAATTCATTGGATAGGTTTCGCTTAAAGGATCAATCGTCACGACATGTCCATGGATTTCATCCGCGACACGTTGTGCCAAGCGGCGATCAAATTGGGGCTGCACAAATAAGACGCGATGCGTGTTTTGACGTGATGCTTCTAAAACATGCTCAAGTGCATGTGGCCCAAAGTCTTTACCGCCACGTTCTAATGAGACTTGGTTTAATTGATAACGTTTAGCGAAATAACTCCAAGCAGGGTGATACACATAAAAGGTGTTATTTGCATAAGGCGCTAGGAGCGTTCTGATCTGGCTATCTATATCCAGTAGCTGTTGTTGATAACTCAGATGATTATTTGCGATCACTTGTTCGCGATCTGGCGTTAACTTGATCAGTGCTTGAGCAAGCTTGTCCAATTGATTGGCAATCAGAGACGGGTCGGTCCATAGATGAGGATCGGTATCCTCGTCATGCCCTTCATGGTGATGGTGTTCGAGTAGCTCTACGCCGTCACGCAGGTCAACAATCAGGATGCTTGGATTAACAGCCTTGATGCGATTCATCCAAGCAGCTTCGTAGGGTAGGCCTGAACGGACAAAAATATCAGCCTTGCTAAGGGCGACCAGCTGGCGAGGTGTGGGGCTATAGGTGGCAGGGCTGTAACCGGCGGTGACTAAGCTCTCTACCTGATTATCAGCATCAAGTGCTTTTAGTACTGGTACCAAAGGCGGCACGCTCACAAAGATGCTGGCAGCCTGCGTGACCGTGGCAGCAAATAAGCAAAAGAAGAGACTGAGAAGTCGGATCATGGAGAAACGCTAGAATAATTCTTAATTGTTATATTATAACATTCTAGGTTTTAGCGGGCGTAAAAAAAGCGCCAGCGGCGCTTTCTTTGTTATTTGTTAAACGAGGGCCCGTCTTTTTCCCAGTTGCCGACTTTGGTCATCACCATGTCATCCAAAGACTGTTTGTAATCAGCGACTTGTTTGGCGATGGCGCTGTCAGCTGTGCCTAGAATTTGCGCGGCAAGGATGCCTGCATTCTTAGCGCCATTAATAGCAACGGTTGCGACAGGAACACCTGGCGGCATCTGCACGATTGAGAGCAACGAGTCTTCACCGCTCAACGCTGATGATTTAACCGGAACACCGATGACAGGTAATGAGGTGATCGCTGCAACCATACCGGGTAGGTGAGCTGCGCCACCGGCACCTGCGATGATGACTTTTAAGCCACGTTCAATTGCAGTTTGTGAGTATTCATAAAGACGCTGCGGTGTGCGGTGAGCAGAAACGATGGTCATTTCATAAGCGATACCAAATTCGCTTAATTGGTCTGCAGCAGCTTGCATGACCGGAAGGTCTGAATCGCTACCCATGATGATGCCAACTTTGATGTCACTCATCGTTTTTCTCCGCGCCAATCGTAATTAAGGTTTTAACCAAAGCCGCTTTTTCTGCCGCTTGCTTGATGTCTTTGTCGAGAATGGTGATATGGCCCATCTTACGGTATGGGCTGGTTTTATTCTTGCCGTATAAGTGCAAATTCACACCCGAGATGCTCAGTGTCTCATCTAGGCCGCGTAGCTCTGGCTTGCCTGTTTCTCCCGGTGCGCCCAATAGATTGACCATGGCGGCAGGGCATAAGGTTTCTGTGCTACCCAGGGGTAATCCAAGAATGGCGCGTAAATGTTGTTCGAACTGGTCGGTGATGTTGGCTTCGATCGTGTGATGGCCTGAGTTATGGGTGCGTGGTGCGATTTCGTTCACAAGCACTTGGCCATCTTCGGTGACAAACATTTCAACGCCAAAAATACCCACACCATTGAGTGCTTCTACCGTCTTCTCTGCAATGCGTTGCGCTTCTTGTGCAACGGTCTCTGGAATCAACGCTGGGGCCAACAAGATGTCCAGCATGTTTTCATCGTTGAACACCATTTCAACTGGAGGATAGGTTTTCACTTCGCCTTTGGTGCTACGTGCAACCAAGATGGCAATTTCTTTGTCGGCTTTAACAAATCGCTCAATGAGTGAAGGTACGGGTAGGTGTTTATCAAAGCTATCTGCAGTTTTCATGATCGCAACACCGCGACCGTCATACCCACCGCGACGGGCTTTTTGCACTAAGGGGTAGCCGAATTGCTCAAAGAGTTCAGCAGAGGGTTCGTTTGCCTCAATGAACTCTGAGGTCGGAATGTCGTTATCGGCTAAAAATTGCTTTTGAACGAGCTTGTCTTGAATGGTTTTCAGAACGGCAGAAGAGGGATAAACGGCTTTGCCTTCAGCCTCTAAGCTCGCCAGGGTGTCTGCGTCGATATCTTCAAGCTCAAAGGTGAGCACGTCGACCTCATTGGATAACTGACGAATGGCATCCGCATCGTAGTAACCGGCAACCAGTTGTTTGGCTGCAAGTTGACAGGCGGGACAATGATCATCAGGGTCGAGTACTGTGCAGGTAGCCCCCAGGCGTTTTGCCGCCTTGATCGTCATGCGACCGAGTTGTCCGCCACCGATCAATCCGATCTTGGCGAGAGGGTATGAATGGCTACTGCTCATAGCGAAGTCTCAACGGGCCTAAGCCCCGGAAAAACGGCGAATTTTACACCAAAAAGAACCTATCGCGCATCGTCTAGCGTATTAAGTGGCTAGTCTGCATTCGGCGGCTTCAATCGCTTGCTTGAGATCCATAAACTGTTGATCTAAAGGGATTTTATCCAATGATCGCAAGCGGGATAGGGTGTTGTAAGCGTGCCCATGCGGCGACACAGTCAACACCTTATGGCCTTCTTCTTTAGCGATCTCGAATAATTCCTCTAATGCCAGCGCTGCACTGGTATCAAGATGAGTGATTTTGCTGAGATCGTAAATGAGGGTTTGTGGATGCAAATGCGCACCTAGGTCAGCGATGTGATGGACCAGTTGTCTTGCAGAAGCATATGAGTAACTGCCGTTCATTGTGATCAGTTGTACGTCATCGCATTGTTGATGAAAGCTCACACCTTTAACTTCTTCTTGCTCGGTCCACTCAGCAGTAATAAAACCCGCCATGACCAAGCCAACAGCAACAGCAGTGACAAGGTCTGCAAACACAGTGAGTGACAAGGTGACGAGCATCACCACCATTTTGGCGCGCGGTGCTGTTTTGATTCTTCGCAGATATTCCCAATCGATAATGTCCCAACCGACTTTTAAAAGAATGGCGGCCAAGATGGCATGAGGAATTTTTTCAGCTATTGGGCCTAGGCCTAAAACAAGCGTCAGTAAGATAACGGCATGTAGTGCGCCAGAAATCGGAGTGCGGCCACCTGCGCGAACATTCACAACGGTGCGCATGGTTGCGCCGGCACCTGGCAAGCCACCAATCAGGCTAGAGAACATATTGCCAATGCCTTGACCGATTAATTCCTTATTCGGCTTGTGCTGAGTGCGCGTGATCGCGTCGGCAACTAATGATGTTAATAAGCTATCAATTGAACCTAGCAAGGCAAGAATTAAGGCAGCTTTGAATAAGGTAAAAATATGCGAGTCAAAAAGATTGGGAATGATGAGCTGGGGTAGGCCAGTGGGGACCTCGCCAATCACAGGTGCTTGAGTGAACAGCATCATTGAAAGCAAGGTGCCAACAATCAAGGCAGCTAGAGCAGAAGGTAATACAGCACTTAAGCGCTTAGGCCAAAAAATACCAATCGCTAAACCGACAGTCGCAATAATCAACGCATCAGAATTGATGAGTACGTTTCCGCTTAGCCATGCATCAATGGCACCGACTGGACCGCCGGCAACGGATGTGGCGCCGACAAAGGGCAGCGTCTGAATAAGAATGATGATGACGCCAATGCCGCTCATAAAGCCGGATACAACCGAATAGGGTGTGTAGGCGATATAGCGCCCAAGCTTGAGCATGCCAAAGGCGATTTGAATGAGGCCGCCAAGAAAAACAATCGTGAAGGCATCAGCAAGATTGCCAGAATATTGGGTAACGACCGCACCCATCACCACAGTCATCGGACCTGTTGGACCTGAAACTTGTGAATCGGTACCGCCAAAGATGGCTGCAAAGAAGCCGACAGCGATCGCACCGTACAAGCCTGCCATTGGACCAAGGCCAGAAGCCACGCCAAATGCCATTGCTAAGGGGAGTGCCACGACAGCTGCAGTGACGCCACCATAGATGTCGCCACGGATATTCTGAAAATGAATAGCCATTAATTTATTTAAGGAAATGCTAAAGCGCTAGATTGACACAAAATGATGCAGATACGCGATAATTATTCGAAGAAATTTACCCGTGAGAACGCTATGAGCACACCTAAAACCTATATGGGCATCGATAAGGACCCAAAAGGCGCCATGAACCCTACCGGAAACGTCATTCGAGACGCCTGGGTGTTCGGTTTAATCCCTGAAACTGAGACCTGCGAAGGCTGGAGTGTGGGCCAAGTTGATGTGCTTTACGATCAGGTATCAAAGGCTTGGGAGCCCTATGCGAACTTGCCGTCCCGCTTACCACCTGAGTTGGCAGAGAAGCATCAACGCATCTATCAAGCGGCTGTCGACCAGGCTCGAGACAAGGGCTGGGATCCAGATCAAGCGGTTGCCAACGAAGAATAATGACAGGCTGGACTGAAACGTTTTTTCGTCCAGATGAAATAGAGCGCGAGCGGATAACCATACCGGCAGCGCTCTACAATTTATGCCGCTTGATGCTCTCGCGTTGTAACTATACGCATATGTATGTGCCGGTTCGTTCCCTGCAGATACAAGCGATCATCGATGAAGAAGAAGTGATCTTTGTGGATGGTCAGGGTTATATGGTGAAAGACGGTGAAGGTGGTAAGGTCATCAAGCTTTCTTGGTTATTCCATCATGACGATCGTGGCGATGACCTGAATGCACCGGCGCCGATAGAGTTGGCGTTATATGCCGATGATTCGCGCGAACTCCATACGCGACTGATTACCGAGTTTCGGTTAGCACTTGAGCAAATCGAAGAACGAATGGCCCATGGAGATGGGGGTAAGGCAACGGTCTTGCCTTTTAAAGCTTAGGAGAAAGCATGCAAATCGATTTCAAACGTTATCACTGGTGTATACCCAAGTTGCTCGCTGGCGCAGTCGTGCTGTTTGTGATTTTTGTTATCTATCAATTGATGCCTGATGAGCAGCAAGCGGTTGAAGAAGAAGGCGTGCTGGGTAAAACCAATGAGTTTATTGAAAAGGTTGCGGCTGTTGCCCGAACCCGTAATGCAGAAATCCTTGAAACCCGTAAATGGCTCGTCGATCAGATGCGTAACGATGCGCCAAGTGATGCAGATAAAGAGCAAATCTTGACATTAGCCGAAAAATATAAGCTCAAACCAGATGATCATGAACTGCCTGTCATGGTATGGCACTTGCTTCAGCGTGTTGATGTGGTGCCTGTTTCATTGGTTGTTGCTCAAGCTGCAAATGAGTCAGCGTGGGGTAAGTCTCGTTTCGCGCGTGAGGGAAATAATCTGTTTGGTATTTGGTGTTACACCGAAGGCTGCGGCATTGTGCCTAAGCTACGTAAAGATGAAGCTAAGCATGAAGTCAGGCGTTACGACTCGTTTAAAGACTCTGTTATTGACTACATGAAAAACATCAATCGCCACCGCGCCTATCAAAAGCTACGTGAGATTCGAGCAGCGGAGCGTGCAGCGGGGCGTGAGCTAAGTGGGCATCGCTTGGCAGCGGGTTTAGCTAAGTACTCAGAGATCGGAGATGAGTACATTAAGCGGATACGCGCGATTATTGATGGTCGTAAGCTAGCCTTGCTCGATACGGTTGAGTAGTCATTTGCATAAGCTTTTAACAAGTAGTTTTTTGATACTCGCCTTATGGGTCGGACATGCATCGTCCCAATCATCCCAAGAGGTTTTTATACATACTGTTGCCAAAGCTGCACAAAGTGGTAATGCAGAGAGCCTCAGGACGCGTACTTGGTTGGCGCAACGTTATGTTTACTTTCAATTGAGCCCGCAAGATCAAGCAATTGTTTTGGATCTTGCCGATGAGTTCTGGGTGGATGTTGACGATAAATCCTTTAAGCAGATTGTTGGCGAGCTGCTGATCAAAATTGATGAAGTACCACCTTCATTGGTTGTTGCTCAAGCGATCAATGAATCAGGGTGGGGGCGCTCGCGTTTTGCCCAAGAGGCAAATAATTTATTTGGCATGTGGTGCTATACGCCGGGTTGCGGCTTGGTTCCGGCGCGTCGCCGAGCGAATGATAAACATGAGGTTAAGCGTTATGCGTCTATTCAGGATTCAGTGGATGAGTATTTGCGCAATATTAATCGCAACAAGGCCTATATCGAGCTGCGCGCCTTAAGGGCAGAGCAGCGTCAGCGCTTGCAGCCTTTATCTGGAGAGTATTTGGCGCAGGGTTTACGTCGCTATTCATCCATTGGTGCTGAATATGTGAATCGCATTCGCGGCATTATCCGTTCACGTCAACTCGACCGTTTAGATCAGCAATATAAAGTGCCAGGCTATCGTCGATGAGGATAGGTCTGCTGCTCTTGTCTCTGTTGTTCTTGATGACAGGCTGCTCAAATAAAAACCCGCATTACGATCCCAGTAAGTCACATCATCGTGAAGATGGTTTTGCTAATCGATATAGCGGTCGTGCAAAGAAGGAAGGCTTCTGGAAGTGGCAATGGGAGCGCCGCGTGGCAGATTTACCCAAGCCGCCGACATCGCCTATTCAGCCGATAGAGCCTGATCTCAGCTTTATTCAAAACAACCGCACCCAAACTGCGGCGACATGGGTGGGGCATGCGACGGTGCTTTTACAGACTGCTGGACTCAATATCCTGACCGATCCGCAATGGAGTGACCGAGCATCCCCGGTGAGTTTTGCAGGACCCACGCGTCACCAAAAGCCGGGTGTGCCATTTGATCAATTGCCACCGATTGATGTGGTGTTGATCTCACATAATCATTACGACCATCTCGACCTTCAAACTGTGCGCGATTTGATGGCTAACCATCCAGGGATTCGTTTCTATGTGCCATTAGGTGTTGATGCGTGGTTTGAGCGCAATGTTGAGGGCACTCAGCTTAAGGGTGAGTCAGCCAATGTGATTGCGATGGACTGGGATGATAAGACGGTTATCCAGGGTGCTAAAGGTGAGGTGGAATTGCAGTTTCATGCAGTTCAGCACTGGAGTGCACGTACACCATGGGACCGTTATGAAACCCTGTGGGGTGGATGGGCGGTTCTTCATCCAGAGTTTCGATTTTGGTTCTCAGGTGATCTAGGTTATTCCAAAGATACGCAGGATGCTGGTAAGCGATTAGGTTCAGTCGATCTTGCAGCGATAGCCATTGGTGCCTATGAGCCACGTTGGTTTATGCAGCAGATGCATATCAATCCGGCAGAAGCGGTGAAAGTGATGCAAGAAGTCGGCGCTAAACACGCGTTAGCGGTTCATTGGGGTACCTTCGAGCGCCTTACCGATGAATCTTTAGATGAGCCGCCACGCGCGCTAAAAAAGGTCTTAGATTCAATGCCTGAGCCGCGGCCAGATTTTCGTGTGCTGGCTCACGGTCAGACATGGAAGTTTGATTAGCTCGTTAGAGCGGCAAATACGTTTGGTAAGCGCTCAGGTAGTCGCTCAACGTCATCGACGATAGAGAAGTTATTTTCACCAAAGATACGCGACACATAACGATCAGCATTTGGATCAAGCGTTAAGCAGTAGGTGTAAACGCCTTGCATGGCTAAATCTTCTACGGCTTTCTTCGTGTCGTGACGTAAGTACTGTGGATCGCGTTCATCGATATCTGCCGGCTCACCATCAGTCACTAAAAGTACTAAGCGTTTTTGAGCATTCTGTTGGGTTAAATGCCAACCTGCATGACGTAAGGCTGCGCCCATACGCGTAGATAAATTGCCTTTCATGCCAGCAAGGCGCGATTTGGCTTCATCATCATACGGCTGATCAAAGTCTTTATAGCGGTAGTACTGCACATCATGACGACCATCAGAGGCAAAGCCATGGACGGCAAAGTTATCGCCAATCGAATCGATTGCCCAAGAGAGTAGGCCAGCAGATTCACGAGTCAGGTCTAAGATGCTGTCTTGATCCTCATAACCGTCTTCACCTTCTTTAAGGTCACCAATTTTTTCATTGGTCGATTCAGAAAGATCGAGTAACAGAACGATCGATAAGTCACGAACGTGACGCGTGATACGAATGTTAATACGAGGGTCAGGCATGATGCCGCGACGGATATCAATCATTGCGCGAACCGCAGCGTTCAAATCAAGTTCTTCGCCTTCTTCGTAGCCTCGACGGCGAACAATGCCTTGAGGTTGCAGGGCGTCAATCAAGTGACGAATACGCGATGCGATGGGCTTATGCTTGGTCAGGATCTCATCCATAACCTCAGGGTTGCCTTTGCCTTGGCGTCGTTCAACAACCGTAGCCCACTCGGGACGCGATAGTTGAACGTGATAATCCCACTCGTTGTAGTGATAGGGTTCAGAAACTGGTTCAACACCTTCTGATTGGTTAAAGCTGATGCCCATATCTTCATAGGGGAAGAGCTCTGTGTTGAGTACCCAGACTTCTTGTGGCTTGTCATCTTTTAGTTCTGAGTCAATCTCATTGATCATCTCCATCAAGCTGACATTCTTACGAATCGTTTGCTGCGAGCTTGGCAGGTAATCGATGCCTTGAGTCTCAAACATGTTCTCTGAGAATTCCCAGAAGTAACGGTTATCGTCACGATAGGGGATAGGCCACTCAGACAAGATGCGTACGCTTGGGATCTTCGCAATCTCGGTCATCTTGTTGTAGAACTCAATGCCTGCTGTCCATGCGAGATTCTTTGCGTAGGGGTCTGCTTCTAATTTGGCGCGATAGTCTGCTGCAATCTCATTCAGTGCAGCCATCTCATCGGTGTAATCAGGATCCATGATGGCACGCGTGGTACGCATCATCAGATCCATTGTTTCATGTGGCTTGCCGAGCTCGTCGTCCTTAGTGATTTCAGCCGTAAAGAACTGCAGCCATAACTTACGTAAGCCAGGGAACTCGTTGTAGGCCAGATACTCAACACGCGCATCTTCGAATAGTTCGATCATGCGCATTTGTGCTTGCGATAACTGTTCGGCCGAAATCGGCTCACGGGTATAAACCATGTGAGCTGCAGCGTGCGCTACGGTAGCGCGATACAGTTCCATGCCATCAATACCTCTAAAGGCATCAAATGCGTCTGGCACATGAATTTGGAAATCTTCAATAAACGGGCGAATACCTTGGCGTGACTCAAAGTCACCTGCAGTAGGGCGCATGAAGAACGCACGAGCCCATAAGGCGCGTAGATAGAAATTTAACTTACGTTGATTATCAATGAACAGGGTGCCGCGACGTTCCTGCTGCAAGATCGATTTTGATGAATCGGTCTTCAAAGCAAAGTAGGCCATCTGTCCATCAAGGTCACGTTGGTGAGCTTGCGCACCCCACAGAACCCAGCGACGTAAACCACCCAGAGTGAGCTTTGATAGCAACTCATCGAGATTTTCCATCATTGGGCGTAGGCCGCGTGGCGCTTTACCGGTCATCTGGTGCAATAGCTTTAAGAAGCCACGCATAACCTCGGCATCACCTAAACGAGATGCTGCTAAGGGAAGGTTTTGCACGATGAGTGTGATAACGCTGCCAGAGGTATGTGATGAAAGCTTCATCATGCCTTCGACAACATCAGGAATGATGTCTTCGCCGACTTCTTTCACCACGCCAGGCATTTCTTGGATGTAAGTCATTACCAAATCTTGGCCACGACCTAAGGTGCAGAATGCACGAACACCTTCAAGGTAGTTTTGCAAACCACGTGGAGACATCACACGTTGAGCTTCGTTATACGATGCTTCTATCGCTTCACGATGCTCTGTGTTGTTCTCATCAATACACGTTATGTATTCTGAAAAATCTATGCTCATGATGACATTTCACCTTTGACCTTTAGGTCATTGGATAGCTGCGAATTTCCTTTTGGTATGAAGTGGTTCATACCGCTTCGATTAGAAGTAGGTGTTAACTGCAGCGTGCAAGGTGTCACGCATATCTGGATCATCAGTTAATGGCGTAACCAATGCCATCTGACACGCTTCTTGAGGTGAAACGCCTTTAGAGATCAACTGCGCCGCGTAAACCATCAAACGGGTCGACATGCCTTCATCAAGGCCATGGCCTTTTAGGTTGCGTGAGCGTTGTGCGATTTGAACTAGCTTGTTAGCGGTATCTGCATCAACACCGCCTTCGTGCGCGATGATCTCGCTTTCAACTTCAGTTTCTGGGTAATCAAAATCCATGCCGCCAAAACGTTGCTTGGTTGATTGCTTCAAATCTTTCATCAATGACTGATAGCCAGGGTTGTAAGAGATAACGATTTGGAAGTCAGGGTGTGCTTTTACTAGCTCGCCTTTCTTTTCCAGTGGCAACTCACGACGGTGGTCTGTCAAAGGGTGAATTACAACGGTGGTGTCTTGGCGTGCTTCAACGACTTCGTCGAGATAACAAATCGCACCGATACGGGCTGCAACTGTGAGAGGACCGTCTTGCCATTTCGTACCGTTAATATCTAACAGGAAGCGACCAACGAGGTCAGATGCGGTCATATCCTCGTTACAGGCGACGGTAATCAATGGCTTTTGAAGTTTCCAAGCCATGTACTCAACAAAACGTGACTTACCACAACCGGTAGGACCTTTAAGCATCACTGGCATACGAGCGTCATACGCCGCTTCGTACATCTCAACTTCTTTACCAACTGCGCGGTAATAAGGTTCATCTTTAACAATGTATTGTTCAGCGTTGATTTGGTCGGTCATGGTGATGCCTCCAGCAAAAATGCACACTGCTTTATGCAGTGCTTAGAGAAATTAAAAACAATTAATCGATAAAGCTCGAACGAGCGCTAGCGGCTAAAAGCTTTAAATGAAAAGCCCCGCCGCCCTAGAAGGGGGGCGGGGCCCATGCTTAACTAATTAAGAATAATTAGCCTTCGCCGCGATAGATAACCATCGATGCGCCAGCACATTGAGCGTAGTTATCTAGGCCCAACAGACGTACGTGGTTATTAGGGTGAGCTTTGTGACAAGCTTCACACTCTGCCAAGATCGCATCAACATCCGACTCACCGAACATTGGAAGTTTCCACATGTACCAGTACGCACCGAACGCATTTTCTGGCTCGGTGTGCTCGATAGATGGGTTCCAGCCTTTAGATACGATGAACTCGATCTGCTTGCGGATACGATCAGCGTCCATAGATGGCAAGTAAGAGAAGGTCTCGAACTTCTGCGCATCTGGATCTGACAGACTTGATTTGTAGTCCTGCATTTCACTCATTGGTAAATACCTCTAAATTAATTCGTTATCGATAGTTCGACCGGTGACCCGAAGGTCACCGAGGACGATTACTTGTGAGAAACGTCCAGCTTGTCGACTGTGTCGAATTCGAACTTGATTTCTTTCCAGGTTTCCATCGCTGTCTTCAGCTCTGGGCTGCTCTTAGCCGCGTTAGTAAGGATGTCCTTACCTTCTTTTTCGATTTCACGGCCTTGGTTGCGTGCTTCCACACAAGCCTCAACAGCAACACGGTTAGCAGCTGCACCTGCAGCGTTACCCCATGGGTGACCCAACGTACCGCCACCGAACTGGAGTACAGAGTCGTCGCCGAAGATAGCTACCAATGCAGGCATGTGCCATACGTGGATACCGCCAGATGCTACTGGCAATACGCCAGGCATTGCGCCCCAGTCTTGGTCGAAGAAAATACCGCGTGAACGATCTTCTTTGATGTAGCTGTCACGCATGATGTCGATCCAGCCCAAAGTTGCGTCACGGTCGCCTTCCAACTTACCTACAACAGTACCTGAGTGCAGGTGGTCACCACCTGACAAACGCAAGATCTTGGTCAATACGCGGAAGTGGATACCGTGGTGTGGGTTACGGTCGAGTACCGCGTGCATCGCACGGTGGATGTGCAACAACATACCGTTGTCTTGACACCACTGAGCCAGCTGGGTGTTAGCCGAGAAACCGCCGGTGATGTAGTCGTGCATGATGATAGGTGCGCCAATTTCTTTAGCGTACTCAGCACGACGCATCATTTCGTCAGCAGTAGGAGCGGTAACGTTCAGGTAGTGACCCTTACGCTCACCAGTCTCAGCTTCTGCTTTAATGATCGCTTCCATACAGAAGTCGAAACGATGCTTCCAACGCATGAATGGTTGTGAGTTAACGTTCTCGTCGTCCTTAGTGAAGTCCAGACCGCCACGAAGACCTTCGTAACATGCACGGCCGTAGTTCTTCGCAGACAAGCCCAACTTAGGCTTGATGGTACAACCCAACAGTGGGCGACCGTACTTGTTCAACAAGTCACGCTCTACCTGGATACCTTGTGGTGGTCCATTACAGGTCATAACGTATGCGATTGGGAAACGGATATCTTCAAGACGAAGAGCACGAAGAGCTTTAAAGCCGAAAACGTTACCAACCAAAGAGGTCATAACGTTAACAACTGAGCCTTCTTCGAAAAGGTCGATTGGGTATGCGATGAATGCATAGAAACAAGTGTCGTCACCTGGTACGTCTTCGATCGCGTATGCACGACCTTTGTAGTAATCCAAGTCAGTCAGCAGGTCGGTCCATACTGTGGTCCAAGTACCGGTTGATGATTCAGCAGCTACCGCAGCAGCAACTTCTTCACGTGGTACACCTGGCTGAGGAGTTACCTTAAAACACGCCAAGATATCGGTATCTTTTGGGGTGTATTCAGGCATCCAATATGTTTCGCGGTACTCTTTAACGCCCGCATCGTATTTCTTGGCCATAGCCTTAAAACCTCTCGATTGGTTGAGAATTGTGTCCCTAAACAAGCTTCGTGACGGCTTGCTGAATGACAGGGGTCATTCATTGGGTTTTGCGAATATAGGGAAGTGCCAATATAATTAACATTCAGAATTTCTGATCATTTCCATAAATAAAAGCTTATGCATCTAACCCTCCGACAATTAAGCGTTTTTGAGTGCGTTGCGCGCCATTTGAGCTTTACCAAGGCTGCTGAAGAGCTGCATTTGAGCCAGCCGGCTGTTTCCATGCAGGTGCGTCAGCTCGAAGAGGCTGCCGAATTACCCTTGCTTGAAAAAGTGGGTAAAACTTTGCACCTGACCGAAGCAGGTCGAGAGGTTTATAACTACGCGCGCTCAATCTCTCAGCAGCTGCATGAGCTCGATGATGTGATTGCGGACCTTAAAGGGTCTGAAAGGTGGTCATTTGCGTATCAGCGTGGCAAGTACCGCCAACTCCTTTGCGACGCGTTTATTAAGCGCATTCACAAAAAGCTTACCTGGCACCTCATTCTCGTTGGATGTCACTAACCGTAAGAGTCTGCTCGACCAGCTGGCTAACAATGAGACCGATCTGGTCATTATGGGTAAACCGCCAGAAGAGATAGAGCTGCACGTCACCCCCTTTATGGACAACCCGCTTGTGGTCATCGCGCCACTGGATCACCCCTGGGTAGGTCGCGAAAAGCCCATTAGTCTTAAAGAGATTGCCAATGAGACATTCGTGGTGCGTGAACAAGGTTCGGGTACTCGAATTGCGATGGAGCGATTTTTTGGTGAGCAGGGGATGAAGCTCAAAACGGGCATGGAGATGACATCGAATTCGGCGATTAAAAGTTCGGTTGAAGCAGGACTGGGCTTGGGAATCGTGTCGATACATACCCTAGAGCTCGAGCTCGAATCCAAACACCTAGCCGTATTAAATGTAGAAGGCCTTCCGATTCTGCGTCATTGGCACGTGGTTCACTGCAATAAGCGCTTGCCGCCCATCGCTCAGGCCTTTGTCGATTTTGTTGAATCTGATCAAGCCAAGCCCTTGCTGACGGTGCCCAAGTTTTAAACGTCTCTGACGAGCGTTAGTCCTTCTGGCATAATGCGCCGCTTCTATGGTGACCCTGTTGGTCTCCCGCGACGATAGGTTGTGAATCTGGTCAGGCCCGGAAGGGAGCAGCCACAGCAGCTGACTCGTGCGCCGGGAATCGCTGGCAGGGTCGCCGCTCCATTCCAAAAGCCGATTCAGGTAGACTCTGCTCTTACTTTAATAATAAGAAGGCACAACATGTCTTATCAGGTCTTGGCGCGTCGCTGGCGTCCAAAAACCTTCTCGGAACTGGTCGGTCAAGAACACGTTGTTCGTGCGCTGAGTAATGCGCTGGATAACGATCGTTTGCACCACGCGTATCTGTTTACCGGAACCCGTGGCGTGGGCAAAACCACCATTGCGCGTATCTTGTCAAAATCACTCAACTGCGAAACCGGTGTCGGTTCACAGCCGTGTGGTGAGTGCAGTGTGTGTCGTGAGGTCGATGAAGGTCGCTTTGTGGATTTGATCGAGGTCGATGCAGCATCAAAAACCGGTGTTGATGACACTCGTGAGCTACTCGATAACGTGCCGTACGCACCAGTGCGTGGTCGCTATAAGGTGTACCTGATCGACGAGGTGCACATGTTCTCGAACCACAGCTTTAACGCGCTGTTAAAAACGCTCGAAGAACCACCACCACACGTTAAGTTTTTGCTTGCGACCACAGATCCACAAAAAGTACCGGTTACTGTGTTGTCGCGTTGTTTGCAGTTTGGTCTTAACCGTCTGCCCATTGAACAAATCGAAAAACAGTTTGAACACATCTTAGGTGCGGAGAACATCCAAGCCGATAAAGAAGCGCTGTATCTGATTGCGCGTGCTGCAGATGGCAGTATGCGTGATGGTCTTAGCTTGCTTGATCAAGCGATCGCTTTTGGCGGTGGCACGGTGCAGCTCGAACCTGTACGCGACATGCTCGGCGTGGTTGCAGCCGATGAGCTGCCAAAGATGCTGGCTGATGTGCATGCTGGTGATGGCCATGCGGTTGTGCAATCGATTCAAGCACTCGCGCAAGCGGCACCCGATTTCTCAGCCTTGTTAAAAGACCTGCTGACCTTGTTGCATCGTTTAAGTCTGCTTAAACATGCGCCAGATGCGTGGCAGTCAGGGTGGGGTGATGCCAGTGCCTTGCAGTCATTGGCAGATCAGTTAACGCCAGAAGATATTCAGCTGTATTACCAGATCGGCTTGGTCGGTCAGCGTGACATCACGCTCGCGCCGGATATGCAAAGCGGTTTTGAGATGGTCCTGCTGAGGATGATGGCTTTTCGCCCAGGGGCAGTGAGTGAGGCGACAACGCCAAAAGCTGCCCCGGTAAAAAAGCCTGCAGCACCGCAATCGATCGCTAAGTCAGAACCCGCGCCAGAGTCACAAGCTGTCGCCGCTAAATCTGTCGAAGCCACAAAGCCTGTTCAACCGAAAGAAGAGCCAGTGCCGGCCCCAACAGCTGAAGCGTCACCACAAGCAAGCGTTGATTTGATGGACTGGCATAAAGTTCTGCCGCGACTCGAGATCAACGGCATGGCAGCACAGCTAGCTGCTAACTGTATGCCGGTTGCTCAAGACGGAAACCTGTTGACCCTGTCGGTTGCTGAGAACTTTGCCAGTATGATGGGTTCAGCTGCAGAAAAACGTTTGCTCGAAGCACTGCAACGATTTGCGGGTAATAACCTCAAATTAAAACTGCAAAGTGGGCAGGCGAGCGATACACCTGCTGAGCGTGCGCAAGTGGCGGCAGAGAACCGTCAACAACAAGCCGAACATGATGTCTTGAATGATCCGTTTGTGCGTGGTCTTCAAGAAACCTTTGATGCCGAAGTGGTCGCGGGTTCTATCCGTGCCATCGAACCGAAATAACCAACCGAGAGATGTAAAAGATGAAAGGTGGAATTGGTAACTTAATGAAACAAGCGCAAAAGATGCAGGCTGATCTGCAGAAGGCGCAAGAAGAACTCGCAAAAGCTGAGATCACCGGTGAGTCAGGTGGTGGCTTAGTTAGCGTAACGCTTAACGGTAAACACGAAGTGCGTCGCGTGCAGATTGATGACTCGGTACTTGATGATAAAGAGATGCTCGAAGATCTCGTCGCCGCTGCAATGAATGATGCCGTGCATAAGCTTGAAGCTCATAGCAAAGAACAAATGGCTGGCGTAACCGCTGGTATCAACTTACCACCGGGTATGAAGTTACCTTTCTAATGAGCGACGCTTCGCTACTGTCGCAACTGATCGATGCACTGCGTTGTTTGCCCGGTGTTGGGCCAAAGTCTGCGCAACGCATGGCATTTCATTTGTTAGAACGTAACCGTGAAGGCGGTCGACGTTTATCGGTTGTGCTTGCCGATGCCATGGAACAAATTGGTCATTGCAAAACCTGCCGAACACTCACCGAAAAAGAAATCTGCAAACTCTGCGCGCGTCCTGAGCGTGCTAATGGTGCTTTATGCGTGGTTGAGAACCCCATGGATGTGATGGCGATTGAACAAGCTACTGACTTTCGGGGTTTGTATTACGTGCTTAATGGTCGTTTATCACCTCTCGATGGCATTGGGCCTAAAGAACTTGGTTTGGATCAATTGCGTGAGCGTTTGAAAAGCGGCGAGATCAACGAATTGATCTTAGCGATGACGACCACGGTAGAAGGCGAAGCTACCGCGCATTACATCAGTGAGATGGCAGAAGGTGTGGTTGAAAATATCTCGCGTATTGCGCATGGTGTACCCCTTGGGGGCGAGCTGGAATATGTCGACAGCGGCACGTTGGCGCATGCATTTGCAGGTAGGCAGAAAATAATTAACAAATAGGTAATCGCAATGAGTGACTGTATTTTTTGCAAAATTGTTAGCGGTGATATTCCATCCGACAAAGTTTATGAAGATGATTTAGTCATCGGTTTTCGTGACCTTAATCCGCAAGCGCCACATCATTATTTGTTAATCCCTAAGCAACATATCGCCACGATCAATGATGTGGATCAAAGTAACGAAGCGATCATGGGGCGTTTATATTCCGCTGCAGCAAAATTAGCCAAAGAGCTCGGTTTTGATGAAGCGGGTTACCGTGCGGTGATGAACTGTAATGGTGATGGTGGTCAGACGGTGTATCACGTGCATCTTCATTTGTTGGCGGGTCGTCAACTCACTTGGCCTCCAGGCTAGTCTATGGCGCAGATCTGGGTGGATGCCGATGCGTGTCCAGTGATCATTAAAGAGGTGCTTTATAAAGCGGCTGTACGTACACAAACGCAGCTGACCTTAGTGGCTAATCAGGCGTTATCAGTACCGCATTCAAAATACATCTCAAGTGTTCAGGTGCCATCAGGTTTTGATGTTGCAGATAACGAGATCGTTCAGCGAAGTGCGGCAGGTGATCTGGTGATTACCAGTGATATTCCCTTGGCCGATGAAATCATCACTAAAGGCGGTTTAGCGCTTAGTCCGCGTGGCGAGTTATTTACCGCTGAAAACATCAAAGGTCGTCTAAACATCCGTGACTTTATGGAAACCATGCGTAGCAGTGGTATTCAATCAGGCGGGCCTGCTGCACTTAATGCCAACGATAAGCAGGCGTTTGCGAATCAATTGGATCGTTGGTTGGCTAAGCAGCGTTAGCAAAAGAGCTGACGATAGGTCTTACCGGTAAATCAGCATTGATCTTTTGCAGCGTCAGATACAGGCCGCCCAGCTTGCGGTGTAAGAACAACACATCGGTGGGTGGTAAGCGATAAAACTTTTGTTTTAAGCGAAGATCCACCACCAGCTCTTGGAGCTCATCTGCAATTTGTAGCTGACGGAAGTTCACGTTATCTGCCATGCGCAGTGGTGAGGTTGCCAATTCGATCATTTGATTGATCGCATGGGCGTATGGTTCTGGGTCAGTAGTGTCGAGATAACCTACCTGACAGGCGCTGTGATGGATGTCTTGCTGATTATTGTCTAAACAAGCAGTGAGTAACTGTTTAAGCGCTTGTTGAAGATCGTGAGGGATCACGCGTGTGGCGCCAAAGTCGAGCAGCTGCAGTACACGACGATCTGCATCGTAGAGATAGTTAGCAAAGTTGGGGTCGGTTTGTGCGGTTCCCCATTCAAATACTTCGGTGACCGCTAAGCTTAGGAGTCGGTTGCCCATTTCATTGCGTAAGTCAGCGGGCTCGTTGACTAGCTCATCAATGGGTTTGCCATCCAGCCAATCCATAACCAGTACGTGTTCGGTTGTTAGCTCATCGAGTACCGCTGGCACTTCCAAGTAGTCGATCTCTTTGGTGCGCTCAGCGTAATCTCTTAGGTGTTGTGCTTCGAGCAGGTAATCCGCTTCGGTGTGGAGTTGCTGCTTCGCTTCCTCAAGAAGTGGCGTCAGATCTAAACCCTCTGGCAGCAAACCAGACCAGCGGAGCACCATCGCAACATTATCAATGTCACTGTCGATGCTTTTGCGAATGCCTGGGTACTGGAGTTTTACTGCCACACGACGACCATCTTTCAGCTCGGCGTAATGCACTTGACCAATAGATGCAGCAGCCACTGGAGTGAAGTTGAAGCGTTGGAATTGTTGATCCCAGTTATCACCCCAATTCGCTTTAAGTACTTTGGCAGTTTCACCTAATGGTAGGTGCGTAGCATCTGAGCGCAATGAGCTGAGCAGCTCGCTAAGCTCGGGTGGAAGTACATTACCGCTATCCATAGATAACAGCTGACCAAGCTTCATTGCAGCGCCGCGCAGTTCCGAAAGCGTTTTACCCATGCGTTCTAGGTTACGCGGAGTTAGAACAAGGTCTTTGAGTGCAGGGCGGTTGCCACTTGCCCATTGCTTGCTCGCTTCGGTCATTACACCTGTGGCGATGCCGCCGGCAAGTTTACTGAGAACGCCAAAGCGACCGATGCGACTGGTGGTGACCTTTCTACCTGACATGTGATTTACGAGAATGTAATACGAGCGGCTAATGCAGAGTCATCGAGCGATACGTCGTTAAGGTCTTCGCCAGTTTTACCCATGACAATGGCTTTTCCAGAAATAGGGACGAGTTTATCGATCTGAAAACGACCTTTGGCTTGACGTAAGAAACACTCTTCATCGAAAAAAATGTGCTGATCATCGCCTAGCTCATCTGAGATCACAGTGTCGTAACCAATCTGCGCCTGAATATCATTTTGGTTTTGGATCTCAATCAATTCGATGGATTGAGATTCGGGGTCAATTAAATATGCTTTCATCGTGAAAACTCCTGTTTAACTTTTGATTACCTTTTAGCAAAAACGTTGTGACAAAAAACCTGTCTCGACTAGGTGTTGCCGGTTTTTTGGCGAATGTCTAAGAATAAAAGTGGTGCAGGTGAACAAGTTCTGTCAAAACGATGTGAAGTTGTGGATGATGCGCAAATCAGAACTAAGAGAGCGTATTGATGCTAACTGACCACGATTTAGACGGTTTGCCGGTAGCTTCTGCAGCCGCCGCCAATATGATGCATGCAATGGGCATGAGCCGAGCTCAGCTGCATGGCTTTTTCACTTTGATTGGCTTTTACGCTGGTACCCGTCGACCTGAAGAAGATTACATGCCGGTTATTCAAGCGGTATCACAAACTATTCCGACCAATCGTGATGTGCCGATTGATGAACAGGTAGAAGATTTTTACGAAGGGTATGAATTACCGATTGGTGAGTTCATGTTTAAGTGGGGTGCGGATGTGACCTTTGAGCAGATCCCATTAGAAAATTCAGATCAGACCGCACAGCTCTATCAAATTCGTAACTTTGATTTATTTCCTGAGGGTAAGCGAGCTGGGGTTAAGCAAGCTGATCACTTGGCTGCATTTGATGAGCTGTATTTTCCATTTTTAGAAGCGGTGGGTCAGCAAACGGCGCGTTTTGAAGAGTGCTCTTTGGTTAATTCTTTTCAATGTGGTGTCTTGCAAATGCAGATCTTTGGTCATCTCGATGTTTTAGCTGCAACACAAACGAACTTTTATTTAACCGATACCTTGCCGCCGATGATTGGGCACTTCTTCCGAGGCTTTACCCAAAACAAGCTTGAAGAAGTCACGACTTTGCAGCCTCTGCAGATCGCGATGATGGGTATGGGTGTTGGTCCGAATGCTATACATGGAGCAATACCTAGGTTATCAGCATCAGTTGATTGAACATTGCGCAGACGATCTTGCACCAGAAGCGTTTTTTGAGTATGCCTTGGCGCAAGCGAAAAACTATAACGATTCAGTGAAGGGTGATTTGTTGCCGTTAAGTCGATCGAATGTGAAGTTGTTAGATATCCCCATCTGGAATGAAGCGTGCGATAGCTTTTTCTTGGTGAATGGCTATGTAAAACAAATCTGGGGTTTTGATGCCAGTTCGGCTGAAGGTTTAGCGTACTGGGATTACAAAGCCTGTGTAGCTCAGACTATCTATGCCTCTTTGACTGAAAGTAAAGAAAGGCAACACTAAATGCTGGATGTACTGGTGATTGGCGCTGGTATGACGGGCATTTCGTGTGCACGTCAGCTGCATGCGTCAGGGTCTTGATGTTGTGGTGCTCGATAAAGGTCGTGGTATTGGTGGGCGCATGGCGACACGTCGTGCTGATATCAATGGTCAGACCATTCGTTTCGATCACGGTGCGCAATATGTGACCGCGCGTGATGCGGGCTTTCAGCAAGCACTCAATGAGATCAGTGATAGCGCCGTGTTGTGGGCTGATGCAGGTAAGCCCGGTGCTTATGCGGGTGTTCCGGGTATGTCGAGTATTCCTAAAGCCTTAGCTGAAGGCTTAACGATTCATCAAAGCGAGCGCGTTGAGAAACTTGAGCTTCAAGGTGATTACTGGCTTGCAACAACTGAAGATAAAAGCTGGAAAGCAAAGCGCGTAGTGATGACGGTGCCGTTTCCGCAGGTGGCGCCGATTATTGGTGAAGATCATCCTTTATCTGCCAAGCTCACTGGGCTTGAGTTTGCACCCTGCATGACGTTGATGGCGGCCTTTAAGCCACAGGTAGAGCTTGATAAAGCAACGCGTTTAAATGCAGCGAGTGATTTGTCATGGATTGCGTATAACAGTGGTAAGCCGGGGCGTGAAGATGCTGTCGATGCGTGGTTAGCGCAGGCAAGTGTTGAATGGAGTGCTGCACGGGTTAATCAAGATAAGGCAAAGAGTGAGCAAGAGATGCAAGTGCTGCTCTGTGAGGCCTTGTCTTTAGATCCGGCGGATATGTTGCACTCAGCTTTTCATAGTTGGCTATATGCTCGAATCGTGAATCCCTTGGGTGTGCCTTACTTGGTCGATGAGACTCAATCACTGTATTTAGGTGGTGATTGGTGTTTGGGTGCGCGTGTTGAGTCGGCTTGGCAAAGCGGCACAGCTATTGCGCAGGCATTAACGGCTTAACTTCTAAATTGCTGCGTGGGTGGTTGCTGCAATAAGCGGCGTTCACTTAACCAGCCAATCACTAACAAAAGAGACGTACCAATAGCGACGCTGATGACCCATGTGCTGAAAGGGATGCCCAGTGTTAAGCCAAACAGTCGCTGAGCTATCAGGGTGGCGGCAATATGTGCCAGTGAAGCTGCAAGTAAGCCGACGGCGCTACCAATAAAAGCAAATTCAGTGAGCGTTGCGTTCACAATAAAGCGCTTTGATGCACCTAGAGTGCGCAATGTCGCGACTTCTTTTGCGCGTTGACGACGAGCGGTTTCGATACTGACGAGTAGTAAGACGATGGCAGCAATCAGTGTGAAACTAAACACACCTTGAACAGCGCGCAGACCGCGATCGAGTACACCTTTTACTTTATCTATAAGTGGTGTGAGATTGATGGATGACACGCTTGGATAGTCGCGTAAGAGCTTTTGTAGCGTGCCGGTTTTATCCGGGGCTATGTAAACACTACTGATAAAAGCATGTGGTACTTCGTTGGTGAGATTTTCGGTACCTTGGACAAAAAAGTTCACATTAAATGAGTCCCATTTGACCGAGCGGATACTCAGGATGGGTGCGCTGACATTAATCGCGCCAGCTCGAAAGGTGAGTTCATCACCCAGTTTGAGATTGAGTGATTGCGCTAGACCTTGTTCAACCGAAAAGCCTTTTTGATCATTGCTCCATGCATTGCCTGCAATGATGCGATTGTCATTCTGAAATTGATTGTGGAAGCCTAAGCTGTATTCACGTGAGGCGAGTCGTTTACCTCGGTCGGTATCAAATTGATCGAGATTGATGGCTTGACCATTAATTGCACTGAGTCGAGCGCGCGTTGTGGCAAAGAAGTTATTCGCCGCAATGTTGTTTTGTTGGAGCTGTTTTATCAGTCGATCTTTTTCGGTGGGTAATACATTCAATAAAAAATGATTTGGAGTGTTTGTTGGCAAACTGGTTGACCACAGTTGATAAAGATCGGTGCGAAGATAATTGAGTATCAGCAACATACATAAGGCGATCGACAGGCCGCTGATTTGGACCATCACAATGCCGGGGCGACGTTTAATAGCACCTAAACCAAAGCCGACCGCGCCATGAAGCTTAATGCGCTGAACAAGTGCTTGGAAAAGACGCAGGATAACCATCAGGCCAAGGGTGATAGCAATTAAAGCGCCGAGCAGTATGCCGGCTAAGCTGATGTCTTCTGCTTGGTAAGCCACCAGTAGGGCATAGGTGATAAAGACTGAGCCGCCGAGTAACCATTGCGAGCGATTCGTGCCGCGTGATTCGTTGCGTAATAAACGATTAGGCGAGACTGAACGGATTGCCCATAAGCCAGGTAGTGATAGACCAATAGATAAAATCAGGGCATGGATGATGCTGGGGATTGCCGGTGTCCATTCTGCTGCAGGCAAGCTGTTACCTATCCAATCACTAGCGAGCTGAACGGCCGACCATTGCAAACCGTAGCCAATCAGGATGCCGCTTAATGTGGCGAATAATGTGATGCCTAATAGTTTGCGCAGGTAGCGCCAAAGAACTTGTTGCGATGACATGCCAAGCGCTCTAAAGATGGCAGCGGCATAGAGCGATTCACTGAGGATGAGCTGTAGCGCCAAGATGATGGCGACACCGCCAACGATGCTTGCTGAAAGCGCAGAGAGATTGATGAACTTCTCGCCACGTTGAATAGCGGTTTGTAATTCTGGGCGGCCATCGGTGGGCTCAAGCCAACTGTCATTTTTTTCTAACGCAGGCGTGAGTGTTTTGCGATAGGTATTGAGTTGTTGTGGATTGCCTGCCAGTAGCAGTCGATATTTCACACGACTGGCAGGACCTATCAGTCCGCTATTAAGAACATCTTCATGATGTGCGATGACTTTTGGCGCGAGTCGAAAGAAATTCATGCCGACATCGGGTTCATCAACAATGTAGCCGCTGGGTTTGAGAGTTAATTCACCAAGAGAGATGTCTTGTTGTTGTACTAATGACTCTAATTCTGGCGCGAGAATAACCTGGCCAGCTATGGGTGGCTGTGTATAAAGATCGTCACCACGCCATTGCAATTGACCGCGAAGCGGATAGTTATCGCTAACTCCTTTAACTTGAACAAGTTGAGTGTCGTCACCAATAAAAATGACGCTTGGGAATTCTGTGATAAGTGCAGTACGTAGGCCTTGTTGTTCTGCGCGTTCACGCCATTCGTTAGGGATGGCTTCTGTTCGCTCAAGTACCAGATCAGCGGCAAGCGCGGATGATTTTTCTAACGTTAGACTCTGAGCAACGCGGTTGGTGAGAAAACCAACGGTGCTTAATGCTGTCACCGCAACCAGTAGGGCGGCGAAATACAGTCGCCAATACCGACTCATACGAAACGGCCGTTGACGAGAGTAAGTGTTCGATCACATCGTTCAGCCAAGGTGGCATCGTGTGTGATTAATAGCAGCGTGGTGTCATGCTGCTGGCGTAAATCGAACAGCAGATCTTCAATTAAGGCGCCGGTTTTATTATCCAGATTGCCGGTGGGTTCATCTGCGAACAGCACTTTGGGTTGAGTAGCGAAAGCCCGTGCGATAGCCACACGTTGTTGTTCACCACCTGAGAGTTGGTTGGGCTTGTTATCAAGTTTGTTCGCTAAACCCACTGAAGCTAAGGCTGCCTTGGCAGTTTGATCGGGGTTGGTGGCTTTGGCGATTTCCAGAGGTAGTCGCACATTTTCGAGTGCGCTCATGCCAGGTACGAGATGAAATTGCTGAAAGACAAAACCAATGTCTTTTCGGCGAAGTGCGGCAAGGTCTTCTTCGTCTAGACCGTCTAATGCGTTACCCAATAAGCTAATGGCACCTGCGCTGGGTTGATCAAGGCCAGCAAGTAAACTCAGTAGTGTGGTTTTTCCAGAGCCTGATTCACCCACAATAGCCACAGCTTCACCGTGTTTGACCTGCAAATCGACTCCCTGCAGGATGTCGAGTGTGTCACCACTGGGTGTGATGAAGTGTTTATCAAGCGATTGAGCGGTTATGGCGAAGTTAGTGCTATTCATTCTGTTGTGTATGTTCCAGGTAGGTGCAGTGAAAGCCTCTACCTGGTTAGTCGTTGGTGACAGCTTAAGTTCCGCCTATGGTATCGCTGAAGAGGCGGGCTGGGTGGCTTTGCTTAGAAAGCACATGGCTTCTACCGATCCTAACGTCCAAGTCGTTAATGCGAGTATTTCAGGTGATACCACTTTTGGTGGCGTGGAGCGCTTACCAACCTTAATCAAAGAGTATGCGCCTTCGTTGGTGATCATCGAGCTTGGTGGTAATGATGGCCTGCGTGGTTTTAATTTGAAAAAAACCGAAGAGAATTTGCGCCAGATGGTCCGCTTAGTTTCGCAGAGTAACGCCAAGGCAGTGTTAGCAGGTATGCAGATCCCACCGAATTATGGTCCTTTTTACAGTCGACGTTTTGCAGGCCTATATAAGAAAGTGGCTGATTCTGAGGATGCGGTATTAGTCCCTTTTTTGCTTGAGGGTGTTGCTGAAGATCAGTCCCTGTTTCTTGATGATGGTATTCATCCAAATGAAAAAGCACAGCCAATCATTTTGCAGAATGTGCTGAATGCGCTGAAATAAAAAAGGGCAGTGTTAACTGCCCTTGAGAGATTATTTTTTAGTGGCTTGAAGTAGCACTAAGGTTCCTGCAATACCCGCAATCACGGATGCGCCAATGATGCCAAGTTTGGCTTGCGTGATCAGTTCTGGATGACCAAGGTACGCAAGGTCTGCGATAAAGATCGACATGGTAAAACCAATACCGCCGAGTAAAGATGCGCCAGCAATGTGTTTCATATTTACACCGGTAGGTAACTTAGCGAATCCCATCTTTACTGCGATGATCGCGGCTCCTGTGATGCCAACAAACTTACCGAACAACAAACCTGCAGCGATACCAATGGTGACAGGGTGGGCTAGGCTGCTGAGGAAGTTGTCGAACTGAATGACAACACCTGCGTTAAATAGCGCAAAGATTGGCAAGATGATCAAAGCTACCCAAACGTGCATCGAATGCTCTAAGCGTTGTAGTGGTGTTTGTACACCGTGAATACCTGTTTCGAACGTTTGTACCACGGCGACCATTTTTTCATTCTTTAAGATGCTGTCACCTTCTTCATAGGTTTCATCAAAGCGATAAAGTAATTCGCGCATGCGACGTGAAAACGAGACGGGTTCGAAACGTGGCTTAGTCGGTATCGCAAAAGCAGTGATTACACCGGCCAGAGTGGCGTGTACGCCTGATTGTAATAAGGCTAACCAAAGTAGTAAGCCGACAACAAAGTAAGGTTGTGGTTTACGAATGCCAAAGAAGTTCATCGCAATCAGTAAGCCGACAACAACGGCGCCAATCACCAAGTAAAGCATCTGTAAGTTTTCGGTATAGAAAATCGCGATCACTAATACAGCACCGAGATCGTCGACGATCGCAAGGGCGACTAAGAAGGTAATCAGTGCTTTCGGTACACGACCTGCCAGTAACGCAATAACGCCTAGATGCAAAGGCGATGTCGGTTGCCATTGGGATGCCCCAACCGCGAAGGTTGGTTGGATCGTCAACTAAGAAAGCAAAGGTCAATGCTGGGATAGCCATACCGCCAATCGCTGCAACGATGGGTAATGCGGCGGCTTGTGGGTCAGCAAGCTCGCCAACTAAGAATTCGCGTTTAAGTTCTAGGCCAACGACTAAGAAGAAGAGAGTCATCAAGCCATCATTGATCCAATGATGCAGGGTTTTGGTCATGCCGAACTCGCCAATCGCAAAACCACCTTCTATATGAAGCATGTGCTCGTAGTAGGGGCCGAGAGCGGTATTCGCCATGATCAGTGCCACGAGGGCAGCTGCCATCAGAACAAAGCCTGAGGTGGTTTCTTGCTTTACGAATTGCTCAAAAGGCGTGGCGATTTGGTCGAATTGCTCTTCCCAGCGTGCCTTGATGGTGCCTTTTTTATCGTCGTCAAACTTTAGATCAGAGTCGCTCATAGGATTTCTTCATTGTTATTAGTCTATGCGGCAAGTGTGACACACAAAAAAAGCACTTTTGATATTTGATTGCTCTATCAGTCACATAGATCTTTATTTATCACTAAGTGCTTTCTCAAAGATAAATAGCACTTAAGTCCTTGATTTTACGTTGGTGCATAGATTTCTTCGAATGCATAGAGAGGCGTCTATGAAGTTGCAAGAGAGGATTTATTGGTATCGCAACTAGAGCTCTTCCTATTCTTCATGCCAATGGCGAGTTACGAAATTTATTCATCGTCACCACATAGCACAGGAGTTGAAGATGGCCTCAAAAGCATATGATGCAGGCGTAAAAGAATATCGCGACATGTATTGGACCCCGGATTACGTTCCGTTGGATACCGACTTACTTGCGTGTTTTAAGTGTACCGGTCAGCCAGGTGTACCGAAAGAAGAAGTTGCAGCAGCTGTTGCGGCAGAATCATCAACAGGTACATGGTCTACCGTATGGTCAGAACTGTTGACCGATATGGAATTCTACAAGGGTCGTTGTTACCGCATCGAAGATGTACCTGGTGACGACAACGCTTTCTACGCATTCATCGCATACCCACTAGATCTTTTCGAAGAAGGTTCTGTTGTTAACGTGTTGACCTCTTTGGTTGGTAACGTTTTCGGTTTCAAGGCATTGCGTCATTTGCGTCTTGAAGACATCCGTTTCCCAATCGCATTCATCAAGACTTGTGGTGGTCCACCAGCAGGTATCCAAGTTGAGCGTGATCGCTTGAATAAATATGGTCGTCCTTTGTTGGGTTGTACCATCAAGCCTAAGTTGGGCTTGTCAGCTAAGAACTATGGTCGTGCGGTATACGAATGTTTGCGCGGCGGTTTGGACTTGACCAAAGACGACGAGAACATCAACTCGCAGCCATTCATGCGCTGGCGTGATCGTTGGGACTTCGTTGCAGAAGCTATTCATAAAGCAGAAGCTGAAACTGGCGAGCGTAAAGGTCACTACCTGAACGTAACTGCAGCAACTCCTGAAGAAATGTATGAGCGTGCTGAGTACGCGAAAGAGTTGGGTATGCCAATCATCATGCACGACTTCTTAACAGGTGGTTTCACTGCTAACACAGGTTTGGCTAACTGGTGTCGTAAGAATGGCATGTTGTTGCACATTCACCGTGCGATGCACGCTGTAATCGACCGTCACCCAGCTCACGGTATTCACTTCCGCGTACTTGCTAAGTGTCTACGTCTATCAGGTGGTGACCAGCTTCACACCGGTACCGTCGTAGGTAAGTTGGAAGGTGACCGTCAATCAACACTCGGTTTCGTAGATCAGTTGCGTGAGTCATTCGTTCCTGAAGACCGTTCACGTGGTGTGTTCTTCGATCAAGACTGGGGCTCAATGCCAGGCGTATTCGCAGTAGCTTCTGGTGGTATCCACATTTGGCACATGCCAGCTCTCGTAACCATCTTTGGTGACGATGCATGTTTGCAGTTCGGTGGTGGTACTCAGGGTCACCCATGGGGCAACGCAGCAGGTGCAGCGGCTAACCGTGTTGCATTGGAAGCTTGTGTTAAAGCACGTAACGAAGGCCGTGAGCTTGAGCGTGAAGGTAAGGACATCCTTACTGCAGCAGCTAAGAACAGCCCAGAACTTGCTATCGCAATGGAAACTTGGAAAGAGATCAAGTTCGAATTCGATACCGTTGATAAGTTGGACGTTAAGTAATCGTTTGTCGATTGTTTAAACGTTAATAGTTAAATAAAGAGGAAAAGATTATGTCTAACGGCCACGAAATTGGTGATTACCAGACAGCTAATACTCTCGAGACTTTCGGCTTTTTGCCAAAGCTTACTCAAGATGAAGTTTACGACCAGATTGAGTACTTGATTGCTCAAGGTTGGACTCCTGCGATCGAGCACGAGCATCCATCACAGTCGTCAAACCACTACTGGACTATGTGGAAACTGCCTTTCTTCGGTGAGAAGGATCTAAATGCAGTTTCAGCTGAAATCGAAGCTTGCCGTCGTGCTTACCCAGACCACCATGTGCGTCTGATCGGCTACGACAACTACACCCAGAGTCAGGGCGTGTGCTTTGTAGTACACGAAGGTCGTTAATCAACGATTGATTCTGTGTAGTGGCGACCCGTCAGTGAGGTGGGTCAACGAATAATGCATATCGAAAGCAGGTAAGAAAATGGCACAAGGTGCGAATTCAAATTTAAGTGGACGCGAACTTGCATTGGCAAGACGTAAAGCGATGTCGTCTAGCGGTAAAGCCGCTGTAGCTACGGCCTCTGCTCAACGACCTTCGTCAGCTCCTCGAGCTGCAGCTACCCCGCACGCTGCGGCAAGTGGTTCTGCGTCTACTTCTTCTGCTTCTGGTAGCGTTCGTCAAGCCTCGCTGGCGCGTCGTAAAGCGCTGTCTCAAGGTGGCAAATCAGCAATGTCTGGTGAAGGCCGCTCTCGTACAGCAGCTGATGTACATAAATCAAAAGTAGCAACGCCTGTTGCCACTTCTGAGCATGCTCATAGTGAAGAGGGCTGCGGTTGTGGCTGCGGTGGTAAGAAGGAAGAGTGCAAAGCACAAATGACTTCAAAGCCAGCACGTTCACGCAAGCGTTCTACTCGTCGATCTGCTCAAGCTAATCCTGGTAAAGCGGCATCGTTAGCGCGTCGTAAGGCGTTATCGACTCGCGGTAAGGCAGGCATTAGCCAAACAGGCATGAGTGAAGCTCAGACTGCACGTGCAGCAAATCCACAACTTTCGGGTCGTGAGCTAGCACAAGCATTGCGTGAGTCACGTAGTAAGCGTGGTTCTGCAGGTCAAAAGAAGTCTGCTCCTACAGGTCGTCGTCGTAAGGCGAATGAAATGACTGATGCAGGCGCTCAAGATGCGACTTGGAAGGTTGGTGCGAGTGAGACCACACATGGTCAAACGGTAACCGGCACGATGGTAGGTCGCGATAAAGATGTAACTGGTGATGAGGCAAGCACTTGCCGCGCAATCACAGGTACCGAATATATGGGTGCTGATGTATTCCGCGAGTTCTGTCAAACAGATCCCGCAAAAGGTGTACGTCGCACGGGTAAGACCACCACAAGTGGTGGCAATAGCGTAACTGGCAATAAGGTTGGTCGCGCATCAAAAGTCACTGGTGATGAGCCAGGCACATGTCAGCGTGTAACAGGCGCTCAGTATGCGAGTGCTGGTCAGATGAAAATGCACTGTGGCACAGACCTTGAAAAATCAGGTCGTCGTACCTTAATGGATGAAACTCGAAAGGGTAAGTCAGTATCAGGTAGTAATCCTGGTCGTTCAGAGCGCGTAACCGGTAATGAATCGGGTTCTAACCGTGCTTTAACAGGTACGCAATACACCAACATTGAAGATGGATCATTAGCGCCATCGAAAGTTGGTATGAGTAATACCTTACGTGGCGGTAGCGTTACCGGCACGATGGTTGGTCGCCGAGAGCGTATGACCGGTGATGAGGCTGGTAGCTGTAAAAATGTTACTGGTGATGACTACATCGGTGAAGAACAGTACTCAGGCTTTTGTTCAGCTAAGCCAGAGCGCACCGATCGTAAAGTAGGCGTAAGCAACACCATGGGTGGTCGTCCAGTAAGCGGCACGATGACCGGTCGTTCAATGCGTGTTACCGGTGATGAGCCAGGTACATGTACCTCGGTGACTGGAACGCCTTACGCATCACGTGAGCAATACGCAACTTATTGTGAAGAGCCTTCTTCGAAAGCAGCTAAAGCGCGTATGGCACCAAGTGAGCGTCGTATGGGTTCGGTAATGACCGGTATTCAACCAGGTATTGGTGGTGTGATGACAGGTGCTGCTAAGGGTGCATGCGAAACAATCAGCGGCACACCTTATGTAGGTGATGATCAAGCTGCGGCAGCGTGTGGAACACCAGCGCCAGCAGCGACTGAAGGTGACTTTAGTATTGAATCTTCACCGGTTCACGCTTCGATCATTCAAGCTGATTCAGATCATGTAACGGGTTCTCGTTACGAGCGCGGAAATATTACCGGTCCATTCGGCATGGCTGATGGCAAGGTAACTGGCACTGAAGATGCGCGCTTTGGTAAGAAAACAGCTCGACCAGCTGAGCCAGTTATGGGTGATGAGCCTGTAATGATTCAAGGTCGTGAGAAAGGTCGCATTACTGGCGAAGGTCAGAATGCAGGCTTAAAGATTACAGGTGATGACTGGGGTCGTAATGATCGTGTAACCGGTACAGAAGGTAAGTCATCAACTGTTCGCAATGAAACATTACGTGGACCTGTGCCTATGGGTGCAATGGGTGCGCGTGCAAAAGAGCCTGCTGAGACACCTCAGCCAGTGAGCAAGGTAACCGGTAGTAGCGGTAATACTGAGCAGGGTTCATTAATTACGTATTCAGGTGGTGCACGCGGGTAATTCCGCTAGCAAGAGTTAACGATGTTACGTTCGATTCCATCAAGACAGAACACAGTCAATAGGGCGCCAAGTCGTCGTCCTAGTGCGACTGCATCTGTGTCTCGTCGTCGCGGTAGCGGAGCAGGGGCTATGCATGCCTTAGTTCGTGATCGTGACAACGCGCGCTTGGCGGATTACGAGCAGCAGGTTAAGTCATCATTTGATGAAATCGTTCCTACGCTAAAGCGTATCTCTGCTTTGCAACATGAGTCTGATTTCGTTGCACAAGCACAACGCATTGCGCGTGCTGAGCTTGGTTTTGAATTGCCAGCTGACGCGCTCGAAGATGCATGGGTAGATCAGCTTGATATGCGTCGTTTGTTTGCCTGGGCTGTGTTTGAGACCTATCGCCGTTATTGCGATGACTTCTATTCGCAGAACCCATTGGCTTCAAGCGATGACGATGACTTTGATGCTTTCTTGCAGAGCTGTGGTTTCCATACCTTGGATGTAACACCTTGTGCAGATGGTCGCTTAGCGCATGTGATTCGTTATGTTTTACGTTTGCCACAGTCTGCTGTGCGCCGTAAGTCATATGCGGGTGCGACTTTTGATGTTGAAGACAGCATTCAAAAATGGACCAAAGTTGAAATGCTGCGTCATCGTGAAGCGAAACCTAATGCAGCTGACGAGCCAACACATTACCTAAAGGTGGTTGCGTATCACTTTAGTTCTGTTGATCCATTGCACCAGGGTTGTGCTGCGCATGGTTCAGATACCGATGTTGCGGCAAAAGCGGGCTTGCAGCGTTTGGAAAGTTTCCGCGAAGCTATTGAGTCAAGTTTCTGCTGTGGTGCATCCATCGATTTGTTGTTAATGGGCGTGGATACCGATACGGATGCATTGCGCATTCATGTGCCAGATCAGAACGGCAATATCGATTTAGATCGTTCGATTGACACCTTGTCACTCTACGAAGAAACGGCCGGTGCAAATGCAAGTCAGGCGATCGATGCCATTAACGCGGCGATCACTGAGTGCAATGAAACAGTTCAGTCAGGTATGCAGCAATTTGTAGCACGCCTTATTGAAAACAACTTTTCACAAATTGCTTACGTGAAGCAGCAGCACGGCGGCCACTATCCAGATATTGGTCATGCAGAGCGCTTTATCGGTGCTGGCGTTGGTTTCGAGGAAGTTCAGCTTCGTAACCTGATGTACTTCTCGTATCTCGATACGGTTGAAGAAGCAACGGCGGACTTGGATGTCGGCGTAAAGATTTTTAGCGGATTGAATGTGGCACATGGTTTGCCAATTCCATTCGTCATTCGATTCGATTACCACGGCCAAGTGCCAGGTGCTCGAGATCGTGCTCAGCAGCATTGCGCGCGAGTGACTGGTGCGCTGAAGCAACGTTACAAAGATTTAGTAGATCGCGGATTACTGCATGTGATGCAAGTTGCTCGTGATCTTCACAAAGGTGGTGCACTCGATGTGTTTGGTTGTACCGCAGACGCTCAATTGGTAGGGGGTCACTAATGAAAATCTGTCAGGTAGTAAGACCGTTGGTTTCAACCAATCGTATTGCTGAGATGGAGCACAAGCACCTTCAGGTGGTTAAAGACGGTAGCTCACTTGCAGTAGCTGTTGATGCGGTTGGCGCAAAACCTGAAGACTGGGTGATTTGTGTCGGTAGTTCAGCTGCGCGTGAGGCAGCAGGAAGTAAGGGCTATCCAAGTGATCTGACCATTGTCGGCATCATCGACAAATGGCCACCGGAAGGCGAGGCCTAATCCGATGGTTGTTTTACAGGTTGAAGGATCGTTGACCTGTACCTCACGTGTTGAGGGACTAAAGCATTCGACATTTCGCATTGTGCGAGATGAGGCAGGAAAGCGCCAAGTTGCTAGCGACCCAGTAGGGGCAAAGCCAGGTGACTACGTTTTCTTAGCAACCGGAACAGCTGCTCGATTTGGAGTGGGTGATCCAGAGGTTCTAACCGACCTCGCAATTTTAGGAATTATCGACCAGTGGACACCGCTGGAAGAGACAGGGGCATAAGTCGCTGTTTAGTAATGGTGTCTTTAGACGGAAGTATCACAGGAGATAACGATGGCAAATGATAACTACGGTATTGCACTAGGCATGATCGAGACACGCGGCTTGGTTCCAGCCATCGAGGCTGCCGACGCGATGACTAAGGCTGCAGAGGTGCGCTTGGTTGGACGTGAATTCGTCGGTGGCGGTTATGTGACCGTCCTGGTGAGAGGTGAAACTGGTGCAGTTAATGCAGCAGTACGAGCGGGTGCTGACGCGTGTGAGCGCGTTGGTGATGGATTGGTAGCAGCGCACATCATTGCGCGTCCACACCGGGAAGTTGAACCGGTAATAGCTGCACGTTAATTGGTTAATCGAGAATTCTCGAAGCGACTATTTTTTTGACTAAATTGGAGAATGACAATGTCAAATGATTACGGTATTGCACTGGGTATGATCGAGACCCGTGGTTTGGTTCCAGCAATTGAAGCAGCTGATGCGATGACAAAAGCAGCAGAAGTTCGATTGATTGGTCGTGAGTTTGTAGGCGGCGGTTACGTTACTGTTTTAGTACGTGGCGAAACCGGTGCAGTTAACGCTGCAGTTCGCGCAGGCGCTGATGCATGTGAGCGTGTAGGTGACGGTCTTGTTGCTGCACACATCATCGCACGTCCTCACCGTGAGGTTGAGCCAGTATTGCCAGCAGGTTCTGCTGAGTAATTCTTGCTCTTGAGGATTAATGCGTAAGCACTAATTGCTGGGAGCTTCGCACGCAGTATCGCGAAGCTTCCAGTGACCTCAATCGATGTGCCATAACACGACACATAACCGAAGTAACAACGGAGATGGAAGATGGTATCTGATGAATGGAAACTGCGCGGCAAGCCCGAGCGTTTAGAAAGAAAGTATCTTTTTGATAACTACGATCAATTACGCGACTTTCTGGATGATGCTGCGAAGCTGTCTGAAAAAGCAGAGTTTTACCCTGACATGGGTTTTGGTAAAGATTACGTGAATGTCACTATCCACTCGAATGAGGGTGAAGAGACGTTGGCGGAGAATCTCAAAACCTTTGCAGATGATCTCGATAATCTACTCGCTAAAGCGAACTAAGCCATGCGTTTAGGTGTCGGAAGCAGTAAAGGTGGTGTTGGAAAAACAACGCTATCCATAAATCTTGCTGCCGCATTATCGAAAAAGGGTCGTGTCGTTATTATTGATGCAGACCCACAGCGCTCCTCGACCCATTGGAAAGAGATCGCTGGTGACTCAACGCCTGTCGAGGTGTGGAGTTTTAATGAGGATGAAGACATTAGTCTCATTCAATCTCAATATGATCACTGTGTGATCGATTGCCCGCCATCAATGGAGGCTGTCGAGACACAACGAGCGATGGAATCATCGGATTGTTTTGTCATTCCGGTGTTACCGTCTCCACTAGATCTTTGGGCCACGGTTTCAGCAAAGCATTATGTTGACCAAGCGAAAGTGGTGAACCCAAAGCTCAAAACCACTTTGTTGGTCAATCAACTTGAGCCACGTACGCGACTATCGGCACAAGTTCTCGATGCGCTAGAGCATTTATCACTAGATTGCTTAGATGTCTCTATCAGGCGCCGTATGGCTTTTCGTCAGATGGTTCTACAAGGAAAAAGTGTCTTTGAAGGCGGAAAGGTCAATAAACCTGCTGCCGATGAAATACAAGCAGTGCTAAGAGCACTAACGGAGAAGTTAAATGGCTAATAAGAAAAAACAAGAAAATGCATTATTGGCATCATTGAACACCATCAAGGAGTCGCCAACACAGCCGGCCAGTAAGAAGGCTCCTACGAAAAAAGCCGCTAAGAAGGTTGCTAAAAAGGCATCAACAGCAGTAAAGACCGGCTCGCCTCAGACGAAACAAGCGACTCGAGAAGTTATTCAGTCTTTACCTCGCGGAAAGAGGGTTTGGCCTGATTAAATAATCATTTATAAATGTTTCACGACGCACATATAAAGGTTTTACGATGCACACGAGCAACTCCTACACGCCACCGGCGGCGATACCTGAATTTATTATTCGCCATGCCACTTTGCGTCAATTTCAGATTTTTGAGGCCATTGTTCGCTTAGGTAGTTATACCCGGGCAGCAGAAGAGCTTTTCTTAACTCAGCCAACCGTCTCTATGCAGACTAAAAAGCTGTCTGATGCGATTGGTATGCCCTTGTTCGAACAAGTGGGTCGAAAGGTTAAGCCAACTGAAGCTGGCGAAGTTTTGTATGCCTCTGTGAGAACGATTTTCGACACGCTATCTAATGTCGAGATGGCAGTCTCCGATCTTAAGGGCATCAAGCGTGGTCGTATTCGTTTGGGTGTCATTACCACGGCTAAGTATTTTGCCCCTGAGCTTCTTGGTTTGTTCAGTGATCAATACCCAGGTGTTGAGGTTGCGCTGAAGGTATCAAACCGTGATCGCATTCTAGATCGCATCTCTCATAACGAAGATGATCTTTACATTATTGGTCAGGCACCGGCCGATGCGACTGATCTTGTGGTGCATCCTTTCTCGCCAAACCCATTGGTAGTGATGGCGCCTAAGAACCATCCACTGGTGGGTCGTAAAAACATTACATTGGAAGAGTTGGCTGAGCAGCCTCTGATCATGCGTGAACCAGGCTCAGGCATTCGTGATGCGACGTTACGTATGTTTGAAGAGCGAGGATTGCGTCCGAATGTGCGTATGGAGCTTGGAAGTAACGAGGCGATTAAACACGCTGTTTATGGCGGTTTGGGATTAGCCATCTTGTCGTTGCATACCTTGCGTTTGGAAGGTCGTTCGGGCCAATTGAACTGTTGGATGTCGAGAATTTCCCGATTATGCGCCAGTGGTTCATTGTCTATCCAAAAGGTAAAGAGCTGTCTTTAGTGGCAAAAGAGTTTTTGGACTTCTCGATCTCACACGAGATTAATATTCGTGAAGAGTTGATGCGTGACTTCCCAGAAGTCTTTGATGATCGTGAAAAAATGGCGAAGCTAAAAGCTGTTAAATAAGCGCTTATCGAATCTTATCGAGCATTCGACGCATTGATAGGTTGTTGTTAAACGCCTTTACTTCATCTAACGCTACCCAGCCGACTTGGTGTGATTCGTCATTACCAGGCGGCTCAATTTGATCATTCGCTTCAAATAAGTAGCGAATATCATAATGGGCATGTTCTGGCTCATTAGGTCGAGCAGGGATGCGGTGAATATCAATATCAAAGATATCTGAGCTGACTGCTTTGATATCGTTCTCTGAAAGGCCGGTCTCTTCTAGCGCTTCTCGATAGGCCACTTCTAATAAATTGTGCTCACCGTCAGCATGACCACCGGGTTGAAACCAGCGGTTGAGTTTTTTGTGGTGCATTAGCATCACGTGCGTGCGTGCAGGATTAATTACCCAGGCGGAACCTGTCATATGACCATGCAGATTGCCGCGTTCGAAACAGTTGGGGTTTGTTTCGATAAAGCGAATCATTTGCTCGCGATAAGCTGACTCGTACATATTGTTTGCACGGTAGCTATTGAGGTCACTTAGAAGCTGCTGTCGATTCATATCAACCTCTAGGTTACGGATGGACGCTCAATCGCTGCGATTGCCGCAGCAGCTGCTTCATCAACATCTGCTTCGTTACCTGCAATCGTTAAACGACCAAAGGCGCCGACAGCACGCACATCAACCAATGTGATATTGGCCGCTTTTTCAGCTTGATTGGCAGCGTAGATGATGTAACCAGCGGGCTCTGTTTCCAAAATAAACATGCTTTGACCTGGCAGAATCATTGAGCCACGGCGGTCTTGACGATTAATCAAAACGGTGTGGTCTGGAGACATGCCGCGAATAGTTTCTTGCCATGCAATGGTGGGCATTACACGGTCATTCAGAGAGCTGTTCATCTTACGCAGTACCGCATGACCAGCTTCACGCACATCACTTTGATCTCGTTGGTGAATCACCATTGAGCCGTAAGCACGTTCAACAACCTGTTGTGCTAGGTGAACGCGCGTCGCTTTTAGCGCTGTGTCGGTGAGGCGGTGTACTGCCATGCCGGGCGAAACCTCAACCCAGAGACAAGCATCTCCTGGTACGGGCAAAAACCCTGCGACACAGTGGCCATATAGGCTGCAAGCTGAGGCTGCAGCGCATCCATGAACACGTAGGTGCGTAATTTGATATTGGGGTTCATGAGCGAGAACCCCGACGCGTAATGTCAACTTTAAGAAGAGTAGGCGAGCTGTTGTGGCGAGTGAATCGGAAAAACGATTCTGCTTCCGCAGCTAATGTCTTCAATAGTAAGGCGAATGTGGTGATCAGCATGGCAATTTACACATTCACGAAGTTGATGGATAACGCGCGCTGTGTTGCCGTCATGCATAAAGGCATCACAACACGAGTGCCATGTGGTGCGTTGAGCCACATGGTCTGTGTGTTCAATTCGAATGATGCAGTTTTTTCTAACACAGTGGTTTATCCATTCGAGCGCCTGTTCTGAAAGCAGGCGATCTTTGTTTTGTTTTAAATCGACAACATTCTGCATCGTTATTCCGAGGTGTTATTTAGGATGTGCTTACCCTAAAAGACCTCAAAAGGAATAAAAAATAGAATGTGTCACTAAAATTCTTGGTGAGTTTTCTATGATCTCTACATTGTAAAGAACCTATAGGTTTAACTCGATACTTAACTCCTTATGCGACCTGATTTGCGCGCTCTTCGAGCGATTGGCCAATTTTCTCTAATGCACTGTCTGGGTCATCGAAAATACAGGTCTCGCCAACCTTGTCCAAGATGCCCATATGTTTCATGCGTTGTTTGACTTCTTCGCCCATGCCGGTGATGCAAACAGGCAAGCCTTTACCTAAATCCTCTTCGATTAATTTTTCAATCGCTAACGAAGAAGAAACACCTATCGTGGGCACGTCTGTGAAGTCGACGATCAGCGCACTGTGCTGTTGTAAAACGGCATGTTGGCGACTAATGGCTTTAGCAACGCCGAAAAACAGTGGGCCGCCGAGTGACATAACCAATACTTGGCCATGCATGCGCTGAGAATCTGTTTTAGGGTGGCGCGGCGAGTTCTTCATGATCGCTTTTACAGAGTCCTGTTGCATCTTGGAGAATCGCTCAACGGTCAGCATGTTGGCGATAAAGACGCCAATCAATACAGCCGCGATGAGATCAACGAATACGGTTAAAAAGATAACCGCATACATAATGATGGCGGCTTTTTTCGACACGTGGAATGCACGCTTGATAAAGCCCCAGTCGATGATGTCAAAACCTACTTTGAGCGCTATGCCCGCAAGTATGGCTAACGGAATCTCTGCGGTTAATTCAGCTAACCAAAGGACAACAATCAGTAAAACAATCGCACGGGTAATACCGGATAAGGCAGAGCTTGCGCCAGTTTGAATGTTGACCACTGTGCCCATGGTTGCACCGGCGCCAGGAATACCGCCAAAAAGACCTGATGCAATGTTGCCCAAGCCTTGACCGTAAAGTTCTTTATCTGGATCAGATTCTTTCTTGGTTAGGTTTTCAGCAATCACCGAGGTGAGTAGGGCATCAATCGTGCCGAGTACTGCGAGAACAATTGCGTCAGACACCATGATGCCGATTTGATCAATGGTAAAAACGGGTATGCGAATGTCAGGTAGTCCCGTTGGGATCTCGCCAATTTTACGAACCGCATCCGTATCAAGGAACATGATGGTTAATACAGTGCCCAAAATCAGCGCCAGCAACTGAGGTGGCATAAAGCGACGAAGATTCTTTGGGAAGAAAATCAGTAAAGCAAAGGTACCTACAGCGAGAGAGGTCTCAAGTACATTAATGTTATCGATCAAGCTAGGTAGATTGCTGAGAGTGCCTAATACACCGCCAGATGGTGTTGCCTGACCGAGGAAAGGAGCGAGCTGTAGAATGATAAGGATGATACCAATGCCGCTCATAAAACCAGAGACAACGGTATAAGGCATCATCGTCACGTACTTGCCAGCCTTGGCCCAGCCAAACAAGATTTGGAATACACCTGCGAGTACAACGACCGTAAAGGCCATTGCCATGCCATTCTCAGGATTGCTCGCAATGAGGTTAGCAATTACCGCCGTCATGACCACGGTCATAGGGCCGGTAGGTTCCGAGATTAAGGTTGGGGTGGAGCCGAAAAGTGCGGCAAATAAGCCAATCAGGACAGCGCCGTATAAACCGGCTTCTGCGCCAGCGCCAGAAGCAACACCAAAGGCAAGCGCCATTGGTAGCGCGATAACGGCAGCGGTTACACCGCCGAAAAGATCGCCCTTTACGTTCTTAAAGTTTATGTCGTTCAGCAAAGCCAAAGCGCAGCCCTCTTTATTATTACGATGCTTTTATATCGTGGCTGCTATGGTTATGAAAAAGAGATATTTCCGATCGAATCCATCGACAATAGTCGATCTGAAATTGCATTATTGATAATCGTTTATAACTACTATGAATTACATCGATAAGACCGGTTTTTGAGCCTGTTTATGCGTTGTTCCTCGCTGTATTTACCCTGTATTCCAATGAAAACGCGCGATGAAATTTCAACATAGAGGATAGTCACTTTCTTGTATAGAAAATCCCGATGCTCATTGCCTTGCGTCGTTGTAGCAACATCTCTAGAGTTCATCCTGTCGATAGGTATCTAGCTATCGGCCTTAAAACCTTGAAAAGTGCAAACTTTTAACCCCGGCGTCGTGAACCGGGGTTTTTTTATGCCTGAAGTTTTTTCTCGAACACCACGACATCATCCATATCAAAGTAGATTCGCAAATGTTCACCAATGGCGTGATTGTGGTGACTTTGAACGAGGCAGTAGATCTGTTGATTATCGTCAACCGCAAGTGTGTAGAGATATTCCGAGCCACGGAACGCGCGATCAACGATTTCAAACTTAAGCTCACTGAGATCGTCATGGATAACGTCATCTGGGCGCAGTAAAAGCTTCACCGCATTGCCTGGTGTGAGGCGTTCTTTGTTGATGGGCGTGAATAATCCGAGTGTGGTTCTGACGCGTTGATCCGTTTCAACGGTGCCCTCGATCAAAGCGGACTTACCAACAAACTCAGCAACAAATTGTGTGCTGGGTTGGTGATAGATGGCATAGGGTGTATCCCACTGCTGTAAAACACCTTGATCGATAACCGCAATGCGATCTGCCATGGCGAACGCTTCATGATGATCATGTGTCACCAGTAATGCAGTGCAATGATCTTTCTTTAAGATCTCGCGAATATCCCGCGCTAATTCTTCACGCAGGCTGCTATCTAAGCTTGAGAAAGGCTCGTCGAGTAATAAGAGTTGCGGGCGTGGTGCCATCGCGCGAATCAAAGCAACACGTTGTTGCTGGCCGCCTGATATTTGATGCGGATACTTCTCGCTATGTGCCTCTAATTTGACCAACTGTAATAGTTCATTAATGCGTGCATTGCGATCAGGTGCTGACCAATCGCGCAATCCGAAGCCGACGTTTTCCGCGATCGTTAGATGTGGGAAAAGAGCGAAGTCTTGGAACACCATACCCACATTGCGCTCTTCAGTTTTTAAATGGATGTTGTTGGATGAGAAAACACGACCATTCACGCTGATCGAGCCATTAGATATTTTCTCAAGACCGGCAATCGCGCGAAGTAGGGTGGTTTTGCCGCAACCCGATGGACCGAGTAGGCAACCAATCTCGCCTTGTTCTTGGTTTAGTGTCACGTTATGCAAGATGGGTTTCTTGTCATAGTGAGCAGACACATCGTTGATTTCAATCGCAAGTGTTTGACTGGTCATGATTTAACATCTCGAGTTTTTGTGATCGATCGACTTAAAAAGATCACAGGAATAATGCCTACTGCAACGATGGTGAGTGCATAAGGTGCAGTTTCCATTAAGCGTTCATCAGAGGCTAATTCAAATGCTTTAACGGCAAGCGTGTTGAAGTCAAAGGGACGTAATACGAGCGTCGCTGGTAGCTCTTTTAAGACATCGACAAACACCATCAAAATAGCGGTAAGTAAACTGCCGCGCAAAATGGGTAGATGAATCTTGGTGAGGATTTCACGATGTCCATACCCCATGGTTTTGGCTGCTTCTTCCATGGAATGCTTGATACGTTCGAGGCCGCTATCCACTGTTTGTAAAGAAAGTGTCAGAAAGCGGATGAGGTAAGCGAACAGCAATCCTGCCAAGCTTCCACTGAGTAATAGACCGGTTGATATATCAAAGGTCTCACGCATAAAACTATCGAGTGAGTTATCAAACCAAGTGAGCGGTATCAAAACACCAATTGCTACAACAGTACCTGGCATGGCGTAACCCAAGCTGCTGATGCGCATCACAGGATTCATCCATGCGCTTTTGTTTAAACGTTTGCCGTAGGCAAAAATCACCGCAACCGCGAGGATGAATAACGCGCTGATTAAGGCGAGCTCTACCGAATGTGTAATCAGTTGTAGATAGTCAGATGAAATCGCTTCACTACCCAGTGAAATCCACCAGGTTAAAAATTGTGCTGCAGGGATGAGGAAGCCAAAAGCAACCAATGCGCTACAAAAGAGTATTGCGCTCACTTTGGCTTTTCCAAGCAGAGGAATGCGATCGATCGCTTGATGACGTTGGCTGGTGTGATGGTAGCGAGCATGACGTCGTGAGTACTGCTCTAAAAACACCAAGCTAAAAACAAAAATCAGCAAGATTGAGGCTAATTGTGATGCCCCAACTGCGCTATCTAAACCGTACCAGGTGCGCAGAATGCCGGTGGTGAAAGTAGCGATACCAAAGTATTCGACAGTGCCGTAATCAGCGAGGGTTTCCATCATGGCAATCGATGCGCCGGCAATAATGGCAGGGCGGGCAAGCGGCAAGGCAACTGTTTTAAAGGTGCGGAAGGGTCCATAACCGAGTGTGCGACTGACGTCGAGCACACAGATGGATTGATTGATAAAGGCTGCGCGAGCTAAAAGATACACATACGGAAATAGCACTAAGGTGAGCATGCTGATAGCACCACCGAGTGATCGTATTTCGGGAAAGTAATAGTCACCGTATGACAGGTTAAAGGTGTCGCGTAAGAACGTTTGTATGGGGCCAGCGAAATCCAGTAGGCCTGTATACGAGTAGGCAATGATGTATGCGGGTATCGCCATCGGTAGCAGTAATGCCCACTCAAAAATGCCACGACCGGGGAACTGACACATACTGGTAAGCCATGCAGCACTGACGCCTAAAATGACCGTGCCAAGACCAACGCCAATCATGATGATGAAAGAATTGGTCAGATACTCCGCCAGAACCGTATCGATCAGATGTGACAAAACCTCGCCGTTAGGATCGACGAGGTTTGAAACGATAACGATTAATGGTGTTGCCAACACTAAGGTTAGCAACACCATGACAAGGCGAAGAATCATAAGCTGATGTTTAACGCCATCCTGCGCGATCCATCAGCATGACGGCATCTTTATTCAGGCGGCCAAACTCGCTTAAGCTCAGAGTGTCCGCTTTAAAGTTGCCCCATGCAGCAAGTGTGGATGACATTTTGATGTTGTCGCGAACAGGGTATTCGCCATTCTTCTCGGCATACCATTGCTGTGCGTGATCACCACTGAGATATTCAATTAGCTTGATCGCATTTGCTTGATTTTTGCTGTGCTTGATAATGGCAGCACCCGATACATTTACGTGAGTCCCACGATCATTTTGGTTTGGCCAAAACACGGCAATCTGTTGTGCAATCGCTTGGCTGTCTGCGTCGGCATTCAACATGCCAGCTAAGTAATAGGTATTGGCAACGGCAACATCACAGAGACCTGCAACAGCTGCTTTAATTTGGTCGCGATCACCGCCTTGTGGTTTGCGAGCTAGGTTACTGACCAATCCTTTAGCCCATTGTTGAGTCGCTTCTTCACCGTTGTGTTTAATGAGTGAAGCAACCAGTGATTGGTTGTAAATGTTATTTGAAGAGCGAATACAAATACGTTTCTTCCACTTTGGATCAGCTAATGCTTCATAGGTAGAGAGTTCTTTAGGATCAAGACGTCCTTTGACATACATGATGGGACGAGCACGAAGAGATAGACCAACCCATTGCTTATCGCTGTCACGATAGTGGGCAGGAATGTTTTTCTCTAGTAGGGGAGAGCTAAAGGTTGCAGTGACCTTAGCTTCTTTTGCGCGATGTAATCGACCTGCATCCGTGGTGATGAGAATGTCAGCAGGGGTATTGCGACCTTCTTTAACGATGCGAGTTAGCAGCGCATCATCTTTGCCCGTGATCAACTTAACGTTGATGCCGGTTTCTTTGGTGAAGTCATCCAAGATTGGTTTGATAAGAGCTTCTTTGCGCGCTGAATAAACATTAAGACTGTCTGCAGCAAAAACGTTAGCTGCACTCACGCTAAGTGACATGATGACAGACGCCACGAGCATGCGAGAGATTGATTTCATTGATAGTGACCTATGAAAGAGGGGGTTAATCAGTGAAAGCTAATGTAGCAGGAGTTTTTTTGTTTGTAAACACAAATGAGAATGATTTGCATTTAGATTTAAAGAGAGCTGATCTGGATCAGATTTTGGGCTTAATTAAGCTGATTTCAAAAGGCGATAGTCGAGAATTTCTTCTAAACATTGGCTGAGAAGGTCAGCGCGAGAACTTACATTGGCTTTTTGATACACCGAATGACTTTGGGCTTTGACGGTCCCAAGGCTGGTGCCACGAAGGTCTGCAATCTCATTAAGGTTGTAGCCTTTGATGATTAGTTGACCGATTTCAAGCTCTGCTGGGCTGAGTTCTAAGCTTTCAAGATGCCGAGTAATGACATGACTAACGCCATTCTTGAGTTGATCCACCGATTCTTGCATCTGTTGCTCGCGTTGGATGGTTATCTTGATGTAGTCCATCAATAGAAAAATCACACCAATAATGGAAATAGATGCCAATGACTCGATGAAAAAGTGCATCAGGCTGGTATTGGGATTTAGCGGGCTTTCAACTGTTGAAAAGAAGTCCATCACTACGTCAATAGTAAAAAATAAGCCGCAAAAACCAAGAACCACTATGCCTAGGCGAGCCATGAAAAGTGGTTTTTTAATCAACATGTTAGAGCTCCATACAACGCTGGTTTATGGGTGTAAACCGTAGCTAGATGCGCATTGATAAGAGAAAGCGCGATAGTTTGGTCAGGGTAACACGTTGAGAGTTCCCAATTGGCTGAGCTAGCGCAACTAAGTGCTCCAGTTCAGATGAACTTATATTTTAGGAATTAAGAAATGAAAAAACATGTGTCTATATTGATAATCACCTCAAGCTTGTTCTTGGGTGGTGCCGCTTTTGCCGATGATGTGAATTGTGCGGTTGGCGAATTTACTGCCGCTGAGCGTATTGAGGCAGTCAAAGCTCACTACGCTGAACAAGGTTGGCAGATCCGAAAAGCAAAAGCTGATCATGGCTGCGTGGAGCTCTACGCAAAAGACGCGAATGGAAAGCGCCAAGAAGCCTATATAGATCCAAATACCTTCAAGATTGTTGGTCACGATGACTAAGGTCAAGGTTTGGGATTTGCTGACCCGTATTTTTCATTGGTCTTTGGTGGGGGCTTTTGCCACTGCCTGGATCACTGAAGATCATTATAAGGATCTACATGAATTAGCTGGCTATACGGTTCTTGGCTTAATTGCTTTTCGCGTGATTTATGGCTTTGTGGGCGCTAAACACAGCCGGTTCTCGGATTTTGTTGTCTCACCTGCGACTGTTATTAACTACCTGAAAAATTTATTAGCAGGTCGTCATCAATCATATCTAGGGCATAACCCGGTAGCGGGATATATGGTTATCGCTTTACTCGCATCCGTCACGCTTGCTGCTTTGACAGGCTGGATGATGGAGTTTGATATGTTCTGGGGCTACAAGTGGGTGGAAATGCTTCATGAAGCGATGGCTTCGCTCGCGTTAGGCTTAGTCTTTGTTCATGTCGCGGGTGTGATTGTGATGAGCTTTGTTGAAAAACAAAACTTAGCGAAAAGCATGCTGACAGGCTTTAAGCGAGCTTAATTAGTCGAGTAATAAGGCTTCGAGCATGCGCTCGTAGACAGCCGATAAGGTATCAAGGTCCTCAACGCTAACGCATTCATTCAATTGATGGATGGTGGCGTTGAGTGGCCCTAACTCGAGAACTTGAGCGCCAGTCGGGGCAATAAAACGACCATCCGAGGTGCCGCCTGAGGTGGAAAGCTCGGTGTCATAACCCGCGATTTCTTTGATTGCCACTTTTGCAGCATTCACTAACTCACCTTCGGCGGTGAGGAAGGGCATGCCCGACAAGGTCCAGTCGATTTCATAGTCCAAGCCGTGCTTTTCAAGTAACTCTTTAACCGTGCGCTCAAGCTTGTGATGGTTAGTCTCAGTTGAATAACGCCAGTTAAATAGAATCTCGCAAGTGCCAGGAATAACGTTAGTTGCACCTGTGCCAGCAGAGATGTTTGAAATCTGGAAAGTGGTCGGTGGGAAATGATCATTACCTTGATCCCATTCCACAGAAACCAAATCATTTAAAAATGGCGTGACCAAATGCACGGGGTTCTTAGCAAGATGTGGGTAAGCCACATGACCTTGCTTACCTTTTACCACTAAGCGCGCATTGTGAGAGCCGCGTCGACCATTCTTAACGACATCACCCACTTGTTTAGTTGAAGATGGCTCGCCAACTAAACACCAATCCATTTTTTCGTTACGTGCTTCAAGCGTCTCAACGACCTTTACGGTGCCGTTGATGCTAGGTCCTTCTTCATCGCTAGTGATGAGGTAGGCAATAGAGCCTTTGTGGTCTGGATGATTAGCAACAAAGCGTTCGGTAGCGGTGATCATCGCAGCCAATGAACCTTTCATGTCAGCAGCGCCACGGCCGTAGAGCATGCCGTCGCGTATTTCAGGCTTGAAGGGATTAGAGTCCCAGCGATCGAGTGGGCCAGTTGGCACAACATCGGTGTGGCCTGCAAAACAAAATACAGGTGCTTCGGTACCACGGCGTGACCAGAAGTTATCGACATCATCAAAGCGCAAGTTCTCGTTAGCAAAACCGCACGCAGCTAAACGATTCATCATGGTTTCTTGGCAGCCAGCATCCTCAGGGGTCACTGATTCGCGGCTGATAAGATCGATGGCAAGGTCTAGCGTGTCTGACATGTGTGTTCCTGTTTGTCCTTAGCTAAGTTTGGCAGCGTATTCATCTGCTGAAAAGCCGACAAGACAGAGGTTATCAGAGGTGAGTACTGGACGTTTGATCATACTGGGATTTTCGATCATCAAATCAATGGCCGAAGTTTCGTCAATTGAAGCTTTCTGATCATCAGGCACTTTGCGCCAGGTGGTGCCACGTTTATTAAGCAGGGTTTCCCAGCCAAGTGCTTTGCACCAAGTGGTCAGTTGCTTGCGATCGACACCTTCTTTTTTGTAGTCGTGAAAGGTGTAATCGATGTTGTTGTCCGATAGCCATTTGCGCGCTTTTTTTATGGTGTCGCAATTTGGGATGCCATACATGTCCATTACCATTCACACTCCTTGAATACTCTAACCACGCAGCTCTCGCATTTTTCATGGTCAAGGCGCTTATAGATCGCTTTGATTGCTTGGCTTTTATGATCAAAGAAATACGCATTACCAATATGCGCAATCATTGCAGATTCACTGATGTTTTCGTAGACGCGGGGTTTAAGTCCGGCAAAGTATAGTCCGCCGCCAAGTTTCTTTAGTCGCTTGGCTTCGCTGACGAGCATTTCAACGCCTGATAGGTCGATTCCGTTAATGCCATCCGCATCAATCAAAATGTGATTGATGTGCTCAGATTCAGAGATCTGCTGAAGACGATTTTGAATGTGATTTACCGAGCCAAAGTAAACCGACATATCGATGCGAATGATTTTGAGCTGGGGGCATTGATTCACAGGTTTTGAAGTCACTGGAATCATGGTGCGCTTTTCACCTTTGCTATCCGGCGCCAGTGTCACGATCTCAGGCATTGAGGTGCAAGCAAGGAATAAAACCAGTGATAGCAGTACGCCAAAGTAAATCGCAAACTCAAGTTCGAGGAAAAGTGTGGCAAAAAAGGTGGTGAGCAAAACGGCGGTTTCGTTTTTGCTCGCATGTAACACGTGCGCGATCGCTTTCTTATCTATCAGGTTATAGGCCACCAATAAAATGACGCCACCCATCGCAGCGATTGGCATGTAAGCCATGTAAGGCGCTACCAAGACAACAATCAGCATCAAGAAAATGGCCGCAAAGATGGCTGACATTGGTGTGACAGCACCGGCAGAGTAATTCACACCAGAGCGCGTGAATGAGCCAGAACCAGCATAACTTGAGAAGAAGCTACCAAAGAGATTTGACAGGCCTTGGCCGACGAACTCTTGGTTAGCATCAATGCGTTGGTTTGATTGTGTCGCAATGGCGCGACTTATTGATACCGCTTCGATAAGACCGAGTAGTGCTACAGCAAAAGCCTCGGGCGCCAGCATGCTAATGGTGCCTAGTGATAAATCAGGCATGGAGACCGGTGGTAGTTGACCTGGGATAGTGCCAACCAGGGCGATCGGATTTTGTGGGTCATTAAGTAAGAAGCCAAGACCAGTGCCAGCAATAAGACCTATCAGTAGATTAGGCAGCTTAGGCATGAACTTCTTGGACGCTAGGGCAATAATCAAGGTAGCGAGCGCAATAATCACAACATTGATTTGAATGTTAGGTAGTCCCAGCCAAACGTCGTACCAGGTATGTATGAAGGATTCGCCCTTGGGGATTTGTATGCCAAGCACGTTTTTCATCTGACTTGTGGCGATCAGTAAAGCTGCACCTGCGGTAAAGCCAACCACTACAGTATGTGAAACAAAGTTAACCAGAGCGCCAAGACGAACTAATCCAAAACCAAATTGATAGGCGCCGGCGAGGAAGGTCATGGTGAGAGCAAGCTGCACGAACTCGGGGCTGCCGACTTCGGCGTGATTACTGACTGACGAGAACACAACGATCGAGATGGCGGTTGTCGGGCCAGAGATAAGATGACGTGAAGAGCCAAATAGAGCGGCAATGATGGGGGTCACCATCGCGGTGTAAAGACCGTACTCGGGTGGAAGGCCTGCAATCGTGGCGAAAGCAACGCCTTGCGGCAGCACGATCACAGCACCGGTGAAACCAGCAATCAGGTCAGCGCGGAGAGTGTCTTTCGTGACAAGACGGAACCACGCCAAAAAAGGAAAGAACTTATCTAGAGAGTTCATGATACCTCGAGGGGAAAGGTATTAAAAAGCCGGCTTAATCGCCGGCTTTGTTATTTAAATGTCGCGAAGTAGTTCGTTAATGCCGACTTTGCCAAGCGTTTTGGCATCGACCTTCTTAACAATCACTGCGCAATACAAGCTGTACTTGCCATCTTTTGAAGGAAGGTTGCCTGATACAACAACCGAACCTGCCGGTACGCGTCCGTAAAGGATCTCATCATTTTCGCGATCGTAGATGCGGGTTGATTGACCGATGTAAACGCCCATTGAGATGACTGAGCCTTCTTCGACGATGACGCCTTCAACCACTTCTGAACGCGCGCCAATGAAGCAGTTATCTTCAATGATGGTTGGTGCTGCTTGTAGTGGCTCAAGTACGCCACCGATGCCTACACCACCTGAGAGGTGAACATTTTTACCAATCTGTGCGCATGAACCGACGGTTGCCCAGGTGTCGACCATGGTGCCTGAGTCAACGTAGGCGCCGATGTTGACGTAAGACGGCATCAATACGGTGCTCGGTGCAATGTATGAGCCACGACGCGCCGTTGCAGGTGGTACAACACGAACGCCAGATTCACGGAACTCGCGAGAGTTCATGTCAGCGTACTTAGAAGGCACCTTGTCGTAGTAGTTGGTGAAGCCGCCTTTAATGAATTCGTTATCGTTGATGCGGAAAGAAAGCAGTACAGCTTTTTTAATCCACTCGTTAACAACCCATTGGCCATCACGCTTTTCAGCCACACGAATTTCGCCACGATCCAATTGGTCGATCGCTTCCATAACTGCATCACGCACATTAGTATCAACGTTACGTGGAGTGATATCAGCGCGGTGCTCAAAGGCATCGACGATGATGGATTGAATGTCGCTCATCATGGGCTCCTGAAGTCTGAATTTGGGTGGAGTCGGAGGCTGAAATCGACCGTAAAGGTCGCTTTATCCGAGATCCACTATATTAAAGGTTGCTAATTATATATGAAAGTTGCTGCTAACGGATGGCTGCCTGTCTTGGCGTTATTGGCCGCGGCGTCATTTTGGGGGGCGATTTGGTATCCCTCTCGCCATCTCGAGGCCATGAACATGGCTGGGGTCTGGCAGACGCTGATTAGCTATGGCGCTGTCTTTGTTCTGGTTGGTTTATTTAAAGGGCTTCCACGATTACCTCAGATCGAGGCGGATAGAAAATACCTGCTGATTCTGTTTTTTGCCGCTGGCTGGACGAATGTGGCGTTTGTACTGGCGATACTTTCCAATGAAGTCGTCAGGGTGATGATCTTTTTCTACCTCTCACCACTGTGGACGATTTTATTGGGTCGTTGGTTACTTAATGAGCACCTAACAGGTACGTCAAAAGTCGCTTTGAGTGTGAGTTTGCTTGGCGCTGTGGTGATGCTTTGGAATGAATCGATGCTGAGTACGCCGATTGGCAAAGGAGATGCGCTAGCACTGAGCGCAGGTTTGGCGTTTGCGCTGACCAATGTGATGACACGGCGATTGCAGAACTACAGCACGTTATTAAAGACACAAACCACGTGGCTTGGTGTGGTGTTTGTCTCTGTGACGATGATTATGGTTCTCGGTGAGCCCATGCCCGATGCGCCACCGATTGCTTGGGGTGGTGCGATTGCTTTAGGTGTTTTTGGATTTTTGCTAACAACGCTTTTTGTGGTGTATGCCGTCAGTCAAATGCCGGTACAACGTTCCTCAGTGATCATGCTGTTCGAAGTGGTTGTCGGCGCTGTGAGTGCTTGGTGGCTGGCCAATGAGCAGATTGATCTGCAAGAGTGGGTCGGTGGTGCGTTGGTACTAGGTGGCGGTTTGATCGCAGTATTTTTTCAACCGGAGTCAGAATGAATTGGGCTTTACATCATTCAAGCTTGATAACGAGCAACTTAGAGAAGGCTAAACATTTTTATGTGGATGTTCTTGGATTGCCGCTCGATGAGTCGCGCCCTGATATGGGGTTTGATGGTCTGTGGTTTGATATGGGGGCGGGGCAACAGATTCATTTATTGAGCTTGCCAAACCCAGAAGCCGGTATTGATCGGCCCGAGCATGGTGGTAGAGATCGACATGTTGCTTTGCTGACGGATGACCTAGAAGCTGTTGTAGCGAAGCTTGAACAGCATAGCGTCACATATAGTCGGAGTAAGAGTGGTCGTGCAGCTTTGTTTTGCCGCGACCCAGATGGCAATGCGATCGAAATTATTCAACGAGAAAAGAGATGACTAACGAAAAGATAACCATTGAAGTCGCTAACGATTTATTGCGTGTAAATATTCGTGAGAACTATGCGCAAGTGGCTAATGCGAGTAACGAAGGAGCGTGTTGTGGTGTTGAAGCAAGCTGCTGTGGCGTTTCTGATGATCAAGCGATTAACCAACTGATCTCAACGCGCTTGGGTTATACCGTTGAAGAATTAGCCGCTGTGCCAGAAGGTGCGGATATGGGTTTAGGCTGTGGTAACCCCAAGGTCATTGCAGCTTTGCAGTCGGGTGAGGTGGTTATCGACTTAGGTTCTGGGGGTGGCTTTGATTGTTTCCTCGCAGCTAATGAGGTCGGTGAGTCTGGCAAAGTGATTGGTGTTGATATGACGCCAGACATGTTGAGTAAGGCTCGAGCGAATGCTGAGCGTGGTCGTTATGCTCAGGTCGAGTTTCGTTTAGGTGAGATAGAAAACTTACCTGTCGCTGATAATACGGCGGATGTGGTGATGTCGAATTGTGTGATCAATCTGTCGCCGCATAAGCCGCGTGTGTTTGAAGAGATCTTCCGTGTGCTTAAGCCCGGTGGTCGCATTGCGGTATCCGATGTAGTGGCGACGCAGCCTTTGCCTGATGAGATGAAAAATGATCCGTTTTTAATCTCAGCCTGTGTCGGTGGTGCGGCATTAATCGATGATTTGGAGCAGTGGATGCAAGCGGCAGGTTTTGCTCAGATCGTGATTGAGCCGAAAGATGAGTCCAAGGAGTTTATTCGCGATTGGGCGCCAAACCTTTCTATCGAAGATTATGTCGTTTCCGCTGCTATTCAGGCGGTAAAGCCTTAGTCGTCGAGCTCACTCATTAATATGCCAGTGAGCTTTTCTATCGCATCGTTATCGAGTGGGTTGTCTTCGTAGTCAGACAATAAGAAGGTGTCGCGCGCGACTGCGCCTTCGGTAACAACGCGTGCGCCGTGTAGGCGAACAGCTTCACGGCGGAAAGTGTTACTGATGATCGATAGCAGACCTGGGCGGTCGCTAGTGACAACCGTCAGTTCAGTGGTTTGAGTCACCTTGTTGATTTGGTGTGAAATCTCAGTCGCTTTATTAAAGCTTTTTTGTTGGCGAGATAAGCGACGGGTAATGACAAGTTTATCTAGCGTTGCTTGATTTAACGCTTCGGTAATCGCTTCAATGATTTCATCTTCACGTTCTTTTGAAATGAAACTGCCATCTTCCTCGAGAATGTAATAGCTGTTCATTGAGATATCGTCACTGGTTTGACCGATGCGAGCACCCAAGATGTTTGTGACCAGCTGATCAAGAATGGCTGTGGTGGTGGCAAACAATCCATCCCGATCCTTGCCTACGGTGAGGATCTCAAGACAACCAAGTTCCTCGGCTTTGTGCGCATAAACGCGCGTCTGATCATCATCAGGAGTGTTGATCAGGATGTCGGTATGCCACGCGATCATGTCTGGCGTGGTCTGTACGAAGTAATCGTCAGTGATGGTGCGCCAGATCTCGTTGATTGCTTTCTCGGGATGCGATTTCAGTGCGGCAAATGTCTTTGCCTCTTTCTGACGTTGAATAACAATCTGCTCTTCTTTGACGGGCTGCTCTAAACCACGTTCTAAGGCTGATTTAGTTGAATGGTAAAGGCGGTCTAATAATGCGCCTTTCCATGAGTTCCAACGTGCAGGGTTGGTGCCGCGCATATCGGCTACCGTGAGCAGATAGAGATAGGTTAGTCGTTCAACTGAGCCGACTTTTTCTGCGAATGCTTGAATAACTTCTGGGTCATCGATGTCTTGTCGTTGCGCAGTAAAAGACATCACAAGATGTTGTTCTACCAGCCAAGCAACAAGACGGCTGTCATATTCTGATAGGTCATGCTGACGTGAAAATTCATAGGCATCGACTTTACCGAGCTCTGAATGATCGCCACCTCGTCCTTTAGCAATATCGTGGAAGAGTGCGCCTAGATAAAGCAGTTCGGGTTTAGGTAGCTGATGAAAGAGGGTGTGGCATAAAGGACATTCGTGCTTGTGCTCTTCGAGTGATACTCGGCGGCAGTTTCGTAGCACCATGAGAATGTGTTCATCCACGGTATAGAGATGAAACAAATCAAATTGCATTAAGCCGGTGATCTTATGAAAAGCCGGTATATAGCGTGCCAAAATGCCGTAGCGATGCATGCGGCGAAACTCATGGGTTATGCCTGCAGGTTGACGTAACAATTCCATGAATAAGCTTTTGGCTTGGATGCTGTTACGAAGATTTTCATCAATGAGATGGCGGTGAGCGCGTATCGAGCGAATGGTGCTTGCGCGTACGCCTTTGATTTCTGGATGTTGCTCAAGCAATAAAAAGATCTCAAGCATTGAAAGCGGATTTTTTGCAAAAAGCCCTGGATTTATGACTTCTAGGTAACCATCGCGCGTTTGAAAGCGGCGGTTAATGGCAACCGGTTCGCCAACTTGTTTGTTGAGTAAGATCTCTTCATTGAAAAGCTGTAATAAAACTTCATTGAGTCGTTGCAAGCGAACTACCGTGCGGTAATAGGTTTGCATGAACTGCTCAACGGCTAAATTAGTGTTCTCATCGTTATAGCCAAATTGCGCAGCTAACTTGCGTTGATGCTCAAACAACAAGCGATCATCGTGTCGCCCAGTAAGTAAGTGAAGTGCGAAACGAATGCGCCATAAAAAACGCTCGCCATCAATCAGTGTCTTGTATTCCTTTTCTGTAAGAAAGCCGCGATCGAATAGGTCTACAAGCTTGTTATCACCGTAATGACGTTTGACTACCCAACCGATAATTTGGATGTCACGTAAGCCACCAGGATTTGATTTGATATTGGGTTCAAGATCGTGGCTGCTGCCGTCTACTTTGGAATGTCGTGCTTTTTGTTCTTCTAGCTTGGCGGTAAAGAATTCATCACTTGGCCACATGTGCGAACTATTGGTTTGTTCGGACATATTATCGAATAGCGATTTATTGCCAGAGAGAAGCCGAGATTCCATTAGATTGGTAGCAACCGTCACATCTTTACGGGCTTCTTCGATGCATTCTTCTAGGGTGCGAACGCTATGGCCAACTTCCAGTCCGATGTCCCACAGGAACATGATGAGGGGTTCTAATTGAGAGGCAAGCGTTTCGGGTTCGTCTTGTGTGAGGATTAACAGGTCAACATCAGAGGCGGGGTGAAGCTCACCTCGGCCATAACCGCCTACTGCGATCAAGCTAGCTGCTGAGCTGTCATCAATATGTTTTTTCCAGACGCGATGAAGCAGTTGGTCGACCAGTTCGGCGCGACCGCGAACGAGTATTTCGACAGCTTCGCCAGCATGAAATTTTTCGGCGAGTAGTTCGCGACCCGCTTTATGCGTCTGTTTGTAGTCTGCAATCGATTGTGTGCTTTGATCGAGTTGCTGCAGAAGGGTGTCGAACATTAGCGCTCTTCGTTACGCAGAGTGAGAACCTCATATCCATCAGCGGTGCACAAAATAGTGTGTTCCCACTGAGCGGAGAGTTTTCGATCTTTGGTGATGACTGTCCAGCCATCGGGCATCAATTTGACGTGACGATTACCGGCATTGACCATCGGTTCGATGGTGAAGGTCATGCCTTCCTGAAGTGCCATACCTGTGCCAGCTTTACCGTAGTGAAGAATTTGTGGATCTTCATGGAAGCCTTTACCGATGCCGTGACCGCAGTATTCATGCACCACACTGAAGTGTTCTGATTCGACATAGGTTTGAATGGCATGACCAATATCACCCAGGGTTGTGCCAGGTTTGACCAGCTCGATACCTGTCCATAGCGCTTTGTGGGTGACATCAACTAAACGTTGAGCGAAGGGCTGTGCTTTACCCACGAAAAACATCTTACTGGTGTCGCCGTGGTAGCCATCTTTGATGACGGTGACATCAATATTAATGATGTCCCCGTTTTTCAGTTTCTTGTCGGCGGGTATGCCGTGACAGACGCAATGGTTCACCGAGGTGCAGATGGATTTTGGAAATCCGCGGTAATTGAGCGGTGCAGGAATCGCATCTTGTTCGTTGACGATGTAGTCATGACAAATACGGTCTAGTTCGTCGGTTGTGACGCCCGCTTTGACATATTCTCCAATCATTTCAAGCACTTCGGCTGCTAGGCGGCCGGCGACGCGCATTTTTTCGATATCTTCTGCGGATTTGATAACAACAGGCATGGGGTGAGTAATCCAGGCTAACGTAATGAAAACTAAAGGTTAATTCGCCCAAAATCACAGAATTTATTGAGTCGGACAAGACCCTATGGTATAAAACGCGCCGTTTTGCGGCAATGGTGCAGCAAAACAACTATTCCACACACGCATTGCAACTGCTTGATCTGGGTGCCGGCTAGCCGGTGGGTTAACAGGATGCGTGGAGGCTTAACCCGAATTCGGAGATTCAAATGAGCAAAGTATCTATGCGCCAGATGCTCGAAGCAGGCGTGCATTTCGGTCACCAGACCCGTTACTGGAACCCACAGATGGCACCGTTCATCTTTGGTCAGCGTAACAAAATCCATATCATCAACCTCGAAAAATCACTGCCTCTTTTCCAAGATGCGATGAACTTCGTAGGTAAGTTAGCTTCAAACGGCGGCAAGATTATGTTCGTCGGCACTAAGCGCGCAGCGCGTGGTGTTGTTGCAGAAGAAGCACAACGTTGTGGTATGCCATACGTTAACCATCGTTGGTTAGGCGGCATGCTGACAAACTTCAAAACCATCAAGCAATCAATCAAGCGTTTGAAAGAGCTTGAGGCGATGAATGAAGATGGTTCTATGGCAGCTCGCTTTAACAAGAAAGAGCAGCTAACCCTGAATCGTGAATTGGCAAAGCTTGAGCTTAGCTTGGGCGGTATTAAAGATATGAACAGCCTGCCTGATGCGCTGTTTGTTATCGATTGTGGCCACGAAGATATCGCGATTGCTGAAGCTAATAAGCTAGGTATTCCGGTTATCGCTATCGTTGATACTAACAATGACCCTAAGGGTGTTGATTACGTTATCCCAGGTAACGATGACGCGATCCGTGCGATTCAGTTGTACGTTCAAGAAGCTTCTGCTGCTGTCTTGGAAGGTCGTACGGCTGCTGCTCGCGCTGTTGCTAGCGACAAATCAGCTGAGGCGTAATCCAACGCTTATCGATTAGTCACATCACCCGCGCTGCGGGTGATGTGCTTTACATGAATTTAAAAAGTTAAAGGTGATGTAATCATGGCAATTACTGCTTCATTGGTTAAAGAACTTCGCGAGCGCACTGGCGCTGGCATGATGGAGTGTAAGAAAGCACTCGAAGAAACTAACGGCGATATCGAAGTTGCAATCGAAAACATGCGTAAATCTGGCCAAGCAAAAGCGGCTAAGAAAGCAGGTCGTATTGCGGCAGATGGTGTTATCAAAGTGGCTATTTCAGCTGACGGTAAGTCTGCAGCAATGGTTGAAGTTAACTGTGAAACTGACTTCGTTGCTAAAGACGAGAACTTCCAGTCATTCGCTGATGCAATTGCTAATCGTGCATTGAACAGTGATGTTGCTGATGTGGAAGCGCTTGTGGCATTGCCACTGCACGAAGGTGAAGCAACCACTATTGAAGAAGCTCGTCAGGCATTGATCTCTAAGATCGGTGAGAACATGACAGTTCGTCGCATGATGCGTTTCTCGACTTCAGGTGTTTTATCTAGCTACCTGCACGGCAACCGTATTGGTGTTGTTGTTGATACCGACCAGAATGCTGACTTGGGTCGTGATGTGGCAATGCACGTTGCTGCAGTTAACCCAGTTTGTATTGATGAGTCAGGTGTTCCTGCTGAATTACTTGAGAAAGAGCGCGACATCGTTGTGACTCAGGCTCAAGAGAGCGGTAAGCCAGCTGACATCATCGAGAAGATGGTTGAAGGTCGTATGCGTAAGTACTTGGCAGAGATCACTTTGGTTGGTCAGGCATTCGTTAAAGATCCAGACACCACCGTCGGTAAATTGCTGAGCAGCAATGGCGTAACCTTGAATAGCTTCAACCGCTTCGAAGTTGGTGAAGGTATCGAGAAGAAATCAGAAAACTTCAGAGATGAAGTTATGGCACAAGCCGCAGCAGCTCGCGGCGAGTGATAACATCAGACCCGCACCTAGTGCGGGTCTTTTGTTTTAGCCATAGTTAAAAGGAACCTTACCCAATGCCAAATGCTCAATTACCAAAACGACTACTCCTTAAGATGAGCGGAGAAGCGCTCATGGGTGACGGTGATTTTGGTATCGATTCAGCGACTCTGGCGCGTTATGCGGCGGATATTGCTGAGTTGGTTGCAAAGGGCATTCAAGTAGGCGTGGTTATCGGTGGAGGTAATATCTTCCGAGGCGCCGGTCTTGCGGGTGGTGGTTTTGATCGAGTTCGTGGCGATCATATGGGCATGCTAGCGACGGTGATGAACTCGCTGGCTATGCAAGACCAACTCAGCAAGCTCAATATTGATGCGCGTACCTTGTCGGCTTTCCGAATCGATACCGTTTGTGAGCCATATTCACGCGATGCAGCGGTGGCTCACCTTGAGGCTGGACGCGTTGCGATTATGGCGGCAGGTACGGGTAACCCTTATTTCACGACTGACTCGGCAGCTAGCTTGCGCGCGATTGAGATCGGGGCTGATTTGATGATCAAAGCGACCAAAGTTGATGGTGTATATTCCGCAGATCCTAAGAAGGATCCAAATGCTGAGTTTTACGCGACTTTGACGTACGATCAGGTTTTGGCACAGGGCTTAGGCGTCATGGATGCGACAGCGGTTGTCTTGTGTAAAGAAAATAATATGCCCTTAAGGGTGATGAATATTAACGAGCAGGGCGCTCTGGCGCGCTTGGTTTCAGGCGAATCAGTTGGCACCTTGGTGACGGGAGTCTAAAAACGTCATGATTGATGACATTAAAGAAGATGCTGCTGGCCGTATGGCGAAAAGTGTCGATGCTTTAGGTGAAAATTTAGCAAAGGTTCGTACCGGTCGTGCGCACCCATCCATGTTGGATCACGTTGTCGTGAGCTACTACGGTGCAGATACTCCACTTAAGCAAGTGGCTAACGTCGGTGTTGAAGATGCGCGTACGTTAACCGTTCAGCCTTGGGAGCAAGGTATGGTGCAAGCGGTTGAGAAAGCGATCTTGGAATCTAACCTTGGCGTGACTCCAAATACAGCAGGCACTCTGATTCGTTTGCCGATTCCACCTCTCACAGAAGAGCGTCGTAAAGATATGACGCGTATTGTTCGTGCTGAAGCAGAGCAGGCGCGTGTCGCGGTACGTAATATTCGTCGTGATGCCAATGGCAGCTTGAAAGAGTTGGTTAAAGAGAAGCTCATTTCAGAAGATGATGAGCATCGTGGTCAGGAGATCATCCAGAAGTTGACCGATCAGCACGTCAACGAGATTGATCAGTTGATGGCAAAGAAAGAAGAAGACTTGATGTCGGTATAATCCACCGATAATAGTCACCTAAGCGCCGACGTTATGTCGGCGTTTTTGTAATAGGGAATACGAGTGAATATACCGCGTCATATTGCCATCATCATGGATGGTAATGGCCGATGGGCAAAGCAGCAGGGTAAGGCGAGACATCATGGCCATAAGGCAGGTGCTGAGTCGGTGCGCCGTGTTGTGCAAGCTTGCGGCGAGTTAGGCGTTGAAGCACTCACCTTATTTGCATTCAGTAGTGAGAATTGGAAGCGACCTAAGCTTGAAGTTGAGCTTTTGATGGAGCTGTTTATGACGGCTTTGTCTCGTGAGGTTAAAAGCCTAAAAAAGAACAACGTTAAGCTACGGGTGATTGGTGAGCTATCTGCATTTCCGCAGCGCTTACAAGATAAAATCCAAAAATCGATTGATGAAACAGCAGAGTGCACGGGTTTGCATCTCAATATTGCTGCTAATTATGGCGGTCGATGGGATGTGGCTAATGCCGCTAAGCAGATCGCACGTCAGGTTCAGTTGGGCGAGTTGACCCTTGATCAGATTGATGAGAATCAGCTCAATGCCTTTACTCAATTGTCGGATTTGCCAGAAGTGGACTTATTTATTCGCACCGGTGGTGAAGTCAGAGTAAGTAATTTTTTACTCTGGCAAATTGCCTATAGTGAGATGGTGTTTAGTGATGTGCTTTGGCCTGAGTTTGGTGAAGAGGCGTTGAAAGATGCTATTGATCAGTTTTCAAAGCGTCAGCGTCGTTTCGGTAAAACCGGTGAACAAATAGAAGAAGAGTAATTATGTTAAAGCAACGCATTTTGACCGCACTGGTTTTAATACCGATTGTGATTGGTGTGATTTTTTATGCACCCATCGAGGTGTTTGCGAGTTTTATCGGTGCCGTCTCGTTATTGGCTGCACGTGAATGGGCTAATTTAAATGGCTTAAAAACACTCGCGGGTCAGTTGCCTTACATGATTGCTGTAGCGGTTTTAGTCATGATGTTGGCGATGATGCCGGGTATCGTTTTTGTGTTGTTTGCTGCGATCACTGTTTTCTGGATTGGCAATAGCTTCACCTTGGTTATGCGTAATAAGCCACTTGAGCTTGTGGATGGTCTACGCCCGGGTATGTTGGCAATGGGTGTGTTGATTTTAAGCAGCGTATTTTTGGCGATGATCCAGTTGCATCAAACACCGGCTATTGGTTCTGGCTTAGTCATGTTTCTGTTTGTGTTGATATGGGTGGCTGATTCGGGCGCGTATTTCGCTGGACGGGCTTTCGGTAAACATAAACTTTCACCACATGTTAGCCCTGGAAAAACATGGGAAGGTGCGTTTGGCGCTTTGTTGGGCGCTGTCGTTTGCGGTGTTGTTTTACATCGTTTTGAATGGTTTGAGTTGAGCTTAATGCAGCTTATGTTTGTTTGTGTTGCGACCGCTTGGGTGTCAATTGGTGGTGACCTCTTTGAAAGCGTGATGAAACGACAAGCGGATATGAAAGATAGCGGTAACTTGTTGCCGGGGCATGGTGGTGTGCTTGATCGTATCGATAGTTTGTTAGCCGCTGCGCCTGTTTTCTTGATGTTGGTTGCATTGGCGGGTGGCCTTAAGTGATTGGCGTTAGCGTTTTAGGCTCTACTGGCTCGATTGGTATCAGCACGCTGGATGTGATTGCCCAGCACCCTGAGCGTTATCGTGCTGTTGGCCTTGCTGCTAATACCGATGTGGAAGGGTTGTTCAAACAATGTGAACGTTTCCAGCCTGCTGTGGTTGCAATGGCAGATGAAGCGAGTGCGACTGAATTGGCTAAGCGACTCGCGTCTATCGGCTCTTCCATTGAGGTACTTGCCGGCGAAGCAGGTGTTATTGCGATCGCTGAGATGGTTGATGCTGAGATGGTAATGGCAGCGATTGTGGGTGCAGCGGGTTTAACGCCTACCTTGGCTGCGGTGCGTAAAGGCAAACGTATCTTACTGGCTAATAAAGAGTCGCTCGTTGTGGCGGGTGATTTATTCATGCGTGAAGCGAAGGCCCATGATGCATTAGTCTTGCCAATTGACAGTGAACACAATGCGGTCTTTCAGTGCATGCCACAGGATTTTGATCAGGGCTTAGCTACAAAGGGCGTTAAGCGCATTTTGTTGACCGCTTCTGGCGGACCTTTTCGTACATGGTCTAAAGAGCAACTGCTATCAGTAACGCCAGAGCAAGCGTGCGCACATCCAAATTGGAGCATGGGGCGAAAGATCTCAGTTGATTCGGCAACGATGATGAACAAAGGTCTGGAAGTCATTGAAGCGCGTTGGCTATTCAATGCAACTCCGGAGCAGATCAAAGTGGTTGTTCATCCGCAGAGCGTGGTGCATTCAATGGTGCAGTATGTCGATGGTTCTGTTTTGGCTCAGTTGGGTAACCCTGATATGCGTACGCCGATTGCCCATGCGATGGCTTGGCCTGAGCGTCATGGTTCGGGCGTGGCGTCATTAGATTTGTTTGAGATCGCGCGTTTAGATTTTGAAGAGCCGGATACACAACGATTCCCCTGTTTGCGTTTAGCCTTTGATGCTGTCGCGGCGGCGGGTGTCGCGCCAGCGGTCCTCAATGCGGCGAATGAGGTCGCAGTTGATGCCTTCTTAAATAAACAACTGGCTTTTGTGCGTATCCCCGAGATTATAGAAATGGTCCTTTGCAGAATATCGAGGGTGATCTCGATTCAGTGGATGGCTTGATGGCGATTGATCAAGCAGCGCGTGCTGCAGCGGAACAATTGCTTCACTGATCGGTCTATCGAGTTATGGAAATTCTGCAGAAAGTTTTCTTTTTTATCGTTGCGATTGGTGTGCTGGTCACAGTGCATGAGTTCGGCCATTACTGGGTAGCTCGTCGAGCGGGCATTAAGGTGCTGCGTTTCTCAATTGGTTTTGGTCGACCTTTGCTTTCATGGGTTAGGGGTGAAGATAAAACCGAATATGTGATTGCAGCGATTCCTCTGGGTGGTTACGTCAAGATGGTTGATACCCGAGAAGGTGATATCGCTGAGCAAGATTTGCCACGCGCGTTTGATAAGCAGTCGTTAGCAAAACGCACTGCCGTTGTGGCAGCGGGGCCTGTGTTTAACTTTATCTTCGCTATTTTGGCTTACTGGCTGGTTTTTCAAATTGGCGAAACTGGTGCGCGTCCTTTGGTTGGGCAATTGGCAAGCAATGGTGTGGCAGTTGAAGCTGGCTTTATGCCAGGCGATGAGTTTGTCTCAATTTCCGGTGAGAAAACGCCAACCTGGGGTTCTGTAGCGCAGCGAATCGCGACCACGGTGATGGCGGGTGAGGATCTTTCCATCCGTGTGCAGGGTGAAGAGGGCTTTGCTAGAGACTTGGTGGTTAATGCCGCTGTGTTCGGTGAGTTTGATGAGAATACGGATGTACTTAAGACCTTGGGTATCGAGCCGGCTAAACCACAAATTCCAGCGATTGTTGGCGAAGTCATTCCAAATGGACCGGCTGAAAAAGCAGGCTTGCAGCAAGGCGATGTGATCAAGGCAATTGATGGGCAGCCTGTCGAGGATTGGTTTGCGTGGGTCAAATGGGTTCGCGATAACCCGGATAAAGAGCTCAGTCTTAATATTCAACGAAACGGATCAGCGTTGGCATTGCGTTTGACCCCTGAGCGTGTAGAGCAGGGTGGTGAGGTCTTTGGCCGTGTTGGGTTGAAAGCGCAGGCGCCAAGTGAGGATCTTTCTCGTTATCGAACTGAGATTATCTTGGGGCCAGTTGATGCGTTTGTAGGGGCTGTTGATCGCACAGCTGAATATTCATGGCTAACACTGAAAGTGTTGGGGCGGATGCTCATTGGTGAGGCCTCGGTTAAAAATTTGAGTGGTCCGCTGACGATTGCTGATGTGGCTGGTCAAACAGCGTCTTTTGGCTTGGTGGCTTTTTTGAAGTTTTTAGCCATTGTGAGCATCAGTTTGGGCGTATTGAATCTTTTGCCAGTCCCCATGCTTGATGGCGGACATTTGCTCTATTTTGCGGTTGAGGCGGTGACCGGCAAGTCGGTTAGCGAGGCTATTCAATTACGTGCCCAGCAAATCGGTATTGCGGTATTGGCCTCAGTGATGTTTTTGGCCTTTTACGTTGATTTTACTCGTTATTTTGGCTGAATCGCCTTCGCGTCAGGCGGGTGGCAACGCCCCGGGTATTCCCGATATAATCTGCGGATAATTTCGCCCTAAAAGGCGATGATAAAAGAATAAACACGCATTGCGTTCGAAGGTTGTTATGACGCCAATTCAAAAGCTACTTGCTGGAGCTGTTTTTTCAGCAGTTGCTCTGTCTGTCCAAGCTGACACTTTCAAAGTGGAAGATATCCGTGTTGAAGGTTTGCAGCGTATTACGGCAGGTACCGTATTTAACTACCTTCCAGTTAAGCCGGGACAGACAATCGACGAGGCTGAAACAGCCGGTATCGTGCGTGAGTTATTCAAAACGGGTTTCTTTAAAGATGTTCGTTTGGAGCGCCAAGGCGATGTCTTGATTGTTTCTGTGGATGAACGTCCTGCGATTGCAGAGCTGACATTCAGTGGTAACAAGTCGATTCCTGAAGAAGCGCTGCGTGAAGGCTTGAAAGATGCTGGCTTGGCTGAAGGTCGTACCTTTGATCAGTCGGTGCTCGATAACATTCAGCAAGAATTAGAGCGCCAGTTCTTTAACCAAGGTAAATATTCGGTCACCGTTGAAACTGTCGTCACTCCGCTAGAGCGTAATCGTGTTGGTATCGCAATTGATATTGTTGAAGGTGATACGGCTCGTATTAAGCAAATTAACATTGTGGGTAACCAAGCCTTCGAAGAAGAAGATCTTCTCGACATGTTTGATTCGAAGGCTGGTAGTTGGACAGCGTGGTTAACTAATGAAGATCAATATTCTCGTCCCAAGCTATCAGGCGATTTAGAAAAGCTGCGCTCGCATTATTTAGACCGCGGCTATATTAAATTCAAAATTGACTCTACCCAGGTTTCAATCACCCCAGATAAAAAAGATATCTACATCACCATCAATGTTAGCGAAGGTGATGTCTATCGTTTGAAGGATATTCAGCTAGCTGGCGAGTATGTTGGCGAAACCGATGAGTATTTCCCGCTGATTCAATTGCGTCGCGGTGAAGCCTTTAATCGTAAAGAGATTGTGGGTAGCAGTGATCGTGTTTCAGCACTACTTGCGGACAAGGGCTATGCCTTTGCAAACGTCAATGCGATTCCTGATATTAACGAAGACGATAAAACGGTTGTTGTGACTTATTTCGTTGACCCAGGTAAGCGCGTATATGTGCGTCGTTTAAATATCCGCGGTAACACTCGTACTCGAGACGAGGTGGTGCGTCGTGAGTTCCGTCAGATGGAATCGGCGTGGTTCTCAAGTGAAAAGCTTAAGCTATCCAAAGAGCGTGTTAACCGTACCGGCTATTTCCAAAAGGTAAACGTAGCAACGCCAACCGTGCCAGGTCAGCCTGATCAGGTTGATGTAAATGTGGATCTTGAAGAGTTGCCAGCAGGTCAGTTGGTGGCGGGCTTGGGCTATTCTCAAGCGGATGGTGTGGCGTTCAATGCGGCTATTTCGCAGGATAACTTTATTGGTACCGGCAAAAAGGTGTCGCTAGCGTTTAAAACGGCATCTGCTCAACAAGAATACACCGTTGCTTACACCAATCCTTATTACACGGTTGATGGTGTGAGCCGTGGTTTTACCTTTAGTCATAAGGCAGCTGACTTCGCTGAATTAGATTCGGCAGACTATAAGATTGATGACACTATTTTGGGCGTTAATTTTGGTATTCCATTGACTGAATTTAACCGCTTTAGTTTTAGTTCAAACTTGCACTTCTCAAATTTTGAAAAGGCGGCTACGGCATCTTCGGTGGTCACCGATTGGCAAAATGCAGAAGGTACTTCATACACCAACTTAGATGTGGCCTTTAACTGGACAAGTGATGATCGAGATAGTGCATTGATGCCAACGTCAGGTTCTGTATCTCGTTTATCAGCAGAAGCCACTGTTCCAGGTAGTACGCTTGGTTTCTATAAAGCAGGTGCGAAGCATCGTCGCTATTGGCCCATGTACGGTGATCTGGTGTTCTCACTGAATGGTGAGGTAGGTTACGGTGATTCTTACGGCGGCACCTCAAAGTTGCCTTTCTATGAGAATTATTACATTGGTGGTCCTTCGTCAGTACGTGGCTATGCAGCGCGCTCAATTGGTCCTCGTGAAGATGCGACAGCAACTGGTGACCCGATCGGCGGTAACTTTAAGCTGCTAACCAATGCAGAATTTTATGTTCCATCCCCAGTGTATTCAGACACGATGCGTTTAGTCGCTTTTGCGGATGCTGGTACCGTTATGGATACCACCAATGATGTTGACTGGAATGAGTTGCGCTATTCAACGGGTGTTGGATTGTCGTGGATGTCACCTGTAGGTCCACTGACCTTGAGTTATGCAAAAGGCTTAAAAGAAG
>JAYQSI010000003.1:0-5880 GCA_038146785.1 Gammaproteobacteria bacterium
AATTTCTTGTAAGTTCATTTCCATAAGTTGATGATTTTACCAATTAAGATAATCATTAGAAAGGGGGATTTTTTGCCTATAAAACACCTTGATAAACCTTGGAGAGCCATTATCTTTGCCGAGGATAGGTCAAAGAGACTCTATCTTAGGTTAACAGGCCCTTAGACATCAAAATTACCCACAAATTTATATCTTCCCGCCCTTGACAAACCCACGCGATAAATCAATTTCATCTCTATCGCTTTTCTGATCGTTTGATAAAACTGTGCCTTAGAAACATCTTGCCCTTGAACCAAAGAAACACACTTTTTGTAGTTAACTTTTATCTCGTCCGATTCACCGTTTGACATCACCCACAAGGCAAGCAGGATCTTTCGATCAGATTCCGTCAAGTCGCCTAGATTCAGTTGCTCTTCAGCCTCAATTAACAGCCTTAACGTATTAAAGTATGCGTTTAAATTCATAGCTCTTAAAGTGATTAACTCAATTCTCACTCTCTATTAAGTAATCGATTTTATTGTCTTTATTCAGCCACTCATCGTCATAGTCTAGTGGCGCTTTTGGGATTGTGATGTTGGGCCATTGCGCACTCAGTCGTGCATTAAGCTCAAGCCAAAACGGCACATCGTAATCTTCATTATCATCGGTAATGATGGCATCGACAGGACACTCTGGGATGCATAAGGCGCAGTCAATGCACTCGGATGGATTGATGGCTAAAAAATTAGCTCCCTCATAAAAACAATCCACTGGGCAAACCTCCACACAATCTGTGTGCTTACACCCTATGCAGTTATCAGTGACTAGATGAGTCATTTGCCTCTCCCCGCCAATCTCTCTAAACCACTATGCGAGTCCATGACTTAAAACATACCTTTGGACGACGTCTTCGTGCAGCAGGCGTTCCAATTGAGACCCGTAAGGTTTTATTGGGACACCGTAACGGCGACATCACAACACATTATTCCGCCCCCGAATTGGAGGAACTGATTGAGGCGGCTAATAGGGTCTGCGAACAGAAGTCCGGCAAAAGTCCGTCACTGATGATCCTAAAAAGAAAAACGGCTACAAGGTGACTTGTAACCGTTTGATTCTTATAGGGAAAATGGCGCGCCCGGCACGATTCGAACGTGCGACCGCCTGGTTCGTAGCCAGGTACTCTATCCAGCTGAGCTACGGGCGCTTATTGGAAGCCGCGTATTCTCGGGGTTTTGCCTAGCGGTGTCAACGGCTGTTTTTGTCAGAAATCGACACGCTCTTTGAGCTGTTTTCCCGCTTTAAATACTGGCAATCGAGCTCCTTTGATTTCAATCGGCTCGCCGGTTTTTGGGTTACGACCGGTACGTGGCGCACGTGCTTTAACATCAAAAGTACCAAAGCCGACCAGTGCAACTGGATTGCCATCTTCTAGCGATTGCCCCACCACCTCGACTAGCGCATTTATCGCCGCTTCGGCTTGGGTTTTATTCAGGTCGGCTTTTGCCGCGACCGCATCGATGAGTTCTTTTTTATTCATGGCGTTTTCCGCATTACTCACTCACAAGTGACTAACGTACGCTTGCGAGCTCTTTCCATTGGGTTGTATAGGATGGTGAACGCATATTTTGCCGCATCTTCCATTGCTGGTCTCTTAAATTTGACCCGAGCACCATCTTTCGTTTGCCATAACGCTGATTGATACGATCTAAGGTACTCATCAATGTCGACTCTGGACGGGATGCAAACAGATCGGGCTGCACGCGATGAGCATCTACGAGCTCACCTAGCATGACGCCCGCCTTGTGGTATTCCTTGCCCGGCTTGTAGATACGATCTAATAACTTACGTGTGATCGCAGCGAACTCGCGCGAGTCATCTGACGGTATCGCTAAGCTGTATGTTTGTACGGGTGCGTAATATGGCTGCGACTGATCAAACGGACTGGTACGAATCCACACGCTCAGCTGCTGCGCTTTGAGCTGATGTTTACGTAGCTTTTCAGCTGCACGACTCACGTATTGCGACAGGCTTTGTTGCAGCAGTAGTTTTGATTCAACACGCGCACCAAACGAACGACTCGACACGATCTGCTTAGGCGTTTGATTCTCAATATCCTCTACACGTAAACAGGACTCGCCCCATAACTCACGATGAGTCTTGGCTAAAGTGACATTAAACACACCACGAATATCGCGTGGCTGTACTTGCATAAAGTCCCATGCCGTTTTTACACCCACCTCTTCTAAGCGACGCGCAATGCGATAACCAATACCCCACACATCCTCTACTGGGGTTTTCTTCAGTAGCATCTGTGCTTGATGTCGGCTCAACTCTGACCAACTCACCACCCCCTCAAACCATTGCGTTTTCTTTGCCCAACGGTTCGCAAGCTTGGCCAATGTGCGTGTTGCACCAAACCCTACAGCGACAGGGATACCGGTATGTTGCTCAACTCGGTTTTTAATCTCACGACCGTACGGCTCACATTGCCAGCTATCGGGTATGTGTGTGCCAAAAGACTCATCGATGCTGTAGATCTCTTGCACCGGAAACATGCCATCTAAGATGGTTTTTACACGATTAGAAAGATCAGCATACAAGGGATAATTAGATGAGAAGACGAATACACCCAATCGTTCGAGATCTTTTTTGACTTTGAAATAAACCATGCCCATTTTAAAGCCGAGCGCTTTGGCTTCTGGCGTGAGCGCGATCAAGCAGCCATCGTTATTCGAGAGCACCACGACTGGCTTGCCATGTAAGTCAGGCCGAAAGAGTCGCTCACAGCTGGCATAAAAACTATTGCAGTCACACAAGGCGTACATGCATCACACCTTGCGTACGACAGAAGTGACCACACCCCAGATGATCAAATCACTTTCTTCTGAGATACGGATATCAGGATAGGCATCATTCTCAGCACGTAAGGTCACTGTACCGGCACGACGAATTAAGGTCTTAACCGTAAGCTCGCCATTCACTGCAGCGATCACCACCTTGCCACTCTTCGGATCAATCGAACGGTCGACCACCAAGATATCACCTTCATGAATACCCGCATTGATCATCGAGTCGCCTTGTACTTTTAAGAGGAAGGTCGATGCCGGACTTTTAATCAGGTACTCATTCAGGTCGAGCTGGTTCTCGATGTAATCATCCGCAGGACTCGGAAAACCTGCACGCACTTGCGAGCTATACAGCGGCACCGCAATGGTTGCGCTATCGAGTTTAGGGTGTAGCACCTCGACCTGATCTTGCTTAAGCGTACTCAACCACAGCTTTACCTGATCGACGTGCGCTACCGGCACGCGAACTGGCTTGCTGGGATTAGGCTTGCGACCGGCACCGTCGCGCTTGCCGCCTCTTGGCATAGGAACCTCTGATGGACTTTTTGAAAAGTGTATCAGAAATCAAAATGGGCTCGGATAGATTTTTCTTAGACCTTATTAGATGGCCACTAAGTAATGAATAAACGAAAATAAACAGCATTCCGCAATGTTGTCTGCGCGATATCGCGCAGCGCCTTTTCTGATAGGTCAAAATGACATCTCCTCGATCATCTGGCACGCTTTATCTTTTAAAGAAGAACCCGTGCTATACATCTGCGGCATAACCCCTAGCTGACCTGCATCAATTCTCGATAGAGTAAAGCATTTCATCTGCGACAAACGAATTAAACATCCTTAGCAGCTTGCTGGCGATTAAACTTCAGACCGGCACCGTCGCAACAAAGCCTTAACAAGATCACCTTGACCTACGCCATAAGACACCCACTGTTAGTCTAGTCCAATTAAACCAATGTTGCTGAGCTTTCAATAATCGACGGTTCAATGCATCAACATAGGCACGCTCTGCAACCGGTGGAATCAAAGACCTTTTGCACAACACGATCTGCACAACGCAATAAGACATCTTCTCATTTGGCACAGACGCATTTATCTTTTGCGTTTGTATTAATGCCATCGGTATAGCTCAGCTCAATTCATTCACGATCAAAACTGGCAATTTCATAAGCCTTGGCGCTAAACAGCTTTAAACGCATCCCTTAGCCTCGGGTATAGAGCGCATCGATTTGATCCGCATAATCTTCGATCACTTTGGCGCGCTTTATCTTTTGCGTTGGTGTGACATAACCATTCTCGATAGAGAACATCTCATCACGCACAATAAATTTACGGATACGCTCGATTGAGCTCAGCGATTCATTCGCCCGCTTAACCACCTTAGCAAGCTCGGCATGCAAGTCTTTATCTGCGCCAAGTGATTTAACAAAGTCTTCTTCAGGCACAATCACTGCACTAAGCCATGAACGACCATCACCCACAATTACTGCCTGCGCGATTTCATCTTCAAGTGTGAGCAGGCTTTCAATCTTTACTGGCGCCACGTTATCGCCACCCGAAGTCACGATCAGGTCTTTCGCGCGGCCACTGATGGTGATGTAGCCATCTTCATCTATCTCTGCCAAGTCACCGGTATACAGCCAGCCATCTTTAATCGTCATTGCCGTGGCATTCTCATCACGCCAATAGCCTTTCATGACGTTATCACCTCTAACTAGCAATTCACCTGCATCGCATAGCTTTACCTCTACCCCGTCAATCGCAGGGCCGACAGTGGCCATTTTGATTTTGTTAGGTAAGTTCACACTAATCAGTGGCGCGGCTTCTGTCTGACCGTAGCCCTGCAAGATACCGATATTCAGCGATGAGAAAAACAAACCTACCTCTGGGTTTAGCGCAGCACCACCAGAGACAAAATACTTAATGCGACCACCAAAGCGAGCTTTGAGTTTTTTACGCACCAGCACGCTCAGTAATGGATCAATTATCCGATCGACAATCGATAACGACTCACCCAAGAAACGACGCCGACCGATATCCAGCGTTTTGGCAAAGAGTGTCTTTTTAAAGTTGCTCGACTTATCCACCCCTGCGCGAATCTTGCTGTAGAGCGTGTCATATAAACGTGGCACAGCCGTTGAGACCGTGGGTGATACTTCACCTAAATACTGCGCCAACTTATCCAGCGATTCGCAGTAATAAATCTCACTACCCAACGTAATCGGTAAATGCAGACCGGCCATATGCTCATAGGCATGCGCCAACGGCAAGAACGACATAAAACGATCGTTCTCATTGATCGGAATCTCTCTAACCACTTTTTCTGCGGCATCCACATTTTGCAGAATATTCGCGTGCGTCAGCATGGCGGCTTTTGGCTTACCACCCGTACCCGAGGTAAAGATCAGAGCGCAGATGTCATCAGATTTTATCGATGCCACATCAGGCCATGCTATCGGTTGTGACTCTGAAGGCCAGGCAAGTTGCTGCACCTGACCTAACGGTAAGTTATTTACTTCATCCATCAGGATTAAGTGGGACAAACAGCCATGATCGACATTGGCTTTCAACACACGCTCGGCTAAGGCCTTGCTCGAAACAATCGCCATCTTTGGCTCGGTCAGCTCAAGCACATGTCGCAGGTCATTCACGGTGTGCGTGACATAAGCCGGCACTACAATGGCACCTGTGGCCATAATCGCCAGATCAGCTATCGCCCATTCCGGACGATTCTCCGCAATCAATACAATACGGTCACCCGGTTGGATGCCTTGTTGGGTTAAGAGGTGCGTGACGCGCGCCACTTGATCCGCTATCTGCTGCCAGCTTTGCGTCTGCCATTCATTAGAAGACTTAACGCCAACAAATGGCTTAGCGCCAAAACGTTTGGCTTGAGAGAAAAATCGGTTAACTAAGTTCATATAAGCTGTCCGTGCTGAATACTGATATCTGTGTCGACCTTACACCGATTTTTATAACGAATCACTTAGGACAAACAGGCACAAAAAAGCCTTTGAGGTGAAACCTCAAAGGCTTGATGTAATGGCGGAGACGGAGG
>JAYQSI010000004.1:0-9018 GCA_038146785.1 Gammaproteobacteria bacterium
AATTAAACCGATGGTGGCGAGTGGGTATTTTCGGCTACTACTCATAGCGAAGTCTCAACGGGCCTGTTGCCCCAGAAAAAACCGCCAATAATACATCAAAATCCGCCACTTAGCACGTATCGATTTAAATTCGCGCTAGCTAGGATTCGGGGTGTATCATAGGCTTAGTTAGATTTTGATAAATTTTGGACCCTTATAAAATGAAGCCTAAACCGTATATTGGTATCAATAATGACCCTAATGGCGCCATGAACCCTACGGGTAACGTGATTCGAGATGCGTGGGTATTTGGATTGATCCCAGAGGCGAAACCTGTGAAGGATGGTCTATGGGGCAGATGGATAATCTTTATGATCGCGTTGTGCAGGCCTGGCAGCCATATGCGAACCTGCCATCTAACTTGCCGGATGACTTAAAAAAGCGCCATGCCGAAATCTATATTGCGGCGATGCAGCAGGCCCGTGAAAAAGGATGGGATCCAGATAAAGATGTTGCTGACGAAATAGCGGATGAAGAATAGCCATCGATAAGGAATAACCATGGAAATGGATTTAAAAATATCACGAATATTTCCAGAAGCTGATTGCGATTCTTGCAGTTTTGTTTGTTATTTTATTGTATCAATGGACATCAGATGATGAGACGCCTGCTGAAGAAGTCGGTGTGCTTGGAAAAACCAATGAATTTATTGAGAAGGTGGCTGCAGCTGCGCGTGAGCGTAATGCAGAAATCCTTGAGACTCGTAAATGGTTAGCAGACCAGATGCGCAACGATGCGCCAAATGATGCAGATAAACAGCGCATTTTGGCATTAGCCGAAAAATATAAGCTTAAGCCAGACGATCATGGGCTGCCTGTGATGGTGTGGCATTTATTACAGCGGGTTGATGTAGTACCTGTTTCACTCGTGGTGGCGCAGGCGGCAAATGAGTCTGCTTGGGGTAAATCACGTTTCGCACGTGAAGGTAATAATCTGTTTGGTATTTGGTGTTACACCGAAGGCTGCGGCATTGTGCCTAAGCTACGTAAAGACGAAGCAAAGCATGAAGTCAGACGTTACGACTCGTTTAAAGACTCTGTTGTTGACTATATGAAAAACATCAATCGCCACCGCGCCTATCAAAAGCTACGTGAAATTCGAGCAGCGGAACGTGCAGCGGGTCGTGAGCTTAGTGGATATCGGTTAGCAGCGGGTTTAGGCTAAGTACTCAGAAATTGGAGATGAGTACATCAAGCGGATACGCGCAATCATTGATGGTCGTAAGCTTACCTTGCTCGACACGGTTGATTAGTCATTTGCGTAAGATTGCGACATGCAGTTTTTGATACTCGCCTTATGGTCGGGACTTGCATCGTCCCAATCCTCCCAAGAGATTTTTATCCATACTGTTGCCAAAGCTGCACAAAGTGGTAATGCAGAGAGTTTCAAGACGCGCATTTGGTTGGCGCAACGTTATGTTTATTTTCAATTGAGCCTCGAAAGATCAAGCAATTGTTTTGGATCTTGCCGATGAGTTCTGGGTTGATGTTGACGATAAATCCTTTAAGCAGATTGTTGGCGAGCTGCTGATCAAAATTGATGAAGTACCACCTTCATTGGTTGTTGCTCAAGCGATCAATGAATCAGGGTGGGGGCGCTCGCGTTTTGCCCAAGAGGCAAATAATTTATTTGGCATGTGGTGCTATACGCCGGGTTGTGGCTTGGTGCCTGAACGTCGCCGAGCGAACGATAAACATGAAGTTAAACGTTATGCGTCTATTCAGGATTCAGTGAATGAGTATTTACGCAACATTAATCGCAACAAAGCCTATCGTGAGCTGCGCGCTTTAAGGGCTGGGCAACGTCAGCGCTTACAGCCTTTGTCGGTGAGTATTTGGCGCAGGGTTTACGTCGCTATTCATCGCTTGGTGCTGAATATGTCAATCGCATTCGGAGTATCATCCGTTCACGTCAACTCGATCGTTTAGATCAGCAATATAAAGTTCCCGGGTATCGTCGATGAAGATCACTATTTTGCTCTTGTCTCTGTTGTTCTTGGTGACAGGATGCTCAAATAAAAACCCGCATTATGATCCCAGTAAGTCACACCACCGTGAAGATGGTTTTGCTAATCGATATAGCGGTCGTGCAAAGAAAGAAGGCTTTGGAAGTGGCAATGGGAGCGCCGCGTGGCAGATTTACCTAAGCCGCCGACATCGCCTATTCAGCCAATAGAACCTGATCTGAGTTTTATTCAAAACAACCGTACACAAACAGCTGCTACATGGGTGGGGCATGCAACGGTACTTTTGCAGACTGCTGGGCTTAATATCCTGACCGATCCGCAATGGAATGATCGAGCATCTCCGGTGAGTTTTGCGGGACCCACGCGTCACCAAATGCCGGGTGTGCCTTTTGATCAATTACCACCCATTGATGTTGTGCTGATCTCACATAATCATTACGACCATCTCGACCTTCAAACTGTGCGCGATTTGATGGCTAAGCATCCAGGGAGTTCGCTTCTATGTGCCATTAGGTGTTGATGCGTGGTTTGAGCGCAATGTAGAGGGCACTCAGCTTAAGGGTGAGTCAGCAAATGTGATTGCGATGGACTGGGATGATAAGACGATTATCCAAGGTGCTAAAGGTGAGGTGGAGCTGCAGTTTCATGCAGTTCAACACTGAGTGCCGTACCCCATGGGATCGTTATGAAACCCTGTGGGGTGGATGGGCCGTTCTTCATCCAGAGTTTCGATTTTGGTTTTCAGGTGACTTGGGTTATTCCAAAGATACTCAGGATGTTGGTAAGCGATTAGGATCAGTTGATCTTGCAGCGATAGCGATTGGCGCCTATGAGCCACGTTGGTTCATGCAGACGATGCATATCAATCCGGCAGAAGCGGTGAAAGCGTGATGCAAGAGGCTGGTGCTAAACACGCTTTGCGATTCACTGGGGAACCTTCGAGCGACTTACCGATGAATCTTTAGATGAGCCGCCACGTGCGCTCAAAGGGTCTTAGATTCGAATGCCTGAGCCGCGTCCAGATTTTCGTGTGCTAGCTCACGGTCAGACGTGGAAATTTGATTAGCGGCTAAATTTAACCGCTCGCGTGACTTGAATATCAGAAACAAAAATAACCCCAGAGTGTTTACTAAAGAAGGGACCAAAGCCTTCGAGCAGAGGGGTTGCGAGATCTTCAGGTACCGCAGCAATGATCATAATTAGCACATTATCTTCATTAAACATGAGGTGTCCGGCATGAAAACCTTGGCTACCTTTGCCTGATAAGTTGTTCACGATGGTGTAACCCCTTTACACCGGCTTTATCTAAGAGGTCTGTAGCAAACTCCATGTGCTCACCTTCTAAGATGATCTCAAGCTTTTTCAGAGGCGTTAATTGAATGGAAGTCATGATGCTCTCCGTTCCTCATTCGTCGGTATTGTTTTTCAATCCACTCACCACGTGAGTAGAGCCAAATCTGTTGTGTTTCGGGGTCAATCACCATCATGCGTATCCACGCATTCGTTACGAGTTTTTTGATCGCAACAACGCCCTCAATAGCTTGTTTTGCCATTTCAAAAGGCGCTTCAATCACAGTGATTAAACGCAAAGGTTCATGGAAGGGCTTGCCATCTTTCAATACAGTTTGTGAAGGAAGTCCAGTGCGTAAGTCACTTAGATTGCCTGTCATAACGCCTAAGCGACAAGCGACATTGTGGTTCACCTTGCTGCCACTACCAAATCGGTCGTTATCAACCACAGAGAAGTAGTGCTCCATGTTGATCCATTGGCCAACCACTAGTGGGCCAGTCAGGATGGTGTCGAGCAATCGACGCTTTGGATCCACGCGATAATCGTAAGAATGTAAAAAAAGCGCGCGCCCTGGAGTGAGGCATGTTGAGTTAGTTCGCGACGCCCGATCACAAAAATACACATTCTTTGATAAGCCCCATTCAGGACGGACTTGTGACCAATCCATTGAATTGCGATGAGCAATTTTTGCAGCGCGCGTAGGATCGGTCAGAGAAGTCGGATCTAGTTCAAGTGTTGGCATGCGCTCAGCAGCACATAAGCGTGTAGCTGAGGTGAGGCCGCTCTGTAAGCGATCAAGGTAGACCAAGTGAGAGGGTGGTACTAAATCAATATTATGTAGCGTGATCTCATCGGTAGTGGTGTTGTGCATGGCAGGCATAAACCAAGTGTCATCAGGTATGTCGATGCCATTACGGCTTAATGCGCGACGAACATGTGGTTTGTTAGCCATTTGCGCTAACACTTTTGCGCTGATCAAACCATGGTTACCACCGCATGCACCACAATCAAGGGCTGACTCATAGGGGTTGTTATCAGACACACTGCCATGACCGCAAACCAACACAAAACGTGAGAACTGTTTGGTCATGCCAATCGCATGCAGTGCGGTACTGACGTAATTCACTTGTTCGTCAATCGTAAAACCTATACGTCCCAAAAGTTCCAGCTGTTGGTGGGCATCGGAAGTGCTTATTTTGTATATCTGATTTAGGCGCTCAATAAATTGACTGGCAGTGTTTTCGTCGAGATGTAGTTCACGGTGTGCATCTTCACTTAAAGGCTGCGTCCTAAAGAGGCTTCACGTAGTTCGCGAACAACAGCGTCAGTGATGCGTTCGCGAGGAATATTGAGTTCATGCTCTACCGCATTCATGATCACCACGCGTTGAACAGCGCGAACAATTGAGTCCGCCTGATCACGCGAAAGTTTATCCACGAGTAGTCGGCCAGCGCGTTTCTCTGGTTCAATAAATTTGCGTAGCTTGTGATAAGCGCGTGGTGCAATGGTTTTACCGATCATGTCAAAACCAAACAGCAAGCCAATCGCCTCAACGGTGACAAATGGCGTCAAAGTAGATTCTTTCAAATCATGCATGACGTGCTTTAGCACCTCAATCGCCGGCTCATCCAGTTCGGTGATGGCTGTAATCTCAGGCACCAGATTTTTAGGGGTGAGGATCACCGGGCAGAGATGCATCTCGCTACCTTTGCCGAGTTCCATATAGCTCACAGGTACGCCGAAGAAACCTGCGATACCAAAGGTTTGATAATCACCCACATTCTCAAGGTGGCGACGAATACGTTCCGATCGCGTATCGATACAAAACATCGCTTGAGCAAAAGGACGTTTTTTATCGGGTGAAGAGGGTTGTAGATTGATCCCCGCGAGGAAATCCTCTACCGCGTGCATTTCCAGTGAGCGCAACCAGATCATCCCTTCATGCGCTTCGAAGGCTTTGAGTAATTGCAAAAGCTCAGTTAACTCATCAGGTGTTAATGCTAATAAAGCGTCTTCTTGACCTGATAAAGCAAACAATTCCTTCAATTGATTTGCTTGTGAGTCGGCTTCACTTTGGAGTTTTTGTTGTACGTAGTCACTAAAGGCCTTTTCAATCAGGTGTGTTTTGCCGCGCATGAGCGCCATATCAACAGAGTGAGCAAGCTCGGGTGCTACACGCTTGCGATTAAGCTCGTAGCGCAGATACATCTCCTGTGTCCGTTGTTGAATGGCATCACGTATCAGACGGGTCGTCGTCGCAAAACCTTTGCGGCTAACTTCGCGCATCATGGCTAGACCAAGTGTCATGCGGATCGCAACAAAGTCCACCATGTCGGCAGGAAAGGCCTGCTGCCAGTGATAGGTCTTAGCGCTGAAGCGCCAACGAATAAAGCCTGCCCAGCCATGCAACCGTGTCATCTCCTTGGTGAGGTAGTTGATCCAAAGATCCTGAGGAATGCCCAGTTCATCTAACACATAGGCAATCACGCCTTCGGGTGATGAGTCTTGATCCAGTATGTCGGCTACATGAAGGCCGCGCATGAAGAAAGGAAGGTTGCGTTTTGCTTGATCTCGCCATGCATTAAAGAGTCCCTTTCTCGATTAGCAGATCCCAAACGGATTGGCCTTCATCAAAGAAATCAAGCAAACTTTCGTGACTAGCTCATCAAGGTCAACACCGATATGAGTGCCATATAAACTATCCACCGCCTCATAAAGAGGGTGGTCCCCGAGTAATTCATCTTCGAGTTCATCGCGAACGGTGTTGATAATGGTCTCGTGATCAACTTTGCTGACATCCCCGTGTAGGGCGGCATATACGTTGGCGGGTGTGGCGATGCTGCAAGGTTTGATCAGTTTTTCGGCTCTTTCACTCATTAATGTGTTGATCAGATGGGTGAGATCGAGATCGGCAATAGCAGGCTTATCAGCTAAGAACTTACTGATACCGATATTGAGGGTTTCGCGTTCGACTTTGCCTTGTTTTAAATACTCTTGGTATACAGGTCGCTGCAGGAAAGTTCTTCCATGGAATAGTTCAGCGCCAAGTTTGAGTGCTTCTTCAAAAGGTAAATGCTCTAAACCATGTAGTGGGTTGTGATGAATAAAGGTGCGCATCGGCCAGAAGTAGGGGATGGGCTCAGCAGCAACATGAATACTGCTTCGAATGCTTAAACGTCGACCTAATGGAATACTCATGACAGGTTACCGGTATAGATTAATCCGAGGATGGCGAGAGCGCCGAGAAGCAATGGACATAAGCCCATGTCATGCCAACAGATAAGTCGCGAGGGTAAGGCAAGTTGGCAGGCCCAACGATAAGACCTTGTAGTAAGCGAGCGGCACACCAGCTCCAGGTGCCCCAGATCATCACGAGCCAAATGGATGGTAAGGGTTGTGACAAACACCAGTGTGTGTAACATGGCAAGGTTGGGAAGATTGGTGTTGCAATAGCAGCAAAATACACTCATCACTAACACGCCTGTTAAGCGTGGGTTGGCAATCGCTAAGCCGCCGTAGAGCCCGGTATAAGCCGCGCCATAGCGTTTAGCAATCTCACCTGAGATTAGCGCCATGATGGCTAAAGGTAAGCTAAAGCCAAAGGCGAATATTTGTAACTGATGCTCAGATAGCTGATCGAATGCGGGAATCCATAAAGCGCCCAAGATGTGGCCAGATAACCAATCCAAATGTTCACCTCGCGCATAGCCAGCATCCGGAAGGCATAAAGCCCTGAGGACAAGAGTCCCCAATACTGCAGCCATTCAGGAATCGTTGCTTGGTGCTGGATGATCAGAGCAATGCCAATTTGAGGCCAAACCAACAGTAGGATGGCTTTAAGCCAAGGTGCTTTAGTTACATTTAAAAGCGCATTAAAGCCAATACTCAGCGGGAAGAGCGGGAAGAAGAGTCCAATCAGTAACCAATGCCATTCCATGCTTAACCCCAACGTAACCACATGTTGATACGGCCCGATAAGTTAATCGCCCATTGCGATAGATGTTTGTACACATCCGACACATGGAATTCGCGTGACACAATGGCATAGAAATTACGCGCCCAATGTCTTGTAACGACATCATTTACAAAATGGCTTTCTTTCCAGTAGGTGCGTAGCCAGCTCGCAACGATCAAAAGTGCGATGCTGATTGCGGCAGATTGAACAATAGCGTGTCAGTACCCGCTGCAACATAGAGTTGATGCGCAAACGCAGCATCGGGGGAACAGGAAGACGTCAAACGCATGGCTAATATGGGTATAGCCCAAGACTACGACAACAAAGGTTGTCATGACCAATAGCAATAAGCGCCACGGGTGGTGGGTTTCCATTTGATACGTTGAAAATAAAACCTGCGCACCAGGTGATCAACCAAAGAACAGCAAAATGATCGCGCCTTGTTTTTCAAATAAATCAGGGGTAACAGCAAAGTGCGAGCTAAATAAGACAAAGCTGGCACCACAATGGTGAGTATTGCCATCGCTAACCAAGGGAAGTTCTTTCGAGTAGGGCGTCGTTCAACAATGAATTGATAGAGCTCGTCTTTAGGCACGCCATCATGCTTACGTGCTTGATTGATGACGCTGCCAGCACTTAAGAACAAAGGTGCCCTTAAATAGTCCGTGCGCAATCAGGTGGAAGATGGCCAATGAGAATGCGCCCACGCCGCACTCCATGATCATGAAGCCCATCTGGCCCATCGTTGAGTAGCAAAGTGCTTTCTTGATATCACTTTGCGCCAGCATCAAGATTGAGCCAATGACAGCGGTGATTAGTCCCACCAAGAATACCCAGTGCAATACGCTGTCGGTTTGCAGGTAAAGCGGCGCAAAGCGGTTTAACAAAGATGCCGCCCGCGTTAACAATACCGGCATGCATCAAGGCAGAAACGGGGTGGGCCTTCCATGGTGTAAGGCAGCCAGGTGTGCACTAAAAATTGTGCAGATCGTGCAAATGCGGAGACCGCAATTAAGCTGCCAACCACCTCGACAACTCTAAAGCCAAAGAAGGTGGTTACATCAGGGTTTGCTTCAATTGCAGCGAAGATCTCAGGTAGGGACCAGCTATCAAAGGTATGGAAAAGAACGGCTGCGGCAAGTACCAAAGGAAGGTCGCCAAATCGATAGGTGAAAAAAGTCCAAAAGCCATAGCGGAAAGCTGAGAAGCTGCGCGTCTCGTGTCCCAGAAGAAAATACAAAAATACGCCAATGAGATGCCACGCCACCAGCAGAGTGATCATGTCGGCGGCAGCCACCATCAAGATGAGGATGCGGACATCACGTCCAACAGAACAAAGAAGCGGCTATAGCCGTATTCCTCGGCCATGTAGCGAACTGAGTAGATTCGGACTAAAAGACTGATGGCGGCGATCACTGTGCTCATCAGCACGGCAAGCGGATCAAAATAGAGAGAACCCCACGTCTCACCAAAAGAGTAATGCGCGACGGGGTAATCCATGAGCACCATCAGCAACAAGGTTAAATGCAAGTGCAAGGTCAGTGTTCCGCCAATCACGCTGATTCGAGAGACGCGACGTCCCATCGAGCTACTGAGTAATTGGGTCATTAATGCCGAAATAAGAGGTATTACCGGCAGTAATAAGACAAGTTGTTCCATCTATCCCCTCGAGCGTGTGGTCGATGATTCGCCACACATTATTTTTATATCTCGAGCCTAACAGGGAAAAAAGGGTGATGGAATCAGCAGTTTTGCGCTGGCATAAAC
>JAYQSI010000005.1:0-141959 GCA_038146785.1 Gammaproteobacteria bacterium
TTTGTCCAGCAGGTGGGGGAGGTGAAAAGTTTATTGCCTGACATTAGCGGGTAAAATAAGACTCTTCTTTTATATGACTGGATACCCAAAGGACCATGAAAAAGCAGTACGTGGGATTGTTACTTTTGTTTATCGCCTTTATGGGTACGGCACATTCAGCTCAGAACATAGAGCATGTCTCACTACGATTAAACTGGAAGCATCAATTCCAATTTGCTGGGTATTACATAGCAAAAGAGAAAGGTTTTTATAGAGACGTCGGCATCGATGTTGATTTGCTCGAGCACAATGGCGGTCAAGCTTTAGATATCTATCAAGAATTAGCTGACGGTAAAGTGGACTTTGCTGCTACTGGACCTGCCGCCGTTGGCTATTTTTTAGAGGGCGCCCCCATCGTTGCTTTAGGCGCAATATTCCAGCAGACACCCAGAGCATGGGTTTCCCTGAGCTCAAAAAAACTACATTCAAAACAAGATCTATTGGGTAAGCGATTTGCAATGCACAACCGGCATAAGCTTACCGAGACTAGCGCCCTATTGAATCATCTCGGAATTGCCAAAAGTGACATCCAAATTATGGATATCAGCTATGGCGTAAATAATCTGATCAACGATGAGGTTGATTTTATTGATGCCTATGTCAGCAATGAAGTATTTGCGCTTGTTGAAAAGAATATTCTTCACGATGAAAAAAGACCGCTTGATTTTGGCTTAGATTTTTATGGCGATGGATTATTTACCCATAAAAACTTCTCAACGATCGTCCACAGTTAGTTGAGAAATTTCGTCAAGCATCATTCAAAGGCTGGGAATATGCCTTTAACCATCTTGATGAGACCGTTGATCTGGTCTACCGAAAATATAACGACACTCTGAATAAACGACGTGAAGCATTGCAATTCGAAGCACGTCAGTTATTGCGCCTTAGCTACTACCCGCCGTTGATATTGGTGAGATGAGCCAAAAGCGTTGGTATCGAAATGCCGTATTACTAAACCCTCAGCGACAAATTAAAGAAACGGATTTAGACGATTTTATCTATAAACAAAACCAATCCGGTCGTTTTGAATGGCTATATAAGGCTGCTTTTATTCTATTAGTCGTTATCGCCGGTCTACTATCCCAGCGACTAATCGCTAAAAGCAAGAGCAGAAAAATCTTTAATCGAAACTAAAGAAAATAAAAAACTTTAAGGCGCCAACAACCAGCGGTAAGTTGCGCTTCTTGGGCTACCCGTACGCTCAATAATTTTAAGCTCGTGGGCTTTAGCGAGTGTTTTGTAGAACTGCGCTCTAGAAATGTGTGTTTGCTCTTGATCAACCAATTCGTCGTATGTGATCGACAACTCGCTCTTTCCGTTATTTGATTTTTGCCACATCATAAGAAGCAGTTCTCGATCTGATTCCGTTATTGTATCCAGACCCATGTTTTTTTCTGCATGGAGCAAGAGATTTACGATATTAAAAGTAGGACTTAAGGTCAATCATGTGCTTTTCTCAAGAAGTATTGAAAGATGTACTTTCTAGCCAGCATCAGTAGTGTAAAGATTAATACAGAGCCCAAAAGATCACCAACAAAATATCTGAAAGGCATCATGATGGTCGCTTCCACGTGGTAGTAAGCGGAATGCAGTACCACATTGAGGAAAGTTGATAATAAGACCAAGATAATAAAAATATGGAATGTGTTTATCGTGTAGTTCTCATTAAAGTTTATGCCGGCATACCATTTCTTCTTAAACGCTACATTGATAAAAGCGACCGGCGTAAAAATGGCAACGCAACCAAAAACCGTCCCGACTAAGGCATCATAGACTGGGGAATCAAGCAGCAAAATGCCGGCTAAAAACCTGCCGATAAAGATGGCAGGCAGCGCCACAAAACCAAACATAAAAGCCAAGAGAATCTTGACCCCGTGAGGCAGAAAAAGAAGGCTCGAGTAATGGTCATCTGTGTGCGGGAAAACTTCAGTCTCAAAGGGAGAGATTACTTCAAACTGTAAGTAAAACGCCGCCAACACCATTACGACAATAAAAAGTTGGGACTGGATTTGACGCATAAACATATTGATCACTTATAACCTACCAGCGGGATTAAGTTCTATTCTAGACTTGGTCAGATAAATATCATTTAAAACATCGTCTTTCTTTTCTTCGGGAATGTAAAGCAGCAGGTGCCAATAATGGTGTTTTGGCACTAGTTTATTTGGCGTGATCAACCGTTTAGATAGTCGTGCATCAGCAATGGGTAAATGCACAAACAGATCATTTGGATTTGATTGAAGTTTGATAATTACTGGTTCCTGATGGAAAGGGTGTGATGTAATTTCATGCCAGATATCTTGGCAACATTCAGCGATAGTTGAGAACCCACTAACACCTGAATTTGCAGCTGATTTATTCACCAAATACCCACTCTCTGTCGAAACCATTAAATAGTCTGCGAATACTCCAGATGAGGCACCAATCAATTCTAAGAAAGGTTCAGCATAGGCATTAAGGACTAAGTAATAATTTTTATCTGATATGGCATCTTTGATTGGCGTGATAAAACGCTGAGTAAGGATCAGGCGATCATCGACAACTTCATTTTCCCGGTGCAGCTCTACTTCTGAGAGAAAGTATTCGCCAGATTTTGAGTGCGATCTGCTGGATGCAACTTTAAAATATTCATATTGAGATTTATCTTGAAGTTTATCGGTTGGCGTAATAACGACATTATTACCCCCGCTGCCTCAACTCTCAGTAATTCAATACCATCATGCGATAGAAGTCGAATTTGGAAGAGCTTATCTAAGTTATATTTAAGATGACTCTTGAAGGCATTCTCCAATATCCAACGGTGCGGCTCCTGAATGGCTTTATTGTTAAGGGTTTCCCGTGTTAATTCGACTAAGGGGTCAGCCTGATGGATGATGTTCCCAATTTGTCGCTCCCACGATAAGGCAATTGAATCCATAGCCTTCAATGCGCTTTGCTGCAGTAGTAATTTTTTGATTGTCATGCCTAGAATCCCCTCCGCCATTACATCAAGCCTTTGAGGTTTCGCCTCAAAGGCTTTTTTGTGCCTGTTTGTCCTAAGTGATTCGTTATAAAAATCGGTGTAAGGTCGACATAGACATCAGTATTCAGCACGGACAGCTCGTATGAACTTAGTAAACCGGTTTTTCTCTCAAGCCAAACGTTTTGGCGACAAGCCATTTGTTGGCGTTAAGTCCTCTAATGAATGGCAGACGCAAAGCTGGCAGCAGGTGGCGGATCAAGTCGCGCGCGTCACGCATCTCTTAATTGAACAAGGCATCCAGCCCGGTGACCGTGTTGTATTGATTGCGGAGAATCGTCCGGAGTGGGCGATAGCTGATCTGGCGATTATGGCAACAGGCGCCATTGTGGTGCCGGCCTATGTCACGCATACCGTGAATGATCTACGCCATGTGCTTGAGCTGACCGAGCCAAAGATGGCGATTGTTTCGAGCAAGGCGTTAGCCGAGCGTGTGTTGAAAGCCAATGTTGATCATGGCTGTTTGTCGCACTTGGTGCTAATGGATGAGGTGAGTGACTTATCGTTAGGTCAGGTGCAGCAACTTGCCTGGCCTTCGGATGCACAACAGATAGCTTGGCCTGATGTGGCATCGATAAAATCTGATGACATCTGCGCTCTGATCTTTACCTCGGGTACGGGTGGTAAGCCCAAAGCCGCCATGCTGACGCACGCGAATATTCTGCAAAATGTGGATGCCGCAGAAAAAGTGGTCAGAGAGATTCCAATCAATGAGAACGATCGGTTTATGTCGTTTTTGCCGTTGGCGCATGCCTATGAGCATATGGCCGGTCTGCATTTACCCATTACGTTGGGTAGTGAGATTTATTACTGCGAATCGCTGGATAAGTTGGCGCAGTATTTAGGTGAAGTATCACCCACGGTCTCAACGGCTGTGCCACGTTTATATGACACGCTCTACAGCAAGATTCGCGCAGGGGTGGATAAGTCGAGCAACTTTAAAAAGACACTCTTTGCCAAAACACTGGACATCGGTCGACGTCGTTTCTTGGGTGAGTCGTTATCGATTGTCGATCGAATGATTGATCCATTACTGAGCGTGCTGGTGCGTAAAAAACTCAAAGCTCGTTTTGGTGGTCGCATTAAGTATTTTGTCTCTGGTGGTGCTGCGCTAAACCCAGAGGTGGGTTTGTTTTTCTCATCGTTGAATATCGGTATCTTGCAGGGCTATGGTCAGACAGAAGCCGCGCCACTGATCAGTGTGAACTTACCCAACAAAATCAAAATGGCCAGTGTCGGTCCTGCGATTGATGGGGTAGAGGTAAAGCTAAGCGATGCAGGTGAATTGCTGGTTAGAGGCGATAACGTCATGAAAGGTTATTGGCGTGATGAGAATGCCACGGCAATGACGATTAAAGATGGCTGGCTGTATACCGGTGACTTGGCAGAGATAGATGAAGATGGCTACATCACCATCAGTGGTCGTGCGAAAGATCTGATCGTGACTTCGGGTGGCGATAACGTGGCGCCAGTAAAGATCGAAAGCCTGCTCACGCTTGAAGATGAAATCGCGCAGGCTGTGATTGTCGGTGATGGTCGTTCATGGCTTAGTGCGGTGATTGTGCCTGAAGAGGACTTTGTTAAATCACTCGGCACAGATAAGGACCTGCATACCGAACTTGCTAAGGTGGTTAAGCGGGCGAATGAGTCGCTAAGCTCAATTGAGCGTATCCGTAAATTTATTGTGCGTGATGAGATGTTCTCTATCGAGAATGGTTATGTCACACCAACGCAAAAGATAAAGCGCGCCAAAGTGATCGAAGATTATGCGGATCAAATCGATGCGCTCTATACCCGAGGCTAATGGATGCGTTTAAAGCTGTTTAGCGCCAAGGCTTATGACATTGCCAGTTTTGATCGCGAATGTCCTGACGCTATTGAGCTGAGCTATACCGATGAAGCATTAACGCTTGAAACAGCAGAGCAAGCTTCAGCGTGTGATGCGGTCTGTGCGTTTGTGAATGATCAGTTAGATGAGCCAGTGCTAGCTGCCCTAGCGCAACAAGGCGTTAAGCATGTCTTATTGCGTTGTGCAGGATTTGATCGTGTGGATGTGCAAGCAGCTAAGCGCTTAGGGCTTTGTGTGAGTCGTGTGTCGGCGTATTCGCCACATGCGGTTGCAGAGCATGCCGTTATGTTGATGTTGGCATTGAATCGTCGATTACTTAAAGCGCAGCAACGTCAGCAGCACGCAGACTTTACCTTAGATGGTTTGGTTGGACGTGACCTGGCTTCGCTAACAGTGGGTGTTTATGGCGTAGGTCGTATTGGTCAGGTGGTCGCGTCAATTGTTAAGGGCTTTGGTGCGCGTGTTTTGTTATGTGATCCGATGCCGCAAGCGGATGTGCCAGGTGAGTGGGTGACAGAAGATGTGTTGTTCGATCTATCGGATGTGATCAGTTTGCATATGCCGATGTGTGACGCCAATCATCATTTAATCAATGCAGATCGTTTATCGCAGATTAAGCCTGATGCCTTACTTGTAAATACTTCGCGAGGTTGTTTGGTGGATGTGCTTGCTGTTATGTCGGCATTAGATGCAGGTCGGCTAGGGGGTTATGCCGCAGATGTGTATGAGCATGAAGCGGGTATCTTCTTTAATGCGCATGACTCAGTGAGTGATGCAGTGCTGGCGCAGATGATCGAGCGGGATGATGTCATTTTGACCCCGCATCAGGCCTTTTTGACCGAAGAGGCGCTACGCGATATCGCGCAGACAACACTGCAGAATGCTGTCGCATTTTCGTCTGGGCAAAAGCTGCCAGAAAGCGATGTGGTTGTCGCTTAAGCTATTGATTATTCATCACTTAGTGGTCGTCTGATAACGTCTAAGAAAAATCTATCTGAGCCTATTTTGATTTCTGATACACTTTTCAAAAAGTCCATCAGAGGTCCCTATGCCAAGAGGCGGTAAGCGCGACGGTGCCGGTCGCAAGCCTAATCCCACCAAGCCAGTTCGCGTGCCAGTAGCGCACGTCGATCAGGTAAAGCTGTGGTTGAGTACGCTTAAGCAAGATCAGGTCGAGGTGCTGCATCCTAAGCTCGATAGCGCAACCATTGCGGTACCGCTGTATAGCTCGCAAGTGCGTGCAGGTTTTCCAAGCCCTGCGGATGATTACATCGAGAACCAGCTCGACCTAAATGAGTACCTGATTAAAAGTCCGGCATCGACCTTCCTCTTAAAAGTGCAAGGCGACTCGATGATCAACGCGGGTATTCATGAAGGCGACATCTTGGTGGTCGATCGTTCGATTGATCCGAAGAGTGGCAAGGTGGTGATCGCTGCGGTGAATGGCGAGCTCACGGTTAAGACCTTAATTCGTCGTGCCGGTACGGTGACCTTACGTGCCGAGAATGATGCCTATCCTGATATCCGTATCTCAGAAGAAAGTGATTTGATCATCTGGGGTGTGGTGACTTCTGTCGTACGTAAGGTGTGATGCATGTACGCCTTGTGTGACTGCAATAGTTTTTATGCCAGCTGTGAGCGACTCTTTCGACCTGACTTACACGGTAAGCCAGTCGTGGTGCTCTCGAATAACGATGGCTGCTTGATCGCGCTCACGCCAGAAGCCAAAGCGCTCGGCTTTAAAATGGGCATGGTCTATTTCAAAGTGAAAAAAGATCTCGAACGATTGGGCGTATTTGTTTTCTCATCTAACTATCCTTTGTATGCCGATCTTTCTAATCGTGTGAAAACCATCTTAGATGGCATGTTTCCGGTGCAAGAGATCTACAGCATCGATGAGTCTTTTGGTACACACATACCGGATAGCTGGCAATGTGAGCCGTACGGGCGTGAGATTAAAAACCGAGTTGAGCAACATACCGGTATCCCTGTCGCTGTAGGGTTTGGTGCAACACGCACATTGGCCAAGCTTGCGAACCGTTGGGCAAAGAAAACGCAATGGTTTGAGGGTGTGGTGAGTTGGTCAGAGTTGAGTCCACATCAAGCACAGATGCTGCTGAAGAAAACACCAGCAGATGATGTGTGGGGTATTGGTTATCGCATTGCACGCCGCTTAGAAGAGGTGGGTGTAAAAACGGCATGGGACTTTATGCAAGTACAGCCGCGCGATATTCGTGGTGTGTTTAATGTCACCTTAGCCAAGACTCATCGTGAGTTATGGGGTGAGTCCTGTTTACGTGTAGAGGATATTGAGAATCAAACGCCTAAGCAGATTGTTTCGAGTCGTTCGTTTGGTGCGCGTGTTGAATCAAAACTACTGCTGCAACAAAGCCTGTCGCAATACGTGAGTCGTGCAGCTGAAAAGCTACGTAAACATCAGCTCAAAGCGCAGCAGCTCAGCGTGTGGATTCGTACCAGTCCGTTTGATCAGTCACAGCCATATTACGCACCCGTACAAACATATAGCTTAGCGATACCGTCAGATGACTCGCGCGAGTTCGCTGCGATCACGCGTAAGTTATTAGATCGTATCTACAAACCGGGTAAGGAATACCACAAGGCGGGCGTCATGCTAGGTGAGCTCGTAGATGCTCATCGCGTGCAGCCTGATTTGTTTGCCTCACGTCCAGAGTCGACATTGATGAGTACCTTAGATCGCATCAATCAGCGTTATGGCAAACGAAAGATGGTGCTCGGGTCAAATTTAAGAGACCAGCAATGGAAGATGCGGCAAAATATGCGTTCACCATCCTATACAACCCAATGGAAAGAGCTCGCGAGCGTACGTTAGTCACTTGCGAGTGAGTAATGCGGAAAACGCCATGAATAAAAAAGAACTTATCGATGCGGTCGCGGCAAAAGCCGACCTGAATAAAACCCAAGCCGAAGCGGCGGTAAATGCGCTAGTCGAGGTAGTGGGGCAGTCGCTAGAAGATGGCAATCCAGTTGCACTCGTCGGCTTTGGTACCTTTGATGTTAAAGCACGTGCGCCACGTACCGGTCGTAACCCAAAAACGGGCGAGCCGATCGAAATCAAAGGGGCGCGATTACCGGTATTTAAAGCAGGAAAACAGCTCAAAGAACGCGTCGATTTCTGACAAAAACAGCCATTGACACTGCGGGGCAAAACCCCGAGAATACGCGGCTTCCAATAAGCGCCCGTAGCTCAGCTGGATAGAGTACCTGGCTACGAACCAGGCGGTCGCACGTTCGAATCGTGCCGGGCGCGCCATACAAAACAAGGGCTTAGCAAGAAATTGCTAGGCCCTTATTTTTTCTGACATTTTATTTATCAAGATTTCGCCAAGGGTAGCCAAGGCATTTATCTCTATTGCTACATGTCTCTAGACAACCTCTGCAAGGCACAGAGCTTTGTGTTGCTCTTTCTAATAAGTCTATTTGCTCTTGTTTTTGTTTAGGGCTCAACGTTTCGAACTCAGTTGCACTCATCTGACACCTCTATAAATAAAATAGCCATCGCTAAGATGGCTAAAAGGCCTCTAACTTCCAATAGCGCAGAATGAATCTGTGCTTAGAGACAGGTATTAGTATAGATGCGAAGGTTTTAGCGAAAATTACCTTTGACATCGACAATGTCCAGTATTTAGTTCGAAAAGTATTCTTTAGTGAAAAGTGACTTTGAGTTGAAAAACAAACTACAGCTCAACGTTGTGATAAATATTTTGTACGTCGTCTAAATCTTCGAGAATGCCAATAAACTTTTCGAACTGCTCCATATCGTCATCACCGAGTTGAGTGTAAGCAGTAGGGATCCATTGAATTTCTTCTACTTCAAACTCTGTAACACCCATGGTGGTAAGTGCGGTTTTGGTTTTCAAAAAGTCAGTTGGTGCGCAGAAGGCGGTTAGCTCACCATCTTCACTTTCGATATCAGAGACATCGACATCAGCATCCATCAGTGCTTCAAGCGCAGCATCTTCGTCTTCGCCTTTAAAAGTAAACACGGCTAAGTGTTCGAACATGTGCGCAACACTGCCTTGAGTACCAATTTTACATTTGGTTTTTGTGAAGGCTGTTCGCACGTCACCAAAGGTGCGATTTGGGTTGTCGGTTAAGCATTCGATGATGGCAAGTGATCCGCCTGGGCCATAACCTTCATAACGCGCTGGTGCGTAATCTTCACCGCCACCACCTTTAGCTTTGTCGATCGCTTTTTCGATGACGTGGCTAGGGACCTGGGCTTTTTTAGCGCGGTCAAGAAGGGAGCGTAGCGCGAGATTGCCATCAGGGTCTGGGCCGCCAGATTTAGCCACCATGTAAATTTCACGGCTAAAGCTGCTGTAAACCTTTGCGTTTTGATCTGAGGTTTTTGCCATTGAGGCTTTGCGGTTTTGATATGCGCGACCCATCGGTCTGCCACTCCAATTTGTTAACTATGTGATTATTTTAAAGGGTTGCCCGGTTTTAACCTAGCCCTTAATTGACGAGATTAGGAACTGAGTTGGTGGGCTTTACGCCGAAAGGGCCTGACCGAGTTGGTTCAGGCGAGCTTTCATTTTGTCGAATTCTGGGTGACTGCTCAGATCAGATTGAGTGGTATCGAGTAGGGCAGATAGGTCGTCTTGTTGTTTGATGGTGTCGGCATCGAAAGCGGCAATCAACTCGTGACTGCCTACGCGGTGGTAGCTTGCCATTACGCTGAGCGCATCATTTGAGGTGTTAACGGTGACTTCTAAGCGCACATCGGGCATTTCACCTTCGCTGTAATAGTCGCTGTAGAGATCGTAGCTATCGGTTTCCTTTTCGATTTGATCCAAAAAGCAGTAAAAGGCTTTTTCTCGAGTGGCCCCAATCAGTAGTGCGCTGAGTTTGTGATCGGCAAAGATCTTTTCGAGTTGCCATTCCTGAAATTGGTCGCTGCGATTGTTCATGTTCAACCTCTTAATAATTGATAGGGCATCTTATCGTAGGTTGATTTTCCGCTGTACTCGTCAAGGCAGGCACTTCCCAGTATGATGGCCGACCAAATTTGAGGTCCAGCGGGCGAGCCGCTGACAAACTGTTGCTAGCGCAGTTTATGAGCGCAGCTTGTTGATGAGGAAGTACAGATGGAAGATGGTGTAATCACGATTTCAGAATTGAAAACTGGCGATAAATTTACGTTGGATATGAGCCTACGTGAGGTGGTTTTCACAAAGCTTGCAGAGCCTAAGAAGTTTTTGATGGAAGATTGGTTCGAGGACGAGCGTGAGGTGTATCTCATGGAAGACCAGATCGAAGAAGACGAGCCGCTTCACTATGCCTACTCGCCAATGACCTTAGAAGAAGGCATGAAAGCTAACGAAGGTAAGTTTGGTAAAAACCTGGTGATGTTTGATTTTGTCGGTCGCGTGGTTGAAAGCATCGAGATGGATGATGGTGACGACGCTGATGAAGAGGGCGATGATTGATTCTTCGCTCAACAGACGCATAAAAAGCCACCCTCGCGGTGGCTTTTTTGTTTTTCGGCCTTGGTTTTTCGTGACTTATTGAGTTATCTCATGGTGGCATCGGTAATTTAGGCGTAATTTAGCTTTATCGTTCCCCTCACGATTTGGATGCCGCTGATGGAATCTTCACAAACAGTTTCTTCGATTCCCGATATCGTCATCGTTGGCGGTGGTGCGGGCGGTCTTGAGCTCGCGACAAAGCTGGGTAACAAGCTGGGTAAAAAGGGTCGCGCACGTATCACCCTGATCGATTCAACACGCACGCATATTTGGAAGCCCTTGCTGCATCAGGTGGCCTCAGGTGCTTCTGATCCAGCGGATCATGCCTTGGAATATTTGGCTCAGGCGAGTTGGCATGGATTTCAGTTCCGTCTAGGTACGATGGATGGCCTAGATCGTGTAGCAAAGAAAATACATTTAGCACCCGTATATAACGAATCAGGTGAAATGATCATCCCCGAGCGTGAGTTTCGCTATGACACGCTCGTGCTATCGGTGGGTAGCGTGGGTAATGATTTTGGTATCCCTGGGGTAAAAGAGCATTGCCTATTCCTAGATACCAAAGCGCAGGCGGTGGGCTTTCAGAAAAAGCTTTTGGAAACACTGATTCGCGTGAATACCCAGCAACGCAAGGTCGAGGCAGGTCAGCTCGATGTGGCGATTGTTGGCGGGGGAGCAACTGGCGTTGAGCTAGCAGCGCAGCTGCATCAAGTTACACGCCAACTGACTCAGTACGGTTTAGATGTTGTGAATCCTGATTCGGATATTCGTATCAGCGTGATTGATGCAGGTGCCCGCGTGCTACCAATGTTGCCTGAACATATCTCAGCGCAAGTGACTCGCGAGTTAGCTAAGTTGGGTATTGATGTGATCAGCCAAGCAAAAGTGACCAAAGTCAGTCCAGCAGGCATCGAGATCAATAATGACAAAGTGATTCCGGCAGCGATTTCTGTGTGGGCAGCGGGGATTAAAGCGCCTGAGTTTTTAAGCACCTTGGGGCTTGAAGTTAATCGCATCAATCAGATCAAAGTGAAAAAGAATTTGCTCAGTGAGTCAGATGACAACATCTTTGCGATGGGGGATTGTGCCGCTTTTCCAGTTGATGAAAAGGGCATGTCGGTTCCGCCACGTGCACAAGCAGCTCACCAGCAGGCAAGCTTTGTTGCCCGAGCGATATGCCGTCGACTTCGCGGTAACCCAGAGATCGGTGAATACGTGTATCGCGATTTCGGCTCACTGATTACCTTGGGTCGTTACAGCACGGTGGGTAGCTTGATGAGTGATCTGACCGGTAGCGTGAAGGTCACCGGATTTTTTGCGCGCTTGGTCTATTTGTCGCTCTACAAAATGCATCAATTTGCGCTGCATGGCTTGATTCGAACAGGCTTACTGACGTTGACGCAGCTACTTCGTCGTACGGTAGATCCATCAATTAAATTGCATTGATCGTTGAGGCGCTGCAGCGTTGCGCTGTCGGTGTAAAATACGCCAATTGATATCCCACTGAGCTTTTCAGCGGCAACCGAGGCCAATGCACATGCAAGAACTGACAATAACGCGCCCTGACGACTGGCATTTGCACCTGCGCGATGGCGATATGTTGAAAGCGGTTCTTCCCGATACGGCACGTCAGTTTGCACGTGCGATTGTGATGCCTAATCTTAAGCCACCGGTTCGTACGGTTGCCGAAGCGAGTGCTTATCGTGATCGCATCATGGCGGCTTTGCCTGAAGGCATGACATTCGAGCCGTTGATGACCTTGTATCTGACGGATAACACCACACCTGATGAGATCGCTAAGGCGAAAGAGAGTGGATTTGTTAAAGCGGTTAAGTACTACCCAGCAGGTGCAACGACGAATTCGGACTCAGGTGTCAGCGACATTCTAAAAGTGACCGATGCGCTTGAAGCGATGGAGTCGGTTGGTTTGCCTTTACTGCTTCATGGTGAGGTAACGAGCGCAGATATCGATATGTTTGATCGTGAAGCAGTGTTTATCGAGTCAATCCTAAAGCCACTGATCGATAAGATGCCATCGCTGCGTATCGTGCTAGAACACATCACCACCAAACAGGCAGCTGAGTTTGTGACCAATGCGCCAGATCATATTGGTGCCACATTAACGCCACAGCATTTGCTCTATAACCGTAATGCGATGTTCCAGGGTGGCATTCGTCCGCATTACTACTGCTTACCGATTCTTAAGCGCGAAAATCATCGTGAAGCTTTAGTTGCCGCAGCCACTAGCGGTAACAAAAAGTTTTTCTTAGGTACCGATAGCGCACCTCATGTCACCGGCGCTAAAGAGGCCTCTTGTGGTTGCGCAGGTATCTATTCGGCACATGCAGCGATCGAGTTTTATGCAGAAGCATTCGAAAAGGCCAATGCGCTGGATAAATTAGAAGCCTTTGCCAGTCACTTTGGCCCAGACTTTTATGGTCTGCCTCGCAATACCGACACGATCACTTTAGTTAAAGAAGAACACACAGTGCCAGCAACTCACCCTGCGGGCGTAACGCCTTTGCGCGCTAATGAAACATTAGGCTGGAAGATGCGTTAAGCATTCTTCGGTATATCGACTGCGTACATCAATAAGGTATCGAGATCGACGATATCGAGTGCCTTTTTATGCGTTGCTGCCAACACGATTTTAGGCGCGCGACCTTCCTGATGAGCTTCTTTCCATCGTGCTGCACATAAGCACCAATGGTCTCCCGGTTTTAGCCCTGGAAAGCCGAGTGCGGGGCGGGGTGTCAGTAAATCATTCCCCTGGTCTAGGGTGTATTGCAGAAAAGCATTATCAACAACAGCACATACTGTGTGTTGCCCACGATCTTCTGATTCGGTTTGGCAATAACCATTACGGTAAAAGCCAGTGAGAGGTGACTCACTACAGAGTTGCAGTGGCTGATCTAAAACATTCAGAGCTGACATGGTGATGCGCCTGTTTCAAAAAACACCTTAATAGTAGTCAGGAAGCGCGCATAAAAAAACCGAGCATTTGTGCTCGGTTTCTAAGTCCTTTGGTGTTGTGTTCAGCTTTTACGATACGCTTCAAAAGTTGAAACGTTATCTTGCTGCCAGGCTTTTTTTACAGATTGTTGTTTTCTTTTATTTTCTTCAAAAATCTTTGTCAGCTTATTGGCAAAGTCATCTGAGCGAGCTAGCACCACCAACTTGTTCGTTTCAAGATGTCCCATCTGTCATGTCCTAAAAGAGTATTTTGTTTTAAACGCTGGATACAACTTTTAGCGCCGGGAGAGCTATTGTAAGTATTTGTTTACAACTGTAAACCTATTGATTTATAAAACTTTTTAATAAACGATAAAATAAAGCTATATAAAACAGTATGTTAGCAAAACATTATATAAAAATAGCAATTAAATCAATGAGTTTAGATTGTTTGCAGCGCACACAATTTATAGTAATTTTTATTTAAAGCTATTTCACTCAAAACCGATAAACCCCGAGATTATTGATCTTAAATAACCGTTTTAATCTTAGAGTAAAGGAAATATTGAGTAAGGTGTTTTTATGAATGACTCGGAAATGTTTGAATTTCTTAGAGCTAACCAAGATAACTTTTTAAACCTACCCGTTGAAAAAATCATTGAGAGATTTGTGTATCTGACTTCCATTCAAGACAAGTCTTGTGAGTATGATCATCGTAGGCTTGATGCTGACATGGTTATCTTAATGCATGACGCAGCTCGCATGCATAACCGTCCAGAACTACGCATAATTGCAGATAGATTTAGTGATCTTTCAAAGAACGCATATGGCCGCAGTATTATCAGTATTTGATATTTCTCGATTCTTATCACGCTTAAAGACTTTGCTTTTTATATTCATCATTTATTCGCGGTGCTCTTTTTTACAAATTATATTTTTCTGTATAACTTCAGAAGTTATTAAAGCATTTCAAGTGCATTGGGATTCATTGGATGACGGTGGTCAGTTAACCGTTTCATGGATATAGTGCTCAGCGACTTTCGTTAGCTGAGTTTTTTATGCGCTATGAACCACCAGCCCATCACGGGTTGGATGTTATTTATCAAGATGCTCATTACTTGGCGGTGAATAAACCGGCGGGGCTGTTGTCTGTGCCCGGTCGTGGTCCTGAAAAGGCTGATTGCATGGCTTCTCGTGTCAATCTTGAGTATCCCGAGGCGTTGATTGTGCATCGCTTGGATATGTCGACATCGGGTGTGTTGCTGATGGCGCGTTCCTTAGAAGCTCAAGCTGCAATGGGAAAGCGATTTGAATATCGCGAGGTTGAGAAAATCTATATCGCCCGAGTTGCAGGTGAATGCCCGCTTGCTGGTGATATTGATTTGCCATTGATCACGGACTGGCCGAATCGTCCACGTCAAATGGTGGATCATGAGATAGGTAAGTCTGCTTTTACCCAGTATGAGCGACTCGATTATTCCGAGCAGGATGATGTGAGTCGCGTCTGCTTACATCCCAAAACGGGTCGCAGTCATCAGTTAAGAGTCCACATGGCGTCGATCGGTCATCCTATTTTGGGTGATGAGTTATACGCACCTGATGAATGGGTTGACGGGCAATCTCGACTTTATCTTCATGCTCAGTCATTACGATTTGAGCATCCTTTTACGCACGAGCCGCTGTTAATCGAGTCTTTGTCGCCGTTTTAATTCGATTGGTGGTTGAGTCTATAAGCCTGCCTGCTTGATAATGATCCAGTAATCAGTATGACTTGGGAGTCATTGTGAAGTTATCGGTCGAACAGTTTCGCCAGTGGGAACATAAAAAGGTCACCCTCGTAGGCATGTCAGGTGTGGGTAAAACCTACATCTCTAGCATGCTGCGCTCGTCGCAATGGTTCCATTACTCAGGTGATTATCGAATTGGCACGCGTTATCTCGATGAAGCCATTCTCGACATGATCAAAAGTAAGGCGATGGAAGTGCCTTTCTTGAATGAGCTGCTGCGTAACGATTGGATTTATATCCGAAATAACATCAAGGTCTCAGATTTGGGTCCGGTGTTGTCGTTTGTTGGCAAGTTAGGTAATCCGACGCTCGGTGGAGTGGAGTTGGAAGATTTTCAACGTCGCCAAGATTTATATCGTCAAGCTGAGATTGCTGCGATGCATGATGTGCCTGGCTTTATTGAGAAAGCGCAGAACATTTATGGCTACAAACATTTCGTTAACGATGTGGGTGGCTCGCTGTGTGAGCTTGATGATCCTGCGGTCATGGATGTTATCGATGAAAACACCTTGATTCTGTATATCCAAGTGACTAACGAGGAAGAAGAGCAGAAGTTGATTAGTCGTGCGCAAAGTGCCCCTAAGCCTTTGTACTATCGACCTGAGTTTTTGCTTGAGCAGTTAGATATTTATCTTGCTGAGAATAACTTGGAGTTTGCTGCGCAAATGGATCCGGATGAATTTACTCGCTGGGTATTTCCACGCTTGTTTCATTCGCGCGTGCCACGCTACGAAGAGATCGCTAAACGGGGCTACACAGTGACCTCACAAGAGGTGTCTTCGGTAAAGAATGAAGCAGACTTTTTGGCGTTAATCGAAACTGCGATTGCTCGCCAGTCATAACCTAAGGATTGAGTTTTGCCGATTGTTGCACATAACAACTTACCCTCATTTGATCGTCTTAGAGGCGAGGGTGTTGCTGTGCTTACGCCAGAGCGCGCAAAGAATCAGGATATTCGTGAGCTACACATCGGTTTGTTGAACATGATGCCGGATAAGGCGCTAGAAGCGACCGAGCGACAGTTCTTCCGTTTGGTCGGTGAGAGCAATCCGATTGCTCAGTTTTATGTGCATCCCTTTACCTTGCCATCATTGCCGCGAGGTGATGAGGCGCGTGCCTATATTGAGCAGTACTACGAAACTTTTGATCAAATTCGTGAGCAAGGTTTAGACGCCTTGATTATCACTGGTGCCAATGTGGTTGGATCAGACTTGTCGAATCAGCCTTTTTGGGAGCCACTGAAAGAGGTTGTCGATTGGGCTTATGAGAATGTGACCTCAACCTTGTGCTCATGCTTGGCTACGCATGCGGTGCTTGAGTTCCGTTATGGGCAAAAACGTCGGCCGCAACCAGCAAAGGTTTGGGGCGTATATCCGCACCGTGTTGTCGATCAAGCGCATCCACTTATCTCTGATGTGAATACGCGATTTGATGTGCCTCACTCACGTTGGAATGCGGTAGATCGTGATCAATTTGATTCAGCAAAGCTGCGCGTCTTGGTTGAAAGTGACGAAGTGGGTGTGCACTTAGCAACAAGTCAGGACGGCTTCCGTTTTGTGTTCTTCCAAGGCCATCCAGAATACGACACGGTTTCGTTGCTGAAAGAATTCAAACGTGAGGTTGGGCGATATGCTGCCGGTGATCTTGCGCAGTTCCCGCCGTTCATTGCGAATTATTTTGGCGAACAAGAAAAAGCATTGGTGCGTGAATATATTGCAGATTTGAAGCTGGCTAAGGCGCAGAAATCACCATTGCCGAACTTTCCAGAGCACTTGCTTACGCCTGCACTTGATAACACCTGGCACGATACCGGTGAAGCGATTGTCGGTAACTGGATGGGCTTGGTTTATCAAGTCACCAATAACGACAGAAAGCTGCCGTTTATGGATGGTGTTAATCCCGATAACCCATTGGGTCTGGCTTAAGCCTTTTTCACAAACTCTGATTTAAGTCCCATCGCGCCGATGCCTGGGATTTTACAGTCAATATTGTGATCGCTATCTACGAGCCGAATATTCTTCACCTTGGTGCCTATTTTGATACCGCTAGAGCTGCCTTTCACATTCAGGTCTTTGATGACCACGACCGTATCGCCGTCTTGTAAAAGGTTGCCATTGGCATCACGCACGACGAGTTCGTCATTCGTTCCAGTGTTATCGCTTGGTGACCATTCGTGTGCGCACTCGGGGCAGATCATCATTTCGCCATCTTGATAAGTAAATTCAGATTGGCATTGAGGGCAAGGGGGTAATGTGTCCATAGATGATCCGTGTGTTTCGTGAAGCGGCTATCTTATCAAATAGCATCCAATAATCTGGACGTTGAGTTGATCTTTATCAGCGATAGCCTGTTTTTAGTCATCCAGTGAGGCTATGAATTAGCGATAATGACTCATCGTTATTGAATCCCCCTCATTCCCATGCAGTACCCCAACAAATCTGGCAGCAAAGCGTTGCCTTTTATTCCCGACTTATCGGTCGTTGAGCGTCAAGCGCTTCAAGCAAAGACGGCGACGTCATTTGCGACTGATGTGCAATTTTGTGATCGACTTCATGATGGCTCGAACGGTCCTGAGTTAACGGTCATTCCGGCGGGTGTTTTTGAAATGGGCTCAGCAGAGCATGAGTTTGGTCATCGAGCTGATGAGGCGCCTATGCACTACCAACAAATGCTCGAGCCTTTTGCGATAGGTACGGTGCCGATAACTGCGGAGCAATTCGAACGATTCACAGATGCCACTGATTGGGTCTGGAGTTGGGAGTTGATTCGAAGTGAAGGTCGACATCCGGTGATAAATATTCGGCATGGCCAGGCAGAGGACTTTTGCCGTTGGTTGAGTGATGAAACCGGGCATGATTATCGTTTGCCGAATGAAGCTGAGTGGGAATATGCCTGTCGCGCTGGCTCATCCGAGGCCTTTGCCTTTGGTGATTCGGTGAGCTGTAAAAATGTACATTTCCGCGCAGCTTTTCCTTATGACGAAGAAAGGCAAGGTAAGCGTTTTATTCTGCCTAAGTGTGCGCCAATCGCTAAAACTATCGAAGTTGGTCAGTACCCAGCGAATGCTTGGGGTCTGCATGACATGCATGGCAATGTATGGGAGATGACGTCGTCTAATTACAGCAAGTCGTTAGCTAATCTTTCTCGGCATCATCCAGCGCCACCCAAACGCCGTAATAAGTGGATCGCGGTAAGAGGTGGATCTTGGTTTGATGCGGCGGTATTTGCGCGTAGTGCCTCACGCCGTCCGCGGCTGCGTGATGAGCTCGATGTGAATCTCGGTTTTCGTGTCGTTCGAGAGCTGCGTTAATCACTAAAAACAGCGCCTTCACGGCGGCTTGGGTGGTACCCTTAGGGCTTAGCAGAACAAATAAAAACCGACGCCCTTTATGACGATGGAATGGAAGCGACTGCTGTCGCGCAAACGTTTAGGTTCTTCAGAAGAGCCACAATCAATTACGGCAAGAACAGATTTTCAGCGCGACTTCGATCGCGTGGTCTTTTCGTCGGCTTTCCGTCGTATGCAGGATAAGACGCAGGTCTTTCCTTTATCTAAAGTTGATTATGTTCGTACGCGTCTGACCCATAGCTTAGAGGCTTCGAGTATTGGTCGCTCTCTTGGCACCTTGGTGGGTGAGCAGATCATGGCGCGTCATGGCTTGCATGACTTTGAAGCGTCTGACTTTGGCAACGTTGTTGCTGCAGCGTGTTTGGCGCATGACATTGGTAACCCACCATTTGGTCATTCGGGTGAAGATGCGATTCGCCATTGGGCGATGACAGCAGATTATGGTTCTCGTCGCGTCGAGGTATTGCGTGGCAGTGAGCGCGAAGATTTCTTAGCGTTTGAAGGTAACGCGCAAGGCTTCCGTATTGTGACGCGCTTACAAAACCCCGATAACCAAGGCGGTCTGCAGCTCACTTCAGCAACGCTTGCGGCATTTACCAAGTACCCGCGTGAATCATGGGTGGGTGGTAATACACATGCTGGTGTGAGTGCAAAAAAACAAGGTTTTACAGTCGCTGATCGTGAAAACTTCGAAACAGTTGCGAATGAGGTTGGCTTAATTCGCCGCGATTCACCTTATGCTATGTGGTGTCGCCATCCCTTGGCTTTCCTTGTTGAGGCGGCGGATGACATCAGTTATCGCGTAATTGATTTAGAAGACGGTTATCGCCTAGGTCACTTCTCTTATGAAGAGGTTGTTGACGCTTTTCTCGATTTACTACCGGATCGTGATAAGCAGGCGGAACGTCTAAAAGCTATCCGTGAAAAGAAAGATCGCGTTGAGTTTTTACGTGCAAAGGTTATTAACCAAATTATTTTGCAGGCACGTGACTGCTTCTTAGATAACGAAGCTGAAATTTTAGATGGCAGCTTTGATCAGCCTTTGCTTGAAATGATTCCATGCCGCCAGAAGGCCGATCATCTAATTGATCTTGCGGTTGAGCGTATTTATTGCGCACCAGAGGTGGTGAGTATTCAGGCAGCAGGTTTCCAAGTGGTGAGTGATTTGTTGGAACGCTTCATTCAGGTCATCGATGATGTTGCTGAGCATGGTGATAATGCTTCAGCGCGCAGTCGCATGTTGATCCGTTTGGTGCCTGAGCAATTCATCGGTCCTAATCGTGTGCCAGTTCAAGATCCTTATTTGCGTTTGTTGTTATTGACGGACTTTGTTTCGGGTATGACAGATTCTTACGCCGTGACTTTGTATAAAAAAGTGACGGGTATCTCATTGCCAGGTGGTTGAGTTGAGTTCGATAGATCGTCTGCTTGAGATCATGGCGCAGTTGCGGGATCCAGAGAAGGGTTGTCCTTGGGATCGCAAGCAAACCTATAAAACGATCGTGCCTTACACCTTAGAAGAAGCGTATGAGGTGGCTGATGCAATTGAGCGTGAAGATTTTGATGAGCTAAAGAGTGAGTTAGGTGACCTGTTATTTCAGGTGGTCTTCTACAGTCAGATAGCCAAAGAAGAAGGACGATTTACCTTTGATGATGTCGCGGCGGATATCGCGGATAAGATGCATCGTCGCCATCCGCATGTTTTTGCGGACGCTAATTTTGAAACCGAAGAGCAATTAGGTTCTGCTTGGGAAGCGATCAAGGCGCAGGAGCGTGATCAGCAGCCAGATAACAGTGCACTGGCGGGGGTGACTAAAGGTCTGCCGGCATTGATGCGCGCTCAAAAGCTGACTAAAAAAGCCTCGAAAGTAGGCTTTGATTGGCCAAACCCAGAAGGGGCTTTCGACAAGATGGTCGAAGAGGTTGCCGAGGTGCGCGAAGCTTGGGCTTCGGGTGATCGTGATCATTTAGCTGATGAGCTTGGCGATATTCTTTTTGTGATGACCAACATTATTCGTAAGTTGGGTTTTGAGTCTGAAGAGATTATGCGTGCAGCGAACAATAAGTTTGAGCGTCGCTTTCGGGCGATGGAGCAATATCTTGCCGCTCAAGGTCATGACGACATGACGCAACTTGAACTTGAGCAGATGGAATCAGCCTGGCAAGAGATCAAAAAGGTCGAGAAGAAAAACGTATGAGTTACTTACGCCACATTGAAGCGTGTAATCCGGTGATTACTGAGCGTTTTGTGCCGTGGGAAATCAACGGTCAAGTTTATGGGTGGTTGCGCCCTAGCTTTATTGAGCACTTGCGTCAGTTTGATCAGTTATTTGCGTTTTCAGATAGCCAGGTCGGGTTGTGTAATCCAACGCTTCAAGGTGAAGCATTGACTGCTGAGTTAAGTAACGTGGTGAATACCTTGTATGAGCAAGGTGTGTTGCCGCACAAGCCGATGAATGAACCTTATCCCTTAACTGCTGGTGAGCGTGATGAGGCGATTGCGGAGATAGATCGAGTTGCTGCGAGTCATTTTGGTCTACGTTCGTTTGGCCAGCACCTTAATGGGTATGTGAATTACAACGGTCGCCTTTTGTTATGGGTGGGTAAGCGTGCTCGTGATCGCGCGATCTTTCCTGGCGCATGGGACAACATGGTTGCGGGTGGGTTACCACAGGGCATCAGTCTGGAAGAGAACCTTATTAAGGAATGCCAAGAAGAGGCGGGCATGTCAGCGGCGCTTGCCCAGCAAGCCACCTATGTTGGCAGTATTGCGTATAACCGCGTGAATGCGAATGGTTTCCGTCCTGATGTCTTGTATTGCTACGACATTGAACTGCCTGCCACGTTTATTCCGCAAAATACCGATGGTGAGGTGGAATCATTTCATCTCATGCCTGTCGAAGATGTATTGCAGATTGTCCGTGATACCGATGATTTCAAGCTGAATTGCAATTTGGTGATCATTGATTTCGCCCTGCGTCACAGGTTGATTTCAGAGGATGATCCGGATTATCGTGCTCTGCTCGCAGGATTGCGCCAAACCCCTGGCGTAATGAATGGTTTGAACTAGGCTAAGTTGTTGATGAAAAAGCTTTTGTTGTGTTTTTTGGTTTTTTTGGTGGGCTCTGTTGGGGCAACGCCAAAGTTTGTGCCGAAGTCAGAACTGAAGCCCGATGAATTCCAGCGCCGAACTGCCTTGGTCATCGGTCAAGTCCTCGAGTCATTCCACTACACCAAACCCCAGATTAATGATGAGCTATCAGCGATGGCGTTTGATCGCTATCTCGAAACGCTTGATGCCAATCGTGCTTTTTTTACTCAGGTAGATTTACGTCAGCTTGACCATTATCGCGATGAGTTTGATGACAGCCTTCACAATGGCTTACTCGATCCGGCATACACCATCTTTAAGCACTTCCGTGACAAAGTTGAAAATCGCATTGCCTTTGCCGTGAGCTTAGTGCGTTTTAATGATTTTGATTTCTCACTTGATGAGACATATCAAATTGATCGCGAGAAAGCGCCATGGGCGGCAGATGATTTTGTCTTGGATGATTTGTGGCGCAAGCGTGTTAAAAATGATGTGCTTAGCCTCCGCCTGAGCGGTGAAACTAAAGATATTGAAAAGAAGCTGATTCGCCGTTACGAAAATATTCGTAATCGAGTACAGCAGATGACCTCAGCGGATATTTTTCAGGCCTTTGTGAATGCTGTAACGCTGAGTATCGAGCCACATACAACCTATATGTCACCTCGTTCTTCTGAGAACTTTGATATCGGCATGCGTTTGTCGCTGCAAGGTATTGGCGCGGTGTTGCGTGGTAAAGATGAATACACCGAAGTGGTGAAGACCGTTATTGGTGGCCCTGCTGCTCGAAGCGGCAAAATTAAATCAGGTGATCGTATTGTTGGTGTTGCACAGGGTGAGAAGGGCGAAATGCTCGATGTCATCGGTTGGCGTCTCGATGATGTGGTCGACAAGATTCGCGGACCTAAAGGATCAACGGTGCGTCTACAGGTGTTGCCGAAAGGTGAAGATTCAGGCCGTACAAAAGAGCTAGCGCTCGTGCGTGATCAGATCAAGCTAGAAGACAGTGCTGCTAAAAGTGATGTCATTGAAGTAGATAACTTGAAGCTTGGTGTAATCGAGATTCCTGGGTTCTATCGTGACTTTAATGGCGCAGCGAGTGGTACCGATGATTTCCGTAGCACAACGCGAGATGTGCGTGAGCTATTAACAAAGCTCGAAGCAGAAAAGGTTAACGGCATCATTATTGATCTTCGCCAAAACGGTGGCGGTTCGCTAACAGAAGCGACCGAGCTCACCGGTTTATTTATCGATAAAGGTCCGGTGGTGCAGGTTAAGGACAGTAATGGCAATGTTGAGTTAGAGCGTGATCAAGACCCAGGTATTGCTTATCGTGGTCCTTTAATGGTTCTGGTTGATCGCAACAGTGCGTCTGCGTCTGAGATCTTTGCGGGTGCAATGCAGGACTATCAGCGAGCTTTGATCGTTGGTGAGCCAACCTTTGGTAAGGGTACGGTGCAAACCCTGGTGGATCTACAACGCTACTTACGAACTGAAAAAGATCTGGGTCGTTTGCGTTTAACCATGGCGCAATTCTTCCGAGTCCAAGGCGACAGTACTCAGCACCGTGGTGTTGTGCCTGATGTGGTGTTCCCAACATCGTTTGGTGCAAAAGAGCATGGTGAGCGCGCACTTGAGCATGCGCTTCCATGGGCTTCAATTGAGCCGGCTATTCGTCCGCGTCCAACCATCTTCCCGATTGAAAAGTTACGTGCAATGTCTGAGCAGCGTATTCAGCATGATCCAGGTTTTGCATTTTTGATTGATCAAGAGAAGCGGATTGCTGAGTTGCGTGATCTTAAGGTGCTGAGCTTGAAAGAATCAGTTCGCCAAGCTGAGCTTGATCAACGTGAAGAAGAGCAGCTCGAAAGCTTGAATCGTTTGCGCGCACATCGTGGTTTAGGTGCACTTGAATCGTTAGATGAGCAAGAAGAGTTGGCAGATCAGGATAAAGATCCAGAAGGCATTAAAAAGATAATGCTCGAGGAAGCCGCGCGTGTGATGTCAGATTGGATTGTTAATCAGCCGGTGATTGCGGCAAGTGAATCTCAAGCACTTTTCCGATAACGCTTAAGCCATTCTCTAGCTCGGTTCGCATCACCAAAGGGTGTTAGCTTCCCGTAAGAATCGAGCAAGATCATGGTGACTTCTTTATTGTCTACACGCGCCTTCATTACTAAGCAGCGGCCAGCCTCGGTCAGAAAGCCTGTTTTGCTTAGCAATAATTCCCAAGATTTATTGCGTGAGAAGCGATTGGTGTTTACATAACGCAAAGGACCCAGTCGCTTATATGGCTTTACGGTAACACTGCGGGTTTGAGCAATTTTCTTTAACAAGGGATGCTTTTCTGCAGCCTGCATTAATAGAAAAAGATCATTCGGTGTTGAGAGATTGTTCGGCGATAGCCCAGCGGCATCAATAAAGTTTGAATGTATCATCCCTAAGCTTTTAGCTTTCTCATTCATTGCTCTTGCAAAGGCCTCGCTGCCGCCAGGGTAAGTGCGACCAAGCGCAAGGGCTGCGCGATTCTCAGATGAGAGCATGGCAAGTGTTAGTAACTCTTCACGGGTGAGTTTTGCGCCGACCTTTAAGCGCGAGCCGGTGAGTTGCCTTAGATCACGGTCAGCTTTGGTGATGGTGATTGTTTCATCGAGAGGAAGCTTTTCATCGAGGATAACCAGCGCCGTCATTAGCTTAGTTACTGAGGCAATCGAGCGCGGTTTGTCAGCGTTACGGCTGAACAAGATATTGCCTGACTGATCAGCAAGGATGACGCCTTCAGAGCGTAGGCGAAGTTTTCCCTTATCTAATGCCTTGCTTGAAATGGCAGCAACATCCACTGCAAGTTCGTTAGCGAAGCTTGGCTGAATGAAGAGCAGGCAGGCGAGTAGGGTGATAAATCGATTCATGGGTCGCTAGGGTGCCGTATAACCCTACTGTGAGCAAATGTGATTTTGTGTCCCGGAGCGTTACACTGCGCCATCATTTTTCGGAGTCCCTTGTGAGCTCGCCACATATTCGTCCCGTTATTGCCCGATCTTATTTGTCGCGAGTACAAATCTTGAAGGAGAAGTTATCTCCTGAGTTACTCAAGGGCACGCGCATTGGTTTAGAGAAAGAAAGTCTTCGTGTCTCAGATAAAGGGGGTATCGCGCTGACGAATCATCCCCATGCATGGGGGCACCCCTTAACCAATTCCATTCTGACAACAGATTATTCTGAAGCGCTCGCTGAATTTATTACGCCAGCCTTCAGTGATGTGGGTGATGCGCTTGATTATTTGGCAGACCTGCAAAGCTATGCCTATCAGTCGCTTCAAAAAGAACTGTTATGGGCTACTAGCATGCCCTGTGTGCTTTACGGTGATCACAATATTCCAATTGCAGAGTATGGTGATTCCAACATTGGCAAGATGAAACATGTTTACCGCGAGGGCTTGGGGCTACGTTATGGCCGAGTTATGCAGGTGATTGCCGGTGTTCACTTTAACTGGTCATTGCCAGAAGCCTTTTGGCCGGAATTTTCAAAAGCCTTAGGTAAATATGACTCGCCTGAAGAGTGTCGCGATACCTATTACATGCGCTTGGTGCGTAATGTGCTGCGAGGTGGTTGGTTAATTCCTTATCTCTTTGGTGCTTCACCTGCGGTGTGTAAATCGTTCTTCCCTAATGGTGTTTCGCATCTGCCTAAGTTTGATGATGCGACCTACTTTGAGCCGTATGCAACGTCACTGCGTATGGGTGACATTGGTTACCAGAACAGTAAAGAGGAAGGTTTGGGTATTCGTGCGGACTACAATTCGGTTGAGTCTTATGCGCAGTCCTTATTGCGAGCGATAACAACACCCGCTGAACCATGGCAACGTCTTGGTGTGTCTGAAGAGGGTGAATACCGACAACTCAATGCCAATATTCTTCAGATCGAAAACGAATATTACAGTCAGGTGCGACCAAAGCCGGCCTTGAAGCGATTGCAAAGCCCAGCGGTCGCGCTATTAGACTCTGGGGTTAAGTATATTGAGCTTCGCTCATTGGATGTGAATGCCTATCATCCTTTGGGTGTGGATGAAGTGCAGCTGCGTTTCCTCGAGGCGTGGTTGTTGATGTGTATGCTCAGCGATAGCCCGTCGATTGATGAATCAGAGAATCGTGAGTTGAATGAAAACCTGCTTGCGGTTGCGCACCGAGGTCGTGAGCCTAATATTCAATTGCGTCGACAAGGCGAGTCAGTGAGCTTGCAAGAATGGGGTCACCAGTTGCTTTCACAGATGTACCCAATCTGTGAATTGCTCGACAAGGTCAATGGCGGCAGTAACTATGAAGACGCATTGGATGAACAGATCGGTAAGATCATTCGTCCTCAGTTAACGCCTTCCGCGCGCATGCTGACAGAGATGGAAGATAATGCTGAGAGCTTCTACGGCTTTGCGCAACGTTTATCGAAAAAGCACCAGCGTTTCTTGCTTGAGCGTGATATTTCAGATGAGCGTCGAGCTCAGTTTGATCAGTTGATTGCAAAGTCACATGAGGACTTTGCTGCGCTTAGCAATCAAGACTCAGAGTCGTTTGATCAATTCTTAGAGCATTATTTTGCACAGACATATGCCGCTGTTAAAACAGAGGCTTGATGCATTGTCATTCTCGATGGTCTAAGGTCGAGCAACGATAATCGAAGGAAATACCATGGCGATACAGTATCCCGCAGGCTTTCAGCGTACGCGTTGGACCATCTTTGGCATCTTAGTGTTGTCATACATGTTGGTGTTTTTTCATCGAATGGTGCCCGGTGCAGTTGCAAGCGATTTGATGGCAGCTTTTGGTACCAGTGCAGCTGCGCTCGGTAGTCTTGCGGCAATGTATTACTACATCTACACGGCTATGCAGATCCCTTCAGGCGTTCTGGCGGACACTCTAGGACCTCGCATTAGTGTCAGCTTAGGCGGCTTGGTCGCGGGCGGTGGTTCCATCATGTTGGGCATGGCGGAAACCTTTGATGTCGCATCGGTAGGTCGCTTCTTGGTTGGCTTGGGTGTATCAGTGATCTTTGTTGGTTTGATGCGCTCAAATGCCGTTTGGTTTAGTGAGCGTGAATACGGAAAGATCAGCGGTTTAACCATTCTATTAGGTAATGTGGGTTCGATACTCGCTGCCGCTCCATTGGTTTGGCTGCTTGGCTTTTTCACCTGGCGGGAAGTGTTTATCGGTATCGGTGTGCTGTCGATCGGTCTATCGCTTCTTACATGGATCCTCGTTCGAAATTCTCCAGAGAAGGCGGGCTTTAGTTCAGTGCGAGAGATGGAAGGTCTTGCGCCACATGCTCCTTCAGCCGTGAGTGCTTGGAAAGCTTTCATGGCGGTGTTCACGAATCGTTCTGCGTGGCCTGGTTTTTGGGTCAATATGGGCGTAACCGGAAATATGTTTGCCTTTGTTGGGCTTTGGGGCATTCCGTTGTTGCGTGATGTGCATGGCTTGAGTCGAGCAGATGCTTCTAACTACACCACGGTCAGTTTGATTGGGTTTGCACTCGGTGTGTTGCTAATGGGTTGGGCCTCTGACCGCTCTGGCTATCGAAAGCCCTTTGTCGTTGGTGCAGCTTTTATCTCAACCTTAGCTTGGTTGAGTTTATTGTATTTGCCATGGGCGCCAGGTTGGTCAGCGTATCTCGTGTTTGCGTTCTTGGGCTTCTCGGCCAGTGGTTTTGTGGTGGGCTATGCGGTTGTTAAAGAGGTATGTGTTCCCACGAGCGCGGGCATGGCGGTGGCGCTTGTGAATACCGGTGTGTTTTTAGGTGCCGCTATCATGCAACCTTTGTTTGGATGGATTATCGATCAAACATGGAATGGCGTAATGGATGGTGCGGTACGTATTTATGCATGGGCTGATTATGCTAACGCGCTCTGGGCGTCAGTAATCTTTGCTGCCTTTGCGCTATTGGTGTCGTTTAAGGTCCGCGAGACTAACTGTAAAAACATCACTCACGATTAACGCGCACCATCCCCCGAGGCTTTGCGCAAAATACGGTCCATGGTCTTTGTGCTGAGTATCCGTTTCAGCCACCAGAAAAGATGTGTGGGGAAGGTTACTCGGTAACGCGGTTTGGCATGTTTTGCTGTCAGTGCATGTAGAACGCTCTTCACGACAGCTTCTGGATCGAGTGTAAATGGCGCAGCATCACCTTCTTTTTCAAGGCGAGACGCCATTGCTTGGTAGTTCGCTTGATGTGGGCTGCCGATAGGATTGATAAAACGCTCAAAGGCTTTTTTCGCGTTATCGCGGAAGCGGCTGCGGATTGGGCCAGGCTCTACCAAGCTCACTTGAATGCCCGTGCCATGCAGTTCCAGACGTAGGGTATCGGTAAGGCCTTCGAGTGCAAACTTAGAGCAGTTGTAAGCGCCGCGATAGGGCATAGCGACAAAACCCAACACTGAGCTGTTATGAATGATCCGACCCTCACCTTCTCGTCGCATGATCGGGATGACTTGGCGTGTCAGTTCATGCCAGCCGAGCAGGTTAGTGCGAAGTTGTGTCTCGAGGGCATCCCAGCTGAGATCTTCAACCGCACCAGGTTGGCCATAAGCACCGTTGTTGAAAAGTCCGTAGAGCTTTCCGTTGGTGAGTTTCAGTGTATCGGCCATCCCAGCATCAATGCTTTGACGATCGCTGACATCGATTTGAACCGCATCAAAGCCCGAATCTCGTAGCTGTTGAACGTCCTCGGGCTTTCGGGCACTCGCAATAACGTGAAAGCCTTGCTGTTGCAGCATCTTCGCTGCACACAGGCCAATGCCGCTAGAACAGCCAGTGATAAGTACAGCGCGAGGTGATGACATGGTGATTTTTCTCACAATTTTGCGGATTCTGATCGTATCGCCCCTTCATTCAAAAATCTCGCCTGTGCTAAAATCGCGCGGTTTTTCTACAGATGAACGGGTTTTTGCCATGCCATTTTACGAATATCGCTGCGAGGCGTGTGGCCACACCCTTGAGGTGATGCAAAAAATGAGCGCAGACCCGTTGCAGGAATGTCCTGAGTGTCATGCCCCTGCACTGAAGAAACTGATGTCAGTTACGGGTCTGGTTAAGTCCTCGTCACAGGGTGGCGGTGGTCATAGTTGCGGCTCTGGCGGTTGTTCGTCCTGCCATTAACACAACAATTTTAAGCGGCCGGATGGCCTGTAATTAGGAAAGCTCCATGCGTACCCACTACTGTGGCGAAGTCACCGAAAAGTTCATTGGCGAAACTGTAGAGATCTGCGGTTGGGTTAATCGTCGTCGAGATCACGGCGGTGTCATTTTTATCGACCTGCGTGATCGCAGCGGTTTGGTTCAGGTGGTTTACGATCCTGATATCGAAGATATGTTCAAAATGGCAGAGCAGGTGCGCAATGAGTTTGTACTCAAGATCACCGGTCTTGTGCGCGCTCGTCCTGAAGGCACCACTAATGATCAGTTGTCATCAGGTCAGATTGAAATTTTGGGTAAGCAGCTTGAGATTCTGAACAAGGCTGATACGCCGCCATTCCAAATTGATGAGGACGAGGTATCTGAAGATATTCGTCTGCGTTATCGCTATGTCGATTTGCGTCGTCCAATCATGCAAGAGCGCATGATGTTGCGTTCGAAGGTGTCACGTTTATTGCGTAACTACCTCGACGATAACGGCTTTATGGACATGGAAACCCCAATGCTCACAAAGGCGACCCCAGAGGGCGCGCGTGACTATTTGGTGCCTAGTCGTGTCCACGCAGGCAAATTCTTTGCTTTGCCACAGTCGCCACAACTATTTAAACAGTTGTTGATGATGTCTGGCTTTGATCGTTATTACCAAGTTGTGCGTTGTTTCCGTGACGAGGACTTGCGTGCTGACCGTCAGCCTGAATTTACACAGCTCGATTTAGAGATGTCGTTCTTGTCTGAAGATCAAATCATGGACTTGATGGAAAACATGATCCGTGGCGTCTTTAAAGATGCGTTGAATGTTGATCTGCCAAATCCATTCCCTCGTATGCCATATGACGAAGCGATGCGTCGTTTTGGTTCGGATCGTCCGGATATGCGTACCGATCTTGAATTGATCGACGTGGCTGATTTGATGGCAGGCGTTGAGTTCAAAGTCTTTGCAGGCCCGGCGAATGATCCGAATGGTCGTGTAGCGGCATTGCGTTTACCTGAAGGTGGCAAGCTAAGCCGTAAGGACATCGATGAGTACACCAAGTTTGTGGGTGTCTATGGCGCGAAGGGTCTGGCGTACATCAAAGTTAATGCGATCGCAGATGGCGTTGAAGGTTTGCAGTCTCCAATTCTTAAGTTCCTGCCAGATGATGTGGCGATGTCGATTATGCAGCGCACCGGTGCGCAAGATGGTGACATCGTATTCTTTGGTGCCGATAAGACCTCAATTGTGAATGAAGCGCTTGGCGCTTTGCGCGTGAAGTTGGCAGAAGACTTAGGTCTGATGAATGCTGATTGGAAGCCATTGTGGGTTGTTGATTTCCCAATGTTCGAATGGGATGAAGGTTCTAATCGTTGGCATGCATTGCACCACCCATTTACAGCGCCTAAGACGGATCAAATCGATCTGTTGGAAAGCGATCCAGGTAAGTGTTTATCGCGTGCTTACGACATGGTGCTTAACGGTACAGAAGTCGGTGGCGGCTCAATTCGTATTCACCAAGAGTCTGTGCAACAGAAAGTCTTTAGTCTGTTAGGCATTAATGAAGCAGAACAGAAAGAGAAGTTTGGCTTCCTGTTGGATGCACTGAAGTTTGGTTGTCCTCCACACGGTGGTTTGGCCTTCGGTCTTGATCGCCTTGTGATGTTGATGGCAGGTGCTCAATCGATTCGTGATGTGATGGCCTTCCCGAAAACACAAAGCGCGAGCTGCTTGCTGACTCAAGCACCATCTGAAGTGGAGCCTTCGCAGGTTCGTGAGTTGCACTTGAAACTACGTTTGCCTCAGTCTGAAAAGACCGAGGGTTAAAAGAGGTGCGCCAGAATGATTGGATTTCTGGTGCACTGATAGACACTCGGGGCGCTTAATTGGCACGCATTCTTGGCATTGATCCAGGCTCTCGAGTCACCGGTTACGGGATCATTGAGAGTAACGGCTCGCACAGTCGCCACATTGCTAGCGGCTGTATTCGCACGCAGCAAAAAGCGTTTACCGAGCGCCTTGGCGAGATCTTTCTCGGTCTGCAACAGATCATTGAAGAGCATCAGCCAGACCAAGTCGCGATTGAAGAAGTGTTTGTCGATAAAAACGTTTCTTCAGCATTGAAGCTAGGTCAGGCGAGAGGTGCGGCCATCGCTGCAGCAGTTGTGGCGCAAAAGCCGGTCTTTGAATACACCCCACGTTTGGTTAAAAAAGCCTTGGTGGGTAAAGGTCAGGCTGAAAAAGAGCAAGTTCAGCATATGGTCAAGGTGTTACTCTCTCTACAAGGTAAGTTTGGGCTTGATGAGTCGGACGCGCTCGCGATCGCACTGTGTCATGCACATAGTCACACCACGCTGTCATCCATTGGGGGGAGATGATGATTGGTCTGTTACGCGGACGCGTACTGCATAAACAACCACCTTTTTTATTGCTCGATGTGAATGGTGTCGGCTACGAGCTTGAAGCTCCGATGTCGACCTTCTATGCCTTGCCCTTAGGTAATGAAGAAATCACCTTGTATACCCACCTTACGGTCCGTGAAGATGCTCATATCTTGTACGGCTTTTCGGCAGAGTCTGATCGTGCGCTATTTCGTGCCTTGCTCAAGGTGAATGGTGTAGGCGGCAAGATGGCGCTTGGGATTCTCTCGGGAATGACGGCTGATGAATTTGCGATGACCGTCTCTGCCGGCGACGTAGCCGCAATGACCAAAATTCCGGGCGTGGGTAAGAAAACCGCTGAGCGATTGATTATCGAAATGCGTGATCGTATGGATAAACTTGGTTCAAGCTCTTCAACGCCACTGGTGGGTGGTAAGGCGCTCTCTGGTGGGGCGGCCAACCCATTGGATGATGCGATGAGCGCTTTGATGGCCCTGGGCTATAAAGCGGCTGATGTGCAGCGCATGACGAAGGGTGTGGATACAGAAGGTTTGAGTACCGAAGAGATCATTCGACAGGCGCTACAAAGCACCCGATAACCTCGCGTTGGAGCGCCAGTTCCGACATAATGCTGAGCATAATAAAAACTCTCTGAAACCCAGATTTCATGACCGATACCGATCGTTTAATAGAAGCTAATGCCGGCGCCGAAGATGCGGCGATTGATCGTGCGATCCGTCCGAAAACACTCGATGAATATGTCGGTCAGCCTGCGGTTCGTGAGCAGATGGAAATCTTTATCCCTGCGGCGCGTGACCGTGGCGAAGCATTGGATCATGTGCTGATTTTTGGCCCGCCGGGTTTGGGTAAAACCACCTTGTCGCACATCATCGCCAATGAGATGGATGTGAACCTAAAGCAGACCTCAGGTCCTGTGTTGGAAAAAGCAGGTGACTTAGCTGCGTTGCTAACCAATCTTGAGCCACGTGATGTGCTGTTCATTGATGAGATTCATCGCTTAAGTCCTGTGGTGGAAGAGGTGCTCTATCCAGCGATGGAGGACTATCAACTCGACATCATGATTGGAGAGGGGCCTGCGGCACGTTCCATCAAAGTTGATTTGCCGCCCTTTACGTTGGTGGGTGCAACCACTCGTGCAGGCCTGCTGACATCACCCTTGCGTGATCGTTTCGGCATCGTGCAGCGATTAGAGTTTTACTCAGAGGCTGAGCTCGCCAATATCGTTAAACGCTCTGCGGCTATTCTCGGTGTTGATATGGATGCTGGGGGTGCTGCAGAAATTGCACGACGTTCACGCGGCACGCCTCGAATTGCTAATCGTCTACTACGTCGTGTGCGTGACTATGCGCAGGTGAAAACTAATGGTCATGTCGATGCCGAGGTTGCGGATAAAGCGCTCAGCATGTTGAACGTCGATAAACATGGCTTTGATCAGATGGATCGTCGTTTGATTGAAGCGATCGTGCATAAATTTGACGGTGGCCCGGTTGGCTTAGATAGCTTAGCGGCGGCCATCGGTGAAGAGCGTGGCACCATTGAGGATGTGGTTGAGCCTTATTTGATTCAGCAAGGCTTTTTGATGCGCACGCCTCGTGGTCGCGTTGCGACGAAAGCGGCGTATGAACTCTGTGGCTTAAAGCCGCCGGCAAAAGCAAACAATGATCTCGATGATTTGTTCGCTGATCTCGACGAGTAAGAACTAAACAATGACAACACTGTCCAACTCGCAACTGTTTGAATGGCCGATTCGGGTCTACTACGAAGATACAGATGCCGGTGGGGTGGTGTTCTATGCCAACTATTTACGTTTTATGGAGCGCGCACGCACCGAATGGCTGCGTCATCTTGGCTTTGAGCAAGACAAGTTAATGCAGGACCCTGGTGTTATGTTTGCTGTGCGTCGTACCGAGATGGATTATCGAGCGCCGGCGCGTTTCAATGATGAGCTTTCGGTAATCACCCGCGTAGACAAGCTATCAGGTGCGAGCATAACGTTCGCGCAACAGATTGTTCGCCGTGGTGAAGATCAACCACTTGTTGAAGGTTTGGTGCAGGTGGCTTGTGTGACCACTGAGATGAAACCTGCGCGAATTCCTTCGTCAATTAAAGAACTATTAAAAACCGCTTAGAGATAACTTTATGCCGCACTCGGATATGTCATTTTTCTCACTGATTCTCAACGCAAGTTTGTTAGTGCAGCTTGTTATGTTGATGTTACTGGTTGCGTCAGTGTTTTCTTGGACGGCCATTTTTGATCGATACAAAACACTCAAAGAGGCAAAAGAAGAATCTGAAACCTTTGAGTCACGCTTTTGGTCGGGTGGTGATTTAGGTGAGTTGTATCGTCGCTTGGAAAAAGATCCAACATTGGAAGGTCAGTCAGCCATCTTTGTCGCAGGCTTTAAAGAATACGCGCGTTTACGTGAGCATGAAGCTGAGCCAATGGCGATTGTTGAAGGTGCGCGTCGAGCCATGCGAGCTTCTATGGGACGTGAGCTGGATAAACTCGAGAATCATCTGTCCTTCTTGGCAACCGTCGGCTCGACCAGTCCTTATGTGGGTTTATTCGGTACCGTTTGGGGCATCATGAATGCATTCCAAGCCTTAGGGAATGTGAAGCAGGCGACCTTAAATTTAGTCGCTCCTGGTATTGCTGAAGCGCTGATCGCAACCGCGATGGGTTTATTTGCTGCGATCCCAGCGGTCGTGGCTTATAACCGTTTTGCCAATTCGGTTGAGCGTTTAGAGAATCGTTACGATGACTTTATCGAAGAATTCTCAAATGTCCTTCAGCGCCAAGCACACGCCTCTTCACGTAAGGCTTAATCATGTCGCGTAAGCATAAGTCTCGACGTCCAATGGCTGAAATCAATGTAGTGCCATACATTGATGTCATGTTGGTGTTGCTGATTATTTTCATGATTACTGCGCCATTGTTGACCGAAGGCGTAAAGGTTGAATTACCGCAAGCCGATGCGAACCCAATCGATTCAGATGCTAAGCGTCCCATTGTTTTTACGGTTGATGCGAATGGCCAGTATTACGTTACTTATGATGACGACAAAAGCACGCCATTAACGCCTGATGAAACGGCTTTAAAAGCCGCGGCACTGATTAAATACAACCCTAAAGCCCCTGTTTTGGTGAAAGGCGATAAAGGCACGATCTACAGTCAGGTGGTGTCATTGATGGTTTTATTACAACAAGCTGGCGTGCCAAGCGTGGGGCTTCTGACAGACCCGAGTTGACGCATGTGGGAGTTAATCCAAACAAATCAAAAAGCATTGGGCGCAGCTGTTGGTATTCATTTGCTGCTATTGCTGGTGATGTTTTTTGGTGTGAACTGGACTGATGACGCTAAGCCTTTACCTGCAACGCCAGTGGTTCAAGCGACGGTTGTTGATCAAGCCGCTTTAGATAAAGAAGTTAAAAAGCTCAAAGCGGCAGAAGATAAGAAAAGAAAACAAAAAGAAGCCGCAGAGAAAAAGAAAAAAGCCGAGGCGAAGCGAAAGGCTGAAGCTAAGCGAAAAGCCGCTGAGAAAAAGAAGCAAGAAGCAGCTAAGAAAAAACGTTTAGCGGAAGAAAAGAAGAAAAAAGCAGCGGCTGAAAAAAAGCGCTTAGCAGAGGAAAAGAAGCAAAAAGCAGAGGCTGAAAAGCAACGTAAAGCTGAAGAAGCTGCTAAGAAAGCTGCGGCTGAGAAAAAGCGTCAAGCCGAAGAAGCAGCGCGTAAAAAAGCAGAAGCTGAAAAGAAAAAGGCTGAGGCTGCAGCACGTCAGCTTGAGTTAGAAGCTCAGTATCAAGCAGAGCAAGACCTTACAGAAAAGCAGTTGATTATGGCGGCGATTCAACAGAAGGTTGATCGCAATTGGTTGCGACCACCCGGTACGCCGCAGAACTTATCCTGTGAGGTTAGGGTGCGCTTAGGTGCCAACGGGTCTGTATTACTGGTGAGTATTATTAAGTCGAGTGGTGATGTTGGTTTTGATCGATCTGTTGAAAGTGCTGTGAGCAAAGCGGATCCATTGCCTATGCCAACCTCACCAAGATTGGTGTCACAATTCCGTGATATCCGTTTTGTCTTTAAGCCGAGTTCTTAGGAAATAGTATGTTGATTAAATGGGTTCAAACGCTTGGCCTGAGTCTGTTGTTAATGGTGTCTGCACATGCAGATTTGACCATCGAGATAACTCAAGGTTCTGAAGGTGCGTTACCGATTGCGATTGTGCCTTTTCAGCAGCCAGTGACCGGTGCGCCAACACAAAATGTGGATCAGATCGTCACCTCTGATTTGGCTCGAAGTGGTCGTTTCCAGCCTTTGCCCGTTGCCGATATGTTGTCGCGCCCAGTGCAGCCCAATCAGGTTGATTTTCGTGATTGGCGTGCGCTGAATGTTGAAAACCTTGTTATTGGCCAAGTGGATGCAAAAGGCCCTGGTGCCTTTGACGTGAGTTTTCGTTTGTATGATGTATATCGTGGTGAGCAAATTTTGGGCTACACCTTGCAAACGAGCGCAGACGAATTGCGCTCAACCTCGCACCGCATCGCTGACCTGATTTATGAAACGCTAACGGGTAATAAGGGGGCATTCGATACGCGGATTGCGTATGTCACATCGATTGCCGATAAGAAGGGTAAGCCAACCATTCATCTACGCGTCGCTGATGCGGATGGTTACAACCCATCAAGCATTGTGTCCTCCTCTGATCCGATCATGTCGCCATCGTGGTCGCCTGACGGGCAAAAGATCGCTTATGTCTCTTTTGAGAATGGTCGTTCGTCAATTTATGTACAAGAAATTTACACCGGTGCCCGCGAGAAGCTGACCTCCTTTAAAGGTATCAATGGAGCGCCGGTTTGGTCGCCGGATGGTTCAAAATTAGCTCTGACGCTCTCAAAGGGTGGCAACCCAGATATCTATGTCATGGATCTGCGTTCTAAAAAACTCCGTGCGCTGACCACCCACTGGGCGATTGATACCGAGCCGGCTTGGTCGCCAGATGGCAAGTACATCGTGTACACCTCTGACCGCGGTGGTAATCCGCAGATCTACCGTGTCGAGGCAGACGGGGGTAAGGCGTATCGCATGACTTTTGAGGGTAAATACAACGCGAAAGCCTCCTATTCGCCAGATGGTAAGCAGCTGACTTTGGTCACCCGAGTGGGCGAAGACTACCGAATTGGCCTGATGGACCTTAGAACAAGGGATATTCGCCTGCTCAGCACTGGCGATTTGGACGAATCGCCGAGTTTCGCTCCGAACGGAGACATGATAATTTACGCAACTAGAAATAAGAATCGTGGCGTCTTGGCGGCTGTTTCGACAGATGGCCGAGTAGAGCAACGACTGGTACTACAGGCTGGCGATGTCCGTGAACCGGCATGGTCTCCGTTCCATCAATAACAAAGGAAGATATCCATGAAACTATCTCGAATTGCACTTATCGGTTTGGCGGCAGGTTCGCTAGCGTTTGCGGGTTGTTCTACCACCGGTAGTGGTGATGCAGCGGGCGGTGCGGCAGCGGTGGTGCAGCAGGCGGATCAGCAGCAGATGCTGGTGGCGCTTCAACTGCAGCAAGAGCACGTCGTGCAGGTTATAGCGGCACAATGCGCTTAGATGACCCAGCCAGTATTTTGGCGGTGCGTAAAATCTATTTCGAATTCGATAGTAGTGAGATCTCTTTCGACAATAAGTTGGTACTACGTGCGCATTCTGAACACTTGAATGCAAACTCATCGACCAACATCACTATCGAAGGTCACGCAGACGAGCGTGGTTCTCGTGAATACAACATTGCGCTCGGTGAGCGTCGTGCAAATGCAATCAAGGCTTACATGACAGCTGAGGGTGTGAATCCTGCGCAGTTGAATGTTGTAAGTTTTGGTGAAGAGCGCCCAGACTTTATGGGTCACGATGCAAATGCATGGTCTAAAAACCGTCGCGGTGTATTGGTTTACTAATTAATTTATGAAGAAGCAGTTCTCAGTCGCCACCGCAATCGCGGTGGCGTTTCTCATTTCAGCACCCGTGAGTGCGCAAAGTTTTGATCAGCGTTTAGAGGTCTTGGAGCGTCGAGCGTCCTTGCTCTCAGACATGACCTTAAAGATGAATGCTTTGCAGGAAGAAAATCGTGAGCTTCGCGGAACCATTGAGACACTGCAATACGAGCTAGAGCAAGTTAAGCGTAAACAGCGTGACTTGTATCTGGATGTTGATGATCGTCTTACGCGCATGAGTGGTGGCGTGTCATCTGCCCCGGTATCACCTGTAACAACCTTGCCAACGGCTGCTCAGCCTAATGTCGCAGCATCTGAAGAACCGGTGAAAACATTGCCAAGCATGTCGGCTATGCCACCTGCAACAGCAGTCACAAGCTTGCCGGGCGCTACTGCGTTGCCTGCACAGCTTCCTGCTGCAGCTCCTGCGGTGGTTGATCCTGCAACGATCAAGGCAGCTTACGATGCCGCCTATCAGATGATCAGCCCATCTCAGCGTCGTTATGCTGATGCGATTAATGCGTTTAACGATTTCTTGGTGAAATACCCAGAGTCAGAGCTTGCTAGCAATGCGCAGTATTGGTTGGCTGAAGCACATTATGTGTCGCAGCAAAATGCTGAAGCCTTGGTAGCTTTTAATAAAGTGATTCAAAGCTACCCGCAAAGTTCAAAAGTACCGGGTGCGCTTTATAAGATTGGTCGATTGGAGTTTGTTGCGGGTAATAAAGATGCCGCTAAGATTCCTTTAGAGCGTTTGACCAAAGAATTCCCTCAATCGGCAGCAACCGGTTTAGCCAAGCAGCTACTGCTTCGTATTGCGCGCGGCGAATAATCCCATCGATTCGTGATGAGTGATTCGCTGCGGATAACCGAGATATTTCTATCCCTTCAAGGTGAGTCCTCAACAGTAGGTTTACCCACAGTCTTTGTGCGTCTGACCGGCTGCCCTTTGCGTTGTGTTTATTGTGATACCACCTACGCCTTCAAAGGCGGTGAGAATCGCAGCATTGATGCCATTGTCGATGAAGTGCTGAGTTATGGTGTGCAGCATGTCACTGTGACAGGCGGTGAGCCGTTAGCGCAGAAGCGCTGCATCAATCTACTGGGTGTTTTGTGTGACAAGGGGCTGAGTGTCTCTCTCGAAACGAGTGGAGCGATTGATGTGTCAGAGGTTGATCCGCGCGTGATGAAAGTGATGGATTTGAAAACTCCATCATCCGGTGAGATGGCGCGCAATCTGATGAGTAACCTTGAACACCTCAATGCTCACGATGAAGTGAAATTTGTCATTGGTGATCAAGCAGACTACGACTGGAGTGTTGAGCAGTTAAAAACTTATGCAATTGATCAGCGTTGTAAGGTCTTGTTCTCTCCGGTTCAAGGGCAATTCTCACCAGCAGAGTTAGCCGATCGCATCGTGGCTGATCGTCTGCCAGTGCGTTTTCAACTACAGCTGCATAAGCTCCTATGGGGCGATAAGCCAGGTAAGTAATGAGTCAGTCAGCACCTAAAGCCGTTGTCTTATTATCGGGTGGTCTCGATTCTGCGACCGTGTTGGCAATTGCTAAGTCTCAAGGTTTTGAGTGTTACGCGCTCAGTTTTTCATATGGCCAGCGTCATAGTGCTGAGCTGTTTGCCGCCGATCGTGTGGCTAAGCAATTTGATGTGGTTGAGCACAAAGTCTTGTCTCTAGGGTTGGACGGCATTGGTGGTTCGGCATTGACCGATCAATCGATTGCCGTACCCGAAGAGCAGGGCGAGGGCATACCTGTTACCTATGTGCCTGCACGTAATACCGTGTTCCTTTCACTCGCGTTAGGTTGGGCGGAGGTGCTCGGCGCGCATGATTTGTTTGTTGGTGTGAATGCGGTGGATTACTCAGGCTATCCAGATTGCCGGCCTGAATTTATAGAAGCGTTTGAGCAACTCGCTAACCTTGCGACCAAAGCTGGCGTCGAAGGGCAGAAGTTCACTGTTCATGCACCTCTCATTGAATGGACTAAATCACAAATTGTGACCGAGGGTGTCCGCTTAGGTGTTAACTACGCTGATACGGTTTCATGCTATCAAGCAGATAAAAATGGATTAGCGTGCGGCCGCTGTGATTCCTGTCGTTTTCGCGCGCAAGGTTTTGCTGAAGCAGGTCTTGATGACCCCACGCGATACGCGTGATCCTGTTCATGGTGTGCTTAAGCGCCTGATATAATTACCACCTAAGTATAAGAATAATCCAGAGGAGAGAAGCGTGAGCTTTGAAACATTCTTTGAAGCCCAATCATTCATGTTGTGGGCGGTATTTATCATTGCTCTTGTGATGGGCGCAGTGGTTAATAAAACCAATTTCTGCACTATGGGTGCGGTGTCCGATTTCGTGAATATGGGTGATACCGGCCGCATGCGCGCATGGTTCCTAGCGATGGCGGTTGCGATTCTCGGCGTTACGCTGTTGGAATACACCGGCTTACTCAATTTAAGTGGTAGCTTCCCTCCGTACCGTAATAGCAACATTGTGATTGCTGAAAACATCTTAGGTGGTTTGATGTTTGGTATCGGTATGACACTCGCATCAGGCTGCGGTAACAAATGCTTAGTGCGTATTGGTGGTGGTAACTTAAAGTCGATCATCGTCTTTTTGATCGTGGGTGCTTTGGCATATTTCATGATCAACCCATTCCCAGGGTCGGATAAAACTATCTACAGCGTATTGTTCTACGGTTGGACTAACCCGATGTCTGTCGATGTGCTCAAGCCACAAGATATTGGTTCATTGGTCGGCGGCTCTGAGCCTTCTGCGATGCGTCTAATTGCCGGTGTGGTGATCTTCTTAGCGATGGGTCACTTCATCTTTAAATCAAAAGAATTCCGTAGCAGTGCTGACAATATGATTGGCGGCGCCGTTGTTGGTTTGGCTGTCTTGGCGGCTTGGTTTGTATCCGGTAATGTGATTGTTAATGCAGATGGTGAGGTTTTGTCTCTGCAGCAGTACTACAACCAGTGGGACATGTTGGCTGATTCTGATGCAGGTAAGCCAGCGGCAGGTGCGATGCTCGCAACCCAGTCGTACACCTTTATTAATCCTATGGGTCAGGCACTTAATTATCTTGCTGGCGGCCTAGATGGCAGTCTGATGACCTTTGGTGTGGTGGCTGTGTTTGGTGTGGTGGCAGGTTCACTCATTTGGTCTTTGATCAGCCGTAGCTTCCGCATTGAGTGGTTCAACTCAGCGTCTGATGTCGCTAATCACGTGATTGGCGCCATCCTTATGGGTATCGGCGGCACCTTGGCGATGGGCTGCACCATCGGTCAGGCGGTTACTGGTATCTCAACCTTAGCGGTGGGCTCAATCTTAACCTTTGGTGCGATTTTCTTAGGCTCTGCACTGACCATGAAGATCCAGTACTACAAGATGGTTTACGAAGATGAGGCGACTGTCCTGAAGGCCCTGATCACCGGTTTGGTAGACCTAAAGCTGCTGCCAGAAAGTATGCGCAAATTGGACGCCATCTAACGGTAATAAAGACTTGAGGCAGGGGGAAGCTTAGGTATAATGCGCGCTTCCTGAAATATTCAGGTCACAATTTGGGTCGTTAGCTCAGCCGGTAGAGCAGTTGACTTTTAATCAATTGGTCGGGCGTTCGAATCGCCCACGACCCACCATCTAAAAAAGCCTGAAACATCACGTTTCAGGCTTTTTTTTGCCTAAAATTTGGGATTTCTTGGACCTTTTTTCGGAATATTCTTACTTTGTGGTCTACGCTATATTTGTGCAGTGCACAATTTTTGTGCAGCTATTTCGCACAAGTTGCATTTTGAGATTGCGGAGAAGGCAGTGTTACTTAAGGAAAGCCAGGCCTATTTTACATCAGAAGTTTTGATGCCCTTTGTGGACAAAGGCTACGGGCTACCTTTATTACTTGAAGCTATACCGAGTGACCACGGAGAACCGAGATTACGGAGTTCGCCAGATTTTCGATAATCTCGATGTTCCAAAGCCGGCTTACAATGCATTTCGGGCTTTTCTAGATCGTCTGGTCTCTGGTGGCTCGGTCGTTTTGGTTCAATCTCGCCGCAAAGCGAATCGTAAGATTCCCACCTTATCGACAGCAGTGATTGCTGAGATCGAAAGAATAGAAAATACCCATTCCTAATACACCTTCTTGGTGACTTAAATGAGGTATTTATCTTTGGTGTAGATGATCGCGCTGATTTCTGGTTGGAGCATGTCTGTGTGGCACACATTTATCTATGGAGTAGGGATGTTTTCCATGAAATGCCTTATAGAAGATATGCTTTGAACTTTAGTCATTTTTACTATACTTCTATCATCGTAAAAACCAATCTTAATCACGGCTGAAATTCAAATGACTAATTTAAAGTTCTTTTTAGGGTTAGTGCGGATGCTAGCCGATGCATCTGATGAGTTGGGTTTAACTGGCCTGACTGAATCTGACCGTACTATTTATATGTTGCTTTGGGAAGCTGCAGACAAATCTTCACGCCAGTTGGAAGTGCGTTACGAAGAGTTCGTTGATGCGGTATCTGGCCCTAACGTGAAATTCTCACGTGCGCAGTTCTACAAGACATTGAAAAAACTTGAAGATCTCAAGTTGATTGAGCGTGTTGGTAGCCCGCGTAGTGCGCGTTATCACTTGCTTGGTGAAGTGTAAGCCTTATCGGTTTAAAAGCCCGCGCTAGTCGCGGGTTTTTTTATGCGCGTTGATAAAGGGAATAGATAAGACCCCGGTTAGAAATACAGCATGCTTTGGTTCGCGGTATTCATCTAGCCCAATAGGCATCTTTTCATGCGTCTCGGTAGGTGTTGGCTGGTAACTTCCAAAAAGATAGTCCCACCAGCTAAGTGCAAAGCCAAAATTTCTGTTTGATTCGATTGCGTCAGTTGAGTGATGAATTCGATGCATGTCAGGTGTGACGATAACCCGTCTCAATACTGTATCAATCTTTGCAGTTAGATTGATGTTGCCATGATTAAACAAAGAGCCTGCATTTAACAGCAGTTCAAAAATCAAAACGGCCAGAACAGGAGCGCCCAATAAGGCGATGATAAGTGTTTTGTAAATCATCGAAACGGCGATTTCGAATGGATGAAAACGTAAGCCGGTAGTGACATCAAATTCAGGGTCTGCGTGATGCACTCGATGCATTCGCCAAAGCAAAGGAATTTTGTGCATTAATCGATGTTGCCAATAGATGGCGCAATCCAAAAGTATGACGGAAAGCGTGACTGCAGCGACCGGGGAGATTTCAATGAGATTGAGAAGGCCTATTTGCTGCTCTTTGATAATGAGAGCTATCCCGACAGCTGCCATGGGAAAGAACAAGCGAATCAACAAAGTGTTGATGAGCATTAAGCTAAGATTGTTTACCCATCGGATGGTTAGTGACTTAAGACGCTTTCGTTTGGGTGATAACCATTCCCACATGGCGATAGCAAAAAACACAATCACAAAGGCAGTAAGCCGGAGGGTGGATTCGTTTTGTAGTACCCAAGATTCCATGAGATACAAGATAGCGCTATTGAAGTCACTTTGCTGTAGTGATGTTTTTTTTCTTAAAGCTGATCGATAACGCTCTTAAGCTGTACGAAATAGATGACAACTTGTTCAGGTCAGAAAGCGGCATTTCAGGTCTTCTAGACGGGTTATTTTGGTCAAAAGTTCGCTATTGTTAAGTTGTGACCAAATTTTGTTCTAAGTGTAAATTGTACAAATGATGAAAGTAACCTCAGCCACCATCACGATCAGCAATCTCCGCCTGAGAACCTTTATCGGATTTAATGACGAGGAGCGCGAAAAACAGCAAGACATTGTGATCAATGCCGAGATTCAGCACCGTTTAGATCCTCAGGTTGTGGAGCACGACCAAGTGGATGCGGCGTTGAATTACAAAACCATCACCAAGCAAATCATCAGATTGGTTGAAGATGGCCGCTTTTTACTCTTAGAAAAATTGACGCATGAGGTGTTGGCTATCTGTGCCGATGATGCCTCTGTCATCAAAGCCACTGTGCGTATTGATAAGCCACATGCTTTGCGCTTTGCCGATTCTGTATCGGTTACCTTGTCTTATGACGCAGCAGTGGACGCTGCAGGAGAAAAAGAACATGAGCACACCCTCCGTTCGATTAGCCAAGCATCCTGAGATTAGCGCTGAGGCGCGTCTTGTTAGAGATACCTTGTTAGAGCAGGGGCTTGAAACCCCCATGTTCGACAATGGAATGAATTCTGAGCAAAAGTACGAGCGCATCCGTGAGTTGATGGCTGAGGTAATGGATACGCTTGGCTTGGATCGTGAAGATGATAGTTTGGCTGAAACGCCACATCGCATCGCGAAAATGTATGTGCGAGAGATTTTCTCAGGATTGGATTACACCAAGTTTCCCAAGTTATCGCTCATCGAAAATAAGATGAATGCACACGAGATGGTGAAGGTTAGCAATATCGATCTGACAAGCACCTGCGAGCATCATTTTGTCACCATCGATGGTGTGGCTAAGGTGGCTTACATCCCAGAGAAAACCATCATTGGTCTCTCAAAGATTAACCGTATCGTTCGTTTCTTTGCGCAACGTCCTCAGGTACAAGAACGATTGACACGTCAGGTCCTGGTGGCACTTCAGGTGTTGCTCGGCACTGAGAATGTCGCGGTGAGTATTGAGGCGACACATTACTGCGTGAAGTCTCGAGGCGTGATGGACTCAAATTCGAAAACAAGTACCACGGCGCTCGGCGGTTGCTTCCTCGATAATCAACACACTCGAGCTGAATTCCTGCAGTCTTGATGTCATGTCCAGTGTTCTCGATAGAGGCGAGGGTGACGCACCTCGGTTAGCTTTAGTTATCGGTGCAAATGGTGGTATTGGTCACGCCCTGCGTGTGCGATTGCTTGACCGTTACCCGTCACTCCAGTTGGTGAGTGTTTCTCGAGAACAAGCCTTACCCATCAACGACAGAGATACACCACTTGCAGCGGATATATGCGCTGAAAATGATATTAATGCGTTACCGGAACGACTTAAGGAGCATGGAACTTTTGATTTGTGCCTTATTGCCACCGGATGGTTGCATGATGAGTCAATGCAGCCTGAGAAGTCATTTAAGCAATTGAGTGTTGAGCAAATGCAACGCTCGTTCATGATAAATACTATTGCCCCCACGCTAGTCATTAAGGCGCTGATGCCGGTGTTGTCCAAGCAAGGCCAAGATCGGTGTGCTGTCTGCCAGAGTGGGTAGTGTGAGTGATAATCGCTTAGGTGGTTGGCATAGTTATCGCGCCAGTAAGTCCGCACTGAATATGCTGATAAAAAATTACGCTATTGAGCTATCGCGAGCGCCCAAGAAAAAAATCATTGTGGGTTTGCAGCCAGGAACCACAGCGACCCCCTTGTCTGCGCCGTTTCAGAAGAATGTGGCTGAAGGCCATCTACAAACACCTCAATATACGGCAACTCAACTTGTTGAAGTGATGGCTAGGTTGCTGCCAGAAGATTCTGGAAAGCTATTTGATTTCTTAGGTGAGGAGTTTGCACCATGATTAATAACCCAGAGTTGGTGGTGAGAAATCAGCGCAAGCTTCTGATGTATGTCGCTAAGCAAAATGATACCGGCTGTTGGGTTTGGCAAGGTCAGATCTCAAACAGTGGCTATGGAAAAGTTCTTCTGAAAAGTGACGAGGGTAACAAGATGCACAGTGTGCATCGTGCTGCATTCGAGCTGTTTGTTGGCGGTATGAAAAAAGACGATATCGTTGTTCAGACGTGTGGTAATCGCTTATGTATCAATCCTGAGCATCTCAAGGCGGTTGATGAGATTGATGACACCTACTGGAAGAAATCGCTCTAATGATGAAACCCATCCGTTGGTTTATTGGTTGGGATGTTGGTGGCTGGAATTGTGATAACAACCCGCGTAGTCGAGATGCGATTGCTATCTTAAACGAGCAGGGCGAATTGATTGGATCGCCATGGCGAGGAAATTTACGAGATACGATTAACCAGTCCACCTCTTCAGCACAGTGGATAGCGGCGCTATTTAAGCTCTGTGGTGTTCAGTGGTCGCCAGATCAGGGTGCTGTGGTGATGGCAATTGATATTCCGCTGGCGTTCTCCAATGAGTTAGTAGCGCTAGTGCACGGAAAGCCGGTGTCTCAATCTATTAATTCATCATCAGAAAACCCGTATCTCTATCGTTATACCGAACGTTATTTATTTGAGCATGGTGTGCGCCCTTTATCACCGATCAAGGACATGATTGGTGCTCAAGCAACAAAAGGTATCCATGTGCTTGCTAAATTTTCACCCACAGTTATTTCAACAGGGAAGTGGAGCGACGGTGAAAATCTAATTGCCTTCGAGGGTTATCCTTCTCCGTGTAAACGCTCGCAAGATATGTTGGATGCTAAGCGTCTTTATACTGAGCAGGTCGATGAAGATCGTGAAGATGCCATAACGTGTGCCATCTTGGCGATGTGGTCTGTCAAACTACCTGAGCGTCTGTTGGAGCCAAAACCAGAGGTTTCTGACAGTGAGGGTTGGATATGGATCCCGCGTGATGTGATTTTGAAGGTGGATTAATGTCAGGTTTTTCTCAAACACAACTTAATGACTTGTTAGCTGGCGAGCTGAATGAATGGTCCCTTGATGATGGTTGTCTCTATCGTGAGTGGCGGTTTACGAATTGGGCAAAAGCAGCTGAGGCTTTTCAGATCGTTTCCGTGTTAGCGGAGCAAGCTGGATCATCATCCCAAGGCGTGTGTTGAATGGGGCCGATTGGCGCTATGGCTGAAAACACATGATGGCGACTTTATCGGTGAGAAAGACCTTAGCTTAGCGTTACAATTGAATTCTTCGATTGCTTAAGCTTTTTTCATGTCAAACATCACTGTCGTTGATCTGCCGTATGTTGAGAATGCGCAATGTTATTTCATGGCATTGTCAGGGCGCTCACATTTGACATGGTTGGATAGTGGTCGTCCCGGTCGTGATGAAGGCCGTTTAGATATTCTCGCTGCAGATCCGGTCGAATCATTAGCGATTGATTCGAATAATGCGCATCAAGTCCCAGAGGTCATTCGTGATTGGTTATCTCGTGGTGAAGCTGCCTCAGAGGCTGTTTTTTCTGGGGGTGTGCTAGGTGTCTTGTCTTACGAGTTAGGTCGATTGTGGATGGGCTTATCGGATTCGACGAAGCCTCGCCTGATTAACGATGGATTCATTGCTCTATACGACTGGATGGTGGTGGTCGATCACGAGCGTCGCGTGGCACAACTTGTGCGCCAAGGGTTGAGTGACATTGCTGATTCCGATTGGCAAGCGCTTGTGAAGCAGCTGAGTGATGTTACTACATGTGATTTTCGACCTTTGAAGCATGTTGGTCGCCTGATCAAAAATGGCTTATCGATTGATGCCTATCGAGAAGGTATTCATGCAATAAAGCACTTCATCAAAGAAGGTGATGTGTACCAAATTAATTTCACTCATCGTTTCGATGCCTTATCGGATTATTCAGCTGAAGAACTCTATTTGGCATTACGTGAGTTAAGTCCGGCACCTTTTGGGGCCTATATTGATGCGGGCAGTTATCAGGTCTTAAGTAACTCACCTGAGCAGTTTTTGAAGCTGCAGGGAAATGAGGTTGAGACCAAGCCTATCAAAGGCACGCGCCCACGAGGTGAATCGATACAAAAGGATGCGCAAGTGCTAGCGGATTTGGCAGCCAGTGATAAAGACCGAGCTGAAAATCTGATGATTGTCGATCTTCTGCGTAATGATCTTGGTCGAGTCTGTGTGCCAGGCTCTATTCATGTGCCTAAGCTGTTTCACGTCGAAAGTTATGCCACGGTGCATCATCTGGTAAGTACCGTGTCTGGGCAGCTTAGAGACGGTGAGGATGCGGTTTCCTTGTTAAAGGCCTGCTTTCCCGGGGGATCTATCACAGGTGCGCCTAAGCACCGTGCGATGCAGCTGATTGATGAGCTAGAGCAAGAGAGTCGTGAGTTGTATTGCGGGTCTGTGGTGCGTTTTGGCTTTGATGGAAGCTTGGATAGCAGTATCACGATTCGTTCTATCGTGAAGAAAGATGACGCGCTGTATTACTGGGCGGGTGGCGGTATCGTTGCCGACTCGGAAGCCGACAACGAATACCAAGAGAGTTTAGATAAGGCGACAGCCTTTATGCGATTGCTCGAAGATTAAGCTTTGTACTTCTCGTAGAAGTAATTGGTTGCTTCAACAAAACCTTCAACGCTGCCGCAATCAAATCGACGACCTTTAAACTTGTACGCCAATACCATGTTGCGCTTTGCTTGCTCCATAAGGGCGTCGGTGATTTGAATCTCGCCACCTTTGCCAGGAGGCGTTTCACGAATAATGTCGAAGATATCGGGTGTCAGAATGTAGCGACCAATAATCGCAAGATTCGAAGGCGCATCTTTAGGGTCTGGTTTTTCCACCATGTTAGTGATCATGAAGACATCTTCTTCAATCTCATTGCCCGCAATCACACCATACTTGTTGGTGTCTTCCATTGGGACTTCTTCGATAGCCACAATGCTGCAGCGATGTTTCTCGTAGAGCTTGGCCATTTGTGCCAAGACAGGATCATCTTCACCTTCACAGAGGTCGTCAGCGAGAACGACGCCGAATGGCTCGCGGCCAATCAGTGCTTCGCCGGTCAAAATGGCATGGCCTAAGCCTTTCATTTCGATTTGTCGGGTGTAAGAGAAACAGCAGTTATTGATGATGTGACGAATGCCGTCGAGCATGCTCTCTTTGCTGGTGCCGCTAATTTGATGCTCAAGCTCGTAGCTAGTATCGAAGTGATCTTCAATCGCGCGCTTACCACGGCCTGTGATGATGCCGATATTGTTCATGCCAGCGGCCATCGCTTCCTCAACGCCATATTCGATCAATGGCTTATTAACGATGGGCATGACCTCTTTAGGCATCGCCTTGGTGGCAGGTAAAAAGCGTGTGCCATAACCGGCAGCAGGGAAGAGACATTTACGGATCATCTGAACATCCTTTTCGGTAGAAATAAGTTTATTGGCGCTTCTGCCACGTGATTTGATCATTATGATCAATTATGTGGTGACGTAAAAGCCAAGATTTAGCATCGGCTGCATCCTCTTCAAACCAAGCTTGCGCTGAACCCAGTCGAAAGGTGTAGCCCCAGTCATCCATATCGGCACACATTTGTTGGCGATGAGTGGCGCTAATGTGATCTGAGAGCAGTATCTGTAGATAACAGACGGCGTTTTCTTCATCAAAATCGCCACCAGCATCGGTATCGAGTGCATCGCGTCGATGGGGGTCCATACAGATGAAATGACACGCCTCATGAAGTGCTGAGTGGAGTGGGGTATCTGGGCGTATATAGAGCTGGATTATCAATCAGTCCTGCTTCGCTCTCGCCCCAATAGGACCCAGGGATGTGAGCATCATTCTCAACGCTAACAACCGTGAGTTGGTAGTGATTCAGAATTTGGATCAGGGATTGAGTGACAGATTCAGTGCAAAGGATCATAGGGCTGCGACGACCAGACAAGTCGCCGCAGGATAGCACTTGCTAGCATTGCTCCCAAGGCAGTTGATGGAATCGCCAGCCGCCCACTTTGCTACGTTGATGTTCTTCGTTTAGCTCGCCCTCAAAGCCTTCATCAACATGCATGACATTTTTTAGACCTGCGGCAAGCAGTGCTTTGCCAGCTTCGTGTGAGCGTTTGCCACTGCGGCAGATCAGCACGATAGGCGCACAGCCATCGTTATCTGCGCAGACAACGCCGCCAAGCAGGAGTTTGCGCACTTCGGTGACGAACTCTGGGTTAATATCCCAGTCAGGTTCATCAATCCAAGGTACGTGAACAGCCCCCTTAGGGTGGCCGACGAACAAGAACTCCATGGATGAGCGGATATCGACAAGTACAGCACGACTGTCGTCTTGTAGAAGCTGATAGGCCGCTTTTGGCGAGATACCAGCTGGTTCGTTTGGGTTAGACATGTCTTTCCTTTGGTGTTGATGGTTATCAGGGCGTAATCCCTAGATAAGGTATAGAACAAAGCTATCGGCTTTTGGGAATTAAAAGCATTTAATAAGTCAATGCGAGAGCGACTGATCACATCTCTGTTTTATGTGGTGGCTAAGCTGCCATGGTCTGTGTTGTCTGGCCTAGGTGTTGTTGTGGGGCATGCCATGTACCTGTCGAATGGTCGTGAGGCTAAGAATGTGCAGGCTAACTTGAAGATCGCTTACCCGGATTTAAGCGCGCAAGAGCGCAAAACGATGACCAAGCAAGCGCTCATTCACAGTGCAAAGACCTTTGTGGAAATGCCAAAGATTTGGTTGTCGCCCTCAACCATTGCGTCACGTGTTGATCCCAATGGTTTGCCGGAAAAGATTTATCAGCTGTTATCTCAAGGGCAAGGTTTAGTGCTGGCTATGCCGCATCATGGCAACTGGGAGATGGTCAGCAGTGGTGTGCCACAAGATGTTGCGATAACCGCTTTGTACCGACCGCCGCGTCAGGCGTTTATTGAACCGCTCATGCAAAAGGGTCGTGAGATAGGTCGGATTGCCATGGTGGCAACGGACCGTGCTGGCATTAAGGCACTCTACGACACGCTTAAAGCGAATGATGTTGTCGCGATACTGCCTGATCAAGTGCCGCGTGCCGCTGGTGCTGCAGCGGTGAGTGCTCCTTTCTTTGGTCGCGAGAGTTCAACCATGGTGCTGATGAGTCGTTTGGCGGCAAAGCACAATAGCCCAGTGTTGTTCTGTTGGGCTGAGCGTCAGGCAGATAACCGTTATGTGATGCGTTATTTTGATGCTGCGGCTGAGGTGAGCGATAAAGATGCCCAAGTGGCAGCTATTGCCTTAAATCAGGCGGTAGAGCGTGTGATTGCTGATCAACCAGCGCAATACCAATGGGCTTATCGTCGTTACACACCGGTGAATGATCAACAAGCGAATCCGTATTCTTAAACATTTTTAACGCGCATAAAAAAAGCCCGGCTAGGCCGGGCTTTTTTATTGGATAACGGTTTACTTACGAGAAGATGGACCGTTGTATTCCATGCCATTACTCATGTGGGTGAGGAAGTATTCCATGTTACGGAACTCTTCACCTTGAGCTTTGAATGGCTTAGCGCGCATCTGCTTCATGCAGCCGCCAAGACGACGGTGCAGGGTGCCCAGATCGCCCCACTTTTGACGGTATACAGGCCAACCGGTGGTGTGACCCAATGCCATTGAAAGAGTGTCACCACGTACGCGGGTACCACTGCTCTGTACGTGACAAGACGCACATGAGAAGTTCAACTGGCCGCGACGACCGAAGTACAACTCTTTACCGTTGTTGTAAGCCGCTAACGCATCATCGTTAGGGATTTGAACATCAGCTTTCTGACCACGTGACTGGTAAGCCATGTAAGCAGTCAAACGGGTGATATCACCTTTCTTATACTTAAGTGGCTCTTCACCGTTCGCTTCGCGACACTCGTTAACTGCCAACTCCATGGTGACAACCATCTTGCGCTTGTCGTCCCACATTGGGTAGTTCTTACGCTGAGCTGGATCGCCGCCAAAGCAGTCACCATAGCCTTTGCCATTCTTGAATGGGGTGTTCCAGAGGTCTTCACCTTTCGCAACCATATCTTCATATGGAGGGAATTCTTCGGTGTTTTCCCACTGTGAACGTGCGTCAGCAAGAATTGAGTAAACGCCGTTACTGAAATCTGGCTTGCCGCCTGCGCCATCATCAGGGTGACGCTTGTCGAAGTAAGCGCGATACGCAGCTAAATCTTCAGCTGGTGATGTATCGGTTGCTTTCTTATTGCCGTGACCGTCCGCAATCGCAACAGAAGATGCTGAGAAAGCGACAACTGCGGCTAAAGCATATTTTGTCATTTTCATTTATTGACTCCTCCCAGAGTGGGTGTGGGGTGGTTGTTCGGTACATGGCCGAACAACTCTGACCCCGTTACCTTAGCCGGTTTACTTAACTTTGGTAGTAGCTGACTCGCTATTACCTTGGTTATCGGTCCAAGACAAAGTGAGCTCGTCACCTTTCTTACCTGGTGCGTCGAACGCTAGGTAAGGGTTCTTAGAAATACCACCACTCCAGTAAGCATGAATTGCATTTGCGCCGCCGATAGTTGCGGTTACTTCGTTAATGAAGTGTGCAGGGAACATCTTGCCAGTCTTCTTATCTTTACGAAGACCTGTTTCCATTGGGTGGTTCATGAGTGCTTTAACAGTTACAACGCCGCCTTTCTCTTTAGCGCGAACCTTGATTGACTTCTTAGCCATGGTTAATACCTCTTAAATTCTTTAGCTATTCGTATAGATGTGTTCGGATTAACCGCCACAACCACCGATGGTGACTTTTACAGACTTCTTCGCGTGATGAATTTTGCCGCCTGACTTAACAACAGCGATTACATCACCGGTCTTACCCATCTTGATACGAGTAGAGACTTCAGACTGTGCACCTGGGCCACCAAACATGGCAACAAGTGGAGTACCGTTAGCAGATGCGTAGATTGCAACGCTGTCAGCTTTCATGTTGTGAGTCACAGTTACAGGTACAACAGCACCGTTTTCTGCGATGTCTGGCGCTTTAACAGTGATATCACCAGAAGCACCACCAAGGTCACCCATAGTCTTAGCTTCGAAATCAGCCTTAGGCCATGCAGCTAAAACAGCTTGAGGTGCCAAAAGACCAGCGCTTACTGCAACACCAACAGTGCCTGCAGCTAAAGAGCCTTTCAAGAAGACTCGACGTTTCATATCAGTATTCATTTACTACTCTCCTAAGAGTTGAATATTTTCGTTTAGATTGAGTACAGGTAATCCATGATGCTGTTGATTTCAGCTTCGCTCAGAATGTTGAACGTGCCGAATGGAGGCATCAGGGTATTGTGATTTTTCTTGGTCGCATCGTAGATCTGGTTGTAAAGATCAGCGCGGTTAGGGAAGCGCATCTTCATGTAACCAGGCATCACAGACTTTTCGCCAGCTGCGTCAAGAATGTGTAGTGGTGGACCAGCGTTACCTGCTTGATTGTTCTTACCATCTGGAGCAGCGATTGCGTGACATGCCACACAGTTGCCTTTCTTCTTGTCGGTAATTAGTTTGTAACCATCTGCATCACCTGCGAAAGCGACTGAAGACATCAATGATGCACCAGCAACCATTGCGGCAAATGATAGAGCGGTCTTTGCGTTCTTAGCGGTGTTCCGCATCGCATTTCCTCCTAAGCTCAATTGGGTGAATTTCTACGAATTCAACTTTATTAGTAATGTTCGAGTTAAGTGCCACTCGAAAGTGACGGTCTTATTCGAATTCTTACACCCAGTGTTTTGGGTAGTGTGTAGATATTAATGATTCGTTGGCAGTAAGCAAGGGATAACAAGGGTTTTTTTAGCTATATCCATACTTTAGGAAGTGCTTATAAATACATTCCTACAGGCCATCGTTGAGCTTTTGTTAACGAATTTGATCATCCAGGGCGCGCTTTTCCGCCTTGAACAATTTTCGTCGTGAATCGATCAGTGCGTTCTCATAAAAAGATAACCGCGGTTGATTCATGGCTATATCCAACTGAGCGATCGCTTCCTCGAGCTGTCCATTGAGGTAGAAAGCCTCAGCTTTGTAGCGATGCGCGGTAACCACTTGGCCAGACTCGCCATAAGCGCGGGATAAAAGGCTAAATAATGAGGGGGTTTTCACCTCAAGCTCGACCAGACGTTCGATGCTGTCGATGACCTCATTCCAACGCTGTAGCTTCATGGCCATGTCAGAACGAACGGTGTTCAGCGCAATGTTCAGCGGTTTTTGTTGCAGTGCAGTATCTAGGCGAGCAAAAGCAGTCGTTGGATCGCCAAGCTGAGCATCCAGTTGGCTGAGCGTGATAACAAAGTCGATCGTGTCGGGATGTTTCTTAATGAGGTCACGCAAAAGGGTTTGTGCTTCCTTGTAGCGTTTGAGTTTGAGTAGGGTGAGCGCTTGTTCGTAAAGCTTGGCATCTCGTAGACGAAGGCGACCATCTTCCAGTTGACCTTTCAGCGCAACGAGATGTTGTTCGTGATTGATGGCGGCGTCGACTCGCAAACGTGATTTCACTAAGTGATAACGCAAGCTGTCTTCGTTTTGGATGTAGGGGTAACGACTCGCCAAATCGATCGACTCTGCCGTTCGATTGGTACTTACCGGGTGAGTCATTAAGAACTCCGGCAGCTTGCTGTCGTAAACCCGATTCGCTTTGCCCATGCGCGAAAAGAAAGCAGGCATCGCATTGGGTGAGAAGCCAGATTCGGCTAAGACATCAATACCCACGCGATCAGCTTCTTGTTCGTTGGCGCGAGTGAAGTTGATTTGTTCTTGAAGGATGGCAGCTTGACCACCGGCCGCAGCGGCAACACCTGCATCACCGCCGACGGCTACGCCTAATGCGATCGCGGCGATCAGTACAGCTGCATTGGGGATCGCCATATTTTGGGCGGTTTCCCATGCACGAAAGAGGTGTTGCTGGCTAACGTGAGCGATCTCGTGTGCAACAACGGCGGCCAGTTCACTTTCGGTTTCGGTGGTGGCGATTAAGCCGGTATAAACACCAATATGACCTGCCGGTCCGGCAAACGCATTGATCTGCGGGTTATCAATAAGAAAGAAGTGAAAGTCCTGTCCAGAGGCATCGCTATTTTTAACTAAGCGTTGGCCAAGTTCTTGAATGTAGTCACTGAGGATAAGGTCGGTGAGTACCGCTTGATTACGCCGCACGCTACGCATGAAGGCTTGTCCAAGCTGGCGTTCTTGCTTGGGCGTCATTACACGGTTGGCACTGTTCCCCAGTTCAGGCAGCTCGATATTCAATGCATAGCTTGGTGTGCTAACTAAGCTGATGATGCAAAGAGTGATGAGTGCTTTTTTGAAGAATGTCATACGGGTTAGGTTACCCGTTAGCGGGCTTAGTTGAGTTGAATGCGTTGACCCCATGGAGTCTTTTCTTTGCCTTTGACGAGCCAGATCACCGGAAAGTTCGGCTCAATCTTCAGGAAAAGTGCCTTCTGCATCAGTGAAGTAAACCATTAATGCCGGATTGATGCCGTGTTTATTTAAATGATCAAACACGGGGCGGAAGTCAGTGCCACCACCGCCGGTGATTTGTGACGGGCATTCAAACTCTTCCCAAGGCTCAAAGGTCCACGGGCAGTTATCCGCTAAGGCAGAATCACAGGCATATAGATTGATGCGAGCGCGCATCTGGCCTTTGAGGGCATCGATCTCGGATAAAAATTCATTGATCTCGTTCGCTTTGATTGAGCCACTGGTATCAATGGCAACTGTGATATCGATCTGAGCACTTTTTAATGACGGCAGAATCGCATCACCTTCACGACGAGAAGGGCGCATGTAGCTGAAGTCATCACGCGCAATCGCTGTCATATACCGTGCTAACAACATGCGCCATGGCAGTTGCGGTTGTAACAAGTGATCAATAATGCGCGCCATGGTGCCGCCGAGCTTGCCGGCTTGCATGGCCTGTTGAGCGGCGCCGGCGAGTCGTTGTTGCCATTGCACATCGAGGGTGTCACGTTCTTCGGGTGTTAACGGTGGGGGTGCCGGATCACCTTGGTCGCTTTCGTTTTCGGGTTCCGTCTGAGTGTCGGGTTCGCCCATATCCGCTTGCGGGGCATTGTCAGATTTTTTGCCGGACTCACCTTGCTCGCTATGTTGCTTGGGCAGGCCGCCTTTACCCTCTTGCTCATCAGAAGGTGATTGTTCCTGCTGACGTTGCTCTTTAAGTTGCTGCTCAGCATCTTCAGGTGACTTGCCTTGCTGGCCGCCACCACCTTCGTTTTCTTTATCGTAAAGATGTTGATCTAGCGTTTCGGTTTGATCGTTGTCGTCTAATAAGGGATAGATTTCTTCAGCGGTCATGCCGAGATACAGCGGCATGATGTGTGCATTCGGTGGCGGCTTCAGTCCGTCATCAATCAGCAAAGGATTGATCGCGTAGTCGCACGCCAGATCCCAACGGTGTTTAACGCGATGCTTGCGTCGAGCGAAATGTGAAAGGGCGCAATGCAGGGCTTCATGCGCCAACATGAATTGCGTTTGTTCGACTGACAGGCTTTCGATGTATTCCGGGTTGTAATAAAACTTACGCGCATCGGTAGCGGTTGTCGGGCACCACTGATCGTTTGCAGCAACCATGGGTAAGCGCAAAACCAGCGCGCCTAAAAACGGCTTATCAAGAATGAGCTTGGTACGTGCAGCGGTTAGTTTTGTTTCGATCTTTTGCAGATCCATCGCGACTTACTCGTACAACATCACATCGGCAATCGCGTTAGCCCAATCAGCAAACTGTGGCACTGCAAAGAGCGTTTCACCAATCGCACGATGTAAATCCGAGACCAACATAACGCCCATCTCGCGTTGCGGGAAGGTGTTGGCGTAATCGAGGATATTGCCAATCACGGTATTGGCTTTATCGGTATCTGCTGCGCGAATCGCTCGACCCACTAAAGCGGCCGCAACAGCATATTGCAGGTCAATTTCATCCGGTACAGGCGTTGGTTCGCCCGCAACAATGGCATCGAGATCTGGCATCTTGTCGAGACTATTCACAAATGCAGTCAGCTCAATGCCGGCTGCGGGTCCGACACAAGCTTGCAGGGTGCCTTGTAAAAGCTCGGCGCTATTACCGAACTTTTTCAGTGCGCGATGAGCAAACTCCCATGAGCGAGGCGAGGGGAAAGCAACCGGGTTATGCGCTGGATCAAAATCAAACAATAGCTCTGGACGGAATCGAAGGAAACCGATCACGCGCTCATCAATCTCATGTTTGTAAGCCCAGGCGACCCAATCATCAAGATGGGCTTCGAGTTCAAAGTGAGAGAAGCGATTCGCCAGTGGTGCAGGCATGGTGTAGGTCACACCACGGTCACCCTGACGGTTGCCGGCAGCAAAGATCGCCCAACCTTCAGGGACTTCGTATTCACCCAAGCGGCGATCGAGTATCAATTGATAAGCAGCAGCTGAAACACTTGGCGGTGCTGAGGTGATTTCATCGAGAAACAGAATGCCTCGCTCGCCGTGACGAGCTGCGTTTGGAAGGATGGCAGGGATTGCCCATTCAACATTCTCGTCATTGCGAAAGGGTATGCCGCGCAGATCGCTCGGTTCCATCTGCGACAGACGGATATCGATGACCGATACGTCGTGCTGATCAGCGGTCTGACGAATCATGTCGGATTTACCAACCCCAGGAGGTCCCCAGATCATTACAGGGGTGTGAACACCGTCGAGCGTACTGCTGAATTCGCGTTCGAGAATGGTCATTAGTTGGGCTGGGCGCATACGATCTCCGCCAGTTGAGTAGGGTTTTTCGAATTATTTTGCCGAAGAATGGGCAATAAGCCTGTAAACATCAACCGTTCTGGCGTGTGGAAAATCCCTGAGCATTAATGAGACAAATTCTTGCTTGTCATTCGTGAGTAAATAAGGGTATTCTAATGCCCCGTTTCGGAGCCAACTGAATGTCGCTCTTGAAAGTGCCAAAGTTGTTAACGCAATGAGGCCGAACGGCAAAATTTACATCACCGACCCATAAGGGCGGCAGAAACGATTAATTTCGGAGACTTTTATGAACCAGTTCTACTACGACGCAGTAACCAAGATGGAAGAGATGGGCTGTGATGAAGAGTACATTCAGGGCTGGCAGGCTGGTTGTCTGCAAAACCCAATGCGTGAAGAGCAGCGCGTAAACGAAGCTTACGAGGCAGGCTACGCAGACGGTGAAGAGAAGAGCACCGATAACTTTGGTAACTGGGCGAAGTAATTTTCCCTTACCAACAAAAAAGCGGGTCACTGACCCGCTTTTTTTATGCCTGATAATCGGTGTTTATTCGTAAAGATTCATCATCGCACGAACCAATTCCTTGTTAACTTCAACACCATCTTTATCCATCACCTGATCAATCACCCAACGATTCTCTTGTGAAGCTCCCATCACTTGCTGAATCTCATACCCTAAGCAACGCAGGAATGGGTAAGAAGGGCCGTCATCGGTGTAATTGAACTCGGAATATTCTTCGCCTCGTTTGTTCATTTTTTCTATGAACGGCATTACATAATCACCAGGACCTAGGATGTCAGAGCAATTGTCTTGCAGGTGTCCAGCTAAGTGTTTAGCGAGGGTGATAACGAGTTTGCGACGCAGATCATCTGGCATCTCAAAACGTAAGTGCGCTAGACGATCGACGATTTGTAGTTGGAAGATCAAATATTCAACGATGACATCCATGCGTTGCTCGTCAGAGTCATAGATGTAATCTTCGCCATGCAGGTTGATAGCTTTGTCTTTTGCGATACGCCAGCTGATAAAAGCTAACGCGCCTGCAATTTCATCAACTGAACGTTCTGCGCCATCATCATGCCATCGGCTTTTGATTCGAAGTGCCATAGTTACCTCAAGATGTCTTAACAGTGATTATCGCCGATCTGAGATCCGACCATCCTCACGTTCTATCCCGTTTTTATTTTCGAAGGGCGGCAAAGTCCAACATGCGTTGAATCGAATGCACGGCTTGTTCGCGGACGGATGACTCGATAAAAATTTCACCGCTGCGTTGTAGCAGGGTTGTTTCAAGGTTCTGTAAAGCATTCATTGCCATCCATGGGCAGTGAGCACAGCTTTCGCAGGTTGCGCCTTCACCAGCGGTGGGCGCGGAGATAAGTTTTTTGTGCGGAGCTTGCTGTTGCATCTTCCAGAAAATGCCATCGTCTGTGGCAACAATGAATTCATCTTGTGGCATCTCACGTACAGCGTTAATTAATGCCGTTGTAGAGCCTACAAGGTCAGCTTGATTGATGATGTCATCCGGTGATTCAGGGTGCACCAAGACAGCAGCATCAGGATGCAGTTTTCGTAAGCGCTCTAAAGCAAATCCTTTGAATTCTTCATGGACGACGCAGCTGCCATTCCAAAACAGCATGTCTGCACCCGTCATTTTTTGCACATAAGCACCAAGGTGTTTATCTGGTGCCCACAAAATCTTTTTGCCTTGTGCATGCAGGTGCTTAACGACATCGAGTGCGATGCCTGATGTCACCATCCAATCCGCACGTGCTTTTACTGCAGCACTTGTATTGGCGTATACGACCACCGTGCGATCAGGATGTTGATCACAAAAGGCAGAAAATTGATCAATCGGGCAGCTTTCATCCAGAGAGCAGGTCGCCTCAAGATCAGGCATTAAAATGGTTTTCTCTGGGTTGAGAATCTTTGCGGTTTCACCCATGAAGCGCACACCACAAACAAGGAGTGTCTGTGCATCTGACTGAGAGCCAAAGCGCGCCATCTCCAGAGAGTCGGCAACACAGCCGCCGGTTTCTTCGGCTAACGCCTGCAGGTCAGCATCCACATAGTAGTGAGCGACAAGCGTGGCATTTTGCTCTCGCATTAAAGCTTTGATGCGATCTTTCAGTGCTTCTTTTTCAGGCGCAGAAAGGGATGGCCAAACAGGATGCGCTGGCACATGAATTTCGGGCACGTTGGGTGCTGCTGACGTGTTCAATGAATTTCTCAGTTTGCTTTACGAGTCTGTGGCGATCGGCCAGAGCCATGCAGCTCCTCTGACGCCACTCGAATCGCCATGAACTGGCGGTTTTAGTTGTGTTTTCAGTGTATCTGAAAAGACATAACGCGGCAGGCGGCGAGGCACTTCATTATAAAGGGTTTCTACATTCGATAAGCCGCCGCCAAGCACAATCACTTCGGGGTCGACGATATTGATGACCTGAGCAAGACAGCGCGCCATGCGATCGTAGTAACGATCGAGTGTTGCAAGGGCTTCTTTTTCACCTTGCATAGCTTGCCGGGTGATTTCTTCAGCCTGTAGTTCGCCGCCGTGGTCGCGCACAAGTCCGGGGCCTGATAGCCAGGTTTCAACGCAACCCTGTTTGCCGCAATAACACTGAGGGCCAGGTAATTCATTTTCTTGGGGCCAAGGTAGCGGATTGTGTCCCCATTCGCCGGCAATGGCGTTCGGCCCTTGAAGTAATTGCTTGCGGATGACCAGTCCGCCACCTGTGCCTGTGCCAACGATCACGCCAAAAACGGAGTTGGCGTCTTTGCCGGCACCATCGCTGGCTTCAGAAAGCGCGAAACAGTCAGCATCATTCGCCACTCGCACTGGTCGCTGCAGTAACTCTTCTAAGTCGTGTTGCAATGGCTGTCCGTTCAGACAGGTGGAGTTAGCGTTTCTCATCAGGCCTGTATCAGGTGATGGAGCGCCTGGTGTGCCAATGCCAATGGCGAGGTGTTTGTCGTCAGTGAGTTGGTCGATCAGTGATCGAATTTGCTGCAGAGTTTGTGAATAGTCACCTTGCGGTGTGTCGACGCGATGGCGCTGCAAAATGTCTCCTGAATCGGCCAACAAAATGCCTTCAATTTTTGTTCCACCAAGATCGATTCCGATGCGCATTTTTTTACTCTATAAAAATCGTTTTAATTTCAATCAGCTAAGTCGCTTAGCTTGAAAAAAGGTCAAGATTTCACCCCGAAAGAGGTGCCTCATAAGGGTTTTCTCAATTGCAATAGGAGCCCCTGTTGAAGGATAATCGCGTGCTAATCAGAACCTAGCAAGCACTTGGTTAAGTCGATTCAAAAAGGGATCAATTAACCTTTTGTTTTCAATAATAAAAGCGGTTTTTGGCGACGGGGAAAGTCAGAAATCGCAGAAATTAGGAAGAAACAGATGCGTCGTATTTTGTTGTCTGCAGCTTTGGCTGCTTTATCGTCACTGGCAGCCGCTCAAAATCCAATTCCAGCGTCAGACGACATCTTTGTAGTTGAGGCATCGACCGAACGTCCTACCATTGCGGTTGGCGGCACCGTTGTTCCTTTCCGTGAAGTGACTTTTGCAGCGCAATTGCCAGGTCGTATCAAAACGATTTCTGGTATCGAAGGTGATGCCTTTGAAGCCGGTAAGGTACTTATCGAACTAGATGAGGCAGAGCTTCTAGCGAATCGTTCAGCGGCGGTTGCAGCCTTAAATGCGGCAGAAGCTGACATGCGTAATGCTGGTGTGCAATACAACCGTGAGTTGTGGTCACCACAGGGTAAGGCTTCACCGGGCGGTATGGGTATCCCGAATTTGTTCGACCAAGTCTTCACTCGTCCGATGGAAGATTTCGTTGGTGGACGTGACCGTGATGCAGAGCGCAGCGCGGATCTTTATGCATCGACAACCCGTATTGAGCAGGCACGCAGCCAAATCATGCGTGCGCAATCAGAAATTCAAGCCATTGATGCTAAGTTGCGTGATGCAAAATCGATTGCACCTTTTGATGGTGTGATCATGCAGAAAATGGTTGAAGAGGGTGACACCATTCAGCCGGGTCAACCGATGCTGACCTTCTCAGATGTTACTTGGCTGCAAGTTGAAGTCGATGTGCCAGCACGTCTTGCACAAGGTTTGCAGGCAATGATGATCTTGAAGCAATCAGCATCATTTGATGATCATCCTGAAGCGGTGGATGTGCGTGTTGCACAAATCTTCCCAATGGCTGACATGCAGCGTCACACCATTAAAGTTAAGTTTGATATTCCACAGGGTGTTTCAAAGCCTGGTATGTACGCCAAGGTGTTGATTCCTGATGTGACCGCAGCATCGTCAATGAGTCAGATGCCAGCGATTCCAAGCAGTGCGATTCGTTATCGTGGCAACCTACCTATCGTTTATGTGAAGAACATGGATGGTTATCCAGAGTTGCGTATGGTTCGCGAAGGTAAGCACTTGGGCAATGGTCTAACCACAATCCTTTCGGGTATTGCAGAAGGCGATATGGTTTACGCCAATCCAGGCCCTGATATGTTGAGTCGTCCTCAGCGCAAAAAGAATTCAGAAGAAGAAAAACATTAAAAGCCGGCTGAGCTAGCAGGTATGCACGCATGAGCAAGATAGATACAAAACCATCTGAGCCATGGGAGTCGGGTGTAATTCATGAGGGTAAGAGCCTCGGTATTGCCGGCTCCATTGCCAAATCATTTATTAACTCGCCACTTTCTCCATTGCTATACGTCGCAATGTTGTTGTTGGGCGTGTTGGGTTTGATGGCAACGCCACGTCAGGAAGACCCACAGATCGAAGTGCCGCTGATCGACTTGGTTGTTCAGTATCCTGGTGCTGATGCATCAACGGTAGCGTCTCTGGCTGTTCAACCACTTGAGCGTCTGATGTTTGAGATCGATGGCGTTAAACACGTTTATTCATCGACAGCTCGTGGCATGGGCATCGTCACCATTCAGTTTGATGTGGGTGAACAGATGGAGTCATCACTGGTTAAGGTGAATGACAAGCTAGCCTCGAACAAAGATCGTGTTCCAGCAGGCGTTGTGCCGCCGTTGGTTAAAGCAAAAAGTATTGATGATGTTCCTGCGGTGACGATGACCTTGTGGTCTGAGAAAGATTACAACGGTGACGGCATTCCCGATGTTGATGATTCGCAATTACGTCGTTTAGCCCAATCGGTGCTGCAAGAGATCAAGCAAATTCCCGACACTGGCGCGAGCTTCGTGGTGGGCGGACGCGCAGAGCAGGTGACCGTTGAGGTATTCCCAGAGCGCCTAGCAGGCTTTGGTCTAAGTGTTGGTCAGGTTGCGCAAGCTATCCAAGCGGCGAATGTTGAAACCCAAATGGGTGGTGTCGAAAACGGCGGCGCGCACGTGATGGTGGTTTCGGGTGAGTTTTTAAGTTCAGTTGATGACATCAATCAGTTGCAAGTTGGCTTCCATAACGGCGTGCCCGTTTATGTGCACGATGTTGCTGAGGTTCGCCAGGGCCCTGAAGACGCTAAACAAACAGTTGCTTACTACACTGGTGCTGCAACAGACCTTAATCGTGCGATTGCTGTACCTGCAGTGACTATTGCTGTCGCTAAAAAGAAAGGTACCAATGGTGTGTCGGTGGCAGAAGATGTCATTGCGCGTGTTGAATCGCTTAAAGGTCGTTTGATTCCTAATGATGTCAACGTCAGCTTGACGCGTAACTACGGTTTATCAGCTAAGCAAAAAGTTAACGACCTTATCTTTAAGCTCTTCATTGCGACTGGCTTTGTTTTCTTATTGGTTTGGGCGGCGTTCCGCGCGCTTAAGCCTGCGATTGTTGTATTGCTGGTTATTCCAGTCGTGCTCTTGTTCACGATTTTGTGTGCATGGCTGTTGGGCTTCACGATTGACCGGGTGTCGCTGTTCGCCTTGATCTTCTCTATTGGTATCTTGGTTGACGATGCGATCGTGGTGGTCGAAAACATTTATCGCCGATGGCTCGAAGCGAACTCTGTAGATGCAGAGACCGCGGTTGATGCGGTACGAGAGGTAGGTAACCCAACCATTCTTGCAACCGGTACGGTTATTGGTGCCTTATTACCGATGGGCTTTGTCAGCGGCATGATGGGTCCTTACATGATGCCGATCCCAGTGCTTGGCTCGGTAGCAATGGTTATCTCATTGTTCGCCGCGTTTGTGTTTACCCCATGGTTAGCAATTCACCCTGTGTTTAAGCCAACCTTGAAATACTTGGAAGTGGCTGAGAAGCGCGAGCACAAAGAAGCTGAATGGCTTGATGGTGTGTTCCGTTCGATCTTGATTCCAATGATCGAATACCCATGGAAGGCACGCATGTTCAAGTTGGCCATGTGGGGCGTTTTCTTGGTGATGTGCTCCTTCTTCTACTTCAAGTGGGTAGCGGTAAAGATGCTGCCACTCGATAACAAGCCAGAGTTTTCGGTAGTTCTCGATATGCCAGAAGGTTCTGCCTTGGCGGTCACGGGTAACCAAGCACACCGCATTGCGGATAAGTTGCGTCGCATGCCGGAAGTGCGCGATGCGCAGATTTATGTCGGCACGGCTAAGCCGTTCGACTTTAACGGCATGGTGCGTCACTACTACCTTCGTCAACAACCATGGCAAGCTGAGATTCAGCTGCAGTTGTTAGACAAGCGTGAGCGTAAGCGTTCTTCGCACGAGATTGCGGTTGATGCACGTGCCCAGGTAAAAGAATTACTCGTTGGTACGGGTGCTAAGTTCTCAGTGGTTGAGATGCCGCCTGGTCCGCCAGTACTTCAATCAGTTGTTGCTGAAGTCTATGGTCCTGATGCTCAAACACGTCGCCAGGTAGCTGCAGACTTAACCGAGATTTTCTCAAAGACAGAAAGCTTGGTTGACGTTGATAACTACATGCGCGAGCCATACGACTATTGGCACTTTGTGATCGAAACTGAAAAAGCGCAGCGTCGTGGTATTTCAGTTCAAGATATTAATCGTGAGCTTGCGATGGCTTTGGGTGGTTATGTTCTCGGCGATGTGAAGCAACGCGCCGGTCATGAGCCTGTGAATATCGTGGTTCAAATCCCTATGGCAGAACGCTCAAATGTTTCTCGTTTGGGTGACATTTTGGTCGGAACACCTAAAGGCTCTAGCGTTCCTTTGCGCGAGCTTGGTCACTTTGAGCTGCGCGAAGAAGATCACTTGATTCACCATAAAGATTTGCGTGCGGTTGAGTATGTTGTTGGTGATGTAGGTGGCAAGCTTGCTGCGCCTATCTATGGCATGTTCCAAGTGCAAGACAAGTTAATGGAAGTGGGTTGTCAGACCCCGGATGGTCATTCTTTGTGTGACAACATCAACTGGACAGCGCCACCTGAGGATGACTCTAGGTCAGGTATTCAATGGGCAGGTGAGTGGACGGTTACCTACGAGACCTTCCGTGACATGGGTATGGCCTTTGGTGCAGCCCTTGTATTGATCTACATTCTGGTGGTGTGGGAGTTTGGTAACTTCCGTATTCCTGCATTGATCATGGCGCCAATTCCGTTGACCTTGCTCGGTATCATTCCGGCGCACTTGCTCTTCTTCCAGATGGGCTGGGGTGGTGAGTTCACCGCAACCTCCATGATCGGTTGGATTGCCTTGGCCGGTATCATCGTACGTAACTCAATTTTGCTAGTGGACTTCTCGGTGCACTTGATTCGTCAAGGAACACCGGTGGTAGAGGCGGTTATTACGTCGTGTAAGACGCGTACTCGTCCGATTGTGATCACCGCATTGGCCTTGGTTGCCGGTTCATCCGTTATCTTCTTCGACCCAATCTTCCAAGGTATGGCGATATCGCTTGCTTCGGGTGTGTTGGTATCGACGGTGTTGACCCTGATTGTGATTCCTTTGGGTTGTGTGCAGGCCGCTGACTCCTTATGCGAAGTGGCGGGCGTTGATTGCCAAGAGAAAAACTTGCTGCCATCACAAACCAAAGGTCAAAACTCAGCACCAGGTGCTGCGTCGTCTGGTACACCATTGTTAATGAAGCTTTGGTCAGGCTTGATGTCGATTATCTTTGCGGTGATTGGCATCGTGACTTGGATCTTAGGTTTGTTTAAGCGCAAGCCAAGTTCACCGCCGCCTGCGCCAAGCCCAACGTCGGCACCTGTAACATCGCCTGCGGCACCTGCGAGTGACTCGGTGGCTGAGCCAACTGTTAGTACGGCGCCAACGTCGAATGACATGTCAGGAAGTCGATTCGGCAGCCGCTTGGATACACCCAAAAAGCGTCCAGTAGATGAGTCTGCTGAGGCGGAAGATGATGCAGATCAGCCTGCGCGCTCTTCGTATCGTCGCGGTATTCGTTTGAAGTCTGACGAAGACTAATTTTTGAGAACTTAGGGCATTTGCCAAGTGCGAATGACCCTGGGTTCAGGTTACAATTTATTCAAGAACTCACGGCAGTGAACACTGCAAGGGTAATTGATCTGAAAAGACGTCCGCTGACGCTGTTGGTACTGACTCTTTTTGGTGTTTCGAGCTTGCTCAGCGCCAATTGGTGGCCTTATTCACAGCCAAAAAGTGGACGTTCGTTTGTAGAGCTCCGGCCAACCAGTCCAAAAGCTGAGCAGCCGATAAAGCAATACAACACCGCTTCACAATGGCGTCCGACTCAACGTGCATTTGTGCAGCCATCACCAATCTATCCACGCAACGAGCGACAGGCTCAGATGCGACCCATAGACAGTGATGAAACATTGATTATGCCGCCGGCTGATCCTCGTTTAATTACGCGGGCGCCAGAGCATTCACAATTTCGACCTTTGGGACGCTCTCAACAAGAACGTTCTTGGGTAACGCCGAATACGGTAGGACAAGCGCAGCCAACGCGGCCAGTGTATGTACCGGTTCCGGTATGGATTTATCCAGCATCACCTTATGTGATGCCGATGATGCCAACCCCTTATTGGGGCCGTTGGTGAAGTAGTAAATAGGCCTTTGGGCTGGATTGAAGAATTAGAGGGCACACATGTCTCACCGCTGGTTTAAGCCAACTTTGATTTCGATGATCGTTGTTAGTATCCCGATGCAAGTGGCATTGGCTTATGGTCCTCAGTGGCGTCCATCAGGCATTAACCTACAACAACAGATGCCTCAGCAGTTACCACGTGTTGCACCGATCAATCGTGGTTTCCGTCCGATTGAACAAACGATGGTGGCACAGGCTAACCAAGCACCAACATGGCAGCCAGTAGCGCCGCGTTACGCACCAGTAGCTTCACCTCAACCTGCCTTCACCCAGCAATTTGGTTGGCGCCCAGCGGCAAAGCCGTTCTTGGTGCCAAAACAAGCGCCGACTATGGCGATGCGTAAGCCAGAGCAGCCAAAGTTCACCTCAGCGTATTGGGGTATGGCAGAAAAGGTACTTCCTAATGAGAATAAGCCTGCAGTGACTGCCTACCGTTGGCGCCCAGAATCTGAGCCAGCGACGTCGGGTTTGATTGCACGTCAGCAAGCTGAGCCGGCTCCAATGATGCCGCAGCCTAGTTATGCGCCTCAGTCTTACTACCCAATGCCTCAAATGGGTTATGCGATGCCGTATGTGCCACAGCCGTACATGGCTAATCAGCCGCAACCTCGCATGCACATGGCTCCGCCACCACCGCCGGTATTTCCACCGCAGTTCCCTGTGGCACCTCAGCAATTCATGCCGTTCGCTATTCAGCCAGCAATCCCATTGCCTCAGCCTCACTGGAGCATGATGGATCCTATGTTTGGCCGTATGCCGCGCTTTGGTCGTCAGACGATCCGTCCGGTGATTCCGCCAATGACGCGTGATTACGCGGCCCGCTAAGCCAGTAAACCTCTAGCATTACCTGATTTCTGGCCATTAAGTGCCTGATTTAAAATGATGCCCCATTAGATCTATTGTGCTAGTGTTATCCCTAATAAGCCCCTCAAACTAGAAGTATTTATGTCAGAACAGAATCAAAAGCCGGAAGAATCAGCTGTAACAGATGATATCTCTCGTCTAGCGTGCGCACTCGAAGCGGACCAATTGCGTTCAGAATTGAGCCAGAAGCGTTGGGAATTGATTATCTATCCTTCTTTGTTCGCTTTTGTCTTGCTGGCCTTGTACGGCTTCTATTTGGTCTACAACCTGCAAAAAGACGTGCATTACTTGGCGATCAGTGTTGATTCCAATATGACCACCTTGGCGAGCAATATGCAGAATATCTCGCAGAACATGGGTCAGTTAACCAGCAATGTTCGCGCGATGACGGTTAGTCTCGATAGCATTGATAAGAAAGTGGGTACATTGGAGCCCATGCTGACCAATATGACCAACCTGACTCAGGCGGCGCAGGGTATGAATATCAATATGCACCGTATGAATCGCGATATTGGTCGTCCAATGCGCATGATGAATACGTTCATGCCTTGGTAAAAAGCCTTTCAAGAAAAAGCCGCTCAAATGAGCGGCTTTTTTGTGCCTGAAATAAATCCCCCTCAGCTCGTTAGAGCCAAGGGGTTGCGGAGAGGAGATCTATCCAGACACAGAATAGACCGCCTTACAGAGAGAAAGTTTCTTAGGCCGCGTTAGCTTGCTCATTCTCGAGTGCTGCTTGAGCGGTTTTGATCTCGATGCGACGTGGCTTCATTGCTTCTGGAATCTCGCGAACCAATTCGATGTGTAACAAGCCATCTTTCACTTCTGCACCAGTGACGCGGACATGGTCAGCAAGTTGGTAGGTGCGTTCGAAGCTGCGGTTTGCAATGCCTTGATGCAGGTATTTACGCTCAACGCCATCTTGGCTTTTGTCGCCAGTGACTTTGAGTTTGCCGTCATTAACTTCAATTTCTAACTCTTCAGTTGAGAAGCCAGCAACAGCCATGGTGATTCGGTAATCGTTATCGCTTACCAGTTCGATATTGTAGGGAGGGAAGTTTGAACCCTCGTGACGACGAGCACTTTCTAGCGCATCAGTCAGACGATCGAAACCAACAGCGGTACGGAAAAGGGGTGAAAAATCAAAAGTTGTCATGTGAATGTCCTCTTAAAGCAACAGTTCGAAAAATCGGTGCGAATAAGCCACCGAGTAAGACCCAATATGGCGTCTTAATTAAGAAATGGGGTGCTTTAAAAGGATTTCAAGGGGTGGTGTTAACTGAGCCAACGCACGAGATAGTAGATGCGCTGACTTTCAGACGAAACCGAAGGCCCATAGACAATGGCAGGGTGGAGGTTTTTGGCTTCGTTTGCACCGGCGTGTGCATCTTCAATCGATTCAACAATGGTCACACATCCCTCAGGAAAGCGCTTACGCCCTTTGCGCGGTGTTTTGATCAATGCTGCACGTTCTTGCAGCGATTTCGATTCGGGATCAACGATTACCTGTACCATAATGCTGAGTGTACTGAGCCGCGCTGTGTTTAGCGAGGTCAATTCAATAAGAGAGCATCACATGGATATAGCGGATATTCGTCGAGAGTTTCAATACGCAGGTTTGTCGCGTGACGATCTGAATGAAAACCCGATTGAACAATTTGAGAAATGGTTTGTGGATGCGCGCGATGCGAACTTAGATAACCCGAATGCCTTGAGTTTGGCAACGGTGAATGAGGATGGCTCACCTTCCTTGCGTACTGTGTTGCTCAAAGCCTTTGATGAAAAAGGCTTTGTCTTTTTTACCAACTACGGCAGCCGTAAGGCGCATGACTTAGATCGTAATCCAAAGTCCGCCATGTTATTTCACTGGTTGGAATTGGATCGCCAAGTGAAAATTCAGGGTAATGTGAGTCGTATCAGTACAGCTGAATCATTGGCGTACTTCACCTCACGCCCACGTGGTAGTCAGATTGGCGCATGGACCTCTCAACAAAGCTCACCCATTGGTTCACGTACCTTGTTGGTACAAGCGTTTGAATCGATGAAAAAGAAGTTTGCTGAAGGTGAAATACCTCTGCCGGATTTTTGGGGTGGTTACCGTTTAGAGCCGTCAGTGATTGAGTTTTGGCAGGGCCGTGAAAATCGTCTGCATGATCGCTTTGAGTTTCGTCGCCAAGGTGACGCATGGGATATTCAGCGCCTACAACCTTAGTTGGTGTAATCCCAGCTCTCCAAATGCTGCATCAATGGGAAGTAGAGCGCTAACTTTATCGGGCGTGGGTCAAACTCACTGACTAAGCGCGCATAGTTTTCCAGTTGTTCACGATAATGTTCTCGTTCTTGCGTTAAAAATGCAGGCAGATCGTTTTGTATATCTTCACTGGTTTTGTAATCCACAATCCAGCGTACGCCATCATCAACAAAGGTACGGTCAATAATAAAGTGTTCGATATTGTCAGCGAGTCGACTTAAGGCAAGCTCACTCTGTGCTTCTGCATGCGAACTTAAAATCCATTGTCCTGTTTTGTCATTGAGTGTTTGCTGTAATGCTCGTTGTGCCTGAGTTACCGATCTATCAAGTTCTGTATCACTCACCCCTAAATGCATCAGGCCTGTGCGCAATGCTCCCGCTAACGCATCAATGCGGGATGCCGGCCATTGCTCTACACCTTCATGGCTGATCCGTTCTAGGTAGCGATGAACCAAGGTGCCAATGTGACGCGCTGCATTGTCATTCCATTCAATATCGCTACGCTGCGCTTGGCTTGTCTGGGTTGAACTTGCAAGTTGCTCTGGAGCAGTAAAAGTCCAGTCGCTCGATAAGCATTGTTCTTGATAGCTGTTCTGAGCACTTTCTTCAGGTGCTTCAGGATGGTGAATAACGGTGTCTGCAATCGATGACCAGAGGCGGTGCATCAGGCTGCTTTTATTCGGTGTTTTGAGCTCATCAGTTTTAGGGTCTATTTCGCCTTTGCCACACAGAATCAATTGATCCTTGGCGCGGGTCGCTGCGACATATAAAAGACGTGCAATCTCATGCTGATCTTTTTGCTTATTTAAGCTGTTGATGTAGCTGGCTATGGGTTCTTTGTCTGATTCATAGGCGGCAATAGGCGCGAGCAGTAGCTGTTCTGACTTGCTCTCATCGAGGCGTTGTTGCCAAACGAGTAATTCATGACGATCTTTACCCGGTTGTCGAGTCAGCCCTGGAAGGATGACGAGATCAAACTCAAGACCCTTAGCGCCATGCATGGTCATCAACTGCACAGGGTTGCTATCGCTCGCTACCGTTTGCGAATAAAGCGAATCGAGCTTGTTATCCAGTTGAGCAAAATCAAGCAGTCCATCGGTGTCACTCAGTGATTCGATCAACTCAAAGTAATCCCGTGCATCTTGGCGATCGGTATTGCTTGCTAGCGTTAAGCCGCCAAGCAGTGTCCAAATAGCCTCAAGTGTTTGGCGCAAGCTGCGTGTTGGACGATAAGGTAGGTGTGGGGAAAGAATGGTCTCAAGATGGGCAAGGCGTTGTTGACCATCGTCGCTGAGTTGCTTGCGCGTCTGATCGCGACGCATCTGTGTAAACAGCGTGTCGTTGCTGTAGCTTTCAGCGATTAGGGCAATGTCTTTGATGTGCATTCCAACAAGCGGCGATCGCAAAAGCGATAACCAAGCTAAGCGATCAGCAGGATGCAGTAGGGCGCGAGTGAGGCTGCGAAGATCCATCACGGTGGCGCGATGAATCAGTGCTTCAATCTTATTAGCTTGCACTGGTATGTCAGCAAGCTTCAGTGATTCCACAATCAGATCGAGATGACGGCGAGATCGAGCCAGTAACGCGATGCTGTTATCCGGATGGGTCTCACGGTATGACTGAATCTTTTGTGTGATGAAAGCGGCTTCAGCCTCTGCGTAATAAGTTGCATCAAAGGTATGTGTGTGAACGCTGATCTCATGACTTGCAGGATGCGCGGCAACTGATGGCGAGTAACTGACAGCGCCTTCATTGCGATCATCATAAGTCGGGAATACCTTGGCGAAGGTGTGATTGACCCAGTCGATGATGCCGCCTTGAGAGCGGAAGTTCATGCTCAAGGTTAGCCGCTCCAATGAGATGTCACCTAATCCGTGATCTTGGGTTTGCAGGAACAAGCCAACCTCGGCTTGGCGGAAACGGTAAATCGACTGCATGGGGTCGCCGACAATGAATAGCGTGCGACCATCGTTGGGTAACCATCCGGTGGTGAGTTTTTTGATTAGTTTGTATTGAGAGCTCGAGGTATCTTGGAATTCATCTATCAGTAAATGTTGAACTTGGTAATCCAAGCTCAGTGCCAGATCAGTGGGTGACTCTTCATCACCGAGTGCTTGTAATGCGCGTATCTGGATCTCGGCAAAGTCGACCTCATGATGTTGTGCAAACACATCCTGTAACTTTCTGACAGCGAAGTTAAGGCAATGCAGTAGATCAATGAGGATGGCTGTTTGATCGTCCTTGTAGTTATCTTGAGGCATGCTGCGCACTTCATCTAAGCGCTCTAGTAGGGCTGTGTCGCTAGCGAGCTTGTCGATAATCGCTACAAGTTCTTCCTTTCTTGTTTTTTCTCTGGGGGGAAGCCCATCTTGACGTTGATGCCTCCCTTTTTGCGTGCAGTACCGTTTTTGGTCAGCACCATTTCGGCAATGCCGCACCATTTCGCAAGATCGTTTCGAGATGCTTCAGGTAACGCCGCATCATTGATGAAAGCGTGTTGTGGCAAAGAGGGATCGTTTAGGTTGTTGGCAGCAAAGTGCGTTAGCTCACACAGTGCATCAAGGTCATGAGTGTCGAACAGTGAATGAAGTGTGCTGAGTTTGGAGTTGAGTACATCCTCAAGGGTATGCTCAATCGAAAAGATCTTATCGGGCTCTAAGATATTGAGCCATTGGTCGCGTCGCGCCAGCATGCTGACAAGTAATTCACTGGCGAGTGACCAACGGTTATCGAGGTGCGACAACACCCCTTGGATATGAATGCCTGTGTCAGGGTCATCAAGGCTGCTGAGAGTGGCTTTCGCAGCTTCTTCATAAAGTGGTCCAGCATTCTCTGTCACACCGGGTTGCGCGCCGGTGGTCGATAGCACGGGCATTTGACGCGTTAACTCGGCCGCTAAGCTATCAAAGGTTTGAATGCGTAAGCGATTAGGATTGCGTTGTATGTCCCATTGATGCGCATCGTCATTAGTTAAAGCGGCACTAGCGAGCTGCCAGGTGGTTAACTTGTGCGCTTCGCTTGGCTTGTCACCTCGGGCAGATTCAAGTGCTTTCAAGATACGCGCACGCATCTCAGCGGCGGCCTTGCGGGTAAAGGTAATGGCGATGATCTCTTCAGGCGCTTTAACCTGCGCAAGAAGCATCAAGTATCGCTGTGTGAGTAACTCGGTCTTACCGGAACCTGCAGGTGCTTGAACAATAAAAGATCGATTTGGTTGAAGAGCATTCGATCGTGCAGCGGCATCATGAATCTGCATCATCGACCTCCTCATTAAGGTGTGCCTGAGTTATGCGGCATAGCGAATCGAGCTCACAGTAATCACAGGCATATTTTTTTGGCTCAACGTCAATGCGACCGTTGGTTAACTCGTTTGCTAAAGAATTGAGAGTGGTTTGCCAATGCGCTAACAGTTCATCCCATGTCTCGATCTGTTTATTGTCAGCGATAGCTTTAGCACCGGTTAAACGTTGGCCATTATCTGCCAGACCAATGAATTTACTTTCTTTGGCATGCACTTGAGCAATCGCTCCAGCGCTCGGGTTTTGGGTCGCCATGGCGTACAAAGGAATTTGGCATTCGCTTGGTCGATCATCTGTCCATTCATTAATACGATGTGTGCGGCCCGTCTTGTAATCGATCACTGCGTGCGTGCCATCAGCAAATTTATCTATCCGGTCGAGTTTGATCTTCAGTGAAAGCTCACCCAGTGTGACCTGAGAGGGATGTTCAAGTGCAGCGATCTCCCATTCCGAGGGGCGAGATGCTTCAAGTGAAAGCCATTCATGCAAAATTCTTTTCAGTCTTTGGGACTCGAGTGACTGAAAACTTGGTGTGAAGATATCTAATCGTGTTTTCGCGTGTTGTTGGAGAGAGGTTTCAACGGCGCCGTCGATAACCTGAGATAGCTCATCTGGCGTCTGTGACTTAAGTTTTTGACTGCTAGGGATCTGTTTAAATAGCTGTTCCAGTGCGCTATGCATGATGTTGCCGGTCAGCATCGCATCAGGATAGGGTGTTAAGTCATCGATGCTTTCAGCATTCAAGCGATAACGTGCAAACGCTTTAAACGGGCATTGTGCTTGCGCAGAGATAAGACCTGAGCCACCTCTAAATTCATTCACAGGTAACACCGCTTCAAGTGCGGCGAGTGGTTGAGTTGTCTCAGTGATTGCAGAGTCTTCAATCGGGTCAGTATCAGATATCTGGTGCTGCCACTCAGGCCAATCGGTGATCAGTGGTGATGGGCGTTGTTCTGCATCATCACGAAACGCGGTATAGCTGGCGATGACGTGCTTAGCATGTCCGCGTAATTGATCTAACAAACCGGCTGCATACTTTAGTTCGCGCTCATGCGACGCATTGGGCATGTCATGTTCGCGTTGTAAGCGTTTGGGTAGCCAAGGGTTTGGATTTGGTGAAGCAGGCCAATGTTGATCATCTACACCTAAAAACCAGATGGCATCAAAACGCAGACCAGCAGCTTCAAGGACACCGAGAACATGAATCGATTGCGGAGCTGTTTTGGCTTGAAAGGTAATGCTTTGTGCAAGCTGAGTGAGTAATTGATGTGCTTGCGGCAGTGACAGGTTTTTTTGCACACGTTGTAGGCCAGCGTATTCACTAAGAAGCGTCTTAAAGCGTTCAGTTGTTTGATACTCAACGCTATTGATGCTGCGGTCTCCAGGCCAACCAATAAGGTTTAGCGCATCACGAAAAACGCTTGCCCAATCTGCGGGCGATTTGCGATCTGTGTGCTCTGTGGCAAGCAAGCTGAGTTCATTCAGAGTGGCGTGTAGCTTTGGGCAGGTTTCTTGTGCCTGTGTCGCTAAGAACGCTGTGCTCATGGTGATGAATTGTTGTGAGCGACAAGCCTTATCAAGTTGTGCTCTAGCATCCCATTCTTCGCTATGTCCGCCTATGAAAGGGGAGCGAAGCAGGATGCTGACATGCTCAAGCGACATGGGTTTGGTGAACAGCCATTGAAGCGCTTTAAGTGCATGATCAATGATCGGGTGGTCGCTCAGTGGCTCGCCGAGTGAAATGTTAAACGCGGGGTTATTGTTATTAGCGTTCAGATAGTCACGTGGTGTCAGTAATCGTGACAATTGCCGTTGCAAAGCGTGCTTATGATTTTGCAGGGCGGGGCTGACAATTGCGACCTGAGCATTCGGCTCGGCGGCTAGTGTGCGTTTAGCCCATGAGCATGCAGCAAGCACTTCCTCTTGTTCGCTATGAAAGCTCGCGCGCTCAGCTGGCGCTAAGGTTAATGTTTCAGTTGAGGTGATATCGAGTTGGCAGCCGCGTTGCGCGATTGATGCTTTGAGTTGTTCCTGTTCTGGCGAGAACTGCTCGAAGCCGATGAGCTGAAGCTTTTTAGGAACGGAGATAAAGCCATTATCGATGCCAAGGATAATGGCAGCGGTTAGTTGGCTTGCTGAAAGTAAATGATGTTGCCTGCGCAATGCGATTCAAAGGCTTTTTTCCAACGTAAAAAGAAGCGACTCTCTTCGGTTCCTTCAAAAGCAATATCACTTTCATCGAGTTGCCAAGCGCAACTGCGTTGATAAGCTTCTTGAACACTTTGTGCTGCTTTGTCTGGTCGAAGTAGTACTACATCATCGCTATGGCGACGGATGATGCTTTCCCAAATCAAACGTTCTTGAAAGCTCGTCAGTAAAACAGCCTCGATCTGACCTAAGTCGACGAGTGTTTCATAGCAAGTGTTTAGCCATGTACTCCAGGCTAAGACTTTTGGCGTGTGCCATACCTTTGCTGTGTGAGATAGCTGTGATTCTTGGTTGCGAAGTTGCTCACGTGCCAGACGATTATTGACTGTAAGAATCAGTGTGTCGTCGTTGGGTGAGGTCATGAATTACGCTAGTCCTAAATCCGTCAATGCGGTGGTTAATTGGAATCGATCGTATGTCCAATAGAGTGCCACTGCTGCGATGGCAAGTGAACTGGGGATAACGATGACTGCGCGATACCAAGACTTATGACGGAACCACAGGCCAGTAAAGACGAAGGCAAGAGTGATCACGGCAAGCTGACCAATCTCCACGCCGATATTGAAGGCAATTAAGGCGCTAGCGAAAGCATCCTTTGGCATGCCAAATTCGGTTAACACGCTCGCAAAGCCCAGGCCATGTAATAGGCCGAATGCAAAGACCAGTGCTAAGCGAGAGTTCTCAAGCTTTTTATGCATCACATTCTCAATGCCGACATAGGCAATCGATAAAGCGATCAATGGCTCCACAACTGACGCAGGCAGTTGCACGATGCCATACATGGCTAATCCCAGTGTGATGGTATGAGCCAAGGTAAACATGGTGACTTGCCACAACAGGGGTTTGATTTTGGTGCTGAATAAATACAAGCCCAAAATAAATAGAATGTGATCGAGCCCCATCGGGATGATGTGCTCAATACCGGCGACGAGATAATCTGCCATCACATCAAGCGTGCTTCGTGGGTTAGCCACTTCAGTGAGAGAGAAGGGCTGCGAGGGTTTGTCATGGCGTAACCATTGATGCTGCGACCAATGATATTCCTCGGTGGTTTTATTCACTTGGCGTACGCGCACCGCGTTATCGCCAAAGCGTGCTGGGTAATACCAGGTCATCGATTGTGCATCGCCGGGAACCTTGCCAATCAAATGCACAATGCTGGTCCGTGGCACCTTGGTATAGCCACGCTCAGGAATAACGATTTCGCCAAGCTCAAAGTGACTTTTGCGCGAGTCGAAACGGATCTCGATGTTCTCGAGCAGGGTTTGATGAAAAGGCTCAAAGGCTTTGCGCAGATCGTCCGGCGCCATTTCTCGGAAGTGGTCGTATTGATCTGAATTTGGCGCTTCTTGGGTGTTTTTATACCGGGCATTGATGCCGGTAAGCAGGGCTTCGAGCGAGGTACGCAGCTCGACGTCGTAGGTGCCATCGCTAAAGACACTGATCTCGACCAAGGCAGGCTTAACAACATCAGCATGGCTGCTAGAAAAAAGCGAAATGAAGGCCAGAAAAAGAGCTATGGATAGAGTTTTACGCATTAAAAGCTGTGCTTTGATCGAGGGTTGTAGGGATAAGCGTACAAATGCTTATTTTACCAGTAAGTAACAAGGTTTTAGGACGGAATAGTGGCTGCTCGCATACCGAGGTGCTGATATATTACGCAACAAAATAAAACTGCCTCCCTAGGCAATAACATACTTAGGAAATAAGCATGACTCAAAAAATCGACCGTCGTGATTTTCTCAAACTCATGGGTATTGGCGCAGCAGCGACTGCAGCCCCTTTTGCAGCTAATCAGGCCTTCGCCGGTTCTAAAGCGCCCGAGGGTTTTTATGACTTACCCATGAAAGGTAATGTGCGTCTTTTGCACATCACCGACGTTCACGGCCAATTGCTTCCGGTTTATTTCCGCGAGCCAAACGTCAACTTAGGTGTGGGTGATGCTTACGGTCGTCCACCACACGTTGTGGGTAAAAAGCTACTCAAAGAGATGGGCTTAGAGCCAAACACGCCTGAGTCTTATGCGTACACCTACCTTAATTTCGACAATGCGGCACTGAAGTACGGTCGCACCGGTGGTTTTGCTCACGTTAAAACCTTGCTTGATCGTTTGCGTGATCAAGCAGGCGGTAAAGACAATACCTTGACCATCGATGGTGGTGACTTGTGGCAGGGTTCAGGCACCTCATTGTGGACACGTGGTGTCGACATGGTTGAGGCGTCAAACATCCTCGGTTTGGATGTCATGGTGGGTCACTGGGAATTCACCTATAAAGAAGACGAAGTCCTTTCTAACGTGGCCTTGTTCAAAGGTGATTTCATCGGTCAGAACGTTCGCGTAAAGCCTGACTCATTATTCGGTGATGAATACCCAGCTTTAGTTGAGAAATACGATGGTCGTGGTCTGTTTAACGAAGATACTGGCCATGCCTTCCAGCCTTATGTGATCAAAGAGATCAATGGCGCGCGTATCGCGATCGTTGGTCAAGCTTTCCCACGTACTGCAAATGCTAACCCTCAAGAGTTCTTCCCTGACTGGTCATTCGGTTTGCGTGAAGACGACATGAAAGATTTGGTGGCATCGATTCGTGAAAACGAAAGCCCAGATGCGGTTGTATTGTTGTCGCACAACGGTATGGACGTAGACATCAAGATGGCTGAGCGTGTGCCTGGTTTGAATGCTGTCTTTGGTGGTCATACCCACGACGGTATGCCAAAGCCAATCAAAGTGAAAAATGTTGATGGCGGTGAGTGTTGGGTGACTAACGCGGGTTCTAACGGTAAATACGTTGGCGTGATGGACTTTGATATTGCCGATGGCCAAATCAAGAACATGACCTACAACATGTTGCCAGTTATCTCAGATTGGTTGCCAGAAGATAAAGAGATGGCGGCTTACTTGAAGCAAATGCGCTCAACTAAGTACGACGAGAACATTGTTGAATCACGTCGCTCTGATTCTTTCTACAGCAAAGATCGTTTAGGTAAGACCTACGAAGAGATCTTGTCTGAGAAGCTCGCGATCGCTGACCGTTTGCTCTACCGTCGCGGTAACTTCATGGGTACTTGGGACCAGGTGTTGTGTAACGCATTGCGTTGGGAACACAAAGCGGATATCGCGCTATCAGCCGGTGTGCGTTGGGGTACCACAACCCTGAAGGGTGACTGGATCACCATGGAAGACGTGATGACCCAGTGTTCAATGACCTACGCTGAGACTTATGTCAGCGAGATGACCGGTGAAGAGATTCACAACATGCTCGAAGGCGTAGCAGACAACCTGTTCGATCCAGATCCATACCTGCAGTCAGGTGGTGACATGGTGCGCGTCGGTGGTTTGGACTACACCATCGATCCAAGTAAAAAGCTTGGTGAGCGTATTACTAACATTGTGTTGGACGACGGCCGTAAGCTTGATGCGAAGACCAAGTACAAGGTCTCTGGTTGGGCAACCGTTAACCGCACGCCAGAAGGTCGTCTGATGTGGGACGTGGTACGTGACTACATCTTGGCGAACAAGAGCAAAGATAACGTTCTGCGCTTGCCAAAGATCAATGATCCTGAGTTGATCGGTGTCATGAGTAATCCAGGTATTGCGGATTACCAAGGTAAAGCAAGCTAAGCTAAGCCAAAACAAAAAACCGAGGCCTTTGCCTCGGTTTTTTTATGCCCCTAGCTTGCGGTCATATTGGCTAAGCGTTGCCTTAATTGCTTGGCAGCATCCGGTGAGCCTTCGGCCCACATATTCGCTAGCAGACCGATCAACTCGCGTGCCGCACCTTCGCGAAAGTCCGGTGCTTTTTCTTGAATCGTAAACAAATGCTCAACCGCCTCGTCGCTGTTTAAGCGTGCTAATTGGCATAGGGCTAAATCAAAGTGTGCTTGCCAGTTATCAGGCTCGCTAATCACTTGCTGGCTGAGTGATTCAATGCCGGCGGTTTTTTCTGCAAGATCAACAAAGCGCAGTTGATTGACGATGCTTTGTCCTAAGCCATCCTGTTTTACCTTATCGGGTAAGCGAGCAAACAAACCTTTGGCTTGCTCCCATTCCTCGATATCTAAGAACACCTGCACCATATCTAACGCAACACGCACATTGCTTGGGTCGCTTTGAATGGCTTGAGTGAGTAACAAAATCGCTTGTTGTGTATTGCCTGCCATATGCTCAGCGCGTGCTTGCTCACGCAGATCATCTGACTGGCGATAAATGCCGTACTGTTTAAGCAACGCACGAAGGTCAGCCATTTGCAGTTCACCCACTTCACGGTGAACCTCTTCGCCATTGCGTAACACGACCAAAGTAGGAACATTTTCTATGTTGTAGCGATCACGCAGGCCTTGCTGCTCATCAATGTCGATCTTGGCAAGAATGAACTTACCCGCAAATTCTTGCGCGAGATCTGCAATCCGATCAGAGGTGGCAATGCAGGGGCCAGACCAAACGCCCATAAACAGCGCTAAAACAGGGATCTGATGCGAATTTTGTAGGGCAGAGCTATCGAAGGTGCTCTCAGAGAGTTCAAAAATGTAGACAGGTTCCGACATGATGTCATCCGATACTAAAACAGCGCACATTATAAAGTTCGCTAAGTAGGTGACAAATCGGATAATTTTGGGTTTAATGCAAACAAGGACGCTATTACGGTCCGTGTCTTAGCCTTGAATGCATTGATGATTAGTTACGCACTCAAGCGATATAACGAAAAATGACACAATAAAAATCGAGTTCTTCCCAGACCGTAGCCCCGCGCATGTGTGTGGCAGGAAGACCCCGGAGAAACTGACAATAATGACTTTTGAGCAGCTCGGCCTGAACGCCGATATATTGCGTGTATTGGAAGCAGAAGGCACAACTGAGCCAACTCCAGCACAAGAACAAGTAATCCCTCATATCCTTGGCGGCAAAGATGTACTCGTCGCAACTCAAGTGGATCCAGGTAAAACCGGCAGCTTTACGCTACCGATTATGCATCGCTTGATGGCGGATAAAGAGGACGATAAACCAAACCTTCGCGCACTCATTCTTACGCCAACGCGTGAGTTAGCCGCGCAGATCACTGAAGAGATCAAAGAACAATGCCGTGAGCTATCACTGCGTTGGGCTGTTGTCTTTGGTGGTGTTCGTATTGGTCCACAGATCGGTCGCCTAAAACGCGGTGTTGATTTGGTAGTCGCAACGCCTGGTCGTTTGCTCGATCACGCGGACAAGCAGACCATCGATTTATCTAGCATCGATATGTTGGTCCTCGATGAAGCTGACCGCATGCTCGACATGGGCTTTATGGAAGATGTCGATAAAGTGCTCGCTTTGTTGCCAGAGCAACGTCAGAACATGATCTTTGCCGGCACCATGAACGAGGCGGTCAAAACGCTTTCGGACAAGTTATTGAAATCACCTGAGGTGGTCGAGATTGCAGGTCCCGAGATCAATGTCGATGAAATCTCACAGCATGTTTATCGTGTCGATAAGCGTCGCAAGACAGAGTTGCTTGCGCATTTGGTTGAGCAAAATGAATGGACCCGTATCTTGGTGTTTATTCGCACCAAGCACGCAGCCAATCGTTTGGCTTACTACTTAGGTAAGTCGGGTGTGCCATCGGTCGCAATGCACGGTAATAAAAACCCAGCCGCTCGCGCCAAAGCGATCGAAGGTTTTGCTACCGGCGAGCTAAAGGTCTTGGTGGCAACCGATATCGCGGCACGCGGTATGGATATGGACGATCTGCAAGCGGTTGTTAACTACGACTTGCCGCAGATCCCTGATGACTACATTCAGCGCATTGGTCATGCCAGTGCATCGTGGTCGTTGGTGTGTATCGATGAAGCAGCGCTGTTAGATAACTTGCAGAAGCATCTTGGTAAAGAGATCGAGAGCAGTGAAGTGGAAGGCTTCGAAGTCGATCCAACGATCGAGCCAGAGCCACTGCGTAAAGAGCGTCCACCGCGTAAGCCGCGTCAAGCTAATGCTGATGCAGAGCAGAGTGATGACGCCGAATCGTCTGATGAGAACTTTGAGGAAAAGCCACGTCAGCAACGTGCCAAGCCGAAGAAGAAGCGTCAAAACAAGCCGCAACAGCGTCGTAATGACCATCAAGGCAATCAGGGCAACCAAGCGCCTCGCGCACAAACCGATGAATACGGTGATGTGAACGGCAACACCATGCAGACCGATAACAGTAATCGTGATGCGGTGTATCTCGCCGGCGGTAATGAGATTGCGCGTCGTGGTCGTGGTCGAGGTGGTAACGGCAATGGCAACGGTAACCGTGCGCAACAGGCCAATGGCAACCGAAATGGCAATGGTAATCAGCGTCGTCGCCGCCGTAAGGGTAATGATGCCAACGATGGGTAAGTGTTTCTTACCGGGCGATTTGAAAAACGCAGCTTCGGCTGCGTTTCAAAAATCACTCAATGAAAAAGAGCAAGCGGCCAATATTCTGCAACGTAACTTTGATGCGCTACAGAACAGTAATTTAGGATTTTATTGGGTTGATGAGCACGGTCGCATTACGTTCAGTAACGAAGCCATTGGTGTCATGCTGGGTTATACCAAGGCAGAGATGTTGCAGCTGAATATTGTAGATATTGACCCTGAGATCAAAGAAAACGAAATCACGCTAGAACGTCGTCGTCATAAACTGAAAGAAACTGGCGTGTTGAATTTTTCAGGTCAGCTTAAGCACAAAAATGGCGAGGTACTCGAGGTTGATAACTCGGCTTATCAGCACATTGATTATCGCGGACGTCCCTCAACCGCCGTGGTGGTGCGTAACCTGACAGAAGAAAAGAAACTATCAAGCAAGCTTGCAGAGCAAAGTGCTGAACAGCAAGCGATTCTGTCGAATGCACAAATTGGTATCTATCGTTCGGTTGATCGAAAAGTCGCTTGGGCCAATGAGCGTGCTGCTGAAATCTTTGGGTATCCGTTGGATGAATTCATCGGAATGGACACACGCTTGTGGCATGTCAGCCAAGAGGTGTTTGATCATGTCGGTGAAATCATTGCCAACATGGTTAAAAGGAATGAACCAGTTGCCTTTGAAGAGCCTTTATTGAAAAAAGATGGTGAGACAATTTGGGTTCGCTTGACGGGAAAGCCAATGTCGGAAGACCCAATAACTTCGACATTATTTATTCGATTGAAGATATTTCTGAAGAACGGGCGGCTAAGCAGGCTGAAGCAAAAGCCTTGCAAGCTGCTCAAGCGGCTAACAAAGCCAAGTCAGACCTGCTGGCAAATGTCTCACACGAGGTGCGCACCCCAATCAATTTGATTCAGGGTATGACTGAGGTGTTGAAGGACAAGCCCTTAGATGAGGAAACCCTCAAGCAAATTCGTTTGATTGAGCAAGGTACTGAGACCTTGTTATCGCAAGTGAATCAGTTGCTCGATTTAACCCGAATTGAAAATCAAAAGCTGGAATTAACGCCAGAGGATTTCGATTTAAGCCAAATGGTGCGCGATGTGGTTGCGATGTCTGAAGCGCGTGCGGCAGGTAAAGGCCTGAAGATGCATCTAGAACAGGTGTCTGATGAGCTTCGCGTCCATGGCGATAAAACCCGCTTACGTCAGATTCTGCTCAACCTGATTGGTAATGCCTTGAAGTACACCGAAAAGGGCTCGGTGACTGTTGCTGTCAATGCCTTGATGAAAGGTCAGTCACAGTATCAAGTGCAACTTGCGGTTAAAGATACGGGTAAAGGTATTGATCAAGCTCTGGCGCAGCGTTTATTTGAACGCTTTAGTAAAGGTGATCACGATGAGTCGGTACCAAGCACTGGCTTGGGATTATCCATCAGTAAAGAATTGGTTGAGTTGATGGGCGGTGATATCCATGTCGACTCAACGCCAGGTGAAGGCTCGACCTTTGCCGTCAATCTTGTATTAGATAAAGCATCCGATAAACCGGCTGCTGTTGTTGAAAAGAAAGTGGAACCAAAGGTTAACTTGATGCCAAAGCCATTACGTCAGATTAATTCATTAGGTGAACTATCCGTGTTGGCGGTTGATGATGTTGAAACCAATCTGATGGTGGTTGAGGTGTTGTTAGCCAAGATGGGTATTCAAGCTAAAAAAGCACTCTCTGCAGAAGCGGCATTTGAGCTTTTACAAAAAGAAGCGGTGGATGTGGTGCTGATGGATATTCAGATGCCGGGCATGAATGGCATTGAAGCGACACAGAAGATTCGTCAAGGTGAAGTGGCAGGCGTAAACCCTGAGTTACCGATCATCGCGCTAACCGCTAATGTGATGCAGGGTGATATTGATCACTATCTCGAAAACGGTATGAACAACTATCTGTCCAAGCCAGTGAGTGTGAAAGAGTTGACCCGTGTGTTGGAGCCACTTGTCACCAGTGACTCGTCAGAACAGCTTAAATAAACGCAAAGACGGTTTCTTCGATATCGGTTTTATCGATAACCGTATCTTGTGCAACGGGTTTATTAAACAGTGCGGCAATCATCGGTGGAACAGGCTGCTTTGACGCTTCTGAAATCAGCTGTAAAGCTTCCTCATCACCTTTGCCGGCTTCACCGGTAATGGTTTCTGCAACAGTCGGTGAGAACTTGGTCCATTCCGCTGTCGCATAAATCACCGTTGCGTGACCGTTCTGTTGTGTTTCTTGCGCTTTAAAGCAGGTCGCGGTGTGTGGACACATCAAGTAGCCATCATCAAAGGTCTCTTTGATATAACGTGCGACTTCTTCATCGCTCGCATAATCGGCACCAAAGATGGCTTGTAGCTGCGCTAGCTCAGCATCGCTGAGTTGGTAACGATGGTCTGCATCGAGTTGCGCCATCAATTCACGCGTACGCTCAGCACCAAATAGGTCAAACAACACGCGCTCAACATTCGATGACTTGAGGATGTCCATCGCTGGTGAGGTAGTGGCAATCACTGAGCGACCCGTTAGGTCGTAAGCGCCGGTGTTAATCAGATCAGTCAGCACATTGTTGCTGTTCGATGAGATCAGAATGCGCGCAACCGGTAGGCCCATCTTCATTGCGTAATAACCACCAAGGGCATTACCAAAGTTACCGCTAGGCACATTCAGATAAATCTTTTCGCCTAGGGTGATCGCACCTTGGCGAACCAAATCGAGATAGCTGCTGATGTGATAAATCTGTTGGAAGATGATGCGACCAAAGTTAACCGAGTTTGCCGCTGACAGCTTGGTGCCTTTCTCTGCAAGCTTGGCATGGAAGGCATCTGATGACAGCAATGACTTGAGCGCTGATTGCGCATCGTCAAAATCACCGTGGATGCCAATCACTTTTAAGTTGGCGGCATCTTCTGTGACCATCTGCAGGCGTTGCACGTCTGAGGTGCCACCATCAGGATAAAGACACGCCACTTTGACGTTATCGCGATTTTTAAAGGTTTCGAGCGTTGCAGGGCCGGTGTCACCACTGGTCGCTGCCAAAATCAGGTAGTTCTCGTTGCGCGCTTGCGCCAAGCTTGAGAGCACCACACCAAATGGTTGTAGCGCCATGTCTTTGAAGGCACGCGTCGGGCCGTGGAACAGCTCAGAGACAAAGGTCTTCTCGCCAATCTTTACAACCGGTACTGGGTTGCTGCCGTCATCAAACTTGTCATACAAGCTCAGTGCTTGGTCAATCACCGCCGCGTCAATATCGATCTCATAAGCATCGAGTACCGCTTTAGCGATGGTCTTATAGCTTGAGTCGCGATGCGCTTCGAGGAAGCTCATGCCCAGTTCAGGTAACTGCTCTGGTACATAAAGACCGCCAAACGATGCCATAGGATTCAGGATCGCCTGTGAGAAAGGGACTTTAGCTGGGCGTTTGCCGTCGTTTCCGCGCGTTTCGATGAACTGCATGATGCTCTGTGCTGTTAATTGAGAATTGGCGCGCGATTATACCTGAGTTGGCGCTAATTGATGGCCCGCTGACTTTGCAGGGCTTTTCGTGCACGCTCGACGGCCTTGTTGGTGCCGGTCAGGATGAGTCGATCGCCGGCAGCTAAGGGATCGGTCGCCTCGAGCATGGTGTTTTCTTCATTACGAATCAGCTCGATATCAACATAGCTGTGATTGAGTCCGAGCTGACTTAAGCGCTGCCCGATGAAGCTGCAGTTATCTTCGATGACAAATGTCTCGCGCATTAGATAGTCATTCAGCGGCTGATCAATCAGATGCGGCTCGCCGTGGAAAATGCCACGTAGGTCGGCATAGCGTTTAGAGCGGGTTGAGCTGATCAGTAGGTCAATCTCATCGCGATCGATATCTAAGTGTTCTAGGGTGCGCGTAGCGACAAGCAGGCTCGATTCCAGTGATTCGGGAATCACGGTAGAGGCGCCCATTTGCAGCAGCTTTTCCATCTGTTGCTCGTTACGCACACGCACGATGATCGGTAGCTTCTGATTGAGGCTGCGTGCGACTTCCAACACGCGTTCTATGACATAACCTTCATGCACCGTTATAACCAAGGCAGCGGCACGATGGATACCGGCCATCTCGAGGGTTTGTGGATGTGTGCTGTCGCCATAGCGCACCGGCTCGCCGGCATCAAAAGCATCTTTGATCAGTCGTGGATCAACATCCAGAGCGAGATAGGTTTGCTCTTCATGCTTAAGAAATTGCGCCAAGTTCTGACCAACACGACCAAAGCCAGCGATGATTACGTGATCTTCTAAGTTGTCAGCATGTTCCGCGATCGCCATGGCTTTTTCGTCGCGTTGTGATTGATAGTCGGGTACGACCCGTTTCGCGATCGCGCCGTTATGACGGATCAGTAGGGGTGCTAATGACATGCTAAGCACCAGTGCGGCGAGAATCGGTTGTATCTGATCACTGCTAACGATGTTGTTCGCTAACGCTAAGGTAAGAAGGGCAAAACCAAATTCGCCGCCTTGTCCTAAGACGATGCCGGTGCGCAGCGCAACGCCCCAGTCGCGTTGTAAGAACCAGGTCAAAAAGACAATCAGGCCACCTTTGCCAACGACTACGCCCAAGGTGAGCAGCAGCACCCATTGCCAATGACTCAAGGCTTCTGGCACGTTGAGCTGTGCGCCAACGGAAATAAAGAACAAGCCAAGCAGGACATCTCGGAAGGGGCGAATCTCGATTTCGATGTGATGGCGATATTCGCTTTCGGCCAGCATCACGCCCGCAAGGAAGGCACCAAGCGCAAGCGACAATCCCATTTGCTGGGTCGACCATGCCGCGGTCAATGCGAGCAAAAGAATCGCTAGGGTGAACAGTTCAGCTGAGTAATAACCAGCGATCCAATTGAGTACAGGGCGCAATAACCAGTGGCCAATGGCAAACATGATGCCGAAAGCGATCACCGCTTTAATGAAAGCGATGCCTAGCGCGACGCCCATTTGATCGCTGCCGCTCGCTAAGATCGGGATGGCGACCAAGAAAGGCACAACAGAAAGATCTTGGAACAGCAGGATGCCAAGCGAATTGCGACCGTGACGTGAGTGGATCTCAAGTTGTTCTTGCAGCTGCTTTACCGCGATAGCGGTAGAGGAGAGCGCCAAAGCGCCACCCACGGCAAATGCCGCCTGCCAGCTCATGCCGATCCACATGGCGAGTGCGATGGTCGAGAGCGTCGAAAGCAGCACCTGCATGCTGCCCAGACCGAGCAAGAGTCGGCGCATCGACATCAAATGACCGATCGAGACCTCAAGTCCAATCATGAACAGCAGGAAGACAACGCCAAGCTCGGCGAGGAATTCAATGTCGTGATGGGCGGGGATCCAGCCAATCGCGTGCTCGCCAAAAAGCGCACCCACGGCCAAATAGCCGAGGATGGGCGGTAGATTGAGCCGTCTAACCATCGCCACAGAGACGACCGATAGGGTCAAAAGGACGATGATGCCGTTGAGAATTGAATGATCCATAGCGTTATTGCAGCTGATTTCGGCGATATTTTGACTCAACTTTAATCAAAAGGCATTCGCGCGTAGAATGCGCCGCTCAAAATCCTATAAGAATAATAATGTTGTAAAACTTAGGCAGTGGCGGAAAACCCGCCGGAGAGTAGTTCATGGCTGCATTTGATATGAAGAAAGGCATTGCAGGTATCGTCTTTTTAGCGATGGCGATTGTTTTGTCGAAAGTGGTTCCCACGGTTGAAATTGCATGGGTAACCGGCATTCTTTTACTCACGATTTATTTGTTTGCATTTGAAGTTGTTGATGTCGATGTGGCAGCGGCAACCGTCATGGTTATCTTAGGTTTAACTACCTTAGTGGCACCCTTTATGGGGCTCAGTGGTGGCTTGGTTGATAACCAGAAATTGTTTAACGGTTTCTCGTCAAACGCGGTGATGTCGATCATTGCGGTAATGATCATTGGTGCAGGTTTGGATAAGACCGGCATCATGACTAAAGTGGCGGCCTTCATTCTTAAGGTGGGTGGCACAACAGAAGCGCGCATCATTCCGATCATTTCAGCGACGGTTGGTTTTATTTCATCGTTCATGCAGAACGTAGGTGCAGCCGCCTTGTTCTTGCCAGTGGTCTCACGTATCTCAGCGCGTTCGGGTTTGCCGATGTCTCGCTTGCTGATGCCAATGGGCTTCTGTGCGATCTTGGGCGGTACCGTGACAATGGTGGGTTCAAGTCCTCTGATCTTGTTGAACGATTTGATCTTGACCTCTAACCAAGCGTTGCCGGTTGAGCAACAGATGGAAACCTGGAGCTTGTTCTCAGTAACACCTGTGGGTATTGCATTGGTTGCGACCGGTATTATCTATTTCGTCTTGGCGGGTCGTTTTGTTTTACCGACCACCAAGAGCGAGTCGAGCACCAAAGGCTCAGATCCGATGGCTTACTTCCAAGAAGTCTATGGCTTGGCTTACGGCATTGCTGAGGTTGTGGTTACCGATAACAGTGCATTGATTGGTAAGCAGCTTGATGAGATTGAGGGTGTTGAGCGTATTCGTGTCATTGCGAATAAGTACTCTGGGGGCGAATCAAACATTGGTCCTGGTACCTTGGCGCGTGATACCGGTATTGCTCCGGGTATGGTGCTTGGCATCGTTGCTGATCCACGTGATCTCGATGCGTTTGTGACCAAATATGATCTGCAAAAGCGTGATTCATTGCGCACCTTTGCCGATGCTTTAGCAGCGAATAAAGCAGGTATCGCAGAAGTGGTTATTCCGCCAGGTTCTAACCTTATTGGTAAGAGTGCACGTGATATCTGGATGCGTAAAACCTACGGCTTAGCGTTGGTGGGTTTGCATCGTAATGGCGAGACCATGCGTGAGGGTGATGATATCCGCAACATGGCTTTCCAAGCTGGCGACACCTTGGTGGTTCATACCCCTTGGATTGGTTTGGAGCGTATCGAAGACGATAAGAACTTCGTTGTTGTGACCACTGAATATCCACGTGCTGAGAAGCTGCGTCCTAACAAAGTCCGTTGGGCGGGTTTGTTCTTTGCGGTTGCTCTTTGCATGGTGTTGTTCACTGATATCCGTTTGTCGATTGCGTTGTTAACCGGTGCTATCGGTATGGTGCTTTCAGGCGTTCTGAAGATTGAAGAGGCGTATCAAGCGGTCAGTTGGAAGACCGTTTTCTTGTTGGCGTCCTTGATTCCGCTCGGTTTGGCGGTTGAAACCACCGGTACCGCAAAATGGATTGCAGAAGAGGTGGTGGCAGCCACAGGTGGGGCAGCACCTTGGATTATCCAAGCAGCGATTGCCGTGTTGGCGACCTTCTTTACCTTGGTGATGTCGAATGTGGGTGCAACTGTGTTGTTGGTACCGCTTGCAGTGAATATTGCCCTTCAAGTGGGTGCTGACCCTGCGGTCTATGCATTGACTGTTGCGATTGCGACCTCGAACTCGTTCTTGATCCCAACGCACCAAGTTAATGCCTTGATCATGGGTCCTGCGGGCTACCGCGTACCGGACTTCATGAAGGCGGGTGGCATCATGACCATCTTGTTCTTGGTGGTGATGCTCACCATGATGAATTTAATCTTCTAAAACAGAGGGTTAAGTAAAGAAAAGCCGAGCTTTGCTCGGCTTTTTTATGCGCTTGTATAAATTAATGGTCAAATTTGTAAGAATTTTCTTGCAAAAATAAGAATTAACTAATATAGTAACAACTCCTCCTAAGGGCAACACTATTACCTCGCCATTTGGCCCCCTCTAGTGCTAAGTGGTTGTTTTTCATAGGTATAGTTGGACATTTAACCCGCAACCTCGGTTGCGGGTATTTTTTGCCCGGCTTTCGGGATAAGAAATTTCCTACATTAATGTTTCTGATTGTTCAGGTGAGCGCTTCATCCGTAAAGTAAAGACTCCTCCTAAGGGTCACCAACTGAATAGTTCCCGCGAAGGTCGTGAAAGTTGTAGACGATTGAGCAGTCTTTTTCCTAAGAGTTGGTTCTTTTACCCGCGCTGATTAGCGCGGGTTTTTTTGCCTGAGCTTAAATAACGGCGTGGCCTGATTGGTTTGCAAGTTGCCGCCATAGGGTTTGGCAAAGAGGAAGCCTTGGCCAGCGTAACAATTCATTGATTTAAGCTGCAGAAGGGTTTCTTCGGTCTCGATGCCTTCTGCCACCACAAAAGCGCCAAAGGCATGCGCGATGCTCAAGATGGCATCGATCAAAATGTGATCATTGCTGCGTTGCTCATCCAAATTCTGAATAAATGATTTATCGACCTTTAGCTCACTAAAGGGCAGGTCTCTCAGGTTGGTAAGTGAGGAGTAGCCGGTACCGAAGTCATCGAGTGCGAAGCTAAAGCCCTCGGCCTTTAAACGGTGGATCAGCGCACCTGAACCTCGGATTTTAAGAATCGCTGTTTCGGTGATTTCAAGAATGACCTGTCTACGCCTAATGGGGTTATTAGGAGTCAAAGGTTTAAGTAAGGTTGATAAATCATTCTGGCAGTGAGGAAGGAGAGACGTTGAGGGAAATCATCGTTTGCCCAGAGTGATTCCAGTGCGCCTGTTCGTTTAGCACTTTCTCAAAAAGGATCTGGGTGACTTCAAACATCATGCGATGTTGTTCAGCGAACGGTATGAAGATATTGGGAGAAATCATGCCCTCTTTGGGGTGATTCCAACGAAGAGGGCTTCGTAACCTAGAACGTCCGGTTCTCAACAAAATGATGGGTTGATAGTGCACTTCAAGCTCATCGCGTAATGCATCGGCTCTGAGTCCATTTAGCAGTGTTCGGGTATCGACTGGCATGTGACCTTTCAAATAATGATATTTAGCGGTCACGTTAACGTCTGTGAGTCCAATTCTTAAGGGTTCTTATTGCCTGTATGCCGAAAACACCCCTAATTCTGTGATTAAGTCAAAAAACCAAAAATAAGCAATGGCTCAAAAGTTCTTATCGTTGATGACCACATCGATTTTTTCAAGTCTATTTAAAATGGGCGGGTATCAATTGTGGCGGTCAGTTCAGCAAGAGAAGCCTTGATAAGTTGGATGAGTCGTTTTTTAGTCACTGACTTAATGATGCCAGAGATCGATGGTTTCGCTCTCATCAATAAAGCGCTTGAGATTAACCCTAAGCTTAAAACCTTAGTGATTAGCGCAGCCTTAGAGTTTAAAGAACGTTTGAGGGCGGTGACTTCCTCAGTGCCTAGGCGAAAAGTCGAACCAGGTTACTGTCATCAGCCAAATCAATAATCACGGGCGGTGCAACACCGTTAAAGTTACAGGCAGTGGCGACACTGTAAGCCCCAATCTCATGGATAACGATCACATCACCAATGGAAAGCTCAGGCAGCATGTCGGTATCACCAAAGCGGTCGATACTGTCACAGGTAGGCCCTGCAAAAACAGCTGGTCCAGGTGTGCCGCCATCCTCTGTAAAGATGGTCATAGGGTAATCTGTGTGGTCGAAGATGCGGCCTGATTGAGCACCGTAAACACCGTCGTCCATGTAGTACCACCAAGTGTCATCTTGGCGCTTAGAACGACCGATGATGCGTGCAACCAAGGTCATGCTAGGTGCTGAAATACCGCGACCTGGCTCAGCCATTAAGCGGATATGAGAAGGTACAGATGCCATCGCTTCGCGAATGGGTGCGCAGAACACTTCGAAGTCGACCGGTGTGTTTGAGTAGTTAGCGGGGAAGCCGCCACCCATATCGATGCGTTCGATGTTGGCAATGCCAAGGTCTGCAGCTTCTTGTGCAATCTCAACGGTTTTCAATAATGCCAAGCGATGTGTGTCAGCGCTTTGCGCTTGAGAGCCGACGTGGAAGCAAAGGCCATCAATGGTGATGCCCATCTGCTGGGCAATCTGCAAAATATTCATTGCATCGTCGGGCTGCGCGCCAAATTTACGAGACAAATCGACAGGTGCATCAGGTGCCACGAAGGCTAAGCGCAACATAACCGTGATGTCGTTACGGTACGGCGCGATCTTCCAAAGCTCATCCAAGTTATCGACGACAAAGGATGTCACACCTAATTCGATTGACGCTTCTAAGTCAGTGATCGTTTTGATGGGGTGGGTGTGAATCATGCGTTGAGTTGGGACACCCAAGGGCAGCAACGCCTGAATCTCAGGAGCGCTAGCAACATCAAAACATGCGCCCTCATCAACCAAGGTGGTCAATAGCGAAGTGTAAGGGTTGGATTTGACGGCGTAGTAGAGGGTCACGCCAGGTAATGCGGCTTGAAGGGAGCGCCAAGTCTCGCGAACGCGAGTTGGGCTGAAAAGCATTGCAGGCGAAATGCCACCTGCCTGTGCCAACCAGAAGTCTCCTTCTGATCGAGGGCGAATAGTCGTTAACACGTTCGTCTCCTAATTGTTTGTCATTCGTCGCTCAGACACGTCTAGACAAACAAGACGCCGGGTCACTAACGGGTAAATCACCTAAAGTTTCTGCTCAAATAGCGAGCGATGGAATTTTCAACGATTTTAAAAGAAAATTTGCTTGAAGAAAAATTTTGATGTTTGAGATTGCGACCAGTTTCAAAGATGCAAAATGAATACGGCTTTGCTAACACCGTCAGGCAATAAACGCTTCACTAAGAAAATGGGTCATTTGATGTTTTTACTGTTTAAAGATGTAACGAGTTTTAATGGCGCCTTCTCGATGGGACTTGGGTTCTGCAAATGCCACAACTGATTTGCTAATAACGATTAATGGCTCAACGACCAATCGTCTTTTTAGTATCCCTGATGCAACTTTTGAAAATGGTACATTTGAAACAACTCCGTTGATAACGGTGATGGAACATTTTCTGTCGCTGCTGGACTATTAATACCAATCAGGTTCGATTAGGTACAGATTCGATAGGTGGCTTTGTCTCGCCAGAATCTCCTGTATATCCATCGAATAATGTGAATGATACCGACGGCGTAGGTGTTACAAATGATGAGCAAGTCGTATCGAATTGGGGTGGTTCATATTCTAGTGTGACAGATGGCATTCGCCTAAGCACTGGAGGGATGACGATCAAAGATTATGGCGTAGCTCACGGTCCATATATTATTTCAGATACATACACTGAGATTCCAAGCCGGTGCAGGTTTCTTTTGATTGGTCTGCAGTTGCCGGCGGTGATGACTATGACGTGTATGGTTATCTTTTGAAAGATGATGGCACAACAATCGAATTATTAGACAGTCATGGTAGATCAGGTTCTGGAGCAGAAACGGTTACTGTCAATTCTGCAGGGAATTATAAGTTCGTTTTTGTTGCAGGTACTTTTGATGCATCAGGTGGAACCGCGGCTGGAGCTAGTTTTGATATTACCAATATCAATGTGACTGGTAAAATCCACCATCGTATGGAGTTATTAATTATTCAACTCCTCAATTGCAAATTTCAAAAAATAGATGAAGCTTTTAGCATGCTTCTTGCTGACCGGGCATCACTAGGTGCTCTAGGAAACCGAATTGAGCATACGCTTAGTTCACTATTCCTAAAGGGTGAAAAGCTTACGGAAGCTTCCTCACGTATCAATGATGCAGATTATGCCGCTGAATCAGCAAGACTAGCCAAACTACAAGTTCTAGAGCAATCAAGCACTGCCATGCTTTCTCAAGCAAATGCTTCTATTCAAAGGTTCTGGACTATAAGTAAAATAATCTAGTTTTTGTGGATCCTCAATGGTAAAACCCTATGCCACACTGTTGATTGCAGGTTTGATGGACTGAAGCGGTGCTTTTCATATTCTTGGGTTAGTCGTTGAATGATCTTACCTGTTTCTTCAATCTCAATGAGTAAGGATGCCTTATCGGCTCTACTTGGCCAGTTAGCAATTGATTGCTCCATCGAGGCTTTGCGCTTCTCAAGACGATTTATACGGTCTTGGAGTAGGTCATATTGATTGGGTTCTATGCTTTTCCAGTAGTTACTAAGCATTTGATTCCAGTTTTCAATCTTTTCGCTATCAGTCGACATGAGTACTCCACCTTTTTAACGGTGTTGGAATATACATATGTCCATTATTTAAGATCAATACCGGATTTAAAGTTATTAGATGTCAATTAGTCGTTTCAGCCAATCCGCTTTGAGTGTGAGTGGGTATCCAGATCCATAGTTTTCTCCAACACTGCCTTTGCTCCAGCCACCTAATTCATCAATTAAATCGGATGGACATTCAACAGCCCTTAGTCGGTCACGGAAGCTATGCCTGAAAGAATGGATCACACAGCCTTCATCGACTCTTGGCTTTAGCCATTTGTTAAGTGCGGCACTCGCTGAGTTCGACTTAGTTCTGACCCCATCACAATACTTGGGGAAAACAAAGTCAGATGAAGACTTGTCTTTAATAGTTAGCTTGGCGGCTTGAAGGGATGTTCCGACAAGGGGTATTAATCGATTGCTCGAATCTGTCTTTAGTGATCGCCATGGATGCGTTCTAATTTGTACGTGTGGTGTTTCATGGCAAAGATATAAATCAGATACCTGCAATCCCAGTGCCTCGCTTAGTCTCATTCCAGTATCTGAAATTAGCGCAATAACTAGTCTCAGTTCATCTGATATAGCTAAGCATTCCTTTTGAATAGCTTTTATTGGTTTGGCGGGATGGGCGGTCTTATTTTCTTTTGGGTGAGCTCGTTAAAGTGAAGGGCGTTGAATGAGTTGTTTAAAGGCAGATCTAATTCACGACATGTGAAATTGATAATGGCCTTTATGTTGCTGATGTTTCGCTTGGCGCTTGTTTCAGTCATTCCATTACCTAACAGGTAATCTCGATAGGCATTAGCGTCAGCACGGGATAGCTCGGTGAGCAATTTATCGCCGATAGCTTTGGTGAGGTAAGTAATCGATCGAGTAGCGCCACGAATAAATGTTTCGCTTTTGCTTGGCGATTTGTATTTCAAATAGATCTTTAGAGCTTTTGTCAGTTTCACGCTGGGTGAGCCAGACATTTCTAGAGAAGGGTTGGTTCGACTTGAACCTCCACGGCCTTGCGGCCACCAGCACCTGAAGCTGGCGTGTCTACCAATTTCACCACCTGGGCATAGGTGTTGAGGGCGCGTAACTTACAGCGACAAACTAGGTGTGTCAACGCTACAATCGGGGCCATAAATCGCAGTAAAAGGCCTGATGAGTGGCAAAGCAAAAAAAGGTGTCTCGCACCGAATTAAATGACCCGCAAGCGCAACGTGAAGCGGATACCTATGAAAATCCTGTTCCCAGTCGAGAGTTCATTTTAGAAGTGATCGCCGAGCAAGGTTGTCCCATGAGTTTTAAAGAGCTGATGTACACCTTGGATATTGATGAAGAGCAAACCGAGGGCCTTTCTCGTCGTGTGAGTGCGATGACCCGTGATGGTCAGCTAATCCGTAATCGCCGTGGCGGCTATTGCCCGGTGAATAACAAAGACATGATTGTGGGTCGTGTTATTGGTCATCCAGATGGTTTTGGCTTTTTAAAGCGTGATGATGCAAATGGTGATGACCTGTTTTTAGGTCCGCGTGAAATGCGTCGCGTTTGGCATGGTGATCATGTGGTGGTGCAAGTCTCCGGCATTGATCGACGTGGTCGCGAAGAAGGTCAAATCATCGAGGTATTGGAGCGCGCCTTTAACAAGCTCGTCGGTCGTTTGCAGATCGATCGCGGTGTTGCGTTCTTGTTGCCCGACAATAAACGCATTACCCAGCAAGTACTCATTCCGCCGGAGAGTTTGCATGGCGGCAAGAACGGTCAAATGGTGGAAGTCGCCATTGATGAACATCCAACGCCTTGGCGTCAGGCTATTGGTAGTGTGATTGATGTTATTGGCGATCAATATGCCCCTGGTATGGAAACCGCGGTTGCTATCCGTAGTCATGATATTCCGCATGACTGGCCAGAAGATCTGCTGAAACAAATCGAAGGCTTGACTGCTGAGGTGCCAGAAAAGGCGAAAGAAGGTCGTGAAGATCTGCGTGATGTGCCCTTGGTGACGATCGATGGTGCGGATGCGCGTGACTTCGATGATGCGGTTTTTTGTGCAAAGACAACAAAAGGCTGGCGCTTATTGGTCGCGATTGCTGATGTCTCAGCGTATGTCGAAAAAGATTCACCGTTAGATAAAGAAGCTTATCTGCGCAGTACCTCGGTGTACTTCCCTGATCGCGTGGTGCCGATGTTGCCAGAGGTGCTCTCGAATGGACTTTGTTCGATCAATCCGAAGGTTGATCGTTTGTGCATGGTCTGTGAGATGTACTTTGATCCGCAGGGCAAAATGTTTCGCTCGCGTTTCTTTGAAGGCGTGATGAATTCACATGCCCGTCTGACCTATGACCAAGTGGGCGCGATGCTGATTGATAACGATCAGGCGCTTAAAGAAGAGTTTGCGCACGTATTGCCGCATCTCGAAGATCTGCATGGCCTTTATAAAGTGCTACATGCAGCACGTGCTGTGCGTGGTGCGATTGATTTTGATACCACCGAAACCCGTTTTAAATTTGATGAGAACGGCAAGGTGGCTGAAGTGGTGCCACTGGTTCGACATGATGCACACCGTTTAATTGAAGAGTGCATGTTGGCGGCTAACGTTGCGGCAGCACGCTTCTTGCTGAAGAACAAAATACCGGCTTTGTACCGTGTGCATGAGCGCCCAAGTGAAGAGAAGCTGTCGGACTTGGGGCAATTTTTACGCGAGCTAGGTTTGTCGTTGAAGGGTGGTCTTGAGCCTACAGCGAAAGATTACGCCGAGCTGCTTGAGCAAGTTAAAACGCGTGCGGATTACCATGTGATTCAAACCGTACTGCTGCGTTCAATGATGCAAGCGGTGTATACCGATGAGAATGTTGGGCACTTTGGTTTGGCATTTGAAGCCTATGCGCATTTCACTTCACCAATACGTCGTTATCCTGACTTGATGGTGCATCGTGCGATTCGTCATGTGCTTCGAAATGGTTCAGCAAAAGGCTTTGCTTACTCGGATAAAGATTTAGCGCACATGGGTGAGCACTGTTCGATGTGTGAGCGTCGCGCGGATGATGCGTCGCGTGATTCGGCTGATGCGCTTAAGTGTTACTTCATGCTCGATAAAGTGGGTGAAAGTTTCCAAGGCACGATCTCAGGCGTGAACAGCTTTGGTCTGTTTGTCGAGTTAGATGAGATTTTTATCACCGGCTTGATTCATATCACCGCGCTCGATCGGGATTACTTTATTTTCGATCCTATCGGTCATCGTTTAACCGGTGAGCGTACGGGCAAGGTTTATCGCTTGGGTGATCGTATTAAGGTGCGTGTTGCAGCGGTCAATATGGAAGATCGCAAGATCGACTTTGTGCTCGACGATGGTAATAGCCAAGCGCCGATTAAAAAGAAAGTTGAGATGATTCATGGTGTGCCAGCGGATCAGCTGCGCATTGATCGCCCGCCACGTTCGCAACCAGGTTCAAAAAAGCCAAGTAAAAACCCATGGGGATCGCGTTCTGAGTCGGATGAAAAGAAGACCAGTAAAAAGAAAGCGAGCAAAGGGAAAAAGCGTAAAGGTCGCCCGGGTAAGAAAGAGCGTGCCGCAGCTAAGGCTAAAAAAGGTAAGCGTTAAGTCATGGGCGATAAGCAACAATGGGTTGCCGGTGTGCATGCAGTGCGTTCAGCGCTGAAGTTTGGCCGTGAGCGCATTAACGAAATTATTTATGACGCGACACGCAAAGATCGTCGTTTAAATGCTGTTTTAGATGACGCCAAAAAGCTCGGTGTTCCGCTGACTGCGAGCGATAAGAAAACTGTCGAGAAGCTAGCCGGTAGCGCTAACCATCAGGGCGTGGTGATCAGTACCCAAGCGCCTGCTGCGCAGACTGAAGATGATCTCGATACCTTGCTGAATAACCTCGATCATCCACCTTTATTATTGGTCCTTGATGGCGTGACCGATCCGCATAACCTGGGCGCCTGTTTGCGCACGGCTGATGGTGCGGGGGTGGATGCGGTGATTGCGCCAAAAGACAAATCGGTTGGGCTGACCCCGGTGGCCGTAAAGGTCTCGAGTGGTGCAGCGGAAACCGTGCCGTTTGTGCAGGTGACTAATCTGGCGCGAACCTTGCGACATCTGCAGGATGATTTTCGTATTTTTGTGGTCGGCACCACAGGTGAGACCGATCTCGAGCTCTACCAAGCGGATCTGACCGGTGCGCTAGCGCTGGTAATGGGCGCGGAAGGTGAGGGGATGCGCCGCCTGACGGCTGAACAATGCGACCAATTGGTGCGTTTACCCATGCAGGGGCAGGTCGAAAGTCTGAATGTGTCGGTCGCGACGGGTGTCACGCTCTACGAAGCGGTTCGTCAGCGCCGCTAAGCTTGCATTTTATAAGGCGTTTCTCTAGAATCGCGCGCTCTCGTCGGTCCTCTGGGTCGGCACTCCTTGCTTCACCACACAGTGTGGGAGGCTTTAACCCGTAAGGAGCTACAATGCGTCATTACGAAATCGTGTTCCTGGTCCACCCTGACCAGAGTGAGCAGGTGCCAGCAATGGTAGACCGCTACAAGTCGGTAATTGAAACTGCCGGCGGTAAAATTCACCGTCTAGAAGATTGGGGTCGTCGCCAGTTGGCTTACCCAATCAATAAAGTTCACAAAGCACACTATGTGTTGATGAACGTTGAAGCGACTGGTGAAGCTTTAACTGAACTTGAAACCTTGTTCCGCTTCAATGATGCGGTCATCCGTAACTTAGTTATCCGTCGCGATGAAGCGGTAACTGAGGCGTCGCCTTTGATGAAAGAAGACGACAAGAAAGATGCACCTGAAGCTGCAGCTAGCTAATTAAGGAGAGAGTTCGATGTCACGTTTTTTCCGTCGTCGTAAGGGTTGTCGTTTCGCGGCTGAAGGTATGGAGATCGATTACAAAGATCTAAACACCTTGCGCCAGAACATCACCGAAACCGGCAAGATTGTTCCTAGTCGTATCACTGGCACCAGTGCTAAGTACCAACGTCAGTTGGCTACTGCTGTGAAGCGTGCGCGCTTCTTGGCGTTGTTGCCTTACTCAGACAGCCATTAATCGGCTGGTGAGTGTGGTGTCGTCTAAAGCGACATCCGTTCGGTTTTACCGAGTAGTTGTATGAAAGCCCTAATCACTTGGGTGATGAAGGGACGCACTCAGGCCATCATGGCGACCACTGTGTCGGGTATGTTGGCTCTGATGATCACGCCGATGGCGTTGATCAGTGCAGCACTAGTGGTCTTGGCCACGCTGAGAAACGGCGCAAGAGAAGGTCTTGTAGTTGTTTTATCAGCAGGGTTTGCGATCGCTGGTTTGGGTGGCTTGATATTTAACATGCCACTCGCAATGGCCATCATGGGCTTAGTTCTATGGTTGCCAGCATGGGGTTCGGGTTTGCTGTTAGGGCAGAGTCGATCACTCAGCAAAACAATCGAGGTACTTGCCATGGCGGCAATTGGCTTGGTTGTTGCGCAATACCTACTGTTAGGTGATCCCAATGCGTATTGGGATGGCTTGATAACTGAATACATGAAACTTCAGTTTGATACAGCGGTAGTGCCAGAAGCAGATCAGCAAGCATTGGCGACAGCCATTGCCGGTTGGATGCCTGGTGGTGTTGCGGCAAGTTGGTTGAGCTCGTCGAGCGTTGCAGTGTTTATCGCGCTGTGGATGCAAGCCAAGCTGAATCAAACGAATGAGTTTGGACAAGCGTTTCGTGCGTTTGCTGTGAGTCGAGTGTGGCTCTGGTTGGTTCCAATCACATTGTTGCCATCGCTGCTGAGTGACCAAGGTCCAACGCTGTTAGGGCAGTTGTACCTGGTGGGAACCACCTTGTTTTTGCTGCAAGGTTTGAGTGTGGCTCATGCTTGGGTTCATCAAAAAGGTGAATCAAAGCGAGGCTGGATTTACGGCTTGTACTTTGTGTTGTTCGTCGGCTTACCGTATAGCGTTACAGCAATAGCTGCCGCAGGGTTTGCAGACGGATGGTTAAATTTTCGAGCAAAGATTCAATCGAAAGATTGAGTTGGATGAAGGACAACCTTCGGCTCAGTGAGTTCGTGATAACACGGCTCCACATTACCTTTAATCGGGGTTAGAAAGATGGAAGTAATTCTTCTGGAAAAAGTAGCAAACGTTGGTGCATTGGGTGACAAGGTTACCGTCAAGTCTGGTTACGCTCGTAACTTCTTGATCCCTCAGGGCAAGGCAGTATTTGCAAGCGACTCAAACGTTGCAGAATTCGAAGCACGTCGTGCAGAGCTTGAGAAGCAGGCGGCTGAAAAGCTAGCTGCAGCTGAGTCACGTAAGGCGGCTATCGAAGCGATCGACGGCGTTACTATCGCTCACCAAGCGGGTGAAGAGGGTAAGTTGTTCGGTTCAGTCGGTACTGGCGACATTGCTGATGCAGTGACTGCAGCAGCAGGTGTTGAGGTAACACGTGCTGAAGTGCGTATGCCTGAAGGTGCGATTCGTGAAGTTGGCGAATTTGAGTTTGCAATTCACTTGCACACCGACGTAGACGCAACTGTAAAAGTTACTGTTGTTGCTGAGTAATCAGCCTCGCTGATTACCTAAAAGAACACCCTAGCAAGCTGCTTGCTGGGGTGTTTTTGTGGCCGCTGTTTGACCGATCGATTTGCTGATCAGTCCCAGCGGCTTTTGTGTTTTAATGCAGTGATGTCAGACGAACTAAACCCTCCCGCCTCTTACGAAGATTACAGCGAAAACACCGTCTCAATGCCGGTAGATCAAGCGCTGGAAACACTTCGTGTGCCGCCGCATTCTGTGCAGGGCGAGCAGTCTGTTTTGGGTGGCTTAATGCTCAATTCAGATGCGTGGAATGAGATCTCTGACAAAATTTCTAGCGAAGACTTCTATCGTCGCGAACACCAGCTGATCTTCAAAGCAATGCGTGCACTCTCAGAGGCTGATCAGCCACTGGATGTGGTCACGATTGCTGAAGAGTTAGAGCGTCGATCAGAGCTGAATGATGTCGGCGGCATGCCTTATCTCGGCATGTTGGCAAACGAAACACCGACCGCATCAAATGTGCCAGCTTATGCGCGAATCGTGCGTGAGCAATCGGTGATGCGTCAGTTAATCAAAGTCGGTAACAAGATTGCAGATAGTGGCTACCGTCCTGAAGGGCGTCCTGTGGATGATCTGCTTGATCAAGCCGAAACCGAAGTCTTCAAGATTGCTGAGCAAAAAGATAAAGGTCGCCAAGGCTTCCAAGACATTCAGGCCTTGTTAACTAAAACGGTCGATAAGATCGATGAGTTATTTAACAGTGACGATGCCCTCACGGGTGTTTCCTCTGGCTTTAGTGACTTCGACGGTCGCACCTCAGGTTTACAGAAAGCTGATCTGGTTATCGTGGCAGGTCGCCCATCAATGGGTAAGACCACCTTTGCGATGAACATGTGCGAAAACGTCGCGATTGGCGCTGGCGTGCCGGTAGCCATCTTCTCAATGGAGATGCCTGCTCAAGCGCTGACCATGCGTATGATTTCATCGCTCGGTCGTATCAATCAGCAAGCCGTGCGCTCAGGTAAGTTAGAAGATGACGATTGGCCGCGTGTGACCTCAGCGGTCAACATTCTTAGCCAAGCAAAAATCTTTATTGATGATTCAGCAGCACTAACACCCAACGAGATTCGTGCGCGTTGTCGCCGCTTACAAAAAGAGCATGGCCAGCTGGGCATGGTCATGGTCGACTATTTGCAGTTAATGCGTGCGCCAGAAGCAGGTGATAACCGTGTTAACGAGATCTCGGCAATCTCGCGTGGCTTAAAAGCTTTAGCGAAAGAATTAAATTGCCCAGTGGTTGCGCTATCGCAGCTTAACCGTTCGCTTGAGCAACGCCCGAATAAACGTCCGGTTATGTCAGACCTTCGTGAATCGGGCGCGATAGAACAAGATGCTGACTTGATCGTGTTTATCTATCGCGATGAAGTCTATAACGAAGACTCACCGGATAAAGGTAAAGCTGAGATCATCATTGCTAAGCAACGTAATGGTCCTATCGGTACCGTTAATTTGACCTTCCAAGGTCAGTTCACTCGCTTTGATAATTTTGCGCGTGATGTCTACGAAGAGATGGACTACTAAGCAGCATGCCACTTAGCAACGCATGGGCCACGATTGATCACGCTGCGTTGTTACACAACGTTTCGCGTGTCAGCGAGTTGGCACCCAATAGCAACATCATGGCGGTGATTAAATCACTCGGTTATGGCCATGGTGCAATCTCGTTAGCCTATGCACTGCAACGTAAAGTTGATGCTTTTGCCGTGGCGCGTATCGAAGAAGGTTTGGCGCTTCGTGCAGAAGGTATTACCAAGTCGATCTTAGTGCTTGAAGGTTTATGTTCACCTGAGCAGTTATCGCTTGCGCAACAACATCAGCTTGATGTCGCTATTCATCACCCTAAGCAGTTGACGTGGCTTGAGGCCTTAGATGGCCCATTGGGTTGTTGGATCAAAGTCGATAGCGGTATGTCACGCTTAGGCCTGCATCCAGATCAAGTGCCCGAGGTGTTGGCGGCCGTTCAACAGCATAAGTATCTCAAGCTGAAAGGGGCGATGACGCACTTAGCGAATGCCGATGATCCGCAAGACAGTAAAACCGATGTGCAGCTCGCGGCCTTTAATGAGATTGCATGGCCAGACGATTTGGCACTGTCTATTGCCAACTCAGCTGCGGTGTTAACGCGGCCTGATGCGCATGCAGATTGGGTGCGACCTGGTTTGATGTTGTATGGCGCATCACCGCTACTCAATCAAAGTGCTCAGTCACTTGGTTTAAAACCTGTGATGCAGTTATCTAGTCGGTTAATTTCAATCAAGCAATTAAATGCCGGCGATACCGTTGGTTATGGTGCGACATGGCAAGCCGATGAAGTGATGCCGATGGGCATCGTCGGCATTGGTTATGGCGATGGTTATCCACGCGAAGTGCCAGCTGAAGCGTATGTGCTTATCAATGGCAAGCAAGCGCCTATCATTGGTCGCGTCTCGATGGATATGATCACGGTGGATCTACGCGGCATTGATTGTGTGATCGGTGATGAGGTCACCTTGTGGGGTGAAGGCTTACCGATTGATCTTGTCGCACAATGGACAAACACCATTGCCTATACCTTGATGTGTGGTGTGACTCAGCGCGTTCAGCGCATTAACAAATCATAACGATGGCAAAAGCAGCAAAAACAACCTATGTGTGTACCGAGTGTGGCGCTACCTTTCCTAAGTGGGCAGGGCAGTGCACGGATTGTGGTGCATGGAATACGTTAGAAGAAACCGTGCCATCCGCAGCGCCCGAACAAGGTCGCTTTGCAGGCTATGCCGGTGAAACACCTGCCGCAATTCGTGCATTAGCTGATGTCTCCGCTGAAGAGACCTCGCGTATCAGCACAACGTTGAACGAGCTTGATCGCGTACTGGGCGGTGGCTTGGTGCTCGGTTCGGTGACCTTGATTGGTGGTGATCCGGGTATTGGTAAATCAACGCTGTTGATTCAAGCGATGTCATTGCTTAGCGAGAAGATGTCGACCTTGTATGTCAGCGGTGAAGAATCAGCAGAACAGATCAGTTTGCGTGCGCATCGTTTGGGCTTACCCGGCGATAAAGTGCAGCTACTGACCGAAACCTGCGTTGAGCGCATTATTCAGTTAGCGCAGCAGCACAAACCTAAAGTGATTGTGCTCGACTCTATTCAAACCTTTTACACCCAAGAGCTCAACTCAGCGCCAGGTTCGGTTGCGCAGGTGCGTGAATCAGCGGCGCGCTTGGTGCGCTTTGCTAAGCAAACCGGTACCAGTTTGTTCTTGGTCGGTCATGTCACAAAAGAAGGCGCGTTAGCGGGGCCTCGTGTGCTCGAACACATGGTCGATACCGTGTTGTACTTCGAAGGTGAGAGTGGCTCACAGTTCCGTTTAATTCGTGCCATCAAGAATCGTTTTGGCGCGGTGAATGAGTTGGGTGTCTTTGCGATGACCGATAAAGGTCTCAAAGAAGTCAGTAACCCCTCAGCGATTTTCTTATCTCGACATGAGCAACAAGTGGCAGGTAGTGCCATTCTGGTAACGCGTGAAGGCACGCGCCCTATGTTGGTTGAGGTGCAAGCACTGGTGGATCAAAGTCCACTGGGTAACCCGCGTCGTGTGGCATTAGGTTTAGAGCAAAATCGTTTATCGATGTTGCTTGCGGTGCTGCATCGTCATGGCGGTGTCGGCATGTTCGATCAGGATGTGTTCTTAAATGTGGTCGGTGGTGTGCGCGTCACAGAACCCGCTGCGGACTTGCCTGTGTTGCTTGCCGCCTTATCAAGCTTCCGTGATCGTCCCTTGCCGATGGAATTAGCCGCATTTGGTGAGGTAGGGCTGGCAGGTGAAATACGCCCAGTACCCAATGGTCAGGATCGTCTGCGTGAAGCGCTCAAACACGGCTTTACCCGAGTGATTGCGCCTAAGAGCAACGTGCCTAAAAAGCCTATCGATGGCTTAGAGATTATTCCGGTGACCCGCCTGAGTGAGGCGATTGACGCGATTACTTAAGCGCTCGGCTTTTCTATGCGACGCTCAAGTGGGCGGATACGCGCAGTCTTCACTACGTTGTCTTGAATCTGAATGATGTCGATCGGGTAGCCTTCAATCATCAAAGAGGTGCCTGCTTCTGGCAGTGTTTGCAGGTATTCCACAATCAAACCGTTCAGTGTTTTCGGTCCTTCGGTGGGTAGCTCCCAGTGCATGTTGCGCGATAGCTCACGCAGCAATGCGGTGCCATCCACGAGATAGCTGCCATCATCTTGAGGGTGTACCGATGCAATGTGATCGGATGGGTCGGTTGCGAACTCACCCACAATCTCTTCAAGTAGGTCTGCCATGGTGAGTAGGCCATGCACATCACCATATTCATCTACGACCAAGCCCCAGCGACGTCGATTGCGCTGGAAGTTAATCAGCTGTTTGTTAAGCGGTGTACCTTTCGGGATGAAGTAGGGCTCGCGGATCAGCTCGCGCAGTTCTTCGTGGGTTAGTCCATCACTATCGAGCGCTTCTTTAAGAATGTTGCGCGAGTGAATAAAGCCAAGCACATGGTCGATGCTGCCTTCGTATACCAACACGCGGGTGTAAGGGCTCTGTTGCAGTTGATCGAGAATCTCACTGATCGGCGCATCGATATCAATGCCGTCGAGCTGGGTGCGCGGCACCATGATGTCTTCAACGTAGGTGTGTTCAAGATCCAAAATGCTCAGCAACATGCGTTGGTGTTTATGCGGAATCATTGCGCCCGCTTCATTCACCACGGTTTTTAACTCTTCGCGGCTAAGCGCTTGGCCATCGCTATCTTCTTGATAGATGCCAAGTAGCTTAAGAATCGAGTTCGCCATCAGGTTAACCAGCCACACCAGCGGGAACATCACCTTAAGCAGCGGGGTGTAGATCCAAGCGGCAGGGAAGGCGACCTTTTCAGGGTGCATGGCGGCTAGGGTTTTAGGTGCTACTTCAGAGAAGATCAGAACGACAAAGGTGAGGATGCCGGCGGCGATCGCAATCGCACCGTCACCACCGAGTCGCAGTGCAATCAAGGTCGCAAGCGATGAGGCCATGATGTTGACGAAGTTGTTACCGAGCAGAATCAAGCCGATTAAGCGATCGGGCTTCTCAAGCAGTTTTGAGGCGAGTTGCGCGCCGGTGTGTCCCTCATCTGCAAGATGCTTGAGGCGATAACGGTTGAGCGTCATCAATGCGGTTTCTGAGCCAGAGAAAAATGCAGACAGGAAAAGTAAGAATACGAGTGCGCTAAAAAGCACACTAAGGGGTATGTCGTCCAAAAGTTGGTTGCTCGTCTCTAGAAGATGTTTCTATTCTCGGAAGGGGGCTGCCGAGTGTCAAGGTTTAGGCTGAATCACTAGCGCAGCTGCGCGGTCTTCGCCAAGAAGGATATTAAAGGTGCGGCAAGCTGATGGGGTGTCCATGACCTCGTAGCCAATGCGGTGATCCATCAAGCGGATAAGGGTGCGAGGCTCAGGAAATTGGCAGCGATCGCCGGTCGCTAGGATGACTACCTCGGGGGCTTGTTTGACCACAGCCGCCAGGGCTTCTTTGGCAGTCACGCTTTTATCCTCGCTTGGCCACTCGATAGGTGTGCCAGCATTGAAAAGGATGAGCCCATTTTGATGATCAAAGCGGCGGCCGCGCACGGTTAACGATTCACCATCGAAGGCGTCTATCAAGTTTTGTCCGGCAGCTTCGTCGAGCACCATTTTCACGGTGTGGGCTCCTTGTGGTCATCTATGGCTGAGATGTTAACGGAAAGTGGCTGTAATGGCCTTGATTTCATTGACATATGAGGGCTCACTCAGTACTTTTACCGGCTTATTTTTACCTTTCTCTGGTTGAGGTCTCTGTGTCACTCAGTATGGACGATTTTAGTCGCATCAAGCGTCTGCCCCCGTATGTCTTCGCTATCGTAAATGAGCTGAAGGCCGCGGCGCGAGCACGTGGTGAGGACATCATTGACTTCGGTATGGGAAATCCAGATCAACCAACCCCGCAACATATCGTGGATAAGTTGGTTGAGTCGGCGCAACGTGGTGATACCCACCGTTACTCGACATCTAAAGGTATTCCTCGTCTGCGTCGTGCTATCTGTAATTGGTATAAAGATCGTTACGATGTGGATCTAGATCCTGAAACACAAGCGATTGTGACCATTGGCTCGAAAGAGGGCTTGGCTCACTTAGCCTTGGCCTGCATGGGGCCTGGTGACTCGGTGTTGGTACCAAACCCTGCGTATCCAATCCATCCTTACGGTTTCATTATCTCTGGTGCTGATGTGCGTCACGTACCGGTGACGGGCGAGGTCGATTTCTTTGAAGCGCTTGAGAAGGCGATTCGTGAATCATGGCCTAAGCCTAAGATGTTGGTGTTGAACTACCCAGGTAACCCAACCGCAGAGTGTGTTGATCTGGAGTTTTTCGAGCGCGTGGTTGCGATTGCGAAAGAGCATAAGATTTGGGTCGTGCAAGATTTGGCTTATGCCGACATCGTGTTCGATGGCTACAAAGCGCCATCTATCCTTCAAGTTGAAGGTGCTGATGAGATCGCGGTTGAGTTCTTCTCAATGTCGAAGAGTTACAACATGCCAGGTTGGCGTGTCGGCTTTATGGTGGGTAACAAGACCTTGGTGGCGGCATTAGGTCGCATTAAGTCTTATCTCGACTACGGTACGTTCACGCCTATTCAAATTGCGGCTATCTCAGCATTGGAAGGTCCGCAGGATGTTGTTGAAGATATTCGCAAGATGTATGAGCAGCGTCGCAATGTGCTTTGTGAAGGCTTGCATCACATTGGCTGGAATGTCGCGATCCCTAAGGCGACGATGTTTGTGTGGGCAAAAATTCCCGATGCATACAAAGAGATGGGCTCGTTAGAGTTTTGTAAAAAGTTATTAAAAGACGCAAAAGTTGCTGTCGCACCGGGCATTGGTTTTGGTGAGTACGGTGATGATCACGTGCGTTTTGGTTTGATCGAGAATGAACATCGTACGCGTCAGGCAGTGCGTGGTATTCGCGATATGTTCCGCAAAGATGGTTTGCTCGACTGAGCACGCGGACCACAGGAGTTGTAAATGAAGCCGGTTAAAGTTGGTTTATTAGGTTTAGGTACTGTCGGCGGCGGCACCTTGAATGTATTGGTGCGTAATGCACAAGAGATTGCACGTCGTGCCGGTCGTGAGATTGTGGTTAGCCATGCGGCTGCACGTGACTATGATCCATCACAGCTTGAAGGCTTAGATAGCGTTGAGATTTGCAACGATGCATTCGATGTTGTGGCAAACCCTGAGGTCGATATCGTTGTTGAATTGATCGGTGGTTACTCGCCAGCAAAAGAACTGGTGATGAAAGCGATCGAGAACGGCAAGCATGTGGTTACTGCCAATAAAGCGCTGATTGCAATGCACGGTAATGAGATTTTCACCGCTGCGCAGAAGCAGGGTGTAACCGTTGCGTTTGAAGCGGCTGTTGCAGGCGGCATTCCAATTATTAAAGCATTGCGTGAAGGCTTGTCTGCAAACCATATCAATTGGATTGCCGGCATCATCAACGGCACCGGTAACTTCATCCTGACTGAGATGAAAGAAAAGGGCCGTGACTTTGCTGATGTGTTGAAAGAAGCACAAGAGCTTGGTTATGCTGAAGCAGATCCAACCTTTGACGTCGAAGGTATCGATGCAGCGCATAAGCTGACCATCTTGGCATCACTGGCGTTTGGTATACCGCTGCAGTTTGAAAAATGTTTTACCGAAGGTATCAGCAAGATTGAGCCACAAGATGTGACCTATGCTGAAGAATTTGGCTATCGCATTAAGCACCTTGGTGTAACACGTAAGACAGAAGCCGGTGTTGAGTTGCGTGTGCATCCAACATTGATTCCTGAGAAGCGTTTGATCGCTAACGTAAATGGCGTGATGAATGCCGTATTGGTTAACGGCGATGCTGTAGGTCCTACCTTGTATTACGGTGCAGGTGCTGGTTCTTTGCCAACCGCATCTGCAGTGGTTGCGGATGTGATTGATGTGGCGCGTGCGCTGACAACTGATCCAACAAACCGTGTGCCGCACTTGGCTTTCCAGCCGGGTGAATTGTCAGATACGCCAGTGCTCAGCATGGATGATGTTGAAACGGCTTATTACTTGCGTATGACGGTTGAAGATAAAGCTGGCGTGTTGGCTGCTATCGCAGGCATCTTGAGTGAAGCGGGTATCTCTATCGATGCGATGCAACAGAAAGAGCCAGGTGACGCAGATGATTACGTGCCATTGGTTATGTTGACTCACAACGTACGTGAAGCCGCAATGAATGCCGCTATCGCTAAGATCGAAGGCTTGGATGCTGTTCGTGGTTCTGTTACCCGTATCCGAGTCGAACAGCTGAGCTAATCGTTTGACCCACTATGTGGTAGCGCCAAGGTTATCGACACCGCCCAAAGGTGTGGCTGATCTTGGCGCTTTGTCGTCTTTAAAGCCCTTACATCGTTTTCTTGCGCGCACGGATCGTCATGATCAGTCTGGCGATTTCGAGCACATCATTTGGTCATTGTTTGGCTTGCCCGAAGTGCAGGGCGATGTGCCATTAGCTGCATTGCGCTATCAGCAAGAGTCGTCTTTGCCAGCATTAAATGCAGGCCAGCAAGTGATGTTGCTTGATTGGCTCTATCTCAAACACGATCAAGATCGCCTGCTAGGCTTTCAGTTGCCTGCGGATGCTTTAACGCACGAGCAACGCGCCTCCTTAGTGGCTTACCTGAATGACTTTTTGCAAGACGATGGCCTGACACTTTGCGTAGGTGCAGATCAACAGTGTTATGCGATCAGCGATTCGATGTGGGATATAACAACTTCGCCGGCGCGTCAGGTGGAAGGGCGTAATGTTGATCTGATGATGCCGAAGGGTGCTGATGCGCTTCGCTTTAAAAAGCTACTCAATGAATTGCAGATGTTGTTGCATCAGTGGCCTGAAAATCAGCAGCGTGAGCTCAGTGGCAAGGTGACAGTATCTTCGCCGTGGGTGAGTTTTGTAAGTCAGGCCGAAGCAATACAGCCAGTGGGTTTTCAGCAACTCAATGCATCACCGTTATGGATTCAGCAGCTACAACTTCAGGCGTCACAAAAAACCGAGCATCAACTCTCGGTGTTTACTGAATTCATGGATGCTGAGGCGCAGTCCGATGCAGAAGCTTGGTGGCTTGCAGCGCAACGCTTTAATACATGGCTTACACAGCAAGCGTTACGTGATGTGGTGTTGTTTGATGCAGATGGCGGGCGGTTTGAGAACTATCAGTCATGGAGACTGTGGCGCCGTTAGGAAGAACGGCTGACCTCGTGAAGAGGTCAGCTATAAAACTTAAGGTAGATGCACAGGCTCTGGTGCTACCCAACCTTCTTTACGATGCTCAGCAACCACTTTGGTGTAGACGCCGCCACGCACATTAAAGTCAGCGGTTAAACGCATGTAACGCGGATTGGTTGCAGCAACAAGATCGCCCAAAATTTGATTGGTCATCGCTTCGTGGAAGCCGCCTTCGTCGCGGAAAGACCAGATATACATCTTGAGAGCTTTGAGCTCGACGCACTTTTCATCTGGGATGTATTCCAACAGCAGCTCAGCAAAATCTGGCTGGCCGGTTTTTGGGCACAAGCAGGTGAACTCCGGCATGCGGATACGAATGGTGTAGTCGCGGCCTGGATTTGGGTTATCGAAGGTTTCTAGGTCTTTGCTTGGAACTGATCCCATGACACATCTCTATGAATTACAACAGGTTGCGGAGTATATCGGAACCACTGCCTGAGTGTGCGCTCTAGAGACCTAAACAGCTGAGTTTTTTCGGGTGGTTTTTAGGCTTGCGAAAAGGGCTGAAAAAGGTTCGATTTTGACCGCCATTTGCTTGTCCGTGACAGGTCCATTCGGGTATCTTTACCGGCTATGCGACTAGAAAAAATTAAACTCGCGGGCTTCAAATCTTTTGTCGACCCGACCACTGTTCACTTCCCCTCAAATCTCGTCGGAATCGTCGGTCCAAACGGCTGTGGTAAGTCGAATGTTATCGATGCGGTACGTTGGGTTATGGGTGAAAGCTCAGCCAAAATGCTGCGTGGCGAATCGATGGCGGACGTCATCTTTAATGGTTCGACAAGCCGTAAGCCAGTGGGTACAGCCAGTATCGAATTGGTGTTTGATAACAGTGATGGCGGTGCTGGCGGTCAGTTTGCGCAATACGCTGAGATCTCGGTAAAGCGCCAAGTGACCCGTGATGGTCAGTCGCTGTATTTCTTAAATGGTGTGAAGTGTCGTCGTCGCGACATTACCGATCTGTTCTTAGGTACCGGTCTTGGACCTCGTAGTTACTCGATCATCGAGCAGGGCATGATCTCGCGCATCATTGAAGCGCGTCCTGAAGAGTTGCGTGTTTACTTAGAAGAAGCCGCAGGTATCTCAAAGTACAAAGAGCGCCGTCGCGAAACCGAAAATCGTATTAAGCACACCCGTGAAAACCTTGAGCGTTTAGATGACTTGCGTGAAGAGGTTGAGAAGCAGTTGGTGCGTTTAGAGCGCCAAGCAGCTACCGCTGAAAAATACAAAGTCCTGCGTGACGATGAGCGTCGCTCACGAGCTGAATTACTTGCGTTACGTTTGACCTCAATGCGTGAAGATGTTGAGCGTCATGATCGTAAGATTGCAGAACAACAAAATGCGCTTGAAGCGGTAGTCACTGAGCAGCGTGGTGTTGAGTCTGAAATCGAATCACAGCGTGCGGCGCACCTTGAGGCGAATGATCACTTTAATCAGGTACAAGGTCAGTTCTATTCGATTGGTTCTGAGATTGCGCGTTTAGAAGAGGCGATTCAGTTTGCGCGTGAACAACGTCGCCAACAAGAAGCTGATTTAGAACAAGCGAAGCATGCGTTGAAAGAAGCGCAAAGCTTGAGTGAGCAAGATAACAGCAAGCTGCAAGAGTTAGCTGATCAGCTAGAAAAAGATCGCCCAATGCTCGAAGAGATGCGTGCAGCCGAAGAGGCGGCGCGTCAGACCTTGCAAGATGCTGAACATGCGATGCAGAAGTGGCAAAGCGAGTGGGATGAGTTCACGGCAAAGTCGAATGAGCCTTCACAGCAAGCTCAGGTTGAGCGCACCCGTATCAATCACATTGAGCAGCAAGAGCAGCAGCTGAAGCGTCGCATTGATCGCAATCGTGAAGAACAAGAGCGTTTAGGTGATATCACTCTAGAAGCTGAGATCAAAGAGTTACAGCGTCGCGAAGAAGAAAGTGCATCTGTCGTTGAGTCTGCGCAGACGCAAGTGACCCAAGCGCAACAACAGATTGAGCAAGCGCGCGATCAGATTAACGAGCAGCAACAAAAGCTGAATGAGTCACAATCTGAATTGCAAACCTTGAGTGGTCGTTTGTCTTCTCTCCAAGCATTGCAGCAAGCGGCAAAAGGTGAAGATAACGAAGCCTTGAATAGCTGGTTATCAAGTAAAGGTTTAGAAGCGTCATCGCGACTACTAAATACCATCGAAGTCGATTCTGGCTGGCAAACGGCTGTAGAGGTGGCTTTAGGTCATCACTTGCAAGCGGTGGTTGTCGATGATTTGAATGGCTTTGGCCAAGATGTCGAGGCAATGGCTAAAGCGGGCGCTAAGTTGTTTGCAACATCGGCATCTGCAGGAGCGGCGGTTGCAGGTTCTTTGGCGGAAAAGGTTAAAGGTCCTGCGGGCTTGCAGCATTTATTAGGTTCTGTGTTGTGTGCAGATGATGTGCAAAGTGCTTTAGCGAAGAGTGGTTCCTTACAAGCAGGTCAGTCTTATATAACGCCTCAGGGAGCCTTGGTGGGTCAGGGCTGGCTGAGTCTTCATCGCAGTGATTCTGAGCAAGACGGTGTGTTGGCACGTGAGCAAGAGATTCGTCAGTTAACCCAGCGTGAGCAAGATCTTGGTCCTGCTATTGCAACATTACAAGAAACGCTAAACGCTGCACGTGAAGCGTTAAAAGCAGCGGAGTTTGAGCGCGATCAAACGCAACAGAAGCGTGATGCAGCGAATAAGCAGCTAAGTGATGTGAAGTCATTGCTGAGCGGTAAGTTGGCGCGTGCTGAACAGATTCAACAGCGTGTTCAAGGCTTGGTTGAAGAAGGCAATGACTTAGCTGAGCAGTTAGCCCAAGGCGACAAAGACATGGAAGCGGCGCGTAGTCGTTTGCATGCAGCACTCGCTGAGGTGGATCAGTTAGGTAAGAAGCGTGACCAGATGAGTGCTGAGCGTGAGTCGCATCGTGGCTCGCTTGATCGAGCGCGTGAAGCGGCGGCCGTAGCACGTAATAAACTGCATGAAGTGCAGTTGCGTGTTGAATCGACGCGGACATCGGAAGACTCATTGCGTTCGGGTATCGATCGCATGCACTCGCAAGTTTCACAATTGAATAGCCGTGTTGAAGAGCTCACTAAAATTTTGGGTGATGGTGCATCACCGGTGGGTGAGCAACAGCTTGAGCTTGAGCAAAAGCTTGCTGCTCGTGTCGACGCTGAGAAAGCGCTTGGCGAAGCGCGTAAGCAACTCGAAGCGATTGATCATCGCTTGCGTGAGTTAGAGCAGGGTCGTCATTCTATTGAGCAGCGCGTGCAAGACGAGCGCAGCAAGTTGGATGCGGCGCGTATGGCTCGCCAAGAGGTTGTGGTTCGTGGTGGCACGATTGAAGAGCAGTTGGCTGAAACCGGCTTTGAGCTGCAGGTGTTGATTGATGAGATGCCAGAAGAAGCGAATTCGCAAAGCTGGCAGAACAAAGTTGAAGATCTGGCAACACAGATTCAGCGTTTAGGTCCAATTAATTTGGCAGCGATCGATGAGTTCAAAGAGCAAAGTGAGCGTATGGATTATTTGAATCGTCAGAACGCTGACGTGACCAAATCGCTGACGACGCTTGAAGAAGCCATCAAAAAGATCGACCGTGAAACACGTACTCGCTTTAAAGAGACCTTCGATAAAGTGGATAACGGCTTTAAGACCTTGTTCCCGAAACTCTTTGGTGGTGGCCATGCCTACCTTGAGCTAACCGGTGAAGATCTGCTGGATACAGGTGTGACCGTTATGGCGCGTCCACCAGGTAAGCGTAACTCGAGTATTCACTTGTTATCGGGTGGTGAGAAAGCGATGACGGCGGTTGCGTTGGTCTTCTCGATCTTCCAATTGAATCCATCACCGTTCTGTATGCTCGACGAGGTCGATGCGCCGCTTGATGATGCCAACGTTGGTCGCTACTCGAATTTGGTTAAAGAGATGTCTGAACACGTTCAATTCATCTTTATTACCCACAATAAAGTGACAATGGAGATTGCAAATCAGCTCTCAGGTGTCACTATGCAAGAACCAGGTGTATCTCGACTCGTATCTGTCGACATTGAAGAGGCGGCCACGATGGCGGCACTTTAATCAACCGTAAGGGGGATAACGGTGAGCTCAGATGAACTAAGACTGCTGCTATTAGGACTCGGTGTTCTTTTGGTTGTTGCGATCTATGTTGCTGACAAACTGAAGCGTGGTGGCAAATTAAAGATGCCGCGCAAACTCGAGGAAGTCGACGAGAACGATCATTTTGACGATGACCTAGCGGGTGATGTTGGTGAGGTGCGCGTAAAGTCTGAGCCAACGATAACGGATGCCTTGCGTGGCGAACCGCTTGTTGAAGAGCCTGTTCCAGAAGAGGTTGTTGATGAGCCTTTGCTGAAAGGTGAACCATCGTTTGAAGACGAGGTTGAGCTAGGTAAAGCGCCAGAGCTAGAGCCTGAGATTTTAGCTGAGCCACCGGTTATCACTGATATTGATCCTGCTGACCTTGTGTCTGAGGAAGAGGCTAAAGCACAGGATGAAGCTGAGTTCACGCTATCCGGTGAAGAGCCGGTAGCGCCTGAGTTACCGATTCATCTTGATCCAGCACCTGCAGAGCCAGTTGTGCCCAAGATGCCTGAGTTTACGGCTAAGCCGAAAGAAGAGTCTCAGTTCGCTTTGGATTTTGATTTTGCTGCGACAGAAGATGAGCCTGAGGTTGAGCCTGAGGTGTATGAAGACAATCCTGATCTGCCGAAGAAGATTGTGCAGATCAATGTGATGCGCAAGAGTGGTCCTTTTAGTTTGGCTGAGATTCAGCGAGCAGCGAAAGAGGTCGACCTGCATTACGGTGAGATGGGTATCTACCATCGTGAAACCGCGGCGAAACACACCTTGTTTAGTATGGCGAGCATGGTTGAGCCGGGCACCTTCCCGCAGGGCAAGAAAGCAGATTTTGCTACCCCAGGGTTAACTTTATTTGCGCAGATACCAGGGCCGCGAGATGGCATTGCGGTGTTTAGCGATATGTTGATGACGGCCGAACGTATGGCGACCATGTTGGATGCGGTGTTGTATGACGATACGCGCAGTAAGCTCACTCGCCAGAGCATTGATCACACTCGCGACAGTATCGCTGAGCATTTACGTAAAGTGGCTATCCTTAAAAACAAACGATGAGTGATTTGTTCGCTGAAGAAGCGCGCGCAGAAGAGCTACGAAAGCTACTGCAATACCATAACCATCGTTATTACGTTCTCGACGACCCCGAGATCCCTGATATTGAATACGACAAGCTGTTGCGTGAGTTGCAGCAGATTGAAGCGGATCGACCTGATTTAAGAACCATTGATTCACCAACTCAGCGTGTGGGTGGTGCAGCACTGGATGCCTTTGAGCAGGTCACTCATGTGATTCCGATGTTGTCATTAGACAACGCCTTTGATGACGATGAGTTTGCAGCGTTTGATCAACGAGTCAAAGACCGACTGAGTAGCTCGGCGACTGTGCGTTATGCCGCAGAGCCAAAGCTAGATGGTTTGGCGATCAGTTTGCGTTATGAACAGGGCGTATTGGTTCAAGCCGCGACGCGCGGCGATGGTACAACCGGCGAAAATGTGACGGCAAATGTGCGCACCATTGGTTCTATTCCGTTGCGCTTGAGTGGCGATGATTATCCTGAGGTGCTTGAGGTTCGTGGCGAGATTTTCATGCCTAAAGCCGGCTTTGACGCATTGAACGAACGTCAGCGCGCTAAGGGTGAAAAGACCTTCGCCAATCCACGCAATGCTGCTGCAGGATCGCTTCGACAGCTCGATTCAAAGATTACCGCGACACGTCCCTTGGCGATGTATTGTTATGGTTTAGGTGAAGTCGTCGGGCATCCCATGGCGTCATCCCAATCTGAGAATATGCGCTTGCTCGCACAGTGGGGTTTGCCAACATCACCTGAGCTTAAGGTGTGTAAAGACAGTGCTGAGTGCGCTGCTTATTTCGCGTCAATTGGTGAGCGTCGCGACAGCTTGGCCTACGACATTGATGGCGTGGTGTTTAAGGTCGATCAGGTTGATTTACAAAAGCAGCTCGGTTTTGTCGCGCGTGCTCCGCGATGGGCGATTGCACAAAAGTTTCCTGCGCAAGAGCAATTGACTTTGCTTGAAGCGGTTGAGTTTCAGGTCGGACGCACAGGTGCGCTGACACCTGTTGCACGATTAAAGCCGGTGTTTGTCGGTGGTGTCACCGTCAGTAATGCAACGCTACACAACATGGATGAGATTGAGCGTAAAGATATCCGTGTTGGCGATACCGTGATTGTGCGTCGCGCTGGTGATGTCATTCCTGAGGTTGTCTCAGCAGTGCTGTCAGATCGACCTGATGATGCGCAGCCTATTCACATGCCTGAGCAATGCCCTGTGTGTGAGTCGCAGGTGGTGAGAATTAGCGGGGAGGCTGTAGCGCGCTGTACTGGCGGCTTGTTCTGTCAGGCGCAGCGTAAAGAAGCAATTAAACACTTTGCCTCTCGTAAGGCGATGGATATTGATGGCTTGGGTGACAAGATTGTTGAGCAGCTTGTCGATGAGCAGCTAATAAAAGATCCAGCCGATTTGTTTGCTTTAGATGTGTCCACTGTAGCCAAGCTTGAGCGTATGGCTGAGAAGTCAGCGTCTAATCTGATCTCAAGTTTAGATAAAGCTAAGCACACCACCTTGCCGCGCTTTTTGTTTTCGCTCGGTATCTTGGGGATTGGTGAAACCATGGCAATGAATATTGCCAACACCTTGGGCTCACTTGAGGCGGTACAAAAGCTGACGTTACACGACTTGGTCGAATTGAAGTTATCCCAAGCTAAAGCCTTCTTGAAATATGCATCAGCTTTACCCAAAGAGTTGCGCGTCTCCATGATGCAGCCGCCGATGGATTTGAAGTGGTGTAGCAGTGCGCACATTGAATTGCTTGCTGAGCGATATGATTCAGTCGCTGATTTACTCAAGCAGTCGCCAGAGGCGTTAGTTAATCAACCAACCATCAATATCGAAGGCTTAGGCGATGTGCTTGCTGAGAAGCTCGTGATGTTCTTCCGTCAGCCGCATAACCAAGATGTTTTGAATAAGCTGATAGCCGCTGGTGTGCAGTGGCCTGCAATCGAGAAGGTGGATGTATCTGACAGTGAGCTGGCCGGCCTGTCATTTGTGCTGACGGGCACCTTATCGCAACCGCGTGATGCGTATAAGGCGCGTTTGTTAGCGGCTGGGGCGAAAGTGGTGGGTAGTGTGTCGAAGAACACAAATTACCTGGTTGCAGGTGAGTCTGCCGGTTCCAAGCTAAGCAAGGCCGAATCGCTTGGTGTGCCTGTATTAGATGAAGCGGCTATTGAGGCTATGTTGGCCAAAGCCGGCGTTTAGTCGTTTAAATCCTGAATTATTTCAGTCTTGGTGCATATGCCGATGTTCTCTCCTCACATTCCATAAGGAGAGATAAATGAAATTACTCAAAACACTGTCAATCGCTAGCGTGATGGGTGCTATGGCGCTCTCAGGTAACGTTCTTGCTGATAATGTTTGTAAAGGCATGGCTGAGAATGATTGCGCTGCATCTAATGCTTGTCGTTGGGTTGATTCGTATAAGCGCAAAGATGGCCGCGACGTACAGGGCTATTGCCGTAATGCACCGCGTAATATGAAAGATATTTCAGGCATGCTCGACAGCATGAAAAAGCCAGCAGATTCTTAAAACATTATTTGGCTTCTTTTTAGTAAGCCGACTTGTTATCGTTAAGCGGTAACTTGTCGGTTTTTTTATGCCTACTGATTCGATTGTTTTTACTGTTTTCTTGATATTCACCGGTGCGGCTCTAGTGGCCACATTGGCGTTATATGCGCGGCAATCTTTGTTGGTCGCTTATATCTTCCTCGGCGCATTGTTAGGTCCGTGGGGTTTGGAGTTGGTTTCCGATGCTGAGCTGGTTCGTGAGACCGCAGAGTTTGGCATTATCTTTTTGTTGTTCTTGTTGGGTTTGAATCTTCAGCCTCAAGAGCTTTTTCATATGGTGCGCAAGACCACGTGGGTCACTGTATGGAGTAGTTTTTCTTTTGCTGCCTTTGGTTTTGCCATAGCAATGGCCTTTGGGTTTAGCGTGGCAGAATCATTACTGGTTGGTGGCGCTGCTACTTTCTCCAGCACGATTATTGGCTTGAAGTTGCTACCAACCACGGTTCTGCATCATCAGCGAAGTGGTGAGGTAATCATCAGTATTTTGCTGTTGCAGGACTTAATCGCGATTTTCTTGCTGATCTTGGTGCAAAGCGTGGGGGCGGGTGATGTTTCTTTGATGGCATTGCTCAAGCCACTCGTTATGTTGCCGGCATTGATGGGTGTGGTGTGGCTTGCTAACCGATACATCTTGTTGTTTTTGATTGCTCGCTTTGATCGCATTCAGGAATACGTCTTCTTATTAGCCATCGGTTGGTGTCTAGGTATCGCGGAATTAGCGATGTTATTTGGCTTGTCTGCTGAGATCGGAGCCTTTATTGCAGGCATCACGTTGGCGAGTAGTCCCATCGCACTATTTATTGCAGAAAGCCTAAAGCCGTTGCGTGACTTCTTCTTGGTGCTGTTCTTCTTCTCGTTGGGCGCCGGGTTTGATTTGTCACAGATTAACGATGTTCTTTTACCTGCGGCCTTATTGGCGGTTGGTTTGATGCTGTTAAAGCCATGGATCTTTAAGAAGCTGCTTCTAGGTATCGGTGAGTCTGAAAAGCGCTCACATGAGGTTGGATACCGTTTGGGTCAGATGAGTGAGTTCTCTTTGCTTGTGGTTGTTTTGGCTGTTGAGGTGGGCGCGCTCAGTGCTAAAGCATCTTATATGGTGCAACTGGCAACCTTGATGACCTTCTTGATCTCGTCTTATCTAGTGGTTGCGCGTTTCCCAACACCGATTGCGGTTAAGGATGAGTTAAGACGCGATTGATCTCGCGCTTTTGTTTGACGTCGGTATCATGTCGTTATGTCAAAGCAAACACCGAAAGATTCTTATGTGATCCATCCAATCGGTAGGGTGGAGTCTCCTTATGCTGAGAAATTTGGTACGCCCCGTCAGCCTGGTTTAGTTAAGGCGGCTTTGGGTAAGTTATGTTTATCTGCCGATTATGCAAAAGCTGAGGCGTTAGAAGGTCTAGAAGGCTTTTCTCATCTTTGGGTGATCTTTGTATTTGATCGTTGTGATGGTCAGGCGAAGCTATCGGTGAGGCCGCCGCGTTTAGGGGGCAATGCCAATATCGGTGTGTTTGCCAGTCGCTCGCCGTTTCGACCGAATAATTTAGGGCTATCGGTGTTGAAGATCGAATCGATAGATAAGCAGCGTGGTGTGATTACGGTCAGTGGTCTAGATCTCGTGAATGACACCCCCATTATTGATATCAAACCTTACGTGCCGTATGTCGACGCAGTGTTGGATGCGGCCAGTGGTTTTGCTGAGGGCGCCCCAACTGAGATAGCGGTAGTGTTTGATGAGAGCGCTAATCAGCAGTTACAACAATTGCCAGATGGCGATGCGTTAAAGCAATTAATCGAGCAAACATTGGGGTTTGATCCACGACCTGCGTATAAAAAAGAGAAGACCGATGAGCAGGTGTATGGCACTGCGTTAGGTGCTTGGAATGTGCGTTGGCAAGTGGAGCAAGAGCACATCCGTGTGCTGACACTCGAGCCTTATTCAGTAATTTGATCTGGCTTTAGGGCGTTGTATTTATCAAGCTGCTCTTGAGTGGCTTTTTCTTGGTGGTTGTTCTTCCATTCATCGTAAGTCATGCCGTACACAATCTCTCGCGCTTGGTCGTAATCCATTTCGATGCCGACGTCTTTGGCGCCACCCATTAACCACTTTGACATGCAGTTGCGGCAGAAGCCGGCCATGTTCATCAGGTCAATGTTTTGCACATCTTTACGCTTTTGAAAGTGAGAAACGAGCTTGCGCCATGCGAGCGCTTCCATTTGCATTTGTTGTTCGGGTGTCATGAGTGTTCCTAGTGCATGAGGTTAAACATTTGGCGACGTGCTTGATTAACGATTGGATCGTCTCCCAGCATGTCGAGTAATTGGATGAGTGTTTTGCGAGCGGCATCATCATTCCAGTTCAGCTCGCGCATCATGATGCCAAGCAATTGCTGAATCGCAGATTCAATCTGCCCTTGAGTGATATCGCGAAGCGCAAGGGTGTAACGAGACTGATGGTCGTTGGCATCTTTTTCCAGAGCAGCTTCTGCTGCTGTGATGCTGGTTGGGTCTGGTGTGAGTTCGGCAAAGTGAAGCTGACCACGGATCTTGCTGATCTCAGGTGAGTTTTGTTGATCTTCTGGTAGGGCATCAATGGCAAATTTTGCAGCATCGAAATTGCCAAGCGCTGCATGTGCTTTCGCCATCGCGATCAGGATCAAATAATTGTTTGGATCGGCTGCTTGGGCTGGTGCGAGCAGTTCAAGTGCTTCAGCAAATTGTCCCATCGCCATCATTTGTTCGGCTTGCGGTAGGACAGAGTTGGTTTCACGAGGGATGTGCTTATCCAAGAAGGTGCGAATGTCAGCTTCTGGCAGTGCGCCAGCAAACTCATCCACTTGAGCGCCATCTTTGAATAGTTTGACAGTAGGAATGCTGCGAATGCCGAACTGTGCCGCAATCTCCTGCTGCTCTTCGGTATTGAGTTTCGCCAGAATGAATTTGCCTTGGTATTCCTCTGCTAGTTTGCTGAGAAGCGGCATTAAGATTTGGCAGGGTTGGCACCAGCTGGCCCAAAAATCGATAAGAACCGGTGTCTGTTGGGAGTCGCGCAGAACAACCTGTTCAAAATTTTCTAACGTTAAATCAATGATAAAAGGTGATTCGCTCATCTATATAAAGCCTTGTTGGTCGTCATCTGCATGAAATAGGGGCGGTAATACAAGCTTTCAACTTGAATTTGCCTAACTTGCCACAATTTAAGAGGCATTGATATGGAGTAAATGTATGTCAGATCCTATCCAGATGGTTTGCCCAAGTTGTGGTGGTGTTAATCGAGCACCTGTTGAGCGCGCCAAAGAGGCTAAGTGTGGTCATTGCAAGTCAATGCTTTTTCAAGGCATGCCTGTTGATGTGGATGCGGTGAGCTTTGCGAAACATGTGAGTAAGGGTGAAGTGCCCTTATTGGTCGACTTTTGGGCACCATGGTGTGGCCCTTGCAAAATGATGGCGCCGGCATTTAGTCAGGCGGCGACAAAGCTAGAGCCGCGGGTGAGATTGCTTAAGGTCAATACTGAGCAGCAGTCAGGTCTGGCGGGTCAATTTGGTATTCGTAGCATTCCAACGCTGATGTTGATCCACAAGGGTAGAGAGATCGATCGACTATCTGGCGCGCTTGATGCGGCTGGTTTGATTGCTTGGACTGAGCAGGCACTGAAAAAAGCCTGAAAGAATTCAATTATTAAAGAATTTTGTAAGATTTCGCCTAGCACCAGGGGGAGGACTCGCGTACAATTTCTTTCTCAGAGTTAGCCGTCAGAGTTGACTCTACCCAAGCCCCTGAACCCTAGCCGAATTGGATCCCAATTGAGAACTTTTTCGGCCACTTGTGTGCGTGACAATGAGCAAACCAGCGATTTTAGTTCTTGAAGATGGCAGCGTTTTTCGCGGTCAATCGATCGGTGCTGACGGCCAGACCGTTGGTGAAGTGGTTTTCAATACAGCCCTCACCGGATATCAAGAGATACTGACTGATCCCTCATATGCGCGTCAGATTGTCACCTTGACCTATCCGCACATTGGCAACACCGGTGTAAATAAAGAAGACGAAGAGTCGGGTGATATTTACGCTGCAGGCTTGGTGATTCGAGATCTACCGCTTCTGGTGAGTAACTTCCGCAGTGAACAAGCACTGGATGCATACCTTCGTGAGCATAATATTGTCGGTATCGCAGATATCGATACCCGTCGTCTAACCCGAATCTTGCGTGAGAAAGGCGCCCAAGCGGGCTGCATTCTTGCAGGTGATTCAGTGGATGAGGCAACCGCACTGGCTGCGGCTAAAGCTTTCCCTGGTCTTAAGGGAATGGATTTGGCTAAGGAAGTCACCACCAAAGCAGCGTATGAGTGGAATGAGACGAGCTGGTCACTAGAGCATGGCCATCAAACGGTTGCTGCTGAAGATCAAAAATTCCATGTTGTCGCTTATGACTTTGGCGTTAAGCGCAACATTCTTCGTATGTTGGTTGATCGCGGCTGCCGCTTGACGGTTGTTCCTGCAAAAACACCAGCTGAAGATGTTATGGCAATGAATCCCGATGGCGTCTTTTTATCAAATGGTCCTGGCGATCCAGAGCCATGTGATTACGCCATTGATGCAATTAAGACGATTGTTGATTCAGGTAAGCCGACTTTTGGTATTTGCTTGGGGCATCAATTGTTGGCGCTTGCGAGTGATGCCAAAACGATGAAGATGAAGTTTGGTCACCATGGTGCGAACCATCCGGTGCAAAACTTAGATGACAAGACGGTGATGATCTCAAGCCAGAACCACGGTTTTGCGGTTGATGAGCAAAGCATGCCAAACACATTGCGTGTGACGCATGCCTCTTTGTTTGATGGTTCGATTCAAGGTATCCATCGAACTGATAAGCCGGCCTTCGGTTTTCAAGGCCACCCGGAGGCAAGCCCGGGACCGCACGATGTGGCACCGGTCTTTGACCATTTCATCGAATTGATGAACCAGTAAATAATGAATTGAAGTAGGGGACGTTAAGTCCTCTTTTATTGCACGAGCACGACATGCCAAAACGTACAGACATAAAGAGCATTCTCATCATAGGCGCGGGACCGATTGTGATCGGACAGGCGTGTGAATTTGACTACTCCGGTGCCCAAGCGTGTAAAGCGTTACGCGAAGAAGGTTTCCGCGTGATCTTGGTGAACTCGAACCCTGCAACCATCATGACCGACCCCGATATGGCGGATGCGGTGTATATCGAGCCTATTACTTGGCGCACCGTTGCGGCGATTATCGAGAAAGAGCGTCCAGATGCTTTGTTGCCTACGATGGGTGGCCAAACGGCATTGAACTGCGCTTTGGATCTCGATCGTGAAGGCGTGCTTGAGAAATTTAATGTCGAGATGATCGGCGCCAATAAGGATGCGATTGATAAAGCTGAAGACCGTGATCGTTTCCGTCAGGCAATGCTCAAGATCGGTTTGGATATGCCGCGTTCTGCGATTGCACACTCTTTAGAAGAGGCGCATCAGGTTCAAGCGACGATCGGTTTCCCAACCATTATTCGTCCATCTTTCACCATGGGTGGATCTGGTGGCGGTATTGCTTACAACAAAGAAGAATTTGAAGAGATCTGTATTCGTGGCTTGGATCTATCGCCAACCAATGAGTTGTTGATTGAAGAGTCGATCGCGGGTTGGAAAGAGTACGAGATGGAGGTTGTGCGTGATCGTAACGACAACTGCATCATTGTTTGCTCGATTGAGAACTTTGACCCAATGGGTGTGCATACTGGCGACTCGATAACCGTCGCCCCTGCTCAAACATTGACCGATAAGGAATATCAAATCATGCGTGATGCCTCTTTGGCGGTATTGCGCGAGATTGGTGTCGATACCGGTGGTTCAAATGTGCAGTTCTCAATAAACCCTGAGAACGGACGCATGATCATCATTGAGATGAATCCACGCGTATCTCGTTCTTCTGCGTTGGCTTCAAAAGCAACCGGCTTCCCGATTGCGAAGGTGGCGGCAAAGTTGGCAGTTGGTTACACCTTGGATGAGTTGAGTAATGACATTACCGGTGGTGTAACGCCAGCATCATTCGAGCCATCCATCGACTATGTCGTGACCAAGGTTCCACGCTTTGCGTTTGAAAAATTCCCACAAGCGGATGCGCGCCTAACAACCCAGATGAAATCAGTGGGCGAGGTAATGGCAATCGGTCGTACCTTCCAAGAATCAATGCAAAAAGCGTTGCGTGGTCTTGAGACGGGTAAGAATGGTTTTGACTCAATGGTTAAGACTACCGGTGAGGCGGCGCTTAAGAAGATTAAGAATGAGATTCGTCAGCCAAGTGCAGACCGTCTTTGGTATGTCGGCGATGCTTTCCGCATTGGCATGTCACTCGAAGAGGTCTTTGAGATCACTAAGATCGATCCATGGTTCTTGGTGCAAATTGAAGACCTGATTAAAGAAGAGAAAGCGGTTAGCGAGAATGGTCTTGCAGCGATTGATGCTGACCGTATGTATCGTTTGAAGCGTAAAGGTTTCTCTGATGCACGTTTGGCTGATTTGTTGAACATCAAAGAGGCTGAGTTGCGCGCTAAGCGTCATGAGCTAGGTGTTCGACCTGTTTATAAACGTGTTGATACCTGTGCGGCTGAATTTGCTTCAGATACGGCCTATATGTACTCAACTTATGAAGAAGAGTGTGAGTCTGAGCCAACCAATCGAGACAAGATTATGGTGTTAGGCGGCGGTCCTAACCGGATTGGTCAGGGTATTGAGTTTGACTACTGTTGTTGTCACGCGGCATTTGCGATGCGTGACGATGGTTACGAAACCATCATGGTGAACTGTAACCCAGAGACAGTATCAACTGACTACGACACATCAGACCGTTTGTACTTTGAGCCGCTGACGCTCGAAGACGTGCTTGAGATCATCCATAAAGAACAGCCGAAAGGCATCATTGTTCAGTATGGTGGTCAGACGCCATTGAAGCTTGCTGAAGAATTAGAAGCTGCAGGTGCGCCAATCATTGGTACCTCGCCAGATTCAATCGACTTGGCAGAAGACCGTGAGCGTTTCCAAAAGCTGGTTGATGACTTAGGTCTTAAGCAGCCACCTAACCGTACAGCGACCGCTGAAGATCAGGCGGTTAAGCTTGCTGAAGAAATTGGTTATCCATTAGTGGTACGTCCATCGTATGTATTGGGCGGCCGCGCTATGGAGATTGTTCACGATAACGAAGATTTAGAACGTTACATGCGTGAAGCGGTTAGCGTGTCGAATGATTCGCCTGTGCTACTGGATCGTTTCTTAGATGATGCAATCGAAGTGGATATCGATGCGATTTGTGACGGCAAAGATGTTTTGATCGGCGGCATCATGGAGCATATCGAGCAAGCGGGTGTGCACTCTGGTGACTCGGCGTGTTCATTGCCGCCTTACACGCTTGAACCAAGAAGTTCAGGATCGCATGCGTGAACAAATCAAGGCGCTAGCGCATGGCTTGAATGTTGTTGGTTTGATGAATACGCAGTTTGCCATTAAGGATGATGATATTTATCTGCTTGAGGTGAACCCTCGCGCATCTCGTACGGTTCCGTTTGTTTCTAAAGCGACGGGTCGTCCTTTGGCAAAGATTGCTGCGCGTTGTATGGCAGGTAAGTCGTTAGCTGAGCAGGGCGAGTTAGAGGAAATCATTCCTAAGCACTATTACGTTAAGGAAGCGGTATTCCCATTCAATAAATTCCCAGGCATCGATACCATCTTGGGTCCTGAGATGAAGTCGACTGGTGAAGTGATGGGTGTTGCACCCACTTTCGGTGCAGCCTTTGCAAAAGGCTTAGAAGGTGGCAGTCAGTGTTTGCCGCGTTCAGGCAAGGCATTGATTTCTGTTCGCGAGCTGGATCGTCAGCGTGCTGTTCAGGTGGCTAAGGATCTTAAAGAACTTGGTTTTGAGATTGCAGCAACCCGTGGTACTGCGCGCGAAATTAAAGCAGCGGGTATTGAGTGTGAGATCGTCAACAAGGTAGCGGAAGGTCGTCCACATGTTGTCGATATGATTAAGAACAATGAGTTCTCTATCATCATGAACACCACTGAAGGTAAGCAGGCGATTCTCGATTCACGTTCTATTCGTGCCTCTGCTTCACAACACAAAGTCAGTTACTTCACTACAATCAATGGTGCAGAAGCCGCGGTGATGGCGCTGCGTCACCCTGATGAAGTCACTGTTAATAGTCTGCGTTCGCTGCAGTCATAAAGGAATAAGCCATGGATAAGCATCCAATGACACTCGCTGGTGCGGAAAAACTTCGTGCTGAGTTAAGTGAGCTAAAACAAGTTAAACGCCCCGCAGTGATCGCTGCGATTTCTGAAGCGCGCGAGCACGGCGACTTGAAAGAAAACGCTGAATATCATGCAGCGCGTGAACAGCAAGGTTTTATCGAAGGCCGCATTAAAGATATCGAAGCAAAGTTATCGCACGCGCAAATCATTGATGTCACCACGCTAAATGCCAATGGCAAAGTTGTGTTCGGCTCAACGGTCGTTTTGTTGGATATCAATACAGACGAAGAAAAGACCTATCAGATCGTTGGCGTTGATGAGGCGGATATCAAGATCAATAAGATTTCAGTCTCTTCACCTGTTGCCCGTGCTTTGATTGGCAAAGAAGAGGGTGATGAGGTTGTCATGGAAGTGCCAGGCGGCACCCATGAGTTCGAGATTTTGGAAGTTCGTTACGTTTAGGCTTTAGGCTGAAGGTAGCGCTACTTTTGGCTTCTTAGTGTTGCGACGGAAAAGAATCGCTATCTGCCCAATGTGTTGAATCAGCTCAGCGCCAGTGCTTTCCGTGATCTTAGCGATAGTGTCTAAGCGCTCTTCCTTCTCGGCAGCAATTTTGACTTTGATCAGCTCGTGAGTGTCTAACGCGAGTGTAATTTCATCCATCACACTATCTCTCAGGCCGTGCTGACCTACCCAAACGACAGGTTTGAGGTGATGCGCAAGGCTGCGTAGATGGCGGGTTTGGGCGTTAGACAGTGGCATTGATTCGGCCTTGGTGTAAAAAGGCGCGTAATATAACGATTTGTAGGCATCGTTGATAGCAAAATTGCGATTAACGCTGTGATTTTTAAATAAAAAATGATTTTTCAGCATGGCTAGATCAAAAAGTAGTCACCAGTGGATGCAGCGTCATGTGAATGACGAGTATGTGAAGCGTTCCCAAAAGGACGGTTATCGGTCTCGTGCGGCTTATAAGCTGCTGGAGTTGCAAGAGCGCGACAAAATGATCAAGCCAGGTCAGGTTATTGTGGATTTAGGCGCTGCGCCGGGCGGTTGGCTCCAGGTGGCGAAAAACCTAGTCGGCGAAAAAGGTGTCGTGATCGGCCTTGATTTGCTTGAGATCACGCCGATTCATGATGTTCCCTTCATTCAGGGTGATTTCCGTGAGGAAGAGGTGCTCAACCAGCTATTAGATGTGCTTGATGGCCGGCAGGTAGACCTTGTTATTTCGGATATGGCCCCCAATGTAAGTGGTATGACTGCTGTAGATCAGCCTCGGGCTATGTATCTGTGCGAACTTGCTCTCGATTTTTGTCGACAGGTGCTTCGTCCGGGTGGTGGATATGTCACCAAGGTTTTCCAGGGGGAGGGCTTTGATGAGTATTTTCGTGATGTAAAACAAAGCTTTGGCAAGCTTGTGACACGAAAGCCTAAGGCATCTCGCCCTAAAAGCCGTGAGGTTTATTTGGTAGCAGGGAACTTTAAAGCGTAGTAGCTTACGATTATTAGAAGGAAAAGCCGCCCAGTGGTAGAGGTGGCAGAGGAAAAGCTTGTGAATGACATGACAAAAAATATCGTACTTTGGGTGATCATCGCGGTCGTTCTGATGACGGTATTCAATAGCTTCAATTCACCTCGTTCGAACATGCCTGAGTTGTCATATTCGAAGTTTGTTGAGGAAGTTAAGTCAAACAACGTTAAGGATGTGACGCTGACCGAAATGGGTCGCTCGACCATCATTACCGGTTCGACATATTCAGGTGCGCGTTTCGAAACGACAGCGCCGCATGACATTTGGTTGGTCAGTGACCTGCTGAAAAACAATGTCGAGTTCAAAGTTAAAAAGCCAGAAGAGCCATCGGTTCTGTGGCAGATCCTGATTAACTGGTTCCCACTCTTTGTATTGATTGCACTCTGGATCTTCTTTATGCGCCAGATGCAAGGTGGCGGCGGCGGTCGCGGCGCTATGTCTTTTGGTAAAAGTAAGGCGCGCATGCTGACCGAAGATCAAGTGAAGGTTAACTTTGCTGACGTTGCTGGCTGTGAAGAAGCCAAAGAAGAAGTTAAAGAGCTGGTCGACTTCTTAAAGGACCCAAGCAAGTTCCAAAAACTGGGCGGCAAGATTCCAAAAGGTGTCTTGATGGTTGGCCCTCCAGGTACAGGTAAAACCCTTTTGGCGCGTGCGATTGCCGGCGAAGCCAAGGTGCCTTTCTTCACCATTTCAGGCTCTGATTTTGTTGAAATGTTTGTAGGTGTCGGTGCATCTCGTGTTCGCGATATGTTCGAACAAGCTAAAAAGCATGCTCCATGCATTATCTTCATCGACGAGATCGATGCAGTCGGTCGTCATCGTGGCGCAGGTCTAGGTGGTGGTCACGATGAGCGTGAGCAGACCTTGAACCAATTGCTGGTTGAGATGGATGGTTTCGAAGGCAACGAAGGCGTCATCGTGATTGCGGCAACTAACCGCCCAGACGTACTTGACCCTGCGTTGTTGCGCCCTGGTCGTTTTGACCGTCAGGTGGTTGTTGGCTTGCCAGACATCTTGGGTCGCGAACAAATCCTGAAAGTGCATTTGCGTAAAGTGCCAATGGCAGATGATGTGAATGCATCGGTTATTGCGCGCGGTACGCCAGGTTTCTCTGGTGCTGATCTTGCGAACTTGGTTAACGAGGCGGCGTTGTTCGCTGCTCGTGCGGACAAGCGCTTGGTCGACATGGATGACATGGAGAAAGCCAAAGACAAAATCATGATGGGTGCTGAGCGCCGATCAATGGCAATGAAAGAGGACGAGAAGCGTTTAACGGCTTATCACGAAGCAGGTCACGCGATCGTTGGTTTGAAAGTGCCATCACATGATCCAGTTTACAAAGTGTCGATCATTCCTCGTGGCCGTGCTTTAGGTGTGACTATGTTCTTGCCAGAAGAAGATCGTTATAGCCATAGCAAAGAGCATCTTGAGAGTCAGATCTCTAGTTTGTTTGGTGGTCGTATTGCTGAGGCCATTATCTTCGGTGATAACTCGGTGACGACGGGTGCTTCTAACGACATCATGCGTGCGACTGACATTGCACGAAACATGGTAACTAAATGGGGTCTTTCAGATCGCATGGGTCCATTGGCGTATGGTGAAGATGAAGGCGAAGTTTTCTTAGGTCGTTCTGTGACACAGCACAAAGCCATGTCGGATGACACAGCACATGCGATAGATGAAGAGATCCGTTCGCTGATTGATAACAACTACGATCGTGCAGAAGCTATCTTGAAAGACAACATGGATAAGCTGCATGCAATGGCAGATGCCTTGATGAAGTTTGAGACCATTGATAGCGAGCAGATTGCCGACATTATGGAAGGTCGTGATCCTCGTCCGCCAACAGGTTGGGGTGATGATTCAGGTGATACCCCTGGCGGTAATGCGCCATCAGCTAAAGCGAAAGAGGATGACAAAGCAGAAAAGCCAATTGGTGGTCCTGCAGGTCAGCATTAATCATTCGCTTGATGTAACGTAAGAACCGGGAGCTTGCTCCCGGTTTTTTTATGGACAGGTTTAAATGGCAACGATTGATCTTTCTCAAGCACAGGTGATGGGCATCTTGAATGTCACGCCTGACTCTTTCTCGGATGGCGGTCGATTCACGGTACTTGATGATGCACTGCGTCAAGTGGACATGATGCAGAGAGAAGGCGCGACACTGGTTGATGTTGGTGGCGAATCTACTCGCCCGGGTGCTCAAGCAGTCTCTGAGCAAGATGAGCTCGATAGAGTAATTCCTGTGGTCGCTGCGATTCGCGAGCGATTTGAGATTGGCATTTCTGTGGATACCAGTAAGACGGAAGTGATGCGTCAGGCAGTGGCTGCTGGGGCGTCGATGATCAATGACGTGAATGCCTTACGCGCTGAGGGTGCCATGTCGCTTATGGCTGGAATGAATGTGCCAGTGTGTTTGATGCACATGCAGGGTGAGCCAAGAACCATGCAAGCCGATCCTCAGTATTCTGATGTTGTGGCCGATGTTGAGCGCTTTCTGCTCAATCAAGCGCAGATATTGCTTGATGCTGGGGTCGCAAAATCACAGATTTGTATTGATCCAGGGTTTGGCTTTGGAAAGACGCTTGAACACAATCTGGCATTGTTTAATGCCATTCCGCGCCTCGCGGCACATGGCTTTGCGGTGCTTGTCGGTGTATCGCGCAAATCGATGTTAGGCCAGATTACGGGTCGCGAGACATCAGAGAGAATGCCGGGTAGTGTTGCTGCTGCGTTGCTTGCCTGGGAAAAAGGGGCGAAAATACTCAGAGTTCATGACGTAGCCGAAACAATCGATGCGTTGAAACTATGGAAGGCAATTAATAACCAATAACAAGGATGCAAAGATGAGTCGCAAATATTTTGGAACAGATGGTGTACGTGGTCGTGTTGGTGATGCGGTCATCAATCCTGAGTTTGTCTTAAAGCTCGGTTGGGCTGCCGGCAAAGTGCTTGGTGGTGAGTCCGGCGGTAAAGTGCTGATCGGTAAAGACACCCGTATCTCCGGTTATATGTTTGAGTCAGCGCTTGAAGCAGGACTATCTGCTGCAGGCTTAGATGTGCGACTCCTTGGTCCAATGCCAACCCCTGCAATTGCGTATCTGACAAGAACTTTGCGAGCCAGTGCGGGCATTGTGATCAGCGCATCACACAATCCTTATTACGATAACGGCATCAAGTTTTTCTCAGCCGGTGGCGAGAAGCTCCCGGATGAAGTTGAGCTTGAGATAGAAGCGATGTTGGACCAACCAATGACAACGGTTGCGTCAGAGGCGCTCGGTAAAGTTAAGCGTATTGAAGATGCGCGAGGCCGTTATATTGAATTTTGTAAATCGACCATTCCTTCGCGCCTTTCTTTAAAAGGTCTGCGTGTAGTGGTGGATTGCGCAAATGGTGCGACGTACCACATTGCTCCAGATGTATTCCGTGAGCTCGGTGCTGATGTGATTGCTGTTGGTAATGAACCCGACGGTTTAAATATCAATGAAGGTGTTGGCGCGACGCATCCTGAGAATTTGGCAGCGGTTGTTAAAGAGCTTCGTGCAGATATTGGCATCTCATTGGATGGCGATGGTGACCGCTTGGTTATGGTTGATGCTGACGGTGAGATTCGTGATGGCGACGAGGTGCTTTATGTTCTCGCGTTGTCTCGCCTAAGTAGCAATGCCATGCGTGGAGATGTGGTCGGTACCTTGATGACCAATCTCGGTCTTGAGGTCGCACTTAAAGAAAAGGGTATCGGTCTGTCCCGTGTGAATGTTGGTGACCGGTATATCCTCGAAAAATTACTCAAAGAAGATTGGGTGATCGGCGGTGAGCCGTCAGGTCACATTATCTGTTTAGATCGCACCACAACCGGCGATGGCATTGTGTCTGCTCTTCAGGTGCTGGCGGAAATGAATAAAACTGGCAAAAGCTTGGCTGAGCTGTGCTCGGGCATGACCAAATATCCGCAGGTTCTGATTAACGTTAAATTGGGCGACGCTGTTGCGAAAGAGATCATGCAAAAGCCTCAGGTAACCGAAGCCGTTGCGGCGGTAGAGGCTGAAATGGGTGACAGTGGTCGAGTGCTTTTGCGCCCATCAGGTACTGAGCCGCTTATTCGCGTGATGGTTGAAGGATCTGATGCTGATCAGGTGCAGCGCAAAGCGGAGCAAATTGCCGACGCGGTGCGTTCTACGCTCTAAATCCCACCCTGTAAAACGCGGCTAAATGCGTTGATTTTAAAGGCTTGTGCCGGTAAAGTACGCCGCCTTGTAATGTGCTCAGAATAAAAGAGAAGTAGGTAAAAGATGCGTCAACCTTTAGTCGCCGGTAACTGGAAAATGAATGGCTCTCGTGACAGCGTAAAAGCGTTGTTGGATGGTCTTAAAGCAGGTATTTCAACGGTTACTACTGCTGAGGTTGCGGTTTGTTGCCCACATGCTTATTTGGCTGATGTGCAGGCTTCACTGAGTGGCTCTGCGATTGCGTGGGGTGGTCAGGATGTCTCGATTCATGACTCTGGTGCCTACACCGGTGAAACAGCGGGCTCAATGCTGACTGACTTCGGTGCAAAGTTCGTGATCATTGGTCACTCTGAGCGTCGTCAGTATCACGGCGAGACCGATCAGCAAGTGGCGGAGAAATTCTCAGCTGCGCGTAAAAACGGTTTGATTCCTTTGTTCTGCATTGGTGAGACATTGGAAGAGCGCGAAGGTGGTGTGATGGAGCAGGTGATTGCGCGTCAAGTTGATGCGGTAATCGAGCACTGTGGTATCGCAATGCTGGGCGAAGGCGTTATTGCGTATGAGCCTGTTTGGGCGATTGGTACTGGTGTGACTGCGTCTCCAGAGCAAGCGCAAGAAGTGCATGCGTTTATTCGTGCACGTATTGCTGAAAAAGATGCGACTGTCGCTGAAAAGATTCAGATTCTTTACGGTGGCAGCATGAACCCTGCGAATGCTGCTGAGTTGATGGCTCAAGCGGATATCGACGGTGGTTTGATTGGTGGTGCTTCATTGAAGCCCGATGATTTCTTGGCGGTATGCACAGCGGCTAACCGTTAAGCAAAACGAAGATTAGGTTATGGAAACAGTACTTGTTGTTGTTCATTTGTTTTTAGCGATCGGCCTTGTTGGCTTGATCCTTATTCAGCACGGTAAGGGTGCGGATATGGGTGCAGCATTTGGTGCTGGCGGCGCTGGAAGTGTTTTTGGCTCATCGGGTGCGGGTAACTTCCTGTCACGTACGACGGGCGTATTAGCGATTGCTTTTTTCATTACAAGTTTGGCTTTGGCTTACTTTGCGATGAATACCAGCGATAAAGGCTCAGTGATGGCAAATGCTGCTGTTGAGCAACCGGTTGCGGCTCAGCCTGCGCAAACTGATTTGCCAGTGATCCCTGAAGCTGCAGCGCCGAAGAACGACGGATCGGACGTACCGACTGTTAAATAAGAGTTAGCCCAAGTGGTGGAATTGGTAGACACGCCATCTTGAGGGGGTGGTAGCTTAGGCTGTGCCGGTTCAAGTCCGGCCTTGGGCACCAATTCAAAACGGTATCGATAGAAATGTTGATACCGTTTTTTTATGCCCAGAAAAAATAATAAATTGACCTATAAAATCAATAGCTTGTAGGGGGCGCTTGATTTGACACTAAGGTCTATCCCTAGCTAAGCTTTGTCCGTTAAATTGCCCTTAAATAATAAAATAATAAACAAGTAGTGGAGGTGGCAGAGTGCTGGAAAACTATCTGCCAATCTTAGTTTTCATCTGGGCTGGTATTGTCGTTGGCATGCTGGTCCTTGGTATTGGTTTGGCTTTAGCTCCAAGCCGTCCTGACCCCGCAAAAAACTCACCGTTTGAGTGTGGTTTCGAGGCGTTTGAAGACGCGCGCATGAAATTTGATGTGCGTTATTACCTCGTGGCAATTCTCTTCATAATTTTCGACCTTGAGATCGCTTTCCTTTTCCCATGGGCGGTGGCGCTTGATGACATCGGTATGGCGGGTTTCTGGGCAATGATGATTTTCTTAGGCCTGCTTGTTGTTGGCTTTATTTACGAATGGAAGAAGGGGGCGCTGGAATGGGAATAGAAGGCGTTCTTGAGCAGGGTTTTGTTACCACCTCTGCTGACAAACTCATCAACTGGGCACGCACTGGCTCGATGTGGCCTGTGACCTTTGGCTTGGCGTGCTGCGCGGTTGAAATGATGCACGCAGCGGCATCTCGCTACGATATTGACCGTTTTGGCATGGTCTTCCGTCCATCGCCTCGTCAGTCTGACGTGATGATTGTTGCTGGCACCTTAGTTAACAAAATGGCACCTGCGCTACGCAAGGTTTATGACCAGATGGCTGAGCCTCGTTGGGTAATTTCAATGGGTTCTTGCGCGAATGGCGGTGGTTATTATCACTATTCTTATTCGGTGGTTCGTGGGTGTGATCGTATTGTGCCGGTCGATGTTTATGTGCCGGGTTGTCCGCCAACCGCTGAAGCGCTGCTTTACGGCATTCTCCAGTTGCACGACAAAATTCGTCGTACCAACACCATAGCCCGCTAAGTCGAGAGTTCACGATGAGTTACGAAGATCGTTTAGATGACTTAGTGGATGCGCTGGAAGAACGCCTCGAAGATTTCGAGGGTTGGTCTATCAAGCGCGAATATGAAGAGGTGACGTTAACGGTACCTCGCGAACAGCTACTTGCGGTAATGCAGCTGCTGCGTCGTCACAAAGATATCTCAATGGATAGCTGTATCGATGTGGTCGGTGTCGATTATGCCGATTACGGTAAGTCTGAATGGGTGACTAAGTCGACTGAAGGCGGCTTCTCTCGAGGCGTTGATCGCAATAAGCCGGAATGTGATCCGGAAAATCGTTTTGCGGTGACTTATCACCTGATTTCAATTGCACACAATGTGCGTATGCGCGTTAAAACCTACCTCGATGCGCGTCAGCCTATCGTGGATTCAGTTACTTCGGTTTGGGCAAGTGCTAACTGGCATGAGCGTGAAACGTTCGATTTATACGGCATCTTGTTTGCAGGGCATCCCGATTTGCGTCGCATCCTGACCGACTATGGCTTTATTGGTCATCCATTCCGTAAAGACTTCCCACTGATTGGTGAGGTAGAGATGCGCTACGACGCCGAACAGCGTCGCGTGATTTATCAGCCAGTCAGCATTGAGCCGCGCACTTTAGTGCCGCGTGTTATTCGTGATGACTTGCGTTACGAAGAGGGCTGGAAGCCTGAAGTAGAGGAACCAGCGGAGGCTGACAATGCCTGAGATTCGTAACTACACATTGAATTTTGGTCCAGCTCACCCAGCTGCGCACGGTGTATTGCGTTTGGTTCTTGAGATGGATGGCGAGGTTATCGAGCGTGCTGATCCGCACGTTGGCTTGTTGCACCGTGGTACCGAAAAGCTCGCTGAAAGTAAGCCATACAACCAATCAATTGGTTACATGGATCGACTCGATTACGTTTCGATGATGTGTAACGAGCACGGCTATGTGCGTGCTATTGAAAAGCTTGTGGGTGTCGAAGCGCCGATTCGCGCGCAATACATTCGCACCATGTATGACGAGATCACACGTATTTTGAACCACCTGATGTGGCTCGGTACGCACGCACTCGACGTTGGTGCAATGACAATGTTCTTGTACTGCTTCCGTGAGCGTGAAGACTTGATGGATTGTTACGAGGCTGTCTCTGGTGCTCGTATGCACGCGACTTACTACCGTCCCGGTGGTGTGTACCGTGACTTGCCTGATCAGATGCCTCGTTTTGAAGCAGGTCGTTTTTGCAGTGAGAAGGACGCTAAGCGTCGTAATGCGAATCGTGAAGGCTCATTACTCGACTTCATTGAAGATTTTGCTGATCGCTTCCCTGGCTTGGTTGATGAATATGAAACCTTGCTTACGGATAACCGTATTTGGAAGCAGCGTACTGTAGGCATTGGTGTTGTTACGCCAGAACGTGCACGTCAGCTTGGCTTTACTGGTCCGATGCTGCGTGGTTCAGGTATCGCATGGGATTTGCGTAAGAAGCAGCCTTATGCGGCTTACAACAATATGGATTTTGATATTCCGATTGGCACCAACGGTGATTGCTATGACCGTTATCTTGTGCGCGTTGCAGAGATGCGCCAATCAGCAAGCATCATTAAGCAATGTGTTGCATGGCTGCGTGAAAACCCAGGTCCGGTGATGATTGAAGATCATAAGATCTCGCCACCAAAGCGTTCGGATATGAAGGGTGACATGGAATCATTGATTCACCACTTCAAACTATTTACTGAAGGCTTCTGTCCGCCAGAAGGTGAGGTGTATGCCGCGGTTGAAGCACCTAAGGGTGAGTTTGGCTGCTACATCGTCTCTGATGGTGCTAACAAACCTTACCGTCTTAAAGTGCGTGCACCTGGTTTTACCCATTTGGCAGCAATGAACGAAATGGCAAAGGGCCACATGTTGGCCGACGTGGTGGCGATTATCGGCACCATGGATATCGTATTTGGAGAGATCGACCGATGAGTATGCGTGACGAGCCGCAAATTCGCGTCGCCAAAGTCGAAGATAAAGATGCGTTGTTTACGCCTGAAGTGCGTGCGCAAATTAATAAAGAGATCGCTAAGTATCCTGATGAGTGGCGTCAATCGGCCTGTATGGCTTCGCTGACAATTGTTCAGGATATGAATGGCGGGCATCTCACAAAAGAACTTATGGATCAGGTTGCTGATTATCTCGATATGCCGCCAATTGCGGTTTATGAAGTGGCGACTTTTTACTCAATGTACGAACACAAGCCAGTTGGTCGTCACAAGATCTGCTTGTGTACGAATGTGTCGTGCATGATCAATGGATCAGATGGGCTCTTTGATCATCTAAAGAAGCGTTTAGGTGTTAAAGGTTTTGGTGAAGTTACCCCTGACGGCAAGTTCAGCATCAAAGAGGTTGAGTGTTTGGGTGCCTGTGGTGGAGCGCCGATGATGCAAATCGGTCACTCGTATTACGAGAACCTAACCCCTGAGTTGATCGATCAGATTTTGGATGGTTTGGAGTAAGTTATGGCGAATGAAGTTTGTTTCCGTACCTTGCACAAGGATCGTTCTTGGAAGCTGGATACCTATGTCAGCGAAGGTGGTTATGAAGCGCTGAAGCAGATCTTGGAAAACAAGACCCCACCTGAAGACATCATTGAGATGGTGAAAAAATCGGGCCTTCGTGGTCGTGGTGGTGCGGGCTTCCCAACAGGTTTGAAGTGGAGCTTTATTAACCGTGCGGCACCTGGTGATAAATACATCGTCTGTAACTCAGACGAGGGTGAGCCGGGCACCTTTAAAGATCGCGACATTACGCGCTATAACCCACACGCGTTGATTGAAGGCATGATCATCGCTGGCTACACCATTGGTGCGGTGGCGGGTTACAACTATCTGCGTGGCGAGTTCTGGGAACCGTATGAGCGTTTCGAAGAGGCGCTAGAAGAAGCGCGTGCTGCGGGTCTTCTGGGCAAGAATATTCTTGGCACAGATTTCAGCTACGACATTCATACGCATTTAGGTGCGGGTGCCTACATTTGTGGCGAAGAGACTGCATTGCTTGAGTCGATCGAAGGCAAAAAAGGTCAGCCTCGTTTTAAGCCACCATTCCCTGCGATGTTTGGCTTGTATGGTCGTCCGACGGTGATTAACAACACCGAAACATTAGCGTCTATTCCGGATATCGTTCGTCAAGGTCCTGACTGGTTCCGTGAGATTGGTGTTGAAAATAGTGGTGGCCCAAAACTGTTTTCAATCTCTGGCAATGTTGCGCGCCCTGGTAACTATGAAATACCTATGGGTACGCCATTTGCTGAGCTTCTTGAGATGGCTGGCGGCATGCGAGATGGTCGTCCGATCAAAGCCGTGATCCCAGGTGGTTCATCAGCACCCGTATTGCCCGGTGATGTGATGATGGATTTAACGATGGATTATCAGAGCATTCAAAATGCCGGCTCTATGCTTGGCTCGGGTGCGGTGATCGTAATGGACGATACCAACTGCATGGTGAAGATCCTCGAGCGTATTTCTTATTTCTACTACGAAGAGTCGTGTGGTCAATGTACGCCATGTCGTGAAGGTACTGGCTGGATGCACCGCGTGGTTAAGCGTATTGAGCATGGTCAAGGTCGCATGGAAGATCTGGATCTACTCGATGACGTTGCGCAAAAGATTATGGGTAAAACGATTTGTGCATTAGGTGATGCAGCAGCATTACCGGTTGCTAGCTTTGTTAAACATTTCCGTGATGAATTTGCTTATCACGTTGAACACAAGAAGTGCATGGTGTAACGCATGAGTGATCAGCAAATCTCCATAGAAGTTGATGGCAAAAAGCTCGATGCGACTGCAGGTCAAATGCTTATCGAGGTAACGGATAAAGCAGGCATTACGGTGCCACGCTTCTGTTATCACAAGCACTTATCTGTCGCAGCTAACTGTCGTATGTGTTTGGTTGAGGTTGAGAATGCGCCAAAGCCATTACCCGCATGCGCAACCCCGTGTACGGATGGAATGAAAGTCTTTACTCGTTCACCTGTAGCGCGAGCTGCGCAAAAGGGAACGATGGAATTCCTATTAATCAATCACCCACTGGATTGCCCAATTTGTGACCAGGGTGGTGAGTGTGAATTGCAAGATGTCGCCATGGGCTACGGTGGTGATGTTTCTCGATTTAGTGAGCAAAAGCGTGTGGTGCGTGATGAGAACTTAGGTTCATTGATCGCAACCGATATGACACGTTGTATTCACTGCACACGTTGTGTTCGTTTTGGTGCAGAGATCGCAGGTCTCCGTGAAATGGGCGCAACCGGCCGTGGTGAACACATGCGCATTGGTGTGTACATCGAACAAGCGGTGGGTTCAGAGCTTAGCGGCAACATTATTGACTTGTGCCCAGTGGGCGCATTGACCTCAAAGCCTTACCGATACACGGCGCGCTCTTGGGAATTAACCCAAGCTGACGGCATCCCTGCGCATGATGGTGTGGGCAGTAATGTGCATTGGCACATTCGTCGTAATCAAATCATGCGTGCTATCCCGCGTGAAAATCAGGCGTGCAACCAAACATGGCTATCGGACCGAGATCGTTTTGCCTACCAAGGTTTTAATGCGGATGACCGCATTACAGTCCCAATGATTCGTGAGAATGGCAAGCTACAAGAAACCGACTGGGATGAAGCCTTAGAGGTTGCGGCAAACTTATTAAAAGCAGCGCCGCCTGAAAAGCTAGGTGCGTTGGTATCGCCTAATGCGACAACCGAAGAGGCGTATTTAGCTGCCAAGCTAATGCGAGGATTGAATTCCGAGAATATTGATCATCGTTTACGCCAAGTGGATTTCCGCGGTGATGCAAATAACCCATCACTGCAATGGCTCGGCCAGCGTTTTGAAGCGCTTGCAGATAATGCAGCAACATTGTTGGTTGGTAGCTGGCTGAGAAAAGAACAGCCCATGTTGAATCACCGTTTACGTCAATCTTTCTTAGATGGCGGTATCGTGATGGCAATCAATCCGGTGGCTTACTCGTTTAACTTTGATCTCGATGTCGATGTGGTGTGTTCACCCGCTGACATGGTGGTTGAGCTTGCTGGCGTTGCGAAGGCTTTGGGTCTTTCTACCTGCGGCGTTGAGGTTGATGTCGATGAATCACATCAAACCATTGCCAACACACTAAAAGAGGCAGAGCAGGGCAGCATCATTTTGGGCAACTCGGCCATGATGCATCCGGATTATTCGATCCTGCGTCGTCTGGCGGCTTCGATTGCGACAGCTGCGAATGTTGTTTGGGGTACGACAGGTTTTGGTGCAAATGATGTGGGTGCAACCTTCGCTGGTGCTGTTCCAACATCAGGCATGAATGCATCGCAAATGCTCTCTGGAGGCACTGATACCTTGATGGTAGTGGGTGCTGAATTAGAACTTGATACGGCCAATGCGGCACAAGCACGAGAAGCGTTAGCAGATCAGAAAGTGATCGCAGTTGTTTCACACATGTCAGATGTATTGGCTTCAACGGCAGATGTCATTCTGCCTTGTGGCGTCATTGCTGAAACTTCTGGCACCTTAGTGAATAACCAAGGTGATGTGCAGAGCTTTACCGGTGTGGTTCCACCACCAGGTGAGTCGCGCCCAGCGTGGAAGATTTTACGCGTGCTCGGCAACTTGGTTGATGTTGATGGCTTTGATTATCTTGATAGCCACGATGTTCGTAATGAGTTGCTTGGCGATCAAACTCAATTGCCAGTATCCAATGCAATGTCAGAGGGTGCTGATCAATCTCGTCATTTGGTGAGTGGTATTCAGCGTATTGGTGATGTGCCAATGTACTCGATTGACTCAGTTGTGCGTCGCTCAACTGCACTGCAGCACACGCCAGACTCATTCAAAGGTCAGGCACGCATTGCGTCAGACTTGGCAGAGCAAATTCAATTAGGTGCGTCGGGTCGTATCCGCGTTACTCAAGAAGCAGCCACAGTTGAAATTGAGGCAATCGCTGATGATTCGGTTGCATCTCAGTGCGTATGGCTACCTATCGGTGTCGCAGAAACAGCGTCGCTCGGTAATGGCTTTGCTGCAATCAGCGTGGAGAAAGCGTAATGGATGCGTTGATTGAAGTTTATTACGCACTACCAGTAGTCGTTCAGATACTGCTGAAAATCGCTCTCATCATGTTCCCCTTGATGGGGTTGGTGGCTTATTACACCTACGCCGAGCGTAAGGTCATTGGTCATATGCAGGTTCGTCAGGGACCAAACCGAGTTGGTTTCTTTGGCTTCCGTATGTTGGGTCTTGGCCAACCAATTGCTGATGCGGTTAAGTTGATGTTCAAAGAGATCATCATCCCAACTGGCGCAAATAAGGTTTTGTTCTTGCTAGCCCCTATGGTGATGTTGGCCCCAGCCTTGGCTGCATGGGCGGTATTTCCTTTTGATGTAGGCTTGGTGTTAGCTGATGTTAATGCCGGTCTTTTATATATCGTGGCGTTGAGCTCAATCGGTGTTTACGGCGTCATCATCGCAGGATGGGCGTCTAACTCTAAGTACGCTTTATTGGGTGCAGTTCGCTCTGCCGCTCAAATGGTTGCGTATGAAATTGCGATGGGCTTTGCTTTGGTTGGTGTGTTGGTGGCTTCTGGCACGCTGCATCTTGGCGAGATCGTTATGGCGCAGCAGGGCAGTCTTTTGCATTGGTTCTGGTTGCCGTTACTGCCGCTGTTCCTAATTTATTTCATCTCGGGTGTGGCGGAAACCAATCGCGCGCCGTTTGACGTTGCTGAAGGTGAGTCGGAAATTGTCGCCGGCTTCCATATCGAATATTCAGGTATGGCGTTTGCTGCCTTCTTCTTGGCTGAATACGCCAACATGATTTTGATATCAGCCTTCACAGCGCTGATGTTCCTAGGTGGTTGGTTGTCACCTTTCCAGGGCACCTTTATGGAGTCTTGGTTTGAGTGGGTGCCAGGCATCATCTGGTTATTCGCGAAGACAGCGTTCTTCATGTTCTTATTCTTGTGGTTCCGTGCAACATTCCCACGTTATCGCTACGACCAAATTATGCGTTTGGGTTGGAAAGTCTTTATTCCAATCACGATTGTTTGGATTGTGGTGGTTGCGTTTATGCGTGTGTACGACATGCCTTGGTGGTTTGATTAAGGCGGAGCGAGCAATACGATGAAAACAATTACTAATTACATCCGTAGTCTGTTCCTCTGGGAGCTACTTAAAGGTTTACGTCTAACAGGCAGTTACATGCTCAAAGGCTCAGTGACCTTGCAATACCCAGAAGAAAAAGCACCAGTTTCGCCACGTTTCCGTGGCTTACATGCATTGCGTCGATATGAAAATGGTGAAGAGCGTTGTATCGCTTGTAAATTATGTGAGGCGGTTTGTCCTGCGCTAGCAATCACCATCGAAGCTGAGCCTCGTGATGATGGTTCGCGCCGCACAACTCGCTATGACATCGATTTATTTAAGTGCATCTTCTGCGGCTTCTGTGAAGAGTCATGTCCGGTGGACTCGATTGTTGAAACACGTCTTTACGAATATCACTTCGAAAATCGTGGCGAGCACATCATGACTAAAGAAAAGTTACTTGCGATGGGTGACAAGTATGAGAAAGAGCTTGCCGCTGATCGCGCTGCTCAAGCGATGGTGCGTTGATCATGTCAGTTGAAAAGATTCTTTTTTATATTTTCTCTGCCATCTTGCTTAGCGCAGCGGTCTTGATCGTGACGCGTAAAAACCCAGTGCATTCGGTGCTGTGGTTGGTGGTGGCTTTCTTCAATGCAGCCATCCTTTGGATGATGTTGGAAGCAGAGTTTTTATCCATCGTCTTGGTTCTCGTCTATGTCGGTGCCGTGATGGTGTTGTTCCTCTTCGTTGTGATGATGCTCGATATCAATATCACTGAGTTACGCGCTGGGTTTGTGCGTAATCTGCCAGTAGCCGTGTTGGTTGCCGCAGTGATGATGGCCGAGATTCTGCTCGTCGTAGGTTCGACTCATTTTGGTTTGGATAAAGTGGCAGCGCCTGCGCGACACGGTGCGGATTACAACAATACAGCTGAGCTAGGTTTTGCACTGTTTACCGATCATTTATATGCCTTCGAGATTGCTGCGGTTATCTTGCTTGTGGGCATCATTGCCGCAATCAGTCTGACGCTGCGTAAGCGACCTGAAACTAAATATCAGGATCCGAGTAAGCAGATTTCAGTGAAAAGTACTGATCGTCTGAAGATGGTCAAGATGGACGGGGAGGACTGATTAATGATTTCTTTATCTGAATACCTCATCGTTTCAGCGTTACTTTTCTCAATCAGTATTGCTGGCATCTTTTTGAACCGTAAGAACGTCCTATTGCTGTTGATGTGTATCGAATTGATGCTCTTGGCAGTTAATTTGAACTTTGTTGCGTTCTCGCATTATTTGAATGACCTACAAGGTCAGATATTCGTCTTCTTTATATTGACGGTGGCTGCAGCAGAAGCAGCTATTGGCTTGGCTATCCTGGTGGTGGTCTTCCGAACTCGCCGTACGATCAATGTTGACGAGCTTAAGGATCTGAAGGGGTAATGATGGAATCGATCTTACTCACAATCGTGTTGGCGCCTTTGGTTGGCGCAGCAATTGCCGGTTTGCTACGTAATCAAATTGGCAAGGCGGGTGCGCACTGGGCGACTATCTTGGGTGTCGGCACAAGCTGCGTCCTTTCGATGTACATTTTGTATCTGCATGCGTTTGCAGGTGCTGAGGTCTATAACCAGTCGGTTTATACCTGGATGGTTAGTGATGGCTTGCGCTTTGAGGTTGGCTTTCTAATCGATCGTTTGACCGCGATGATGATGGCGGTTGTGACCTTCGTCTCTCTCATGGTGCACATCTACACCATCGGCTATATGCATGATGAAGATGGTTACCAGCGTTTCTTTAGTTACATCGCATTGTTTACCTTCTCAATGCTGATGCTTGTGATGTCAAACAACTTCCTGCAGCTGTTCTTTGGTTGGGAAGCGGTAGGTTTGGTCTCTTACTTGCTGATCGGTTTCTACTTTAAGAAAGACACCGCAGTATTTGCCAACATGAAAGCCTTTTTGGTGAACCGTGTTGGTGACTTTGGTTTTGTTCTCGGTATTGCTGCGGTTGCGATGTATTTCAATACACTCGATTACGCTGAAGCGTTTGCTGCAGCTCCTGCGTTTGCTGATACCACCATCAATATCTGGGGTGATGAGCAATGGTCGCTGATGACCGTTGTTTGTATCTTGTTGTTCATCGGTGCGATGGGTAAGTCAGCTCAGGTGCCATTGCATGTGTGGCTACCAGACTCAATGGAAGGTCCAACACCAATCTCTGCATTGATTCACGCGGCAACCATGGTTACCGCAGGTATCTTCATGGTGGCACGTATGTCACCGCTTTATGAGATGTCAGAAACCGCATTGACCTTTGTGTTGGTGATTGGTGCGACCACTGCCTTCTTTATGGGTCTGATTGGCATTATCCAAAATGACATCAAGC
>JAYQSI010000006.1:0-7360 GCA_038146785.1 Gammaproteobacteria bacterium
CAAAAGTCGAGGCTTAAGCGCTTTCCTCAATACACTTAGTCGACTCTTTAAGGCGATCAATCTCAAGCTCAATATCATTTGATGTTGGCTCGTACAGTGAGGCGACATGGTCTTTAGCAATCTGCTCAAGCTCAAAGGCTTTTTGGGCTAGTGCATAAGCAGACACCGAGCGTGCGGCACCTTTAAGCGTGTGAGCCGCCTTTTTCACATCGTTATGCTCTTTAAAACTCACCGCAATACGCAAGTCGGCCATCATTAAATTGAGATCTTCAAAGAAGCGTTGCATCAGCAGGCAGATCATTTTCGGGTCGTCGCCTAAGCGTTCAGCGAGTTCCTGTTTATTCCAAATGACGGGTACCTCATTAGCTAAAACATCTCCCTCTGTTTTTGCATCCTCTGCAATCTTCTCATCAGTGGTAAGGCTTGGCTCAGACTCGTCTCAGCGTATCGCTGGGTGATATCAGCCCATTTCTTAATAGCGCGTCTCGTAAGCCCTCTTTATCAAAAGGCTTGGTCAGGTAGTCATCCATACCGGCTTCAATGGCGGCTTCACGGTCTTCTGCCATCGCGTGTGCGGTGACCGCAATGATCGGTGTGGGTTTTTGCTCGTGGCTCGATTCGTGATCACGAATTAATTTAGTCGTATCAAGGCCATCGATATGCGGCATCTGGATATCCATCAAGATGGCATCGAAATGGGTGTTGCGAACTCGCTCAAGTGCCTCGTAGCCTGATTCCACATCTTCAGAGGTCATGCCCAGTTGTTTAACAATCTGGGTGGCAATCATGCGATTCACTTCGACGTCATCCACAATCAGTACGTGACCTTTAAGCGGTCCATCGATTGATTGGGTAACAATTTGTTTATCGCCAAGCGGTAGCTTCAGCGTGATGGTAAAGGTGGTTCCGATCAGTGGGGTGCTTTCTACCGAGATATCGCCGTCCATCATTTGCGCAAGGTCGCGTGCAATGGCTAAACCTAAACCGGTGCCACCATACAGTCGGCTGGTTTTCTTATCGGCTTGTTCAAAGCGATTGAATAAACGTGTGAGCGTTTCTTTCTCAATGCCGGGGCCGGTATCTTTGACCTCTAGCTCAATCTTTACCAGGCCTTGCTCGTCGCCCCGTAAATGGTGGCTACGTGCGATCAGTGTTACGCCGCCTGTATCGGTGAATTTAATCGCGTTACCAATAATGTTTTTCAGAATCTGACGAATGCGGTTGTCATCGACGCGCACCCATAAGTCTTTCTTCAGTTCGTTATGCAACTCTAGGTAAAGGTGTTTTTGTTTCGCTAGCGAACGCTTCTCTTCAAGGATGTCACTCAACAAGTTTTCAAAGGCAATGTTCTTAGGGTCGAGTAATAATTTGCCTGACTCCAACTTCGAGGAATCCAAAATGTCATCCAAGATATGCAACAAGGATTTTGCCGTACGGTGAACCACTGTCGCCTCACGGTGAAGATCAGGGTCGCTGAGTTGTTCGGTCAGCGTTTTTGACATGGAAATAATGGCGTGCATTGGGGTGCGAATTTCATGCGACATGTTCGCCATGAATTCGGTTTTGACTTGCAATAGTTTCTGTATGTCGCCAGTACGTTTATCGATTTCTTTTTCGAGGCTATCTTTTTCTTTGGCGATTACATGGCGAGCTTCAATTTGTTCGCTGATGTTCTGAGTAAAAGAGAATAAACGCGTAGGTTGATCGTGCTCGTCGGTTTCAAGGTAAAGATTAATTCTCAAGGGCGTCGATGTTTTGCCATCTGGACTGAGGTGTTCAGTCTCTACCGTCATGGTACGGTCTTTAGAGTCGTGCAGTTGTTGAATGACGGCGTTGTATTTTTCAGCAGGGTAGTTCGGATCGATCTCAGGTACCGATAAGTCCAACATCTTTAGCGGGCTGTGGCCGCTGTGCGCGGCTGCTGTGGTGTTCACATAAAGGAATTTGCCATCGTTATTGGCATCGGTAATCTCAAAACCGATCTGGCCGTAATCGAGCGCTTCCAAGTAGGCAGACAAATCATTCACCTGAGCTTGTGCTTTCATCGCACTTTGCTCTAGCGCATCTTGTTCGGCTTTACGGCCTCTAATCGAGCGGGTGAGTGCAAATAAACGATAGGGCTTGCAAGGTTGTTATTCACCAGCGCAAGCGACACTTCGAGCGGTTCTGTACCGCCATTGGGCAACTGGTGCTCGCCTTCAATCACGCGCGAGTGCTCAGTGGTTAGTTCCTCAATCAGTTCAGCAAAAACCTCTGGCGTGGTGTGGATCCGATCTCAGCACGGTGGCGTCCCAATAACCTGATCTGCTTTCTGCCAGAGTATTGACTGGCCGTTTTACTAGCGTAAACAAACTTACCGCTCTGTGGCTCAAGAATTTCTAGACCAATATCGGCGTTATTTAACGCAGTTTTCGATGCCATCAAGTTGCGCATTCTTTTCAGAAATCACTTTCAGGTGGTTACGAATGATCAGTGGCAAGGTCTGGGTAAAGAAGGTGGTGAATAAAATGGCGATCGCCACTGAAGACCAAGGAGCAGGCGTGACCTGTTCGGGGTAGGCAAAGCCAATGCCTTGCAGCAGAGCGATACAAGCAACAATTAAGTTAAAGGCGGCCCATTTATTTAGGTTCATGGTGAGCAGCAATAGCGGCACCTGAACGTTACCAAGTGCAGTGGTTACGGTGCCTTCGCCAAACATGGAGCTAATCCCTGAGATAAAGGCGATCAACATCATAGAAATCACCATCAGCGTGGTGCTAAGCGCGTTACGCATCAGCCATGGAAACCAACGACAAGCGCCGTGATACCAATGGCTAATTCGTACGGACGATCTTAGGTGAGGATAACGGCGGTTGCGATCGGTGCAGTAATCGCATGACAAACGACAGAATCGTCGACGCCAATTGGCGCATTAAGCTGTCAGGGACTAAGTCTTGGGAGTGTCGAGAATCCATCTTTATATTTTGGCTCTATCCATGAGGTTTTTGATGCGAAATATATTCAACTTAACTGCTAAATACAATACATCGACGTTTTTTCTGGACCTTGAGGCGATTTAACTTGACTATTAAGTAAACGCTAATATTCTTATCCTCATTGGAAGGGCATATCGCTCAACCACAGGTTTCATTAAGAGGATAAACCCATGAAAAAGATCATCGCTATCGCAGCAATCATCGCATCAGCTCAAGCTTCTGCGTTCTTCGACAACAGCAACGGCAACGTGAACGGTGCTAACGGTTCTTTGAACACTGCTGGTAATGCAACTGGTGAAGGTGAAGCGACCTTCTCTATGGACATGAACGTTAAGACTAAGCAGTCACGTAACGTTGGTGTAAACGTAAAAGGCAACAACGAAGGCACTGCATACGCAACTGAAGCGCCATACGCGCCAGTCGCTCCTGCTGCTAAGTAATCTGATTGATCAGATCGGAAAGGGCGCTTCGGCGCCCTTTTTTGTGCCTGTCAAAGTCGGATAAGCCAAAAATTTGTTCAAAAAGTGAATAATTAACTTGAAATTCCGCAAATGTAATATACTGTGGTCATCAGTGTTGCTCGAACACATTAACAACATTTTTAAGGATAGATCACCGAAAAAGATCAATAGCTATCGCAGCTATCGTTGCATCAGCTCAAGCTTCTATCTTCAGCACTAACAACGGTTCAGCTAACGGCGCGAACAACGCTAACGGCGACCGTTGGTAACGGTACTGGTGAAGGTGAAGCTACTTTTTCTCCTATGAACTTCTCTGGTAAGGCCGCCTGCGGAAATGACTTCAAAGGTAACGGTACTACTAGCACTAACGGTACTGCTTACGGTTACGAGCTGTCCCTTACTACAGTTACGCTCAGTAGCTCTGCAGCTCCAGCTCTCCAGCTGCTAAGTAATTTCAGAAGTTCTGAAGTTCGAAAGGTGCCCACGGGCGCCCTTTTTATGTTCTAAAAGGATGTGTGCTAGGGCATTTAAAAAATTTGGCATCTTAAGTATTGACATTTAAGCAAATACTAATATACTTATCATCATTGGTAAGGCATAACGCCAGAACCTAAGGTTCTACAACTAGAGAATTTCACAATGAAAAGATCATCGCTATCGCAGCAATCATCGCTACTGCTCAAGCTTCTGCATTCATGGATTCTGGTAACAGCCAGACTAACGGTACTCAAAACGGTACTGCTGACTTCGCTGGTAACGGCGCAGGTGAAAGGTGAAACAACTTTCTCAATGACTTTCAAAGGTCGTAGTAAGTCTGCAGGCGACTTCAAAGGCAACGGCACTACCAACACTAACGGTACTGCTTACGGCTACGAGCAACCAGCTTACGGCTACGCTCCAGTTGCACCAGTTGCTCCTGCTGCTAAGTAATTCAGACCTCGTCTGAAACAAAGAACCCCGCTGCGGCGAGACTTTTATGTCTGTAAGGGTAATGGGTTATTAAATAACTATATAAGCATGTTTCGTTGTAAATCCTGTTTTTTATTGATTTTTTTGTAACGGACTAGATTTACCCCAGCATTTCTTGATATCACTGCCATGAAAGCTGACGTATTCGAAAACGAGTTTTTACAGTCTCAACTGATCGACTACTTACACCAGGTCGACGGAGACACGATTGATCTGCGCAGTGGTATGTCGGTGATGCTGATGCTGGCGGCCATTCTGCGCGAGCAGGTTCCAATACAGTGAGATCGGTCGGTCGACATTAATATCGGATCGCTGCCTGATCAAATCAAGGTTTTGATCTGCGATTGATCCTCGTTTTGTATTTCGTAAATACCTAATTAAATGAGATGCGTATAAAACTTTTCCTGTTTTAATAAGTAGTCTTCCATTACAAAGTGTTCGAATTGAGTCCTCCGGAATAAGCCGATTTTTCAATGTTTGACCCTTTTGATTCTCATTGATGATGTAATGGCATTGGAACCGCCGTTTGTGGATTTTTTTGCGCCATAGGAATGCAAACTCGAGATAAATCGATGTGTTTGGATTGGCTTTAAGTTGACGCTTAATCCGCTCCGTATAATCGCCTCTTTTGGGAGCGTAGCTCAGTTGGTTAGAGCGCCGTTGACATCGTGGAGGTCTGCCAGTTCAAATCTGGTCGTTCTCTACCAAATGTCAAAGCGCCAGGAATTAAGCCTTGGCGTTTTTGCTCTTTGGCTTCATTAAGCGCTTTATCAACCACATTGATCAGTGCATCGGTATCGATACGGAGTTTATAGCACTTGCTTTAGCGCCAATCACATCTTGCAGATCTGAGGTACATATCGGCACTGATACGGCCGCCACCTGAGATCACAATCACCGGAGATGGTCTGGTGTTCTTTCTTCATCAGCGTTAAGGACTTCAATGCCATCCACATTGGGCATGATCACATCGGTAATCACCAGTTCAATGTCTTGCATATGGCTGAGCACTTTCGAGCCATCAAACAACGAAACCACTTGGTGACCTGCGCCTTTTAAAATGATGCCAAGGGATAGGTTGACGTTCGTGTCATCGTCTATCAATAAGATGTTAGCCATCGGTTGGCTCCATAGGTTGTCTAAAGGGAATGCTTAAGCTGACGGTGGTGCCTTCGCCTAGCGTGGATGTTATCTCAAGCTGACCACCAACAGCTTCCATAAGTTCGCGCGCTTCACTCAGCCCAAGCCTGTACCTTTGCCAACCGGTTTGGTGGTAAAATTTATTCATGGCTTTGGCTAAGGTGGACGCGTCCATACCTGAGCCATTGTCGCGAAGGGTGAGCTGGTAACCGTTTTCGATGATTTTGCCCGTAATCCACAGCGTAATCAGGGTAAGGGCATCGTGTGAGTCGAGGCTGTTATTCACAAGATTCAACACAATGGTATTGAGATTACTTGCTGCCAGTGCAAACAGGGCCAGGTGGGTTTGTATTCTGTTTCAATGGTTTCTGAAGCACGAGCACTCGAGGTCACCTGGTTAATTACCGCTGTTAAGGACTCAGTATTCGCCGGCTGCTCACGCGCATCAGCTCGCGAAAGGCCGAGGACCTTGTCGAGCACGTTACGTGCATTCATCGCGCTTTCAGTAATCACGCTTAACATCTGTTGCGTCTCAACGTCTTTGTCGGGCTTGTTCATGTGTTGCGAGAGCAACAAAATGGGCTGCAGATAGTTATTTAAATTGTGCGACATGCCCGCGACAAGGTTGTCCACCGCTTCGCGTTTTTGTAGCTCAGCGATTTGTGTTTCTTGTTGTTTCAGGGTGGCACTTAATGTTTCCGAGAGGGTTAACGCATCTCACCCATGATAAGCTATATGATCAAGTTTTTGTATCGTTAGCTTGTTGTACAGGCTCTTGAGCAGCAGCAGCATCATCATCATCAAGATGTAAGTCGTTACGCATGCTGGCGTTGTCGAATCGAGTTGTTGTTGGTTTTGGCGCAAGCGTTTAAGACTTTTGTTGAGTGGGTTAAAAATAGCGCGACGAGACCACCACACAAGACTGAGCAGAAAGATCACAATCACCGCTGAGCTGAGTAATAGGTTCTGATGTACGCGTTCGACTTCGTAGCTAAGTTGTGGACCTAAGGTATTTTGTTTGTCGATCAATTCGAGTTTTGCGGTTTCAATTAATTGCGAAAGTGATGGGCCAATCAAGTCCATGGTTATGATGTGTTGTTGGCTTAGTGCGTGTTGTTCTTGAATGCGCGTGATCAGTGCAGCGAGTTGTTGTTCAGCCTGTCCGACAGCGGATGAAGGGTGTGTCGCTAACAGTCGATCGAACTCTTCCGCGAGTGCTTTTACCGGTGTGTTATAGGTTGGGAAACGCACCAATACTTTAAATGAGTCCATCAGATCATCGTTTAGCATCTTCTGCATTGCTGTGTGCTTATGACTGACTTCCAGAGTTATCGCTTCTTGTGCAGCAGCTTGGATTTGAATGATGGCGTTTTTATTGCCTTTGCGTGCTTTTTCATATTGGCGTTCGAGCGCTTCAAAGTTATCCAGTGTGGCAGTGGGTGCGGCATTCCAAGCGCGCGTGCTTGGCTCAATTGTTCGCGGATGATCTTTCGACGAGCGCTGATTTGATCTAGTGCCGTCAAGTCACTATTTTTACGATAAGCCAGCGCGCCGACGCGTTCTTCGAGTACGTTGGCTTGCAGGCGGTTAAGGGCAATCTGTTGGCGTGCGACCTGTCGATACTCTAGGGTGAGTTTGTCTTGCAAGCGCAGGTTTTGGTCAACGATTGCAACAAAGGCAATCACTGAAGCAATCGCGAGGGCGATAAATAGATTGAGTCGTGTAAAAATAGACATAGTCACTTCCTTGTTTTCAACATCCTATGCTGAAAAAAATGATTTGTCATTTTGCAGTGCAATAACTGAGCGAGCCTTT
>JAYQSI010000007.1:0-45294 GCA_038146785.1 Gammaproteobacteria bacterium
AGATAATTTGACCCGCACTGTAGGAATCATCAATAACGTAAGCACTATTTAATTGAGTGGTTAATGCCGTGTTTGCAGCTGAACTGCCTCCAGATTCGATGACGAAGAAAAGCTTGTTTGATCCGTCAATATCGTTCCACTCACCTGCATCTCCATATCCTGATCCACTTGAAGAACCATAAGGCCAGTTCTCCATGCCAAGTGCTAAGTAATCTTGGTTATTATAGTTGTCAGGTTCGGCGCCTAAATTACCCTCACCCCATTCTGTTCTTGTAGTGGAAAGCGAGGATCCATCGTAAGCCCAAACCCAATTACCTTCAGATAATGCATCAGAAGCACCTAGCCAAACATAGGAAGCCGCCCCACCATCTGGCGCAAAAGATGTACCAAAGTCATCATAGGTCAAATAATTCGCTAGCTTGTTGTATAGCTCAGTATTCTCTGCCGCATCATCAACTTTAACTAAGTACCCACCGATAGATTGAGCAAAGCTATTAGCCTCATCCCATGTATATAACTGCTTATACAGCTCATAATAATGGCCTGATGCACCTATCCAAGTAAGGTCAGGCTGGATTGATTGAGTAACTACCGTATTCACCGTCATGGTAATACTGTTATTAGCATCAGCACCGTCATTATTAGCATAACCTGTAGAATCTGTGAATTTGTTACTTGCCACACTGATCACAGCATCGGTAGGTGCTACACTTAATAGCGTAAATGCTGCAGTATAGCTTGTACCGCTTCACTGGAAATACTTAATGTACCGCCAACGTTACTAGAAAATGTCACTTAAAGGTGGAAATTAGTTGGAAATTTTCCGACAATGAAAATAATCATCAGCGGAGTCACCAACACCCAGTGTACTCACTGAACTAGTTATCGCTATTGTTGGTGAAGTTGAGTCAGTTGAGTTACCTCCATCATTAAAGATGGATATGACGTGGTTTTTGAATGCGCTAAATTTTCCGGCTTGTTTCGTTGGCGGTGTAGTGTCAATTTCAACGATAAAACTTAGCGCATTATTAATATCAATATCGTTGAATTGCCAAGCTACTACCCTATCAGGTCATTGAACTGATCAGCCAACTTTCTATAGCTAGGCCAAGACCATCTTGGCGCGATAGTATCTGGTTCCTGCGTAGTTGAATTACCACCCCATCCATAAGATATGGCTGCACCACTCTCCCATGTCCAATTGCCTTCATTTTCAATATCAGATCCACCCAACCAAATATAACTAGCCTGCCCTCCATCTTCAGCATAACCAAGAGTAGAGAAAGAATTAGATGTAAACGTGAAGTTCGACGTAAGGTAAGACTGAAGAGCAGCTAGCTCCTATCTGGAGTTTTCAGAAAACTTGCTAGTTGCCCGCCTAATCGATTGGCTTCAATTTGGGCATCAACAAACGTTTCTTTTGCAAACACCCAGATATATTCGCCATAATCTGTTGAAAAATGGTAGTAGTAAGGAGCAGTTGCAGAGAAGTATGCTCGAGACTCCACATCCACTAAAAGGTTAATTGTAGCTCTCAAGAGGCTCATTAGGGAATCAATCACACTAAGCCGTCCGTTGGTGTTAGTGAAAATGTCATCCAGAAGGAAATAGAGTTGTGGCTTGATAGATACGCTCCTGTGACAGCATAAGCCTAGCCGTACCATTCATTTATTACAATTGCTATCGCAGTATCGCCGTCACCGATAGCTAGTATGGCTTCTTCATTTGTCTTGTCATTAAATGCTGTATTAACTAGCTCTGTGCCGTAGACGTCACCTCCTGATGTACCCGACGTAATACCCTGATACATAAAGTTTTGGCCATCTCATGAAGCACGCTCAACATTCGATATCGTCATTGAATCTTCTGCTGAAGCTTCCTAGCAACAATATGAACTTAGTGGAGTTCTGGCTTTGGGCTTAAGCGCCCATCAGTTGTGAAGACCCTCCGGAGCTTCAAGCCAGTACTGAGTTGATGAATTAAGCCCCAGTATTTTTGACAAATCTAAACTGATATATTTGTACCGCTAAGAATGTATGCTTTTGTTCGGAATCCTTCAATGCGGTTTCCATTACTGTATCCACCAAGGCATTTTAAAGCAGTATTGATACTACCCGTTTCTGTCGATTGGCCATTGAATGTACCGATGATTGATATAGCTTCTTGATTCAAGCTTCTTAGGTAGACTGGTCCTATAGTTGTATCTGATGTGCTTTTCTCGATTTCAACAACGAAAGTTAAAAGGTTCGAAGCATCAATATCGTTCCATTCACCTGTAACCATAAGGAGCAGACTGTTGTAATACCATCCAAATGGCAAGCCTCTAGCCCCACTGACTAAGTACGTCTTGATTATTGTTGGAATTATCAGGTTCAGCATTGCCCCAGTTTGAGTAGCTAAAGCTGTCGCCGGTTTCCCAGACCCACGTTCCCTCTGAGCTAATATCGTTTCCGCCTAGCCAAACATAAACTGCATCGCGTCCAGTGCGGTACCAAGCGTTTGCCATGACGTTGAATCGAAATCTTGTATAAACTTGCTATAAACAAGGTCGTTTTTCAGCCGCAGAGTTATAGAGACTAAGTTGCTACCAAGCGATTGAGCATAGCTTTGGGCGTCTGCATAGTTTTTTGACTAAGCACCAAATGTAATCACTTGTTTCTAGAAAATAAACATTACCCATAGCGACACAAGGCTTTAATCATTTTATAGACTAGTTTATCTTGATGGCTGTTGGGGTTTAATGATCACTAGGAAGCCAATATAAATAACATTTATATTAGTAGTCGGTGCATTGATGGTTGGCCAATAACTTACTGATAAAACTTAAAAAAATCATTTATACATCAAAGCGCCACCGACCCTCACACTGCGCATACGTGAAGGCTAACAGAACCATTGGATTAGGCATTAATGGTACTCTGATCAAAAACTCATTTTTATGCTTGAAGGTGATCTAGTCAAACTTCTACATTTTCAAGATTCAGAAATAGCCATCGATTCAGCTCTGCACCAGAGTACGTAACGCAGAATCTTACAGCGAAGTGGTCACTCGATTAGGTCTTACCGCGAGCATGCCAAATACCCACGTGAAATTTCGTCTGCACCTTGATCAAGGAAACATCTCTGACACATCAGGCCTACTCACCATTGAGTATCAAGTAAACCTTTAATTAATTACTTAGATAATTTGACCCGCACTGTAGGAATCATCAATAACGTAAGCACTATTTAATTGAGCGATTAATGCCGTATTAGCTGAAAAACCATCCGATTGATCTGAGCTGTTGTTATTGAAAATATCCAACACATGCTCTTTAAATGCACTAAAGGCACCTGTTGTTTTAGCCTCATTCACCGTGATAACGATTTCAGCAGTTGAACCCGACCTTGCTCATCTGACACACGGTAGATAAAACTTTCACCGAAAAGTTGTCTGCCAGGATATAGAAACGAGCCATCTGCATTAAGATTAAAACCGAGCTCCACCCATTAAATGCGTAAACAAACTCGCTACTATCAGGATCCTTGGCGTTGGTAAATTATCCTCCTGGGGATCTTGCCTTGCTCGATCACATACTGAGCGTCATATGCACCACCGGATCATCGTATACTGGCGGCATTAATCGAAATGGTCTCTGAAATAGCATCGGTTCCATCCGATACAGTCACCGTGACGGTGTCTAGCCCAAAATAATTCTCATCCGGTGTATAGGTAAGCCATCCTGCGATTTCGTCATGCGGTGCAATCACCGTGTGCTATACCACTGTAGCTATAGGTTAAGACATCACCATCATAATCCACGGCTGATGTATAAAAGGCATTTTCCTCAGAATCTTCATAGCACGCTTGTTGTAAAAATCCGTAGTCATAGAAAACAGGTGTTTGATTAAGCACATCAAAATCAACATCGACAATAAAGCCCTGTTCTGCGTCATTAATCAGCATAAATTGATAGGCATCAGCATCTCCAATACTACGTTGAGCCACACCAGTATTGAAGTAAAGTTCTTCAAAGTTATATTCAATGACCGCGCCTGCTTCAGACTCAGACATCAACCGAATGCCTATAACCTTGCCAAAATCAACGTCGGCAATATCATCAAAATAAAGCCAATTGTCATTGTAGTTTTTTGAATCGAGTGAAATCTTATGATGGCTCTTTTGGAATGAGGCTAAGGCATAATCCAGATCAACTACCGGTAATTGAAGTGTTTTTTCAACATAATTCTAAGGAATTTACTTCTTCAGTGGATTTAAAACGAAGATCGACCACTTCAAGCTCATCGACAGTCAGCGATCCACTGAGGTGCATATCGGCCGAATCAAATGTTAATCCGGCTGGCAGACCTGCGATGTAATTTTTAACATTAGCGCCTGCTACATACTCGCTCCCTAGCAGGAGGCTATCATCATCAAGCGAATACAAAGACAGCTCACTGGCCTGACCACTTAACAAGATAGAGTCTTCGAAGCGCGAATCACTTATACTAAGAGTAGGTGTTATATTTTTAGCCTTGAAATCAAAATATAAGCGCAGATCAATCGCGTCTTGCTGATCATTGGTCACATGCACAATCGGAGCATATTCATACGCGGCGGTATAAGACAGCTCAGTGCATGTACCTTCTATATCGCGAGTTTCAGTATTAAAGGTAAGCCCTGAAGGTAGATCATCTGTGGTAAATACGAAATCCCCAGCCTCAAGCTCACCGGCCGCAGTGATCTGGAAGAAGGTTGCATCAAAGATCACTTTTACGTGGATCCCCTTTAATTTGAGCATCCGATAGAAGGTTAAACAGTGGCTTCTCAAACCATGCATCCACCACATCGCTACTCAGTAGGGGATCAGACACTTGGAGATATGAAGAAAATATCTGATTGTCTTGCTCCACCTCTTGATCATTAAAGCGAAGTGTTAGCCCATCTCCCAGGTCATAGATGATTGCATCTATACCTGAACTATCCTCGACAAATAACAAGGCCAACTGACTTGAGAAATCTGGGTCATACACCTCATAAAATTGATAATCCGAAAGATTGCCTGTGTAGATAACCGTTGAGGCCCAACCCGCAAGCAATAGATCATTACCTAAGCCACCGGCAATCTCATTGCCATACCCCCCCATAATGATGTCGTTACCCGCACCACCGTCAAATTCACCTTTTGAGCCATAACCGATTACATAATCATCACCGTCGCCGGCATTAACATAACTAGTTGAGCCATAGGTATAAATGACATCATCACCACCGGCCGCGAGTGTGCTGCCTTTCAAGGGGGCATAAATCAGGTTATCCAGATCATTCGAGAGAAAAGTTGAACCTAGATGGGCCTCAAAGCTTCTCGCATAAGTATCAATTAAATCCAACTGAGTTGCATTTCGTGCAAACTGCACCTCTTCAATACTTTGATTTTCTATATCGTATAAAGGTACTGAACTATAGATAACGTCATACCCATTATCTGCATCTTCGTAGACAGTGACGTACATTGAGTTAACAAAATATTGATCATCACCCGAACCGCCATCATAAACACTAGACAGGCTGTAAAATCCGCCAACAATAGTGTCGTTGCCATCACCAGTTTCCAGATAGGAATAACTTGACTCATCAAAGATTTGATCGTCAGCCTCACTGCCAACAAACACGGAGGTAATACCGCCAAACCAATCGAAGTTTTCGACATCCGTCAAGCACTTCTTCGCCATCAAAAGGCGCACTCCAACCGTCTTGTTCAGCGTAGCTTACATCCCATGAGATAAGGTTCTGCGTCGCATCAACCCATACCGAGTCATAAAAACTTAATGTGTCATAGCCATTGCCTGCTATAAAACTATCCTCACGTGCGACATACAGAATGTCATCACCTTCACCCGCCTCAAGAATATCTTCGACATCATCATTCCCTGGAATCAGGATATCGTTACCATCACCAGCAAGAAGGGTATCTTCGCCTAAGCCACTGACAAATACTTCATCGGCTGCAGAGCCAATGAATAAATCGTCATAGTCGGTAGAAACAAACCGCTCGAATCCCTCAAAATAGATCACTTCACTATCGCGATCGCTGACTTGATTCGTCAGGGAGAGCTCACCATTCGCCACATCAAACACTGCACTGACATATCGTTCGACTGTGGTGAATCAAGACCCTCGCCGCCATGCGCAGTGAATGCAAAACTGACTGACTCATCCGGACCTTGTCCATCAATAATGAGTTGATCATTACCCGCCTCAAGCCATAGCTCGGTTGTGGCGTTTATAAACGAGGCTACATAAAACGTATCCTCACCTGCTCCGGCAAAGACGGTATCCACGCCGCCAGAAGAAAAAATCCAATCATCTCCATCGCCAGCAGCAATCCAGTTATCTAAGTCATTTCCTCTTAGATCATCGTTGTATGGCGACCCAATCAGATTCTCGATCTCAACCCCTTCGGCGATCATGAAGGTATTCGTGAAGATCCCGTTACTGATAGTCGGAACTGAATAAGGTGGGTTAGCTCCAGTCCCAATAGAAGTGGTGGTGTAATTGTCCAGCTCAAAGGCGTTAAGTTAACCCTTCCACCTGCTTGGGCGCCTTCTAGGGATAGTGTGTCTATCCCTCCCTCATCGTAAAGCGTAGATATTAGGCTGATCGATTGTTGTTGCGAAGATAACGGGAATGAGGTGAGGTCATACACATCATCACCGGTATTAGCTAGGTCTGTATTCTTACCATAGAGCAGTTGTAGCGCGGCTATATCCAATAAACTTGGATTTATAGCAAAGCCATTGTAGGACATCGCCGTAAATTTAACGTCGTCCCATTTCCAGTAACTGCCATAGGTCCCCGTATCGATATTGATTGCATCATCGGCGTCTCCGCCATCGAAGGGGTGCGCTAAACCAAGTAAGTGTCCAAGCTCATGGACCATGGTGTAGAACATCACTGATCCAGGTGCCGCACCCTCCAAACCCCAGTACTGCGTATCGGCATTAAAATAAATATACAGCGGCTCACCATACGAATATGCCGGTACGTCTGAGAGACCAAGAACGTCCTCACCTAATTCATTGCCTGTTTTCCACGCAATAAAATTAGGCCAATCCTCAGAATCGGGTTCCCATGAGAACCAACTGGGGTCTACCTCGATAAACTTTATATTTAAGAAGCGCTCGTAGCTCGTCAGTGCCAAACGAAAATTAGCTTTTTCCTGCTCTGTCCAGTCATAGGTGGTATCAACCGTCTCAAAGGGATCACCACCCTGACCGAAGGTGTAAAAAAGCTCTGTCGCCCCTAACGTGTCACCTTGCCAAAAACCGCCCCAAGTGATGGCATCAAGTGCAGGAATTGTATGGTCGGTGGGCGAGCCATCTGAAAAACCTTCCTCTGTAGGCAGCGTTTTATCAAACATGGCAGCTGAAAGCGTATCGCCATCCTGAAGCTCTAACAGGTCAATCACATTCACAATCAGTGATTGGCTCGCAGTTTCACCAAATTGATTTTCAGCAGTGATAAGTAATGAATACTGGCTTTTCTGCTCAAAGTTAGCAGGACTGATCAGTCGTAACTCACCGCTAAGACCATCCAGCGTAAACAGATCTTTGTCTGCACCTGTAAGTGAAAAAGGTATAACGCTCATCGGTTGCGTCTGTCGAGATGATAGGCTCATAGATAAGCGTACTAACAGCCCAGTTCTCTTTAATACTGAGCTCACCTTGATCAATGAGTTGAAACGCCATAATCCATTCCTCTAAACAACAACGTACAGATGATGGAGCGCGTTAATGACAAAGGATGAATGAGTAGCAACGAAGGACGCTCAAAGCTATTAAATACCTAATTTACAGCCTGCGCAAAAAAATTATTTATAATTATTTCAATAGCTTACGTTAGGATTATTGGAGCCTGATCCAAACCACTTGGTCGTTTATGATGAAACCGGCCCTCTGCAAATAAGGTATCCCGAGGGCAAGCAAAGGTTATGAACATTAGGGTGAAAAAATTCACTAAGCGATATAACCATTAAACAGCACGTTATCTATGTAATACAGACTGTTATCACCCAGGCTGCCGAAATCCAGAAACACCACTGCCTTATCGTAGCTATTGTTGTGATCCAACCCATTCGCGGTAGAGAGATCCCAGGTAAGTGTTTCCCATGTGTCTGAGCCATTTGATTCGGTGTAAGCGTCTAGCTCAACAAAAATATTTTGATCTGTACTGTCCTCAAGTTTTAGACGAACCTTAACGTTATCGCTTGGACTCAACACATCCATTGAAACAACACTCGAGTCTGCACTAATTAACTCACCACTTCCCAACAAATCAAACAATACAGTACCCGCAATTTCATCAGCGCCAGTTGTTTTTGTAATTTGTAGCACAGCGCCATCAGAGAATTGAGGAGCGTCGCTTGCACTTAAAACGATAGAGTTGTTTCCTTCAAAATCATTATGTATGTAACCTGAGTAATCATTACTTTCGTACGTTATTGTTAGTTTTGAGGACGCTTCAGAAGCTTCAAGGCCCTCCATCTGGTAAATGCGTACGTAGTCAACATCCATTGTGTATTCAAAGTTACTACTTGGAACCGTACCACCTAACGTGCCCCCAATTGCAATATTGAGAATCATGTCCATTGGACCATCGTAGGGCCAAGCATGGTTAGTGGCATTATTTGGTTTTGAGTAAACTAAGTGTGCATCGGCCTCAGTTCCATCCACACCAATTTTAATTGCATCGGGTGTCCACCAGAGTTGGTAGGTATGCCAATCATCAACCGGTGTAGGAAGATTGGTCGTCGTATCGTTCGCACTACCACCATGCGCTACTGGATAATGAAGAGCACTAATTATCTGTGTATCCGCCGTTGCATTTGCCGATGACCATTCGACAAGATCAATTTCTCCATCATTTGGCCAATTATTACGGCCACCCTCACCCAACAACCAGATTGCAGGCCAAGCTCCATCTTCTGATGGCAGCTTAGCTCTGACTTCATAGTATCCATAAGGACCAATATCAATATCACTTTTTACGCGAGCAGAAGTAATGGTTCCTTCGACGTTTTTAGCCGTAATACGTAATGCACCATTAACCTCTGATGATGTGTCCCAATCTATGATCTGTGCATCATCAAGACCTGACTGATAGTCCTGAGCCTCGCCATTACCCCAACCATCATTACCTAAATCAAATGTCCAGTTATCAGCATTTGGACCAGACACGATAGAATCAAAGGTATCTTCAAAGACCAATGTATAACCAGTTAAGTCAGCATCGGTGGTAGCTGAAACTGGTGTGGCACTACTATCATCAAAGATGGATAGGACGTGATTTTTAAAATTGCTAAATGTGCGCTTTACTGGCGTGTTATCAGGAAAAGATATTTCACTTATAGACACTGTAGAAGCTGAGTCGTAATTAAACTCCTCTTTCACTAAGTAAGTTTTACCCTCGGGTCCTTCCAAAATTACCGAGCGGGCACTTGTCCCCACTAACTCAGATAATTCATAACGGAAACTATCGGTATACACGCCATTGGCATCGGTAAGTAATAAGGCAGCATTCTGTGGGCCACCTTCATACATCGGCGTGTTCAAATAAATATCGTCAAAACCATCGCCATTAAGATCTATGAATATAGGGTCATATGGAATACCTGAGTACAGTGGATAATCTTTTAGCCACGTATCAGTCACATCAACAAATAAACCGGCACCTTTGTTCTCATAAAACTGTATCTGTGATGCATTAATATCATTGCGATCACCATTGCTGAATACAATGACATCCACTAAATCATCATGCGTGAAATCAAAAGCAATGGGTGTTACGTCATGACTGTTCCAATTCTCAGGCAGACCAAGCAATGTTGCATAAGTAGTGGGTCAGACATCCTAGGGAGGTAGAGCGGACACATACTCTAAATCAACTGAACGACCGTCATCATCGGACAAAATAAATTTAAAGACAAACTCTGCTTGTTCAGGGTGCAAACCTGATTCGTAATAACCTGAATCTAGAGTAATACCCGTAAGTGACCCATCTCCCAGAAAATCCGCCAACACCAAACCAGAACCACTGGTCTTGAAGCCACTATTATCCAGTGTGATCGCTGTTAATCCCTCAGGACCACCTAACAATACGAAATCATTTGTACCTGTTTCAGTTTGAGATTGCGATGGAAGAACATCATCAAATCCATCATCGTTGATGTCACCACCCGCTGCACCATGCTGACCTCCGGCAGTGATAGGAGATGATCGAACAAAGTAGCCACCTTGATTTAAAAACAGCGGGGTTTCTTGCATTACCTCGACATTACCCCATCCATCGACATACCCCATGTCAGTAAAGGGCGCTAAGTAAATATCGGTTAAACCGTCGTCATTAAAATCACCCGTAACTGTCTTACCCGAGCCCCAGTAAACACGATCAGAAAACGTAGGGAACAAATCGGAAGAAATATCCTGAAAAACACCGTCTTTCCAACCGAACACAGTAAGAACAGCTTCATAATTGTGTCAAGTCTAGAAGGTTAGTCTCTTGCCCTGCGAAAATAAGTTCTTGAATGCCGTCACCATTCAAATCTACTGGCGTTAGGTCAGCATCGACATACCCTATTCCACCCGCCTGAGACCAAGTGAATGTGCCAGCTGTAACAGACTCACCAACACTAAAGCCAATCTCAGTTTGTTGGCGCTAAACGATCGACAACCTGAATAACTACTGTGTTATCCGCATCATCACCATCACTATTTAAATTATCTGATAAGTCCGCAAACGCATCACTTGCTACAGTAATGGTCACATCACCACTACTGCGGGTATCCGGCATGATGTAGGCGTAGTACTGATTTGTGGATGATTGAAAAAAATTACCTATAAAACCATTCTCAATCACTACATCATCAAGATTGAAGTCCGTCGCTTCAGATAATTCAAACGTAACTTTTGAAAAGTGATAGATACTGACTGTTTCACTTGATACGGATATCGAAATTTCTGGAGAGACAACTTCCTGCAGTACAAGTGTTGATTCTTTCTGGATGTTGTAATCCGAAAGCGTTCTGCCGTCTCAAGCTCTTTACCCGCAAAGTTAATGTCTGCTGCTCAGGAGGAACACCCTCTTTATCCTGATTTTTTGCTTTACGTTCTCAATAGTGTCACTTGGCTCGACATCAGCGTTATTGTCTTTCCAGTGAGCGTTTTACAAAAAGTTGCATGGGCTAATTCATCCCAATTTTGTTGTTATGTGGTTACACTAAGCCCGTCGAAGCTGAAACACCAAAAAATTTTGTTATTAGCGCGGCGCAATATCATTGAACTTCACACTACTCGGTGAATGCATCTGCAAGCCCTTCTCACATACAGGCACTCATCTGGCTCAAGCCTCAGCTCTGAGGCTTCACCTTCAAACGCAACACCCGCCCAACCCTCACGAATGAAGTTACGTATGTTCTGATGATCACTACCTTCAGGGTTTTTGAGCACATCACTGCGGTAGTAATCGCCAAACAAGGCCAAGGTCTTCGCCTCACTCAATTCATGCAGCTTGGCAAAAGCAAGATTTTGCATGAACCATTATTCTCCCGCAGCATTCTGCGTCTGGCCGTACGGAAAGCGGTAGGTGTGTGAAAACGCTAGCATCGCATCACCGCAATCTCATCTCAAAGGCAATCCCAAGTGGATCGTTTTCAATCTGTTCGAGAGGTCATGTATGGTCATGAAGTAAATCCTTCAAATCACAGGCCCGAGGTAGAAAAAGACCCTCAGCATTCGGCTATTGATACTGCTTAAGCAATTGATCTTTGGTCATATTGAGCTAATTATTTCTGTATTTCTCGATTTACTCGATTGTACCGAAGAAAATCCGATATAGCTGAATGACCGCGACTGGCAAGGTCAGCACACGTTTCGAGCCATTCTTGGTTTTGTGCAATGTGGCGCGGCGCTTTGCCAGATCAACATCAGACCAGCGCAAATTGAGCATTTCACCTAAGCGCGCACCGGTGGTCAGTGCCATCAGTACCAACAGGTACAACCGTGGCCATTCAGACTGACGAGCCGTTATAACGCAGCACTTCGCCTTCGGCATACTCAAGAATTACACCCTTAACAATGAACTTATTGATATCGATAAGCTTGTAATGACCGAGCTTTTCTCTGAGATAGTAAAGTTGTGATCGAATACGAGAGTCGCCATCCCATTGCGCATCATATTCATCCGCTAAATCCCGAAAGAGCATTGCTGCTTCAACCGTTCCGTATAATGCGACCAAATCTCGATCGCCTTCGACCCGGGCAGCCCACATCTTAGCGTCAGCTTTACGCGAAAATGTTTTCGTTTTTAAGACAAGCCCATTCTTACGAATAACGGCTTTGAACTTTCCGGATGGGGTTTTCACAAATGTAGCCATTTGAACCTCCAAAAAACACGTCAAAATTCACGATGTACCTTTTTGTACCTCGTGGCGTAAAAAATCGTGTTTCGAGAGCCAATGGCAATCTGATTTCTTCCATGAAATCAGTGCTTTAGATGGTGGGTCGTGGGCGATTCGAACGCCCGACCAATTGATTAAAAGTCAACTGCTCTACCGGCTGAGCTAACGACCCAAATTGTGACCTGAATATTTCAGGAAGCGCGCATTATACCTAAGCTTCCCCCTGCCTCAAGTCTTTATTACCGTTAGATGGCGTCCAATTTGCGCATACTTTCTGGCAGCAGCTTTAGGTCTACCAAACCGGTGATCAGGGCCTTCAGGACAGTCGCCTCATCTTCGTAAACCATCTTGTAGTACTGGATCTTCATGGTCAGTGCAGAGCCTAAGAAAATCGCACCAAAGGTTAAGATTGAGCCCACCGCTAAGGTTGAGATACCAGTAACCGCCTGACCGATGGTGCAGCCCATCGCCAAGGTGCCGCCGATACCCATAAGGATGGCGCCAATCACGTGATTAGCGACATCAGACGCTGAGTTGAACCACTCAATACGGAAGCTACGGCTGATCAAAGACCAAATGAGTGAACCTGCCACCACACCAAACACAGCCACCACACCAAAGGTCATCAGACTGCCATCTAGGCCGCCAGCAAGATAATTAAGTGCCTGACCCATAGGATTAATAAAGGTGTATGACTGGGTTGCGAGCATCGCACCTGCCGCAGGCTTACCTGCATCAGAATCAGCCAACATGTCCCACTGGTTGTAGTACTGCTGCAGCGACAAAACCTCACCATCTGCATTAACAATCACATTACCGGATACAAACCAAGCCGCCAAGACAGCCAAACCAACAACGGCGCCGCCAATCATATTGTCAGCACTGCTACGGAATTCTTTTGATTTAAAGATGAAGTGACCCATCGCTAAGAAGATCACCACACCGGCAATTAGACGCATCGCAGAAGGCTCAGAGCCGCCGACCAATGAACCAATATCTTGTGGCTTGAGCACATCGACAGACATCGGGTTAGTCCAACCGTAGAACAATACGCTGTAGATAGTTTTATCCGACCCTGGGAATGGGTTGATCATGAAATATGCCAAAGCACCCACGATCAAAAAGACGATGATCGACTTTAAGTTACCGCCACCAATACGCACTAAGCATTTGTTACCGCAGCCTGATGCGAGTGTCATACCGATACCAAACATCAAACCACCTAAGATGTTTTCAGCAATCACAATGTTGCTATTACGGTACGGAGGGAAGCTACCACTTAAATTAAGTAAGCCGGTGTATTCCAACAGCGTAACGCCGAGAATCGCAACCGCCATCGCTAGGAACCATGCGCGCATGCGGCCGGTATCACCCATATTCACGAAATCGGACACCGCACCCATGGTGCAGAAATTGGTTTTATTAACCACTGCGCCCATCACAAGAGCAATGATAAATACCGCCCACAACATGAATGATTGGGCTTCAAAGAATGTTTCAAAGCTCACGCTTCTCTCCTCTGGATTATTCTTATACTTAGGTGGTAATTATATCAGGCGCTTAAGCACACCATGAACAGGATCACGCGTATCGCGTGGGGTCATCAAGACCTGCTTCAGCAAAACCTTGCGCGCGAAAACGACAGGAATCGCAGCGGCCACACGCTAATCCATTTTTATCTGCTTGATAGCATGAAACGGTATCAGCGTAGTTAACACCCAAGCGGACACCTTCGGTCACAATTTGTGATTTAGTCCATTCAATGAGAGGTGCATGAACAGTGAACTTCTGCCCTTCGACGCCAGCTTTGGTCGCAAGGTTAGCGAGTTGTTCAAACGCTTCTATAAATTCAGGCCGGCAATCTGGATAGCCTGAGTAATCCACCGCATTCACACCAACAAACAAATCATGCGCGCCGAGCACCTCCGCCCAACCTAACGCGAGTGAAAGGAACACGGTATTACGTGCAGGCACATAGGTAACAGGTATGCCCTCGCCCTGCTCTTCGGGTACGGCAATCGATTGATCGGTCAATGCCGAACCACCAATGCCGTCCAACCCTAAGGACAAGACTTTGTGCTCAACCACATCAAATTGCTTAGCCACACGCTCGGCGGCAAACAGCTCAGCACTGTGGCGTTGGCCGTATGAAAAACTGAGCGCGTAACACTCAAAACCTTGAGACTTAGCAATTGCCAACACGGTCGCAGAATCGAGACCACCCGATAATAAGACAACGGCTTTAGGTGCTGACTGACTCATTACTTACCCGGCTTATCGCCCCATAGGAGCTTATGCAGCTGTAGTTGAAAACGCACTGGCAGACGATCAGCCACAATGTGATCGGCTAACTCAGTGGGTGAGAATTGCCCTTGAACCGGAGAGAACAAGACCTTACAACGCTGATCGATTGCATAAGTTTTTAACTGCTCAACACTCCAGTCATAGTCGGCTTGATCACCAATGACAAATTTCACTTCATCGTGAGCATTGAGGTGTTCAAGGTTACTCATCAGATTGCGCGCCATCTCACCGGATGATGGAGTTTTCAAATCCATCACTTTCATCACGCGTGGATCAACCTCTGACACATCAATCGCCCCACTCGTTTCGAGAGAGACACTCAGCCCCTTGTCACACAAAGCACTTAGTAGATTAATGCAACGCTTCTGCGCTAACGGCTCACCGCCCGTCACAGTGACATGCTGCACGCCATAACTCAGCACTTCATCGACAATGGCATCAATGCTGCGATTCTCACCGCCTTTGAAGGCGTAGGTGGTATCACAATAAACACAACGCAAAGGGCAGCCGGTCAGACGCACAAAGACTGTGGGTAAACCTACTGTTGAGGACTCACCTTGAAGGGATAGAAATATCTCGGTTATCCGCAGCGAATCACTCATCACGAATCGATGGGATTATTCGCCGCGCGCGATACGAAGCAGTAGCTGCTTGGCTAAACCGGTTGCTGCCGATTGAGGGAATTCTTTGGTTAAACGTTCTAAAGGAACCTTAGCGGCATCTTTATTACCCGCAACAAACTCCAATCGACCAATCTTGTAAAGCGCACCCGGTACTTTTGAACTTTGCGGGTAGCTTTGAATCACTTTATTAAAAGCTACCAAGGCTTCAGCATTTTGCTGCGACACATAATGTGCTTCAGCCAACCAATACTGCGCATTGCTAGCAAGCTCTGACTCTGGGTATTTCACCAAGAAATCGTTAAACGCATTAATCGCATCAGCATAACGACGCTGAGATGGGCTAATCATCTGATAGGCGGCATCGTAAGCTGCCTTGATCGTTGCAGGATCAACCACCGCAGGAGCTGCAGCAGGAAGCTGTGCAGGCAACGCAGTAGCACCCGGCAAGCTTGTGACTGCTGTTGCAGGTGGCATAGCCGACATGCTTGGCAATGTTTTCACCGGTTCTTCAGATGCTGCGACATTAGGCTGAGCAGCCGTTGGCAAGGTTGTTACAGGTGATACGGGGCAGATGACACGCCACCACTCATGCGCGTAAGGCGATCATCGACATCCAGATACAAGTCACGCTGTTTACGCTTAACTTGCTCTAGCTCGTATTGCAGTGTCTCAATGGTTCCGCGAAGCTCACGGTTTTCTTCCTGCAAAGCATTCATCTTTAAGGTCATGTCTGAGAGCAAGGACGCTCGACGCTCCAAGACCTCTAAACGCTGATCAAAACTTTGCGCACTCACGGGTGCTGAAATGAGAAACGCCACCGCGATTGCGGTGGCGACTGAGAACTGCTTCTTCATAAATTAATTAGTAAACCAATACACCGCGACGGTTTTTAGACCATGCATTTGCATCGTGACCCATAAAGTCTGGGCGCTCTTCACCAAAACTTACAACATTCAACTGCGCAGGATTCACACCCTCAGCTGTCATGTAAGCCTTGATTGCATTTGCACGACGCTCACCGAGCGCAATGTTGTATTCACGAGAACCACGCTCGTCTGCGTGACCTTCGATAGTGATGTTGGTCGATGAGTTTGCATTCAAGTGTTCAGAATGCGCACGTAGTACCAACTTATTGTCGAAAGAGATCTCACTACTATCGAATTCGAAATAGATTTTACGCACCGCCAAAATACTGGCTGGGTCATCTAAGCGCATTGTGCCGCTATAACCTGCACGACGTGCTCTTGCTGCAGTTGAAGCGCCACCAGCATCTGCTGCTGATCCGCCTGCTGCACCACCCTGCTGCACCACCCGCTGCCGCACCGCCCGCTGCATCACCACTACCGGTGGTAGAACAACCCGCAAACGCTAGCGAACCTGCCGCCAAACCGATAAGTGCAATTCGAGATAGTTTCATGGATATCTTCCTTTGTTATTGATGGAACGGAGACCATGCCGGTTCACGGACATCGCCAGCCTGTAGTACCAGTCGTTGCTCTACTCGGCCATCTGTCGAAACAGCCGCCAAGACGCCACGATTCTTATTTCTAGTTGCGTAAATTATCATGTCTCCGTTCGGAGCGAAACTCGGCGATTCGTCCAAATCGCCAGTGCTGAGTAGGCGAATATCCCTTGTTCTGAGGTCCATTAGGCCAATTCGGTAGTCTTCGCCCACTCGGGTGACCAAAGTCAGCTGCTTACCATCTGGCGAATAGGAGGCTTTGGCGTTGTATTTACCCTCAAAAGTCATGCGATACGCCTTGCCCCCGTCTGCCTCGACACGGTAGATCTGCGGATTACCACCGCGGTCAGAGGTGTACACGATGTACTTGCCATCTGGCGACCAAGCCGGCTCGGTATCAATCGCCCAGTGGGTGGTCAGCGCACGGAGTTTTTTAGAACGCAGATCCATGACATAGATATCTGGGTTGCCACCCTTTGAGAGCGTCAGAGCTAACTTTGAACCATCCGGCGACCAAACCGGCGCTCCATTGATGCCTTTAAAGGAGGTCAGCTTCTCGCGGGCACCGGTGTAAATTTCTTGTACATAAATTGACGAACGACCATTCTCAAAAGAGACATAAGCGATCTTTTGCCCGTCAGGCGACCACGATGGCGACATGATTGGATCAGAGGAGGACACAATGCTTGATGGGTTGTAACCATCCGCATCAGCGACGCGTAGATGAATGGTTGGCTTACCCTTCTTATCGGCAATCGATGTGACATACGCAATCCGCGTATCGAATGCCCCCTTATTACCCGTTAGCGTTTCATAAATCAGGTCAGCGATGCGGTGCGAGGTTGAGCGCAACTCGTCTGCGCTCGTTTGCAAGGTGTAGCCCAAAATTTGCTCACCACGATATACGTCATACAAACGAAAACTCACATCAAAGGCACCAGGGCCTTTTGCATCCACTTGGCCAATAACAAGGTTTTCAACATTCAGCGCACGCCAATCACGAAAATCAACCTGATTGGGCTGCACTGGGCGCGACAACATATCGGCAACGGGCAAAGGCTGGAAACGACCACTTCGAGCCAAATCAGAGGTGACGATCTGATCCACATTTTGTGTTGGCGCACCGGTCACTGGCTGCTGAAAAGGCACAATCGCAATCGGTAACGCACCTTCAGAACCTTGAGTTATCTCGATGGTCAAATCTGCATGTGCAGACACCATTAACAACAGACTCAGGCCAAGCGTTTGAACCCATTTAATCAACATACTATTTCCTAAGAACTCGGCTTAAAGACAAAACGGATATCACGGAATTGTGACACCAATCTTGGTGAGGTTGGCATAGGCAATGGATCCGCTTTGCTCACAGCACTTTCAACAGATCGATCAAAACCAACATCACCACTCGACTTAATAATACTCACCAGTAATACAGACCCGTTGGCACCTAAGCGCACCCTAACCTCACAGGATAAGTTCTGCGGCGTACCGGGTGGTCGCAACCAATTGCGATCAACCTTCTGTTGAATCGCCGCCATAATCAACTGCTTTTCTGTAAGGTCTTGCTCTGCTTGATACTGAGCTTCTAACTCAAGCTGACGTGCTGCAGCCTCAGCCTTTTTCTTTTCAGCTTCTGCTTTTTTACGCGCTGCTTCTTCGGCTTGACGCTTTTTCTCAGCCGCAGCTTTCTTAGCAGCTTCTTCAGCTTTACGTTGCTTTTCAGCCTCTGCTTTTTGCTTCTTTTCTTCTGCTAAGCGCTTTTTTTCAGCCGCTGCTTTTTTCTTCTTTTCTTCCGCTAAACGTTTTTTCTTAGCTGCTTCTTGCTTCTTTTTCTCAGCTGCTTTTCGCTTAGCTTCAGCTTTTCGCTTCGCCTCGGCTTTTTTCTTTTTCTCTGCGGCTTCTTTTTGTTTTCTTTTCTTATCTTCTGCCGCTTTGAGCTTTTTAACTTCTTTATCTAAAGCGGCTTGATCAACAACCGTCGCTTGAACCACTGGCGTTGCAGGTAAAGGCTTAGCGTCATCAGTCCAGTTCACACCAAAAAACATCACCAGCAATAGCAGCAAATGAATACCAACAGCTGCGCCCAGTGCTTTTTGATTTGTTTGGATTAACTCCCACATGCGTCAACTCGGGTCTGTCAGAAGCCCCACGCTTGGCACGCCAGCTTGTTGTAATAAAACCATCAATGACACCACCTGACTGTAGATCGTGCCTTTATCGCCTTTCACCAAAACAGGGGCTTTAGGGTTGTATTTAATCAGTGCCGCGGCTTTTAAAGCGGTTTCATCAGGCGTTAATGGCGTGCTTTTGTCGTCATCATAAGTAACGTAATACTGGCCATTCGCATCAACCGTAAAAACAATGGGACGCTTAGCATCTGAATCGATTGGGTTCGCATCTGCTTGCGGTAATTCAACCTTCACGCCTTCGGTCAACAATGGCGCAGTAATCATGAAAATAATCAGCAACACCAACATGACATCAATGTATGGCACCACATTGATTTCAGCCATTGGACGTCGAGACTTATGCTTACGCGACATGATTAAGCCTTACGTGAAGAGGCGTGTGCTTGGCGCTGAAGGACATTTGAGAATTCTTCGATAAAGTCATCGTAACGATTCTCTAAACGCTCAACCGAATTGGCAAAACGGTTATAAGCCACGACCGCTGGGATCGCAGCAAATAAACCCATCGCGGTTGCGATCAGCGCTTCAGCAATACCAGGAGCGACTAAATTTAAGGTCGCCTGCTTCACATTCCCTAAGGCTTGGAATGCATTCATGATGCCCCAAACGGTACCGAATAAACCCACATAAGGACTGGTCGAGCCTACGGTTGCCAAGAAGGACAAATGATTCTCGAGTTTATCCAGCTCACGTCCCATAGAAGCTCGCATGGCACGACGCGCACCTTCAACAATCGCCATTGGCTCAGCTTCATGCTCACGTAAACGCGCGTATTCTTTAAAGCCTGCGACAAAGATGGCTGACTGACCTTCCAATGTTGGATCTTTTTCCAAGCGACGATACAACTCACCTAAATCACCACCCGACCAAAAGCGTGACTCAAAGGTTTCAGATTCTTCTTTTGCCTCTTTGAGTGTTTTGTATCGATCAAAAATGGCCGTCCAAGAAAACACTGACGCAACCAGTAACATCAACATAACAAGCTGCACTAACAAACTTGCGTTGAGAATCAGTGAGAAAAATGACATATCCGAGTGCGGCATAAAGGTATCTCTAAGCAGTTTTTAATAGGTCTTTAATTGACGAAGGAATTCGCGCAGGTTTCATCTCAGTGGTCACACAAGCCACCTGCACCAAACCTTCAACAAGTGGTTGATCTTCACCACGGCGAAAAATCTGTTGCGCGAACGTTATGCTCGCACCTGATAGCTTGTCTACGCGGGTGATTACCGAAAGCTCATCATTGAAACGCGCCGGCGCTCGATAATCCATCTCGGTACGACGCACAGCAAACATAACACCAGGGTCCTGCATTAACTTGTCTTGCTCAAAGCCAAGACTACGCAGCCATTCGGTGCGTGCGCGCTCCATAAAACGTAAATAGTTGGCATAGAACACCACCCCACCGGCATCTGTATCTTCGTAGTAGACCCGAATCGGCCATTCAAACAGTTGCGAGTTGGACAGTGTTGTCATTGTTTAGTTCTTACTCGTCGAGATCAGCGAACAAATCATCGAGATCATTGTTTGCTTTTGCCGGCGGCTTTAAGCCACAGAGTTCATATGCCGCTTTTGTCGCAACGCGACCACGTGGCGTTCGCATCAAAAAGCCTTGCTGAATCAAATAAGGCTCAACCACATCCTCAATGGTGCCACGCTCTTCACCGATGGCCGCCGCTAAGCTATCTAAGCCAACCGGGCCACCGTCAAATTTATGCACGATCGCTTCAATCAAACGACGATCCATCTGATCAAAGCCATGTTTATCGACGTTCAACATGCTGAGCGCTTTATCCGCAACCTCGGCATCGACATGACCATTGGTTTTCACCTGCGCATAGTCACGCACACGACGCAGTAGACGATTAGCAATTCGAGGCGTGCCGCGTGAACGTCGTGCAATTTCTGCAGCACCCCCAGCATCCATATCAACACCGAGAATAGCCGCAGAGCGTTTAACAATATTGGCGAGCTCAGCCTCTGAGTAAAACTCTAACCGCTGCACGATGCCGAAACGATCACGCAAGGGTGATGTCAGCAGACCTGCACGAGTGGTTGCACCCACCAACGTAAAGGGCGGCAAATCAACTTTGATGGAACGTGCCGCCGGCCCCTCTCCAATCATGATGTCGAGTTGATAGTCCTCCATCGCTGGATAGAGCACCTCTTCCACCACAGGACTTAAGCGATGAATCTCATCAATGAACAGCACATCACGTGGCTCAAGATTGGTAAGTAACGCAGCTAAGTCACCTGCCTTTTCCAACACAGGACCTGAGGTCTGCTTTAGGTTCACATCCATCTCATTGGCAATGATGTGCGACAAGGTGGTTTTACCCAAACCCGGCGGGCCAAAAATCAGCACATGATCCAATGCTTCGCCACGGTCACGCGCCGCAGGGATAAAGATTTCCATCTGCTCACGAACCGCAGGCTGACCGACATATTCATCGAGTGTTTTCGGACGGATCGCACGATCAATCGCCGCATCTTCGGCGCCGGCATTAGCTTCTATTAAACGATCGGTATCGGTCATGAAATCTGGGTTTCAGAGAGTTTTTATTATGCTCAGCATTATGTCGGAACTGGCGCTCCAACGCGAGGTTATCGGGTGCTTTGTAGCGCCTGTCGAATGATCTCTTCGGTACTCAAACCCTCTGTATCCACACCCTTCGTCATGCGCTGCACATCAGCCGCTTTATAGCCCAGGGCCATCAAAGCGCTCATCGCATCATCCAATGGGTTGGCTGCCCCGCCAGAGAGCGCCTTACCACCCACCAGTGGCGTTGAAGAGCTTGAGCCAAGTTTATCCATACGATCACGCATTTCGATAATCAATCGCTCAGCGGTTTTCTTACCCACGCCCGGAATTTTGGTCATTGCGGCTACGTCGCCGGCAGAGACGGTCATCGCAAATTCATCAGCCGTCATTCCCGAGAGAATCCCAAGCGCCATCTTGCCGCCTACACCATTCACCTTGAGCAAGGCACGAAATAGCGCACGATCAGACTCTGCCGAAAAGCCGTACAAGATATGAGCATCTTCACGGACCGTAAGGTGGGTATACAAGGTGATTTCTTCATTACCTAAGGGCAAGGCATAGAAGGTCGACATCGGTGCTTCAAGCTCGTAGCCGACACCATTCACATCGAGCAATAAAAACGGTGGTTGTTTATGCAGTACGCGTCCGCGTAACAGACCAATCATCATCTCCCCCCGATGGATGACAGTGTGGTGTGACTATGTGCATGACACAGTGCGATCGCGAGCGCGTCCGACTCATCAAGCCCAAACTTACCTTGTAGAGAGAGTAACACCTTGACCATATGCTGAACTTGCTCTTTTTCAGCCTGACCTTTACCCACCAAGGCTTTTTTAACCAAACGTGGGGTGTATTCAAAGACCGGCTTTTGCGCCACAACTGCTGCAGCGATGGCCGCACCTCTCGCCTGACCTAGCTTCAATGCTGAAGAAACGTTTTTATCGACAAACACTTCTTCAATCGCGACTTGGTCTGGCTGATGCTCTTCAATGATCTGTTGCAGACCGAGAAAGATCTCGCCAAGGCGCTCGGTAAACGCTTTTTGCTGCGTGCGAATACAGCCGCTAGCAATGTGGCGACTGTGCGAGCCGTTACTCTCAATGATCCCGTAACCGGTGACTCGAGAGCCTGGATCAATGCCAAGAATGCGTGCCAATTAAGCGCCCCGAGTTTGTATCAGTGCACCAGAAGTCGAATCATTCTGGCGCACCTCTTTTAACCCTCGGTCTTTTCAGACTGAGGCAAACGTAGTTTCAAGTGCAACTCACGAACCTGCGAAGGCTCCACTTCAGATGGTGCTTGGGTCAGCAAGCAGCTCGCGCTTTGTGTTTTCGGGAAGGCCATCACATCACGAATCGATTGAGCACCTGCCATCAACATCACAAGACGATCAAGACCGAAGGCCAAACCACCGTGTGGAGGACAACCAAACTTCAGTGCATCCAACAGGAAGCCAAACTTCTCTTTTTGTTCTGCTTCATTAATGCCTAACAGACTAAAGACTTTCTGTTGCACAGACTCTTGGTGAATACGAATTGAGCCGCCACCGACTTCGGTACCGTTAAGCACCATGTCGTAAGCACGCGATAAACACTTACCTGGATCGCTTTCCAACAAATCGATTTGATCCGTCTTAGGCGCTGTAAATGGGTGGTGCAATGCATGCCAACGATTAGAACCTTCATCCCATTCGAACATTGGGAAATCAACAACCCACAATGGCTTCCAATCAGCATTCATCAGACCTAAGTCTTCCGCCAACTTCACGCGCAAAGCGCCAAGCGCTTCATTCACAATTGAGGTCTTATCGGCACCAAAGAATACGATGTCACCATCTTGCGCACCGGTGCGCTGCATAATCGACATCGCCACATCATCTGGCAGGAACTTAAGAATTGGAGACTGCAAACCTTCAACGCCATCTGCGATCGCATTAACTTTGATGTACGCCAGACCCTTCGCACCATAGACACCAACAAACTTGGTGTACTCATCGATGTCCTTACGGCTTAGCTTGCCACCTTCAGGTAAACGCAATGCCGCTACACGACCATTCGGATCATTCGCCGGGCCTGCAAAGACTTTGAACTCAACGCCCGCCATCAAATCAGCCACGTCGATCAATTCAAGATCGGTACGCATATCCGGACGATCCGAACCAAAACGACGCATCGCTTCGTCATATGGCATACGAGGGAATGGATTTGGCAGATCAACATTCAACGCATCTTTAAAGACGCCACGGATCATGTTTTCCATCAAGTCCATGATTTGATCTTCAGACAAGAACGACATCTCTAAATCGAGCTGTGTAAATTCAGGCTGACGGTCAGCACGCAAGTCCTCGTCACGGAAACAACGCACAACTTGGTAGTAACGATCAAAGCCAGACATCATCAACAACTGTTTAAATAGTTGTGGCGACTGTGGCAAAGCAAAGAATTTGCCTGCGTGGACACGACTAGGCACCAAATAGTCACGCGCGCCCTCTGGGGTCGCCTTTGTGAGCATTGGGGTTTCCATGTCCATAAAGCCGTTATCGTCGAGGTAGTTACGCAATAAACGTGACACCTTCGAACGCAACATCATGCGCTCTTGCATGATTGGACGACGCAAATCGACATAGCGATAACGCAGACGAATATCTTCAGATACCTCGTCCTCATCAATTTGGAATGGCGGAGTATCAGCCTTGTTCAGAATCTCAAGCTGCTTACCCAAAATTTCAATCTGACCTGATGACAACTGATCATTGGTGGTGCCTTCAGGACGAGCGCGCACAAGACCGGTGATCTTCAGTACGAACTCATTGCGCACCTGCTCTGCCATTTTGAACATATCTTCGATATCAGGATCGTAAACCACCTGAACCAAACCGCTGCGATCACGCAGGTCGATAAAAATGACACCGCCGTGATCTCGACGACGATTAACCCAACCGCAGATCTCTACAGTTTCGCCAATGAACTTTTCGGTGACTTCGCCACAGTAGTGGGTACGCATGGAGCTTTCCTAATTACAGGCCATCCGGCCGCTTAAAATTGTTGTGTTAATGGCAGGACGAACAACCGCCAGAGCCGCAACTATGACCACCGCCACCCTGTGACGAGGACTTAACCAGACCCGTAACTGACATCAGTTTCTTCAGTGCAGGGGCATGACACTCAGGACATTCCTGCAACGGGTCTGCGCTCATTTTTTGCATCACCTCAAGGGTGTGGCCACACGCCTCGCAGCGATATTCGTAAAATGGCATGGCAAAAACCCGTTCATCTGTAGAAAAACCGCGCGATTTTAGCACAGGCGAGATTTTTGAATGAAGGGGCGATACGATCAGAATCCGCAAAATTGTGAGAAAAATCACCATGTCATCACCTCGCGCTGTACTTATCACTGGCTGTTCTAGCGGCATTGGCCTGTGTGCAGCGAAGATGCTGCAACAGCAAGGCTTTCACGTTATTGCGAGTGCTCGAAAGCCCGAGGACGTGCAGCAACTGCGAGATTCGGGCTTTGATGCGGTTCAAATCGATGTCAGCGATCGCCAAAGTATTGATGCCGGGGTGGCAGAAACACTGAAACTCACCAACGGGAAGCTCTACGGACTTTTCAACAATGGAGCTTATGGTCAACCTGGTGCGGTAGAGGATCTCAGCTGGGATGCCCTTGAGACACAACTTCGCACTAACCTGCTCGGTTGGCATGAACTGACACGCCAAATCATCCCGATCATGCGACGTGAAGGTGAAGGTCGCATCATTCATAACAGCTCAGTATTGGGTTTTGTCGCTATGCCCTATCGCGGCGCTTATAACTGCTCTAAGTTTGCACTCGAAGGCCTTACCGATACCCTACGTCTGGAACTGCATGGCACGGGCATTCAAGTGAGCTTGGTAGAGCCTGGCCCAATCCGCAGCCGCTTCCGCGATAACGCAAAAAAAGCCTTTGAGCGTTTTATCAATCCTGTCGGCAGCCCACATCAAGCGAACTATCAAGCGATGGCGGCTCGCCTTGAAAAAGAAGGTGATGCTGCGCCTTTCACGCTCGATCCAGAAGCTGTCGTGAAGAGCGTTCTCCATGCACTAACAGCTAAAAACGCCAAACCACGTTATCGAGTGACCTTCCCCACACATCTTTTCTGGTGGTTGAAACGCATACTCAGCACAAAAGCCATGGATCGTATTTTGCGCAAAGCCTCGGGTGATGGCGCACGTTAATCGTGAGTGATGTTTTTACAGTTTGTCTCGCGAACCTTAAACGACACCAATAGCGCAAAGGCAGCAAAGATTACTGATGCCCAGAGCGCGTTAGCATAATCAGCCCATGCATAAATGCGTACCGCACCATCCATTACGCCATTCCATGTTTGATCGATAATCCAACCAAACAAAGGCTGCATGATAGCGGCACCTAAAAACACACCGGTATTCACAAGTGCCACCGCCATGCCCGCGCTCGTGGGAACACATACCTCTTTAACAGCCGCATAGCCCACCACAAAACCACTGGCCGAGAAGCCCAAGAACGCAAACACGAGATACGCTGACCAACCTGGCGCCCATGGCAAATACAACAGACTCAACCAAGCTAAGGTTGAGATAAAAGCTGCACCAACGACAAAGGGCTTTCGGTACCCAGAGCGGTCAGAGGCCCAACCCATTAGCAACACACCGAGTGCAAACCCAATCAAACTGACCGTGGTGTAGTTAGAAGCATCTGCTCGACTCAAGCCATGCACATCACGCAACAACGGAATGCCCCAAAGCCCAACAAAGGCAAACATATTTCCGGTCACGCCCATATTGACCCAAAAACCAGGCCACGCAGAACGATTCGTGAACACCGCCATGAAAGCTTTCCATGCACTCACAGCTGAAGGAGCATGTGGCGCAAGACCTTCCATCTCTCGCACTGAACTAAAGCCCGCCTTCTCTGGAGAATTTCGAACGAGGATCCATGTAAGAAGCGACAGACCGATCGACAGCACACCGATACCGATAAACACTTCCCGCCAGGTGAAAAAGCCAAGCAGCCAAACCAATGGAGCGGCAGCGAGTATCGAACCCACATTACCTAATAGAATGGTTAAACCGCTGATCTTTCCGTATTCACGCTCACTAAACCAAACGGCATTTGAGCGCATCAAACCAACAAAGATCACTGATACACCCAAGCCAACCAAGAAGCGACCTACCGATGCGACATCAAAGGTTTCAGCCATGCCCAACATGATGGAACCACCGCCCGCGACCAAGCCGCCTAAGCTGACACTAATGCGAGGTCCTAGAGTGTCCGCCAGAACGCCTGAAGGGATCTGCATAGCCGTGTAGATGTAGTAATACATTGCCGCAAGACTACCGAGCGCAGCTGCACTGGTACCAAAAGCTGCCATCAAATCGCTTGCAACTGCACCGGGCACCATTCGATGAAAAAACACCAACATGTATGACAACACTAAGATGCCAAAGATGGTCCAACGCGTACGCTGAAAGCCTGCGGGATACTGTATCGCCATGGTATTTCCTTCGATTATCGTTGCTCGACCTTAGACCATCGAGAATGACAATGCATCAAGCCTCTGTTTTAACAGCGGCATATGTCTGTGCAAAATAATGCTCTAAGAATTGATCAAACGACTCTGAGTCTTGATTGCTAAGCGCAGCAAAGTCCTCATGTGACTTTGCAATCAACTGATCAAACTGAGCTCGACGCTCATCTGAAATATCACGCTCAAGCAAGAAACGCTGGTGCTTTTTCGATAAACGTTGCGCAAAGCCGTAGAAGCTCTCAGCATTATCTTCCATCTCTGTCAGCATGCGCGCGGAAGGCGTTAACTGAGGACGAATGATCTTACCGATCTGTTCATCCAATGCGTCTTCATAGTTACTGCCGCCATTGACCTTGTCGAGCAATTCACAGATTGGGTACATCTGTGAAAGCAACTGGTGACCCCATTCTTGCAAGCTCACTGACTCGCCTTGTCGACGCAATTGAATATTAGGCTCACGACCTCGGTGCGCAACCGCAAGCAGGTTTTCATTCAACTCACGATTCTCTGATTCATCAATCGACGGGCTATCGCTGAGCATACACATCAACAACCACGCCTCGAGGAAACGCAGCTGCACTTCATCCACACCCAAAGGGTGATAGGCATTCACATCCAATGAGCGAAGCTCAATATACTTAACCCCAGAGTCTAATAGCGCGACCGCTGGGCTTTGCAATCGCTTTAAAGCCGGCTTTGGTCGCACCTGACTGTAATATTCGTTTTCGATCTGAAGAATATTGGCATTGAGTTGTCGGTATTCACCCTCTTCAGACACACCAAGACGTTGCCATGGTTCAGCGGGGGTTGTTATCGCTCGCAATAAGGACTGCGCATAAGACTCAACCGAATTGTAGTCCGCACGAATACCCAAACCTTCCTCTTTACTGTTCTGGTAACCAATGTCACCCATACGCAGTGACGTTGCATACGGCTCAAAGTAGGTCGCATCATCAAACTTAGGCAGATGCGAAACACCATTAGGGAAGAACGATTTACACACCGCAGGTGAAGCACCAAAGAGATAAGGAATTAACCAACCACCTCGCAGCACATTACGCACCAAGCGCATGTAATAGGTATCGCGACACTCTTCAGGCGAGTCATATTTACCTAAGGCTTTTGAAAATTCTGGCCAAAAGGCTTCTGGCAATGACCAGTTAAAGTGCACACCGGCAATCACCTGCATAACGCGGCCATAACGTAGCCCCAAGCCCTCGCGGTAAACATGTTTCATCTTGCCAATGTTGGAATCACCATACTCTGCAATTGGAATATTGTGATCACCGTAAAGCACACAGGGCATGCTAGTAGCCCATAACAGTTCTTTTTGAAGCGACTGATAGGCATAGCTTTGCAGGTCTGCCAAATAATCAAGCGCATCACCCACATCACTAAAGGCTGGCGTAATAAATTCAGCGAGCGCTTCAGAATAATCTGTTGTCAGAATGGAATTCGTTAAGGGGTGCCCCCATGCATGGGGATGATTCGTCAGCGCGATACCCCCTTTATCTGAGACACGAAGACTTTCTTTCTCTAAGCCAATGCGCGTGCCCTTGAGTAACTCAGGAGATAGCTTCTCCTTCAAGATTTGTACTCGCGACAAATAAGATCGGGCAATAACGGGACGAATATGTGGCGAGCTCACAAGGGACTCCGAAAAATGATGGCGCAGTGTAACGCCCCGGGAGGCAAAATCACATTTGCTCACAGTAGGGTTATACGGCACCCTAGCGACCCATGAATCGATTTATCACCCTGCTCGCCTGCCTCTTTATCATCCAGCCAAGCTTCGCTAACGAACTTGCAGTGGATGTTGCTGCCATTTCAAGCAAGGCATTAGATAAGGGAAAGCTGCGTCTTCGCTCTGAAGGCGTCATCCTTGCTGATCAGTCAGGCAATATCTTGTTCAGCCGTAACGCTGACAAACCGCGCTCGATTGCCTCAGTAACAAAGCTAATGACGGCGCTCGTTATCCTCGATACAAAGCTTCCTCTCGATGAAACAATCACCATCACCAAAGCTGACCGTGATCTACGACAACTTACCGGCTCGCGCTTAAAAGTCGGCGCGAAACTCACCCGCGAAGAGCTACTGACACTTGCCATGCTTTCATCTGAGAATCGCGCAGCCCTTGCGCTTGGTCGCACTTACCCTGGCGGCAGCGAGGCCTTTGCAAGAGCAATGAATGAGAAAGCTAAAAGCTTAGGGATGATGCATTCAAACTTTATTGATGCCGCCGGGCTATCGCCGAACAATCTCTCAACACCGAATGATCTTTTTCTATTAATGCAGGCTGCAGAAAAGCATCCCTTGTTAAAGAAAATTGCTCAAACTCGCAGTGTTACCGTGAAGCCCTATAAGCGACTGGGTCCTTTGCGTTATGTGAACACCAATCGCTTCTCACGCAATAAATCTTGGGAATTATTGCTAAGCAAAACAGGCTTTCTGACCGAGGCTGGCCGCTGTTTAGTGATGAAGGCGCGAGTAGACAATAAAGAAGTCACCATGATCTTGCTCGATTCTTACGGGAAGCTAACACCCTTTGGTGATGCGAACCGAGCTAGAGAATGGCTTAAGCGTTATCGGAAAAGTGCTTGAGATTCACTTGCCGCAATCACCGGCTGATTAACAATCCAGTCTGACATCACACGCGCGGCTTCCTCGAGCATTATCTTTTTAATGCCTTCTGGATCTTTATCCTGATCTGCCAACTCTTCTTGCTCATCTAACGATTCAAGTGCACCTAAACCACGATGAGCGCGCAAACGATTCAAGCTCTCGAGCTGCTCTTCTTCACGTTGATCAAGCTCAGCTTGGCGAACTGATTCCTTCAAGCTCAGCACCTTAAGGTCACGCAACTCAGCAATCCGCTTCTCTTGATCAATCAAAAATGCAAAACCTGGATCATGCTGAATACGCTGCTCAGACATTGCACGTAACTTTTCAATCGGGAAGATGGTTGGACGCGGACGAATAGCCGGCTCAATTGAGGCCCATGGAAGCGCATGCTCAAGTGCGCGCTCACCATGCTCTTTCGCACCAAACGATGTTGGGAACACCACATCAGGCACAACACCACGGTGCTGAGTACTGTCGCCTTGGACTCGGAAGAATTGCGCCATGGTTAAACGCAAACGACCCAGATCTTTTTCAGTTCGTAAGTAGCGTTGTAGATCCACCAGGGTTTGCACCGTACCCTTACCAAAGGTTGGCTCACCAACGATCAAAGCTCGCTGATAGTCCTGCATTGCACCCGCAAAAATCTCAGAAGCAGACGCACTATTACGATCAACCAGAACCATTAAAGGACCACGATAAGCAATACCTGGGTCTTGATCACGCTCTAACTCAACATTGCCATTGCTATCCTTAACCTGAACTACGGGACCTTTATCGATAAACAAACCGGTGAGCTCGGTCGCTTCTGTTAGCGAACCGCCACCGTTTTGGCGCAGATCAATAATGATGCCATTGACCTTTTCTGCTTCGAGTTTTGTTAAGAGCTCACGCACATCTCGCGTTGTGCTACGAAAATCATCAGTACCACTCGCTGCACCATTAAAGTCACGATAGAACCCTGGAATCTCAATTACGCCAAGCTTCAAGTTATCTACTTCAATGACATCACTTTTAGCCGCACTGTCTTCTAGCTTGATTTGATCGCGCACGAGCGCTAGCTCTTTCGTACGGCCTGAATCTTCACCTTTCGGTAATACCTGTAGACGCACCGTTGACCCTTTAGGACCGCGAATCTTGTCGACCACATCATCGAGACGCCAACCGATGACATCAAGCATTTCACCCTTATCACCCTGCGCAACACCAACGATACGATCACCTGATTTAATTTTGCCGCTTCGAGCAGCAGGGCCACCAATAACGGTCTTCACCACTTCGGTGTATTCATCTTTACCACGCAACACCGCGCCAATACCTTGCAACGACAAACGCATGCCGATATCAAAGTTCTCAGAAGAACGAGGTGACATATAGGTAGTGTGTGGCTCGATACTCAGCGTCACGGCATTCACAAAGGCCTGAAAAATATCCGCTGAGGTCATCTGCTGTACTCGATTACGAATATTTTCGTAACGGCGAATCAGCTTCTTTTCTATATCCTTGGTTTCGCCACTTAGGCGGAGGCTAAGCACATCATTCTTAACACGCTTGCGCCACAAATCATCCAAGACAAAATCATCTGCCGCCCATGGCGCTTTCTCGCGATCAATTTGATATGTCTCATCAAGTGAGAAATCAAAATCATTAAAACGCACTAAGCTCACGGCAAAGGCAATGCGATTTTCAACTTTGTCACGGAAGTGCTTAAAGATGGTGTATGCCGGATCGAGTAAGCCATTGTGAAGGCTGTCATCAAACTCATCGCGATAATGGTCAAGCTGACGTAAATCTACCTGAGTAAAAAAAGCACGGTTGGCATCAAGCGTTTCGAGATAGCGATCAAACGCCATCGCTGATAGCTCATCATTAATCTCGGGTTTGGTGTAGTGGAATGACTCGAGGACTTGACCGATGACCAAGGCAGTTCGGCGCTGGAATTCATCAGGCTTCAGTTCTGACTTCGGCACAAACTTTGGCGTTGCCCCAACAGAGCCCACCAAAAAAACCAAAAAACACAACAAAAGCTTTTTCATCAACAACTTAGCCTAGTTCAAACCATTCATTACGCCAGGGGTTTGGCGCAATCCTGCGAGCAGAGCACGATAATCCGGATCATCCTCTGAAATCAACCTGTGACGCAGGGCGAAATCAATGATCACCAAATTGCAATTCAGCTTGAAATCATCGGTATCACGGACAATCTGCAATACATCTTCGACAGGCATGAGATGAAATGATTCCACCTCACCATCGGTATTTTGCGGAATAAACGTGGCAGGCAGTTCAATGTCGTAGCAATACAAGACATCAGGACGGAAACCATTCGCATTCACGCGGTTATACGCAATACTGCCAACATAGGTGGCTTGCTGGGCAAGCGCCGCTGACATGCCCGCCTCTTCTTGGCATTCCTTAATAAGGTTCTCTTCCAGACTGATGCCCTGTGGTAACCCACCCGCAACCATGTTGTCCCATGCGCCAGGAAAGATCGCGCGATCACGAGCACGCTTACCCACCCATAACAAAAGGCGACCGTTGTAGTTCACATACCCATTGAGGTGTTGGCCAAACGAACGCAGACCAAAATGACTCGCAGCAACTCGATCTATCTCCGCAATCGCCTCATCACGCTCACCAGCAGTTAAGGGATAAGGTTCATTCATCGGCTTGTGCGGCAACACACCTTGCTCATACAAGGTATTCACCACGTTACTTAACTCAGCAGTCAAGGCTTCACCTTGAAGCGTTGGATTACACAACCCAACCTGGCTATCTGAAAACGCAAATAACTGATCAAACTGACGCAAGTGCTCAATAAAGCTAGGGCGCAACCACCCATACACTTGACCGTTGATTTCCCACGGCACAAAACGCTCAGTAATCACCGGATTACACGCTTCAATGTGGCGTAAGTAACTCATACGTTTTTCTTCTCGACCTTTTTGATCTCTTGCCAGGCTGATTCCATCTGCTCAAGTTCAAGTTGCGTCATGTCGTCATGACCTTGAGCGGCAAGATATTGCTCCATCGCCCGAAAGCGACGCTCAAACTTATTGTTCGCCGCACGCATAATCTCTTCAGACTCAAAACCCAACTTACGAATAATGTTGGTCATCACAAAAAGAATATCGCCAAGCTCATCAGCTAAATGATCACGATCACCCGAAGCCCAAGCTTCGCGCACCTCGGCAACCTCTTCGACCATCTTGTCGAAAGCTCCTTCTGGGTTTGGCCAATCAAAGCCCACTTTCGAGGCTTTTTTAGTTAGCTTTTGAGCGCGCATCAATGCAGGCAGACCTTTAGTCACCCCCGCCAATGCACTGCTATCTGGCTGCTGATCACGCTCCTGCGCCTTGATCGCTTCCCAAGCAGAACCTAATTGCTCTTCTGTTTCAAAATTAGCGTCTGCAAAAACATGCGGATGGCGACGATGCATCTTATCCGCGATATCCGCCGCGACATCATCAAAGGTAAATCGTCCTTCTTCTTTGGCTATCTGACTGTAGAAGACCACCTGAAATAACAGGTCACCTAACTCACTCTTTAGCTCATCAAAATCTTCACGCTCAATTGCATCAGCCACCTCATACGCTTCTTCTAAGGTGTAAGGCACGATCGTTTTATAGGTTTGTTTGCGATCCCAAGGACAACCCTTCTCTGGATCCCGCAACTGCGCCATGATCTCAAGCAGACGATCTATCGAACTCAACTCAACCACCTGGCAATGAGATACCCGTCACTTTTTTATACAAAGTCACGGCGTAAGAATCTGTCATACCCGAAACAAAGTCCGTCAATAACAACAAACGCAAATAAGGATCTTGAACTGGCACACGATTAGGACCGATGAATTGCTCAGGCACCAAACGGATCAACATGCGACTGCGCGCTGAAGCATTATCACCATGCTCAGCAACATCATCGATGACCTGAATGAAGCGTTCCAACAAATCACTCACCACTTGGAAACCTGCTGCCTGAATACTCACCACTTCTGGTGCGCAATAGATACGCTCAACCGCAAGATCGATTAGATGATCGGCCTTCTGGCGGCATGGAATCATTTCAAGCAAAGGCTGATCAAAGCTGCCATCTAAAATTTCAGCTTCGTTATCTAGGAAGCAATCACGTGCCTGCAAAATAATTTGGTTAATAACCTTTGCACGTAAAAACTCAACGCGATCTTTCTTTTCACGGATAGCTTTTAGACGTTCCGCCTGCTTATCACGATCCGGTAGTAAATCGAGGAAAGCTTCAACAACCTCTTCATAAGAGAAGTGACCTAGGCGATAACCGTCTTCTAAATCAATTACGCGATAACTGATGTCATCCGCCGCCTCAACAAGGAAAGCCAAGGGATGACGACACCACATAGCATAAGGTGAATCGCGGCGAATTAAGCCAACTTCATTCGCAACTGTTTCGAAGTTTTCACGATCAGCGACTGTAAAACCTTGTTTTTTTGCACTCACACCAGCATGTGGATTACCACCCACCCATGATTCACGCGGGTACTTGGTAAATGCCGCAAGCGTTGCTGAAGTGAGCTGCAGACCGCCTTGGTTATCGGGGTTTTGTAAGCGCGTCACAATACGGAAGCCTTGCGCGTTACCTTCAAACGCTAAGAAATCTTCGCGCTCACTGCCACGCAATACCTCGACGCGACGAGAACCATAATCTGCCGTCATCGCCCAATGGCGAATCGCATCTTCACCCGAATGACCAAATGGTGGGTTACCAATGTCATGCGCCAAACACGCTGCAGCAACAACGTTGCCAAAGTCAGACGCTTCAAAGTCATGCAAGCCATGACGCGCCATGATCTGCTCACCCACCAAGGTGCCAAGAGAGCGACCAATACTCGAAGCCTCTAAGCTATGGGTCAGACGCGTACGAACATAATCAACTTTAGATAGAGGAAAGACCTGCGTCTTATCCTGCATACGACGGAAAGCCGACGAAAAGACCACGCGATCGAAGTCGCGCTGAAAGTCTGTTCTTGCCGTAATTGATTGTGGCTCTTCTGAAGAACCTAAACGTTTGCGCGACAGCAGTCGCTTCCATTCCATCGTCATAAAGGGCGTCGATTTTTATTTGTTCTGCTAAGCCCTAAGGGTACCACCCAAGCCGCCGTGAAGGCGCTGTTTTTAGTGATTAACGCAGCTCTCGAACGACACGAAAACCGAGATTCACATCGAGCTCATCACGTAGCCGCGGACGGCGTGAGGCACTACGCGCAAATACCGCCGCATCAAACCAAGATCCACCTCTTACAGCGATCCACTTATTACGGCGTTTGGGTGGCGCAGGATGATGCCGAGAAAGATTGGCTAACGACTTGCTGTAATTAGACGACGTCATCTCCCAGACATTGCCATGCATGTCATGCAGACCCCAAGCATTCGCTGGGTACTGACCAACCTCGATAGTTTTAGCGATTGGCGCACACTTAGGCAGAATAAAACGCTTACCTTGCCTTTCTTCGTCATAAGGAAAAGCTGCGCGGAAATGTACATTTTTACAGCTCACCGAATCACCAAAGGCAAAGGCCTCTGATGAACCGGCGCGACAGGCATATTCCCATTCAGCTTCATTCGGCAAACGATACTCATGCCCGGTTTCATCACTCAACCAACGGCAAAAGTCCTCTGCCTGGCCATGCCGAATATTTATCACCGGATGTCGACCCTCACTTCGAATCAACTCCCAACTCCAGACCCAATCAGTGGCATCTGTGAATCGTTCGAATTGCTCCGCGGTAATTGGCACCGTGCCTATCGCAAAAGGCTCGAGCATTTGTTGATAGTGCATAGGCGATTCATCAGCTCGATGACCAAACTCATGCTCTGCTGAGCCCATTTCAAAAACACCCGCCGGAATGACCGTTAACTCAGGACCGTTCGAGCCATCATGAAGTCGATCACAAAATTGCACATCCATCGCAAACGAAGTCGCCGTCTTTGCTTGAAGTGCTTGACGCTCAACGACCGATAAGTCGGGAATAAAAGGCAACGCTTTGCTGCCAGATTTTTCGGGGTACTGCATGGGAATGAGGGGGATTCAATAACGATGAGTCATTATCGCTAATTCATAGCATCACTGGATGACTAAAAACAGGCTATCACTGATAAAGATCAACTCAACGTCCAGATTATTGGATGCTATTTGATAAGATAGCCGCTTCACGAAACACACGGATCATCTATGGACACATTACCTCCTTGCCCTCAATGCCAATCTGAATTCACCTATCAAGATGGCGAAATGATGATCTGCCCCGAGTGCGCACACGAATGGTCACCAAGCGATAACACTGGTACGAATGACGAACTCGTCGTGCGTGATGCCAATGGCAACCTTTTACAAGACGGCGATACGGTCGTGGTCATCAAAGACCTGAATGTGAAAGGCAGCTCTAGCGGTATCAAAATAGGCACCAAGGTGAAGAATATTCGGCTCGTAGATAGCGATCACAATATTGACTGCAAAATCCCAGGCATCGGCGCGATGGGACTCAAATCAGAGTTTGTGAAAAAGGCTTAAGCCAGACCCAATGGGTTATCAGGATTAACACCATCCATAAACGGCAGCTTTCTGTCGTTATTGGTGACTTGATAAACCAAGCCCATCCAATTACCGACAATCGCTTCACCGGTATCGTGCCAGGTGTTATCCAGTGCAGGCGTGAGCAAGTGCTCTGGAAAGTTCGGCAATGGTGATTTCTGCGCCTTAGCCAGCTTCAAATCTGCAATATATTCACGCACCAATGCTTTTTCTTGTTCGCCAAAATAATTCGCAATGAACGGCGGAACTGCGCAAGATCACCGGCAGCATATCGCCCAACCTCACGTTTGAATTCTGCCCTATGATTTCCGACACGATGCCGAGCGCGGCTTCCGATGCTTCATGAGTCAACAATACAATGGGCACTTCGCCCGCGCCGGCCGCTGGCGGTTTCTGCATGAGAGACTCAATGCTGATGTCGTGAGTGGCAAAAATATGGGTGATGTCAGACATGACTCCCGGACGATCAGCGGCTGTCAATCTGACGTACCACTCGCTGACGATATCGCCAGAAGGGATAAAGGGTTGAGCAGAGAGTTGCGCGGCCGGCAAGCCCAGAGCCGGCCCCGAGCCTGATTCGTTGCGCGCGATATCCATAATATCCGCGCAAACCGAAGACGCCGTTGCCGCGCCGCCCGCTCCGGGTCCAACCAATACCAGCTCCCCCACAGCGTCCCCTGAAATCATTACCGCATTGAGTACGCCGTCGACCGAAGCCAACTGTTTGCTCTGGGGAATCAGCGTGGGATGCACTCTCATTTCGATACCTGCCTCCTGAAGGCGGGCAATACCCAAATGCTTAACTCGATATCCTAGCGCCGAAGCGTACTCAAGATCCTCGGGAGTGACCTCATTGATTCCCTGCTTGATCGGGGCATCGATGCTCAGAGGGATACCGAACGCCAGAGAAGACAGGATGACTAATTTATGTGCCGCATCGGTACCATCAATATCGAATGTCGGATCCGCCTCGGCGTAACCCAGCGCCTGCGCCTCCGCCAAGACGTCCTCAAACGCGCGTCCCTTGGTGCTCATCTCGGTCAAGATAAAGTTACCGGTGCCGTTAATGATGCCGGCGATCTCGGATACGCGGTTCGCTGCCATGGATTCACGCAGGACCTTGATGATGGGGATACCGCCCGCAACGGACGCCTCGAAACGAAGCTGGACGCCAGCCGCTTCCGCCAACCTCACCAGCTCATTGCCATGCTCAGCAATCAGGGCCTTGTTTGCCGTCACCACATGCTTGCCTTGCGAGATGGCAAGCTTGATCAGGTCATAGGCAACGGTGGTACCACCGATTAACTCCACCAATACGTCCACGCTCGGATCGCGCGCAACGTCCATGACATCTCTGCACACAAGCGCATCACCATATTGATGATCGGGATGTTCTCGCCTTGCGCCAACATGTGTCACTCGGACGGATCGAGCACTGCGCTCCGACAGCATCTCAGATCCGCCGCTCAAGATATCGATAACGGCTAGACCCACGGTGCCAACGCCACACACGCCGATATTCAATGCGCTGTTGTCATTCATGCGGACAGACTCTCTGCCGCAGCGGGTGGCCCCTGCCGCAACACGCGCTTGATACCGCGAATCGCTTGGCGGGTGCGGTGTTCGTTTTCTATCAAACCAAAACGCACAAAACCCTCGCCGTACTCTCCGAATCCGACTCCGGGCGATACAGCCACTCCGCCACGCTGAAGCAATAGTTTGCTGAATTCCACAGACCCAAGATGTCGAAAAGCTTCGGGAATTTCAGCCCACACAAACATGGTCGCTTTGGGCGGCGTCACATGCCAACCCGCCTCATTCAATCCTTGGCAGAGCACGTCGCGCCGGCGCCGGTACATCTCGCAAATATCGCGCACACACTGCTGGTCCCCCTCGAGGGCGGCGATAGCCGCCACCTGCACAGGCGTAAAAATGCCATAGTCGAGATAAGACTTGATTCGCGTCAATGCGGCAATCAGCTCCGGGTTTCCGCAACAAAAGCCCACTCGCCATCCCGGCATGTTGTAGCTCTTTGACAGAGTGAAGAACTCCACGGCGATTTCTCTGGCCCCGGGCACCTGAAGGATGCTCGGCGCGGTATAGCCATCGAAGACCAGATCAGCATAGGCCAGATCATGAACCACCCAAATCTCATGCTGACGAGCGATTTCCACTATGCGCTCGAAAAAGGGTAACTCGACACAGTGGCCCGTAGGGTTTGAAGGGAAATTCAGGACCAGCATCTTAGGCTTGGGATAGGTATTGCGAATCGCCTGCTCCAACTGGTCGAGAAAGTCAGCCTCATTTCTCATGGGCACGTGACGCAGGTCAGCACCGGAAATAACAAAGCCATACGGGTGAATCGGGTAGCTTGGGTTGGGCACCAGGATCGCGTCGCCCACGCCTGTCGTAGCCAAAGCGAGGTGGGCCAAGCCTTCCTTCGACCCAAGCGTGACAATCGCCTCGGTCTCCGGATTCAACGTCACGGAATAGCGACGGTCATACCAATCACAAATGGCCCTGCGCAACCGCGGTATGCCTTTGGACTGCGAGTAGCGGTGCGTATCACCCCGCGAGACGGTATCGCGCAGTTTGTCGACAATGTGCGCGGGCGTCGGTTGATCGGGGTTACCCATACCAAAATCAATGATGTCCTCACCTCGAGCGCGCGCGGCCTGCTTCAACTCACCTATGATGTTGAAGACGTATGGCGGTAGGCGCTCAATGCGCTGAAAGTGGGTATCCATTTGCGGTCTCTCTCACTCGAAACGGCTTCAGTTCAATCCCAGAATACCGGCGAGATCAGCGGCGGGACGATAACCGGGAATCATCAGGCCAGAGCTCGTAATAATCGCGGGGGTCCCGGACACGCCCATCATCTGTCCCAACTCATACTGAGCCGCCACGGGGTTTCCCGCACACTCGTTCAACGGAAGATCAACCCCTGCCTTGAGCTCGGTTAGCGTTGTTTGTTGATCCTCTGCGCACCACGCAGTAGCCAACTTGGACGCTCCCTCGGAGGGAATGCCGCCGCGGGGGAATGCCAAATAACGCACCTCGATGCCCATGGCGTTGAGCTGGTCTACTTCCCGGTGTAGCTTCTGACAGTAAAAACAGGTGACGTCGGTAAACACCGTGATGAAGTCGCGCATCTCACTTTTTGGAGTGAACACCACCATTTCATCTGTACTGATTTTCGCGAGCTGCGCTTGGCGAGTTTTTGATCGGCCCGCTTCGGAAAGATTGAGCGCACCAGTAGGCGTCGTTTGATGCAAGTCGCCATTCAAGAAAAAATAGGCGCCATCATCCGTCGCATACAGCACTGGGCCGTTAAGTATCTTTACTTCAGAAATACCCGGAGCAGGACTGGGCTCAACCGACTCAATGGCGATGGGTTGACCGGCAAACCCACTTAGGGATGCTTCAAGCACTGAACGAGCATCATCCGCGTGGCCGTTCAGCGAATTCAACAGGAACCACGCCAGCAAGCTTAGCGCTGAAGTCCTTGGTATCGCTGGTAGTGTTGCCAGAGTCCACATAGCGCCGTGAGATTTTCTCATTGGGTTCATCATCCTGATTCCTCCCATCGTTGGCTCAATCCCCGCTTCGATTAATAAAGCTCCACCGGATGTTACGCTTCATGCTCCCGGTTTGATCACTTATGTGAAGCGGCACATGATCGCTTCCAGACCGCAGGTCCGGGGTCGCTCTCATCGCTGCCGGTAGCGTGATACCCCACCGGAGCAGGGCCGGGCCCGGCTCAGGAGGAGAGCTTTTCCTTGATGCGTGCCGCTTTGCCGGACAACTCGCGCAAGTAGTAAAGCTTGGCCTGCCGGACATCGCCACGGCGCTTGACGGTGATGCTGTCGACGAGCGGGCTGTAAGTCTGGAAAGTTCGCTCCACGCCCACGCCATGGGAGATCTTCCGCACGGTGAATGCCGAGTTGAGGCCTCTGTTCCGCTTACCGATACAAACACCCTCAAACGCCTGCAGACGCTCGCGGTTGCCTTCCTTTACCCGAACCTGAACCACTACCGTATCTCCCGGCGCGAAATCGGGGATCTCCCGGTTCATCTGCTCAGCGTCGAGCTCGGCGATTATCTTGTTGGTGCTCATTACCCTCTCCCATCGCCCAACCCGAAGGCAGTTCGATATCCTGCAAACTGTAGTCAATGCGCGCGAAAAACCGGAAAATGCGTGCTAACACGCTGTATCCAGAGGGTGAACGATCACCGCTTTCCGGATCGGCCTTTCAGCGAGGGCGGGATAATACCCGCTCGAATCAAGATTGTCTGCCCCTGTCTTCGTGTGAAAGATCCCAATTCTTTAGCAAAAGTTGGTCGTCTTCGCTTAATTGATCAAAGGAGAGCAAATCGGGTCGCCGTTCGAGTGTGCGCCTAATCGCCTGAAACCGCCGCCATTCAGCAATCTTGGCATGATCGCCGCTCAAGAGGACCGGAGGCACGGCCGATCCCTCGTATACCTCAGGCCGGGTATAGTGCGGGCAATCCAAGAGCCCGGCAGAGAATGAATCCTCCGATGCAGAGGCCTCGTGACCCAGTACGCCAGGCAACCACCGGATCATGGCATCCATGAGCATCATTGCGGGCATTTCTCCCCCGCTGACCACGAAATCACCCAGGGAAACCTCGAGATCCACGTGGTGAGAAATAAACCGTTCATCGATGCCCTCGTAACGGCCGGCCACCAAAATGAAATCCTGCTGCCCTGCGAGAGACTTAATGAGTTCGGCATCCAACTTGCGACCCTGCGGACTCAGTGCAATTACCTTGGCACCCTCCCCGACCACAAGCCGCGCTTTGGCGAGCGAAGCACTTAAGATCGGTGCTTGCATTACCATACCCGGTCCGCCGCCATAGGGTCGATCATCCACTGAACCGTGTCGATCCGTCGCCTCTTCTCGGGGGTCCTGCAAATGCAGTTGCCACAGGCCAGCCTGAAATGCCCGCCCGGTTACGCCCCATCGCGTAATCGCCTCAAACATCTCCGGGAATAGCGTAAGCACGGCAAACCGCAATAGCGGCAACTGATCAGGCATCGACATACCAGTTGACTCCAATACGTTTGTTGTCGAGGTCTACCTCCTCCACAACCTGATCGGGGATCCAAGGCACCAGATGCTCTTTGTCATCAATACTGTGATCATTGGGCGCCACCACCATCACATCGTTAGCGCCTGTCTCCAGTAGCTTGACCACCACGCCCAAGAGGACCGGGTTGGCGCCATCCCGGCACCACACCTCACAACCCATCAGGTCACGCCAGTAAAACTCACCGTGGCCTGCTGCGGGAAAAAGCTTGGCGGGCGTACAAACCTGGTATCCCCTGAGCAATTCGGCGGCAGTTCGGTCAGAAACGCCGGCAATACGGGCCACAAAGCCTTTGCCCTGTTGCTTCAGCTCTTTGATTTCTATGGAGGTCCCGACAAGCGTTGCTGTGGGTGAGGGGTTTGCCAGCGTCAGGTCGGTCAGTGTGGCGAGAAGGCCAGCTTCCTCGAGTCTTACCCGGAGCTTGACCCACCCCTTGATGCCGTAGGCGCCAACAATATCAGCGACAACTAGGGTCTCATCGAGGGGCTTGGAGTCATTCATAGGACCGCCTCAGCTGTCCTGAATGCGGATCAGGCAGCAGTGGCTTCCGCGCCTGCCTGGTATTCTTTCATCAGCTTCTGCACCCGCGGAGACACTTGAGCACCTTTCGCTACCCAGCCGTCTACCTTCTCCACGTCAATGCGGAGTCGTTCTTCCTGCCCGCGCGCGATAGGGTTAAAAAAACCGAGTCGATCTATGAACCTGCCATCGCGCGGCTCACGACGGTCTGCAACGGTTACGTGGTAGAAGGGTCGCTTCTTGGATCCACCCCGAGATAATCGGATGACCACCATAATGCTTAATCCTTAACGTCGTATTTGGGCCACTGCTTGAGTGCCCGTCCTAAAAAGAGCGCGGAGGATACAGCAATCGTCAATCACTGACCAGTGCCCGAAGCGCCCCAAAATAGGGGCAATCTGGCAGATTTCCCCCACTTCTTTGCCTCAACGGCGGGGAAAACCGGGGGGTAACCCACCCCCTGCTCCGCCCGGCATACCGCCCAAGCCTCGCATCATGCGCTGCATACCCCCGCCTTTCATCTTTTTCATCATTTTCTGCATCTGCTTGTGCTGCTTGAGTAAGCGGTTGAGGTCCTGCACAGCCGTCCCAGAACCCACGGTGATACGTCGCTTGCGAGAGCCCGTGATTAAGTCGGGATTACGACGCTCCCGCGGCGTCATGGAGTTGATCATGGCCTCCATTCGGTCAAATTGTTTGGTATCGACATTCTGGGCGGCTTGCGCCATACCTCCCATACCCGGCATCTTGTCCAGCATGGCGCTCATACCACCAATATTCTTCATCTGCTGCAATTGCTCGCGAAAATCTTCAAGGTCGAACCGCCCTCCTTTCTGGACTTTGCTAGCGAGCTTTTTTGCTTTCCCGTGATCAACTTTTCGCTCAACTTCTTCGATAAGCGATAGCATGTCGCCCATCCCAAGGATCCTCGAGGCGAGGCGATCAGGATGAAAGGGATCCAATGCATCTGTCTTTTCGCCAACCCCGAGAAACTTGATGGGCCGATCTGTAATGGTTCTGACCGAGAGCGCTGCCCCGCCGCGGGTATCCGCATCCACCTTGGTGAGGATGATGCCCGTTAGCGGGAGCGTCTTGCCAAATGCCCTGGCCGTGTTGGCTGCGTCCTGTCCCGTCATGGCGTCCACCACAAAGAGCGTTTCGATGGGGTCAACCGCCTCGTGCAACGCCCTGATCTCGGCCATCATGGCCTCGTCGATAGCGAGCCGACCTGCGGTATCCACCAGGAGTACATCAGAGAACGCGACTTTGGCTGAACCGATAGCACGCTTGACGATGTCGACCGGTTTTTCCGAAGCATCGCTCGGTTCGAAGCGGGCACCCACCTCGGCAGCCAGCGTTTCCAACTGCGTGATGGCCGCAGGTCGGTAAACATCAGCGCTGACAACCGAGACGGATTTCTTCTCTCTCTCGATAAGGTAGCGCGCCAACTTGGCAACCGAAGTGGTCTTTCCAGCGCCCTGTAAGCCTGCAACCATGATGACTGCCGGAGGCTGAGTCGCCAGATTCAGCCCCTCTGACTCGCCCCCCATCACCGCTTGCAACTCTGCCTGCACCACTTTCAGGAAAGACTGGCCGGGCGAGAGACTTTTTGCGACCTCCACCCCAATCGCTCGATCTTTGACCCGATCAGTGAATGTCTTGACTACGGGTAACGCAACATCGGCTTCCAGTAGCGCCATTCTCACGTCGCGCAAGGTGTCGCGTATGTTGTCCTCAGTCAGTTTTGACTTGCCCGATATGGCTTTCAGGCTACTGCTGAGACGATCGCTTAGAGATTCAAACATGGCGTTGTTGACCTGATCGGGGATACCCAAGTTCATCCGGAACGGCGTAGTATAAGGATGCGATGAGAGATACCCAAATCGAAACTGCCACAGCCCACTGGGTAGGCACGGAGCGACCATGACCGCTGCACCCAGTCTGTTAAGCGCTGGTCTTGCCGTTTTGGCTGCACTGCTCTACCTGCTAACGGTATGGCGGCAGGTATTGAACCTCGACAGCGGGGAGCGTGGCCAGCGGAAACAGATAGCACTCATGGGGGCTGCCGCGCTGGTTGCACATGGACTGGCCGCCTACTTACCGACTCTGGCGGGTGAATCCGGACTTGGCTTTTATCGCGTGGCGTCTCTGATGTTTCTCAGCATGGGGGTGATCAGCCTTATTGCGCTGATTGTGAGGCCACTCCACACGTTATTGATTGTGCTGTTTCCACTGGCCGCCCTGTCCATTTTAGTTGCAACCTTTGCACCCGATACCAGCCGCCCGATGAGTGATTTGCCGGCCGGCATCTTGTCCCATGTATCCGCCTCCATTATCAGTTTCGCGGTGCTGGCACTGGCTGTGCTGCAGGGCTTGCTGGTGACGGTGCAGTCGCGACAACTCAGACAGCATCGTAGCCGCGGCGTCATCCGCAAGCTGCCGCCCCTGGAGGCGGCATCAGCGCTATTCTTCGAGCTGACGGGAGCCGGGTTTCTCATTTTGACGGTTGCCATTGGCACAGGCGTAGTATTCGTTGAGGACCTGTTTGGCCAGCACTTGGTGCACAAGACAGTCCTGACCATGCTCGCCTGGTGGCTCTATGCAGTACTGTTAATGCAGTACTTCAGGAGAGGCTGGCGGGTGCAATCGGCCATTACGGTGAATCTGATTGCCTTCGGACTGGTAGTGGTGGGCTTCTTCGGCTCCAAGCTCGTGCTGGAGTTACTTCTTCCTGTAACCCAGTAGCACCGCGGGAGTATTGAGTCGTGAAAAGAGGCTTGTGTCGCGGCGCATTTTTCTCCAACATTTCCGATAACTAGCCACAGAGGCGATATCCACTTTTGAACGAGACCTCGCTGGGCGTGCTGTTTGCCGCACTGGCGCTTCTGATTCTGATCTCTGCATTCTTCTCCAGCTCAGAGACCAGCATGATGTCCTTGAACCGTTACCGGCTGAAGCACCTCAAAGGTACCGGTAATCGCGGCGCAAGACGTGCCATCAAGCTGTTGCAACGTCCAGATCGCCTCATTGGACTGATCCTGATTGGCAATAATCTGGTTAACATCCTTGCCTCGGCCATAGCCACTGTCATCGCCATCCGGTTGTTTGGTGACGCCGGCATCGCGATCGCAACGCTGTGTTTGACGCTGGTCATTCTTATTTTTGCCGAAATCACCCCCAAGACTATTGCAGCGCTGCACCCTGAACGCGTGGCGTTTCCTGCCAGCGCCATACTCGTCCCCTTGCAAAAGCTCATGATGCCGCTTGTCACATCAATCAACTGGCTCACCAACGGGATGCTAAAAATTATGGGCTTTTCCCAGAGGCCGCGGGTGACGACGCAGTATCTCAGGAAGAACTGCGCACCATTGTGACCG
>JAYQSI010000008.1:0-3700 GCA_038146785.1 Gammaproteobacteria bacterium
ATGTCTCTGCCCGGCTAAAAACAGTCGAGTTTTGGCCGTTATTAAGCCCCGCCTTCTAGCGGGGCTTTTTTGTCTGGGTAAACAGCTTGCCATGTTGCAACGCACAATAAAAAAGGTGTTATTCTCAGCTACCAATTAAGGACAAACCGCAGTTACAGGAAGTACCTCACATGCGATTTCTCACAGAGACATTTCAGCTACCCCATAACCTAGAGCAACAGCTCGAGCGCAACGTTGCATCGATCCAAGTTCTCTTGGGATCACTGGCATTGATTTTTGCAGTCATTGTTATGTCGCAGCTTGCCGGGCTTGAGGCATTAGCAACAACCAACGTAAACATAGTGATTGGCGTCCTGTTTATCGTGTTAGCGCTGATGGGCATGGTTGAAGTAGCGCGTAAAAAACATTGGCTAGCTTACGTTTTGCCGATGGGGATTATTTTCCCATTGTTTGCTACAGCAGTGGTTTACAACAATGGTTACCTCCCTTTGGCCTTTGCAATTCCGACTCTGCTGTTCGCCATGCTGACCTATCGTGGTCGCTTTCGCTTACTGCTGCCGTATCTCATCCTTGTTGCATGGAGTGTTGCTGAGCACTTCAGCCCGGTACAAGCCGCAGACCCTTATGTGTTGAGATTGCAAATCATCGCAGTAGTTTTGATCTACCCGCTGCATCTTTGGTTAGAGGCTGATCAGTGGGATCAAGCGTTAAAGTTAAAGCTGCTTAAGGTTGTTCTTTTTGAAGCCGTGATCGCCGGACTTTATCTCGGTCTCTCGAGGATAGTCTCAGGTGAGGTTGAAAATATTTATCCAAGCCTCCTTTCAACACTTGTATTCACTGGGCTATATGTTGCGGCAACAAAGGCTGGATGACACCCGTTAAAAAGTTGTGCTGGCATTAGTCTTGCTATCCCTATATTGGTTCTTAGTGTCGAAAAACGGCGTATTGCCTGCCATGCTGCTTGTGGGTTTTGCAATGTTTTATTTTTTATTATTGCCCGCGTTCGATGCCTTAATGCTCAGTATTGCGATCTTGGTAGTGTCGATGCTGGGTATTTATAATGCAGCTTATATTGACTTCCCGCTAACGCCTTTTATTTCACGCCATGCGGTGGCATCCCTAATAACAATGACAGTTTTTTATATGCTGTTTAAACAAAGTTGATCAAAGCGTTATCCTTTAGCGCGATTGCAAAGGGTTACTAATTGCAGCCTAGGGGTAACACTATTGGCATTATATTTCTTGCAGCTGCCTGAGTTCCAAGAGATGCGCTTTGATGCGTCGATTGATCAAACACAGATAAGAACATTGATTGGTATCTTTACACTGTTTGTTTTGCTCACTTGATCACATCGCGCTATTGGCATAACCACAGAGCCTGCAAAGCACCTTGAATGAGCTATCAGCAACCGAGCATGAATTAGCCGTGTCGTTAAGTCAGGCGAGAAAACAAACGCAGCAAATGGAGTTGATGGCTGAAGGCGGCAAGGTAGGCTTTTTTGAGGTCGACTTAACAGACGGAACGGTACGCGGTAATGCCACCTTAATGGCACGCGAGAACCTACCGGCAGATGCGGTGGTGTCGATGGCACAGGTGACGCAGAATGTTCCTGAGGCATCGCGCGAAGCATTTCAACAGGATGTGCAAGCAGCGATTGAAGCAGGTCCAGGTGCCATAAGAACCTTCACGCACCCCTATGTCACTGCATCGGGCGAGCATATTTCTGTTCGCGTTATTGCGACCTCCGAAATGCGCGGCGAAAAGTTAATAGCTTTAGGCGCATCAATCGATATAACCGAAGAGCTAGAAGCGAAAGATAGCGCGGAGCGCGCTGCAAGGAAACTTGAGGTAGAGAAAGACCGCCAAAAGCAAATGTTTGCGGTGATCAGCCACGAGATTCGCACGCCAGCGGCTTCGTTGAATATGTTGATCCATCACAAAGGCGTCACGGCAAAAGATCCAGCTGATACTGAGAAGATGACAGAGATCTCCGATCACTTGGTATCGGTACTTGATGATTTGCGTTTTGTGATCAAGCCCGATCAAGCAAAGATAGCCGATGAGAAGGCGGTAGAGCTCTTTATCACGATCGATAAAATTGCGGCTTCACTCAGTGTGTTGCTTGAGCAAAATGGACAAGCGATTAAAACCATCACCCAAGGGCAGCTGCCAACGGTGCTGAAGTTTAATGTGCAGTTGGTCCGTCAGATCGTAACGAACTTGGTAAAGAATGCCTCGATTCACTCAGGTGCCAGTGAGATTGTGTTACGCCTGAGTGCCAGCGAACAGCCAGATGAGCAGTGGATGGTGTTTGTTCAGGTAGAAGATAACGGTCGTGGTATCGCAGCGTCGGATCAACAGAAACTGTTTGAAGCCTTTGCGCGTGGTTCAACGCAAGCCGACGGTACCGGCTTAGGCTTATACATTGCGCGTGAGTATGCGAACCAATTAGGCGGTGATTTGAACTATCAGCTGCGTGAGGGTGGCGGTAGTGTGTTCACCTTAAGCTTTAAGGCTCAAGAAGCAGAACAGTTTGAAGCAGCGCCCGCAGACGCGGAAGTGTTGAGTACATCGATACAAGGTAAGCATGTGTTGCTTGCCGAAGATAACCAAACGATACAGATGGTCACTCAGATTATCCTGATGAAGGGTGGCGCAACAGTCGATATGGCTAATGATGGTGCCGATGCCATGGCGTTGATCAGGCAAGCTCCTGATAAGTATGACCTTGTGATCACCGACATCATGATGCCGAACATGAATGGCTATGAGTTAACCCGCGAGCTGCGCGAGTTTGGCTTTAGCAACCCGATCATTGGTGTCACCGCGGCCGTGATTGGTGAAGAAAGTGCGCAACTGCTCGCGATGGGTGCCAATCAAGTGATCGAGAAGCCGGTTGATCTACCTAAGCTGAATGCGGCTTATGCAGCCTGTGTCCAGAGTGCTGACGATGACAAAGATGATCAACAACTAGCCTAAAGGATTACGCAATAAAAAAGCCCGCTGACGCGGGCTTTTTTGTGGGCCTAGTGTTTATGGCTTGATGTAAGCGAAGCCTTGGCCTTGCAGAATCGCCAGTTCAGCAACACCGCTTGGTACAACGTCTGCTTGAGAAACGTCATGCAGGTCGGTTTCAAGATTGACCTTTTTACCTTTTAGGGTATTGGCGCAGACTTTAAAGCTGACACCTTGGTTACGTAGACCATCGATCTTTGCGGCCATTTGGTCATTCGCATTCGCATGCTTGAACTTTGGTAAACGGCTATGCGCTTCTGGTAGGACGAGCAGTGCTAAACCATTACCGTGTAACACCACGCGTAAGTCGAGCTTGTCAGCACCAACGGCATTGATGTGGTTTTGGATGTTACGCAACGCGCCGCCTTGCAGTTTTGGGTCATCGTAGTTGATGTGGTAAACGACTTTTTGTTTACCGTGGCCATCAGCTAGGGTGGCTTGGCTAAAGCCAAACAACAAGTGCGATTGCCACGAAGGCTTTAATCAATGATTTCACGAAGTTCTCCTTTGGATTTTTATTGATCTACTTCTGCGAGTAGTCAGATGAGTATAGGAGAAAAATCGACCTTTTTAGGTATCAAATAGTTGTGGAATAACCGCACAAGGTTGAGCAGCTCGTCTCGAGTAATTGCCATGCATCGTGTTCGTTGGCACCTTTGGCTGAGGCGTCTATTTTGAACACTT
>JAYQSI010000009.1:0-80674 GCA_038146785.1 Gammaproteobacteria bacterium
AAATAAGTAGTTGAAATAACAATGGCTACCAAGATTTATAAGGTAAAAACTTACCATTAAGAGTGATTACTACCCTATCTCCAGCTGGATTTTCTTCTTTATCAATTTCCATTGAGAAATCGATCGCAGACATAATTCCATCGCCAAACTTCTCATGAATTAGTTCTTTCATGGTTTCGCCGTAGACCCCGGTCATTTCGTAAAACCTATATAAAACCGGATCCGTAGGCACAATTTGATCCCATTTCTTATTTGGGAACTCTTGTAATGCATTAGAAATAGATGCGTCTAAGCCTAGTGCATGCGCTAATTTATCGGCATACTTTTTATCGAGATGGTTCATACCCATGCACGCGGAGACAACATACACCGGAGATAAACCAACAAGCGCCGAAAGCTCTTCCCAAGTGATTCCATTAGCTTTCTTTGCATCGTGAATACAGTTTTTCATTGCAGTTTTATTCATTTCAAATTAGATCCTTTCAAATAAAAGTAGAAGTTATTAAAGCAGGTTATGTGCCAACATGGGTTTCAAGCTCTGAGTTTTAAACTTGTTGAGTATAGAAAGTAAGATATTTAGATTACTTTATAGGTCAATGTGCACAAAGGTGGTGCGTTTTATTTTTTATGCACCAAGATGGTGTTCTAATAAAAGGCTTCACTTAAAATATTTAGAGTTTTTAAAAGCTAAGTTTAAATTGGCACTTGCATAGATAATTTTGTAGCCAACCTTCTTATGAAGTAGTTCTTTCATGGATTCGCCGTGCACCCCAGTCATTCCCTAAAATCTGAATAAAACAGAGAATGTAGGCACAATTTGATCTCATTTCTTATTTGGGAATTCATGCAAAGCATTAGAAATAGATCCATCAAGTATAAGTTTTAACATCTCAATTTTTTTCATTACTAGTCTCATTAGTTACCAGGGTAATGCCTTTTCTTACGAAAAGGCATTAACAACATCCCAATCAATTTGTTAGTTTGATGTTGTAGTTGAGTTTCTAATATACCTATATCCATGTTGACTTGCCCTTTCTGAGGCGCGGGTGTGTAGGTTTTAAAAGCCTATCCCAAGCTGAGGTGCAAAAACCATAGTTTGAATTAGTCTCAACTTCAATACTGGAATGATGGATGCGATGCATGTCAGGCGTGACAATGGCATACCTTATTAATTTATCGATGTGAGGCGGTATGTATATATTTCCATGATTAAATATTGATGTTGAGCTTAATAAGATTTCAAAAATCAGTACAGCAATAGCAGGGGGCCGAGGAGATAAATAGCTGCCAGTTTTATTAGCATTGATATTATTATTTCTAGCGTATGAAATCTTACTCCCGTTGTAACGTCAAAATCTAAATCTGCGTGATGGACTTTATGTAGTTGCCATAGGATTGGAATTGAGTGGAAAACTCGATGCTGGAAATAGATGAGTAAGTCTAGTATCAATACGCCAAAAATAATTTTTAACCATAAAGGAAATTCGGTTTTATTGAGGATACCTTGGCTCTGCGTCTCCGCCCATATCGCCAAACCTATAGCCAAAACTGGAAAAGTAAACCTTAAAGCCATGGTGTTTATCAACATTAAACTGATGTTGTTAAACCACCTGCTAGTCTTTGATAAACGAAGCAAGCGTCTTGGGCTAAGGATTTCCCACGTAAATATGGCAAGAAAGATGGTTGTAAAAATCAATAATCTTATGGTTGGTTCATTCTGAATAATCCAGTCATTTAAAGGCAAGCTTTACTCCTGCATTAAATATTTAGAGATTCTTTAATAACTTATGAAAATGTATATTTTAAAAATACTGTAATAGCTGATAAAAATTATGTTCGCTTTAAAAAATAAGTGTAGTAGTTACAGGATGCAAAAAAAGTATTGTTTCTATGAGCTTTTTCTTGTTCATTTCGCCAAATTTCTAAGGCACTCGAAGGTATATCCCCGCTTTTTTCTACGTTACCAATGTATGTATCAGCAAATGACTTAAAGTAGCTCGCTTTTCCAACTTCGGAAACGGTATTACCCCAAGCCTTGTGAAGTGTCAGGTTGCAATTTTCAAGTAATCTAGGCAAATCGCGCATGACTTTAGGGTTGTTGAATGTATGATTTACAAGTGCTTTGTCAACTTTGCTGCCAAATTCATGATCCGGAAAAGCGTAGGAAAGGGATGCATAATCACCATCAAAAATAACTGCAGTACCAGATTTGCTCAATACCCTGCCTATTTCTTTTAGCACCTTTGCTGGATCGGTCACGTGACTGATAACTGTATGCGCGATAACAATATCAAAGGCGCAGTCCTTAAATTCAATTTTGTGGGCGTCACCTATACTTAGATCTATTTTAGACGCAACGCCTTCTTTCGCAGCTTGATCCAATCCAGATTGGATTAATGAAGGGCATTGATCTAAACCTTTAACACTCAATAAATCACTAAAAAGCGCTAATAATCTTCTAAGCACCACCCCAGTTCCACATCCTATTTCAAGAATGTTGTCGGACATTGATGGGTTCAGATCTAACAAATAATTATCTAATAAGTCAGAAAAAACTTTGTCCTTAGCGCGACTTTCTAAGCGATTTATAATCGCGTTGTGCGCATTAACGTCAAGGGTATTGATAAACCTGTGCGGGTCTTTCACAGCAATGGTTTGTGAAATATATTTGTCAGTTTTAAGCATAGAATTAGTTTTAAATAACATAGTTAAATTCTTATAAAAAAATAACTTTATCCAATACTAATTTGATTGAGAGTCTGATAATTTGCAAAGAATAAAAACCAATAAATCAAATAGGCTTTAGTCAATGTCAAAAGTGAACTTGCTCCCTCGTTCTCTAACATACCTTCTTGCAGTTGCGGAGCACCAAAGTTTTACTCGAGCAGCAGAAGCTTTGTACATTTCTCAGCCTTCTCTGTCACAACAAATTAAGCAGCTTGAAGATGGTCTTGGGGTGAAACTACTAGATAGATCAGGGAGAAATGTCAAGCTAACTCCTTCTGGTGAGATGTATGTTTCTCACACTCAAAGGGCATTAAAAGAACTCGAATCTGCTACTAGGTCTGTTCAGGAGCTTAAGGATTTAAGTAGGGGTTACATAAGACTGGGTATGACTCCTATCACCGATTATTTAACCACTCCTCTTATCACCGCTTTTATAAAGAAGTACCCAGGAATTTCAATTAGCGTTGAGGAAATGCCTCAAAGTGATATTAGAGATTCTTTAATCGAAGGTGTGGTTGATATTGGGGTTGCTTTTAGTAATACGCTTAATAATGATGTTTGTTCTAGCATTGCGCACTGTAGCACCTTATTAGTTGAGAAATTAGGCGTTGTCTTTAGTAGTGAGTATTTTTCAGAAGATTCAACTTCATTAAGCAAACACTTTCTTGAAGAAACCCCATTAGTACTACTAAATTCGAATTATGCGCTCAGGAAACAGATAGACCAATATTGCTTAAACCACGGGATAAATCCAAATGTAAAAGTTGAAACTTCCTCTCTCAGTGCAATAATTGAATTTCTTGCTTACGGAAGGTTAGCTTCTATTCTTCCGGTAACAATTGCAAGAAATAAAGACTTTTTAACCTCAATCCCTTTGCTTCCTGAGCTGCCTCATCATTCAATTAGTCTGGTTTGTGGTCAAAGCGTTAGAACAAGTCCGGCTTGTAGGGAATTTCGTGAATTTGCTGAGAATTTCTACTCTGTTTAATCAGTCATTTCCTTCATTTCTGTATTTATAGCCAAGTTCCTATAACAAGTATTGGGTTTTAATCTTTGTATTCAATTTGGGTTTGGGTCATATTTTTTATCGAAATACACAACGCTACTTAATGCGTGTAATGTGTTTTGTATTTGAAAGAATAATTTTAATATCAGTTGCACACGTGCACAGGAGGATATATGCATATTGAACCTGGTGTTGTAAATGGAGCGAAGCTTGCGCTTGGGGCCCTTACAGCTGGTGGCGCTGCCACTTACTCTTTGAAGCTAATTTTTGATAGCTTCAAACGTGAGAATGCCTTGTCAATTTTAGTCAGGGGATTAATGGCTTCTATTTTGGTTTTTTGCTTCTTTCAGGTCTTGCCTCATTATCCTGTTGGTGTTTCTGAGGTTCATTTTATTTTGGGTTCTACTCTGTTTTTACTGTTTGGTGCAAGTGCTGCAGCAATCGGTCTAACTTTTGGTTTGTTGTTCCAGGGTATTTTCTTTACTCCAACCGATCTGCCTCAATTAGGCATGAACCTTACAACCTTGCTTGTTCCTCTTTTTGCTTTAAACGTGTTGGCGAAAAAAATTATTGGAGAAGATGTTGCTTATAAGGATATCTCCTACAAACAATCCTTAAAGATCTCAGCCATTTATCAGGGCGGCATTGTTTCCTGGGTAGCATTTTGGTCTGTTTATGGAAGTGGTTTTGGTGTGGAAACGCTGACCGCTGTGATGGCATTTGCCGTAAGCTATTCAGTTGTCTTGGTAGTGGAGCCATTATTGGATTTATTTGTATTGGCGGCTATTAAAAGTCAAGAATCTATTGTTGGAGAGTCTAAGTTAATTAACTCGAAAGTCTTGGGTTATTAAGGGCTTTAAATACCAAGTTCATTATTTGCCCCGCTTGACGGGGCATTTTTTTCTTAAATGTTTGTGGGCATTTTCTTAAATCAACATAGGCTAATTTCTGGCAAGATTTTTATTCTAATATCTGGATCCAAGCCATGTTGATTTTATTCCTGAACATGAATAAGTTTTGAAGATCTTCCTTGCATAGCTTCTGCTTATAGACGATATCGGTTTTTAATGTTGGTTAATTGAACGAGCTTGAAGCAATATAATTTATGAAAATTTCTATCTATGAGGTATACCCAAATAGGCTAGGAATTGGATCTTACTTTATTGGCGGCAGTATTTAAATTTATCTACTTGTATTCAGTCATTTTCATTGAGGCTGAATTTTAGACTGTTAGGAGAGGAATTGATGACATCGTCTACTAGAAAAGAGGTGCATACACACCTCGCTATGATGGGGCAAGTTCAGCCAGCATTACATAACGAGACTCATGCGCCATCCCCCGATATGATTGATCATACCCTTTGGCGGGCTTACACACGCTCTTGCCATGATGTTGGGGGTGAGTACGACATTCCTATCCGTTACGAAGAAAAAGAAGAAGAAATTTGGGAGTTAAATACTTTTGCTACTTGCGAGTGTCTAGCGTGGCGTGGTGTCTGGACTGCTGAAGAGAGGCGTCGTCGCCAAAATGTAGATGTTGGGCAAACAGCCTATCTTGGACTCCCATATTATGGAAGATGGTTGTTATCCGCAGCATTGATTTTGGTAGATAAGCAGTATGTTACCAATATCGAATTAAGTGACAAAATTGCTGAGGTGAAAAAACGTTATGAGTAAACCAAATCACGATAGAACCCACCATGCCAAAATGGCGACTGGAATCGGTGATCCACAGTGTTTTGCAGGAAAGGCGGGTAAGCCAAAATTTGAAGTTGGTGACAGGGTTCGCGTTAAAGATCTACCCGATCTTTTTTATACCCGTACCATGGTCTATACAAGAGGTGCCGAAGCTACGGTAGTGCGTTTAGTTTATGAGAGTCCGCCAGCTGAGAATGAAGCTTGGGACAATACAGATGATGTTGAATGGTTTTACAGCATTGTCTTTAAACAAAGTGATTTGTGGCCTGAATATAATAACACATATGAGGCTGACACTCTGGAAACAGAAGTTTCTGAGAGATGGCTAGAGAAGGTTTAATAAAAAATTTTAAAGATTAAAGGGGGTATTTATGTCTGGTAAAGATCATGGACATAGTCACAAAGCGGCACCGATGGTTGAAGAGGTAAGTGATTTTGAAATTCTAGAAATTGCTGTAAGGGAATTAGCTATTGAAAAGGGCCTGTTTTCTGCAGAAGATCATCGTTCTTGGACAGAATACATACATACCTTGGGTCCGCTACCAGCGGCAAGATTAGTAGCTAAGGCTTGGTTAGATGAAGATTACAAGAAACTCTGTATTGAGGATGGTGTAGAGGCGAGCAAAGCTGTTGGTGTAGATTGGATTGAAGGCATGCCAACTAAATTTGGTACTCCAAGTGATTACTGTAATCTTCGTGTATTAGCTGATACACCCAAGCTAAAGCATGTCGTTGTTTGTACGCTTTGTTCTTGTTACCCGCGTCCCATTTTAGGTCAATCTCCTGAGTGGTATAGAACTCCAAATTATCGTCGACGCTTAGTTCGTTGGCCACGTTCTGTGCTTTCCGAATTTGGCTTGCAGCTAGACGACGATGTTGAAGTTCGTGTTGCTGACTCAAATCAAAAGACACGATACATTGTTATGCCAACAAGACCTGAGGGCACCGAAGGTTGGACGGAAGATCAATTGGCTGAAATCGTGACTAGAGATTGTTTGATAGGAGTTGCGGTTCCTAAACCAGGTGTGACATCCAATGCGACTCGTCCGATCCGCAAGGCATTAAAGCCTGTGCCGCATGATCACTAAGGCTGGTTTTGATAATGGAAAGTACTAAAAACTTTGTTGATGTCAAAGCAAATTTTGACTCAGTATCTTTACTTGAAGAGATAAAAGCAAAAGGTCGTTCTTGGAAGGATCTTTCTGCCCAGTATGGTGTTGAAAATCCAGAGCCACCTTGGAAGGTGACTCTTGAAACTACCTGCGATTTATTGGCTGGAGATTCTTGCTACAGAGATCACAATGAAATAGATGCCAATGACTACTCTTTGGCAGCACTGGATAGGAGGAATGAGGAGGATGAGTTGTCTGCTTCCTTGTATAAAGACGTCCCTTATCCTGAAAATCAGTTGTTATCTCTCGCTCACTCTATGATTCAACGCGGCCATTTCAATGAAAATGAACTTAAGGCTTGTATGGCCTCTATAAAAGAGCGTTTGTTGGATGAAGACTCTCCTAATGAATCTAATACAACATTTTTGTTTGAAAAAAGCTAAAAGTCGGGTATCAAATGTCACGTGGTACTAATATTGAAATCAAAGAGTTAACTCACAGGTACACAAGTAAAAGCCCGTTAACGTTTAACAATATAAATTTAGTTTCTCCACCGGGAGAAGCGTTAGCAATTATTGGGCGTTCTGGTTGTGGTAAATCAACCCTACTTCATATTTTGTCGGGATGCATGCCAGCTACAGGCGGGCAAGTTCTCTTCAATGGTGAAGAAATCAATAAGCCTTCTCCAAGGTGGGTAATGATGTTTCAAGCCCCCCATCTATTTCCCTGGATGACGGTTAGAGAAATTGCCGGTGTTGGCCTAAGTTTTGGTAATTGGTCAAAATCTGAAATAGCAAAACGGGTAGATGAAGTTATTGAGCTTGTTGAACTACAAGATTTTGCAGATAACAACGTCCAAGATTTATCTGGTGGTCAGCAGCAGCGAGTTGCACTTGCAAGGTCGTTGATCATGGAGCCTGAGGTTCTTCTTCTGGACGAACCTTTTTCAGCATTGGATGCATTTACGAGGGCATCGCTTCAACACGATGTTCGCTCCATTGCTAAAAGACTTGGGGTTAATTTAGTGCTTGTTACTCATGATATTGATGAGGCAATTATAATGGCAGACAGGGCAGTTATCATGGCCGGATCACCCGGTAACATTGCCCATGATATGGTGGTTGATTTGCCAGATCCCCGTGAGAGACATGATCCTAAGGTTCAAAATCTTCGGGGTGATTTGATGTCAGCCTTCGAAGCTGCTACAGCAGCGGCTAAAAAGAATCAGGCAGTTGCCTGAATATCACTTACAACAATAAAAATATTAAAGTGATTTGATTGTTAACCAAAGGAGAATCAAATGTCTATAAAGACAAAAATCGTAAAAGATAAAGTGGTCGGTAAACCACTCGATTACAAAAAACATGGTGATGGAATAAACGATCCAAATTTGAAACTGGATTACGATTCACGGTTTAGTAAATTTCTTGGTACTGGTATAAGTCGAAGAAATGTCTTACAGGCTGGCGCTGCATTAACAGCCGCATTGGGTGGTGGGTTAGCACCACTATCTAACGCAATTGCTGAAGGAAAAAAACACCCCTTTGATCCTGTTGTAAGAATGGGCTATCTGCCGATAACCGATGCAGCGGCCTTACTTGTTGCGCATGATTTGGGGTATTTCAAAGATGAGGGTATTGAGTCTGCCAAACCCACGCTCATTCGAGGATGGGCGCCTCTTGTTGAAGCATTCTCCGCACATCGTTTTAATCTAACTCATATGCTAGCGCCAATTCCAATTTGGATGCGCTATAACAACAACTATCCTGTAAAGGTGACAGCTTGGGATCACACTAATGGTTCCGCCATGGTTGTTCACAAGGATAGTGGTATTAAGTCACCTAAAGATATGGGTGGTAAGCAGTTTGCGATGCCTTTCTGGTATTCAATGCATAATATTGTTTCACAGATGCTCCTTAAGGAACATGGTATCACGCCTGTTATTAGACCTCAGAATGCAAAGATTGCTGATAACGAATGTAACTTCTTGGTTCTCAATCCACCTGACATGCCACCTGCTTTAGCGTCAAAACAAATTGATGGCTATTGTGTTGCAGAGCCTTTCTGCGCGATGGGTGAAATGAAAGCTAATGGTGAAATTCTTCGATTCACTGGTGATATTTGGAAAGGTCATCCATGCTGCGTTGTCGTTATGCATGAGGATGATGCGATGGATCCTGATCGCGCTGCATGGGCTCAAGGTGTCCACAATGCAATCATCCGGGCTCAATTATTCCTCGGTGAAAATCGAAAAGAAATGGCCCATCTATTGTCAAAAGATGGCAAGAAATATTTCCCAATGCCGGCAAAAGTTGTTGAAAGAGCAATGGCCTTCTATGATCCTGCTTACTATAAAAATCCTCATGCAATTCAGAATTTGGATTGGGGTCAAAGCCGTATCAATTTCCAAGCATGGCCATACAGATCAGCAACAGAACGTATTGTTGATGAGTTAAAGCAAACAGCGGTAACGGGTGATGCAGGATTCTTAGAAAAGTTAACTGGTGACTTCGTTGCAAACGATTTAATGCAGTATGACTATGTTAAATCAGCATTAAATAAATATCCTGATTGGAAAAAAGACCTTAGTGTTCCTCAAACTGGTAACCCATTTGAAAGAACTGAGGTCATCAAGGCGTGAGCCAGTCGAAAACTAGTTCTTTTGACACGACTCTGGCTGGGTTTCTAAGAAACCCAGCCGTCTCTAAATTTCTTTGGACATTGGGCGGGATATTCATACTGCTATCTCTGTGGGGTCTTTTTGGATACTACATCGCTCAAAATCCTGCTACTAAAAGTTTTGCCACTTTTGGCCTCATCCCTACCATTGAAGCATTCCCAGTCTTAATTGAGGAGGGGAAGATACAGTCGGCATTAGTTGCTAGCTCTTACAGGCTTTTCAGCGGACTAGGTTTAGCTATTCTAATTGGTATGCCTATAGGGATTTTGGTAGGACAAGTTAAGCGCTTTCGTGAATTAAGCAACTCACCTTTTCAACTTCTTAGAATGGTCAGCCCGCTTGCGTGGATGCCAATAGCGGTATTTATTTTTTCGGAGTGGGATGCGTCAATTATTTTTTTGATTGCTATGGCTTCGGTGTGGCCAATCATTTTCTCTACAGCTGCAGGTCTTGCAAAGGTTGATCCCGCTTGGTTTAAGGTGGCAAGAAATTTGGGTGCTTCAAGTATACATATGGTTACCAGGATAATTATTCCTGCAATAACCTTTGATATTTTGGGCGGAGTAAGGCTTGCTTTAGGCGTTGCTTGGATTGTCTTAGTGCCCGCAGAGTATCTAGGAGTTACTACAGGGCTTGGTTACGCCATTGAAGATGCACGTGAAACCCTTTCATATAATCATCTGACAGCAATGGTGGTTGTCATCGGCATCATTGGATATTTTCTAGATACTTTTCTTGTTAGATTAATTAAAAAATATAGTTGGCATAAGGGAAGCGAATTCTGATGTCTATTGCACATTCTAATTATAAGAAATTTTCTAAAGGTGAATCGATATCCGTTAAAGCTAATTTTTTTCTAAAGGGTTCTTCAAATTTTATTTTAGGTATTGCGATACTTTTCGGTATTTGGTGGTTTTTTGTCTTTTTAGTCACGCTTAATCCGGACTATGAATTATTCTTTGATTTTGGGCTTATGCCCGCTTTAAAAGCCATTCCTTCATTATGGCAAGACGGAACTATACCTTTGGGTATCCAGAATAGTGGTTACCGCCTTGGTATGGGATTGCTCATTTCCATTCTCATAGGTGTACCTGTTGGCATCTTAATGGGAAGGGTGCCTTGGTTTAAAAAACTTTTTAACGTCCCATTTCAGTTTTTTCGTATGGTCAGCCCCTTGTCTTGGGAGCCAATAGCAGTTGTTGTATTTCTCGCATGGAATGATGCGATTATATTTTTGATAGCAATTGCGTCTGTGTGGCCGATCATATTTGCTACTTCCGCAGGCTTGGAGAAAGTAGATCCTAACTGGTTCAAAGTGGCTAGAAATTTAGGTGCCAGCCCATTGCAGATGTTGACAAGAATAATTCTTCCTGCAATTGCTTTTGACGTTATTACAGGTATAAGGCTTGCATTGGGGGTGGCTTGGATTGTGTTAATTCCAGCTGAATTCCTAGGGGTGACTTCCGGTTTTGGATTTGCTGTTCAAGATGGCAGAGAAAGCATGTTGTACGACAATTTGATGGGATTGATTGTAGTTATTGGTGCTGTTGGATACGTTCTGGATAGCATTTGCGTTGTATTAATTAATAAATTTGCTTGGAGAAAGGCTTAAATCTTTTTCCTTTTTTGTATTTAATGAAGATTAAAAATGACTGATAAAGTATGTATTGTTTGCGTTACCGGCACTCTTGAGAAATTGCAAATGGCGGCAATGATTGCTTCTGTTTCAGTAGCTACTGGAAAAGAGGTATCCATTTTTTTGTCCATGAACGCAATGAAGTTCTTTGTAATAGGTAACACTGAATTGCCACCGGTGGAAGGTGAGGTTGGTGAGTTATTAAAGAAGAAAGGTGTACCTCCATTCAAGCAGCTATTTGGGCATTCTGTTGATTTGGGAGATGCTTCAATTCTACCGTGTTCAATGGCAATGGATATTATGAATCTATCTAGTGAAGATCTTGATGAGGAGCTTGGTCCACCAACTGGCTTAACTAAATTTTTAAGTGATGCTGAGGGAGCTCAAATTTATACCTTTTAGTTTCTTGGGTATAAAAACAGTATTAACGAGGAAAGATGATGGCTGAAAAAATTATTGATGCAAAAGATACATTCTGTCCTGGTCCACTCATGGAATTGATAACTCACATGAAAAAATCAGAAGTTGGTGATGTGTTAGAGCTTTTATCAACCGATGAGGGCTCTGCTAATGACGTACCAGAATGGGTTGATAAAGTAGGCCATGAAATGTTGAGTACTGAAAAAATTGATGATGTTTGGCATCTGAAAATTAAAAAAATCAAGTAGTAACCTTTATTTTAAAATATTAATTTAAGGAGCTATCGATGAAGATTCTGATCGTTGGTGGTGGGACTGGCGGGACAATTATTGCCAATAATCTTGCTCGTCGTTTATCTAAGGAAATTCTGGATGAAAAAGTAGGCATAACATTACTTTCAGCCTCAGATAGGCATATGTACCAACCTGGCTTGTTGTATGTTGCATTTGGTCAAATGACGCCTGACGAACTGTATCGAGACGAAGCAAGTCTTTTGCAAGCCTCGATTGAATTCCATGTCGATCCCGTCAAGCAATTTAATACCGATGATAATCATGTTATCACGGAAAGTGGCAAAAGGTATGACTATGATTATCTGGTAATTGCAACCGGGTCTCGTATTGTTCCTGAACAAGTTCCGGGATTAAAAGAAGGGGCGGATACCTTCTATACAGAGGAATCAGCACTTAAGTTATTTCATAAACTTAGAGACTTTGAGGGTGGGGATATTTCAATTGTAGTTGGTGTTCCTCATAAATGCCCTATAGCACCAGTTGAATTTACTTTTAGTTTGCACGAATACCTTCTATCTCGAGGTATTAGGGATAAAACAAATATAAAATACCATTATCCAATTGGTCGAATGCATACTATAGAGAATGTTGCAAAATGGGCTAAGCCGCAATTTGATGATATGGATATAGAGATTGAGACATTATTTAATGTTGAAGAGGTAGACATTGAAAATAAAGTCGTAAGAAGTATTGAGGGTACTGAATCAAAGTTCGATATCTTAGTATCAATTCCACCTCATTGTGGCATGGAAGAGATAGAAGAAAATGGTTTGGGTAATGACGGTTGGATTCCAACTAACCGTAATACTTTAATGATGGAAGGGTCAAGTAACGTATGGATCGTTGGCGATACGGCTAGCTTGCCTATAAGTAAAACTGGATCAGTTGCACATTTCGAAGCCGAAGTCATTTCTGAGAATATTGCTTCGATTATTAAGATAGGGGTTCCAGTTAAAGAATATGATGGCAAGGTCTACTGCTTTATTGAGACCGGCCATGATTCTGCAACTTATGCATCATTTAACTATAAAGATGCGCCAGTTCTAAAGCCTCAATCAAAAGCTATGCATGCTTTAAAGATGTCCTATAACCAAATGTATTGGACCAGTGTTAGAGGTTTAATTTAGGGCTCTACTATGATTAATCAAGATCAAGATACAACTCAAAATATCGCATATTACGAAGAGCTAGAAGAGCTAATAAATGTTGTTGGAGCTGCTAGGAATGCGTTGACTGACGATATTGTGACTCGCGTTTCTGGCACCCTAAGCGAAGGACTAATTCTTTTAGATAGAGTAACGAGAAATGAGGGTTTAATGCAGCTAATGCGGGCAATTGACTCTCCGGATGTCCAGCGATTACTTATTAAATTATCTCAAGCGCTACCGCAGGCGGCAAAAGATTCCAAAAAAATGCCCCCTGCATCCGGGGGGCTGACAAGTGCTATCAAATTGATTAGTAGCCCAGGTACGCAAGAGAGCTTGAAGCTTCTTTCCCTTATTGGGCATCATATAAGATCAAAAGATTAATAATACATAAGCTTTTAAATTTGAATCATATTTGCAGGTATTCCTAAGTTTAAGTGAATGTAATTGAGCTTAAAAATATATATTGTTGACGTATTTGCCGTTGCTGAACTCACTGGCAATCAATTAGCTGTTGTAATTTTAAAAGCTGATTTATCGCCTGAGCGTATGCTTAGCATTGCCAATGAGATGAATTTTTCAGAGACGGTTTTTGTATCGCCAAACAAAAATTCAGATGGTAGCTATTCCATTCGTATTTTCACTCCATCACACGAAATTGATTTTGCTGGCCATCCGCTTTTAGGCGCTGCATGGACTATCAAAGAGTACGTTGAAAAATCAAAAATTGATAATTTAGTTCTAAAGCTTAATAAACATCTAATATCAATTTCACTTGATAGAAATACCGTTTGGTTTGAGTCGCCAATGGTTTGCTTGGGCGATTCCACGATTGAATCCATGAGCCACCCCATTTGGTGGTGAACATGGGATCACTGATACCAATGGCGTTCAATGTGGCAATGCCGGTTACGATCAAGCTCATCAGGCCCGAGACTAAAAAGCCATGCATGATGGGTGCAGCTTTCGGTGGCAAAAACGGTTTCATAACAATCCTTACAGTGCGCGAATGCGATCAGCTTGAGCTGATAGGTTATCTAATGCTGACTTAGCATCATTGAGTTTGTCACGCTCTTTGTTCACAACCGCTTCGGGTGCTTTATCCACGAATGCAGGGTTAGTCAGTTTCTTTTCAGTGCGATCGATGTCCGCTTGTAACTTGCCCATCTCTTTCTCGAGGCGCGCAAGCTCGGCATCTTTATCAATCAATCCCGCTAACGGAATCAATAGCTTCATCTCACCGACTAAGGCGGTCGCTGATTCAGGACCGTCTTCACCCGCGGCTAGAACTTCAATCGATTCGACTTTAGCCAGTGAGCTCAAATAGATTTCATGTTGCTCAGCATTCTTGCGATCAGATTCATTGGTGTTGCCCAGTAATACAGGTACTGGCTTACCCGGTGCGATGTTCATCTCACCTTTAATGCGACGCACACCTAAGATCGCTTGCATGACCCATTCCATCTCAGTGATTGCAGCAGAATCAACCAGGCTGTCATCAGCCACAGGGTAGGGCTGCGTCATGATGGTGTTGTTATCAGATCCATCATGCGTGCCGGCAAGTGGTGCCACACGCTGCCAAATCTCTTCGGTGATGTACGGCATGATCGGATGGGTTAAACGCAATGATGCTTCGAGCACACGCACCAAGGTTTGACGTGTGCCGCGCTTGGCAGCTTCTGATGCGCTATCGCTATTCAGCACTGGCTTAGAAAGTTCTAAGTACCAGTCACAATAGTTGTTCCAAATGAACTCATAGATCGCATTGGCTGCTTGGTCGAAACGATAGCCTTCAATCGAGTGAGTGGTTTCGCTAATCGCTTGTTGCATGCGAGATTGAATCCAACGATCAGCCGCTGAGAATTCCACCTCGCCACCGTTTTGACCGCAGTCTTGGCCTTCGGTATTCATCAACACATAACGTGCTGCATTCCACAGTTTGTTACAGAAGTTTCGGTAGCCTTCAATACGACCCATATCGAATTTAATGTCGCGACCGGTCGCTGCGAGTGCCGCAAAGGTGAAGCGCAAGGCATCGGTACCAAAGCTTGGAATGCCATCTGGGAATTCTTTCTTGGTTTGCTTCTCGATCTTCTTCGCAAGCTGTGGCTGCATCATGCCGCTTGTACGCTTAGCAAGCAGATCATCGAGTGAGATGCCATCGATCAGGTCGATTGGATCAAGCACGTTGCCTTTCGACTTTGACATCTTGTGGCCGAGTGAGTCGCGCACCAAACCGTGCACATACACCTCATGGAACGGCACCTGACCATCCATAAACTTCAGACCCATCATGATCATCCGAGCAACCCAGAAGAAGATGATGTCAAAGCCGGTTACCAACACATTGGTTGGATAGAACTGTTTTAAGCGTTCGGTATCGTCAGGCCAGCCAAGGGTTGAGAAAGGCCAAAGGGCAGAGCTGAACCAGGTGTCGAGCACATCGTTATCTTGTGTCAGAACGGTATCGCCAAGATTGTGCTTTTCACGGACTTCATCTTCAGAACGTCCGACATACACATTGCCATCTTTGTCATACCACGCAGGGATACGATGTCCCCACCAGATCTGACGGCTGATGCACCAGTCTTGGATGTTGCGCATCCACTCGTAGTAGGTGTTCTTCCAGTTATCCGGTACGAATTTAATCGAACCATCTTCAACCGCTTTAATCGCAGGTTCTGCGAGTGGTCCAACTTTGACGTACCACTGGTCGGTTAGGAAAGGTTCGATGACCATGCCGGAGCGATCACCGCGCGGCACCATTAGCTTGTGATCAACAATCTTGTCGAGCAAGCCCAGAGCATCGAGATCCGCCACGATCGCTTTACGCGCATCGTAACGATCCATGCCGATATATTTTGCTGGGATCAGTTCACCTTCGTCGGCATCGTTTTCACGAATAGCAGCATCGATAGTGAATAGATTGATCAAGCCACCGTGAATCTGTGAGCTAATCGCTGCTTCATCACGATGACGTTGCCATACTTCGTAGTCGTTGAAGTCGTGAGCAGGGGTGATCTTTACACAACCGGTGCCGAACTCTGGGTCCGCGTGCTCATCACCTACGATTGGGATTTGACGACCGGTTAAGGGCAGGTCAATCGTTTGACCAATCAGATGTTTGTAGCGCTCATCCTCTGGGTTAACTGCAACAGCACAGTCACCGAGCATGGTCTCAGGACGGGTGGTGGAGACGGTCATGTGACCTTCGCCATTACTCAGTGGATAGCGCATGTGCCACATGTGGCCAGCTTCTTCCTCTGAGATAACCTCAAGATCGGATACCGCGGTGTGCAGTTTTGGATCCCAGTTAACCAATCGCTTACCGCGATAGATCAAGCCTTCGTCGTAAAGACGAACAAACACTTCTTTAACTGCGTCTGATAGACCTTCATCCATGGTGAAACGTTCAACGTCCCAATCCACCGATGAGCCAATGCGGCGCAGTTGGCGGGTAATGTTGCCGCCAGATTCTTCTTTCCACTCCCAGATGCGATCAATGAAGGCATCGCGGCCAAGGTCGTGACGGGTTTTGCCATCGGCTTCGAGCTGACGCTCAACCACCATCTGTGTGGCGATACCTGCGTGGTCAGTACCGGGCTGCCATAAGGTTGGGCGGCCGCGCATGCGGTTAAAACGAACCAAGGTATCCATCACGGTGTTATTGAAGCCGTGACCCATGTGCAAGCTGCCGGTGACATTCGGCGGCGGAATCATGATGCAGTAGGGCTGTCCCTCTGCGGAGCTATCTGGCGCGAACCAGCCTTTGCTCTCCCAGGTTTGGTACCAGCGTTGTTCTATCGCATGTGGGTCGTAGGTTTTATCCATGAAAAAGGGGTTCCGCGTTTAATGGCTTGGAAAAGCGCGCAATTATACCCAAAGCCCTTGTTTTATGGGACGTTTGTGGGCTCAAGCCACCTGCAAAATCGCACTGGATGAAAGCTATTCTTTTTAGTGATTCATAATTTGCTGAAATAGTGAACGATCTCAGTCATTTAAAAGATTTTTTGGTCAATAAAAATCAGCCTATTTGCTCCAAAAAGCCCCGGTGTTATGGTCAGCGCATAACAATTAAAAGAACCGAGTGTTAGGAGGGGAGATGGCACTGGCAGCGGAGCTTATCAATCAGCCCGGCGTGATTGCCGCGGGTGAATATTCTTATCGAGGCGATCGCTTCAGCTACAAGGGTGAGATGAATGACGACATGGCGAAAATGGCCGCCATTATGTGTCGTGCCACCACCATGAGCGAGCACATGCAAGTCAATATGCTGGAGAGCTTCTGTCCGAATTGTGGCAGCACGCCACCACAAGGTTGGATTGTTCGAGGACCCGGTTTCACCGTGTGTAATTTGGGTAATGTGTTTGCCTTTGTGAAAAACGACACCGGCACACTCAATGGTCTTATGAAGCTGATGCGTGAACGTATTGGCATCGTGGATTCATCACTCGTTTAACGAATAAAAAACAGAGGCGCTTAAGCGTCCACCTTAGGAGTACAAGATGGCAGATTTAGATCAATTAATGAGCTTAGCGGGCGCAGAAGCGGCCTTTACGATGAGTTCTCGTGGCGAGTTGAAAGAAAGCAAGATTGTTGATGGCAGCCGAATTAATCAAACGGCTTTAGATTTGTTGGCGCATATGTGTATCGCCAATATGTCGATCGCCACCATGCAAGCGCGTGGATGGGAAACCCAATCTGATGCACAAGGCTTCTATCCCATCGAAGGTTTTACCTTGGTCGGTATGGACTGGTCTGCAGTGACCAATGGTCGAGTTGGTGTGATCCTGAATAACAATGTTGCTGACTATGAAGCAGCCAATGCTGCCTTAGCTGCCGCTGGAGGTGCTGCATGATCCGTCAAATGCTCGCCGTTGATGGCGTGATGGCGGTCTGCTCCTTTAAAGATGACGGTACCTTTGTTGAAGGCTACGGCGTGATGGGTGATGACCAACTGCATGCCTTGTCGCACTTCGCACATGACTATAAGCGTATCGTTCAAGGTAATGCCGACCAGATGTCGATGTTTACCGGATGTAACGGTTTCACACCACCAACCGGTTGGATTGTGCGTGGATCGGGTATGACGGTCTGCAGTGTTGCCAATACCGTGTGCATTTTGGATAACCAAGAAGGTAATCTGGATGAGGTGTTAAAGGAGCTCAAAGAAGCGGCTCACTTCTAATTCGCTTGGTGTAATTAAATCGAAGGCTGCGTATCGATACGCGGCCTTTTTTTATATGATGTCGCCCTTAAATTGAATTAGCTCGGAGAGAGCGCTATTACCACGCCATTGATCATCGGCCGCGATAACCATCCCATTTCTCGCGCCAACATCGCTAAAGAAGCCCTTAAGGTGCTTTATCGACTCAAGGATGCTGACTACGAGGCATATCTTGTTGGCGGTGGCGTGCGCGATTTACTGCTGGGTTTGCATCCCAAAGATTTCGACGTTGCGACCAATGCGCATCCTGAAGAGGTGGCAGAGGTCTTTAATAACTGCCGTTTGATTGGTCGACGTTTTCGGTTAGCGCATGTGCATTTCGGCCGCGAGATTATTGAGGTCGCGACCTTTAGATCCTTAACCTCGGGTGCGGCAGATACCGCAGAGCAAGCGACAGATGAAGGCATGGTGCTACGCGATAATGAATACGGCACCATCGAAGAAGATGCCTTGCGTCGCGACTTCACCGTGAATGCCTTGTATTACAACATCCGTGATTTCTCGATTGTTGATTATGCCGGTGGCGTTGATGATTTGAATGCGCGATTGCTTCGCCTGATGGGTGATCCTGAGACGCGTTATCGTGAAGATCCCGTGCGCATGATTCGCGCGGTGCGTTTTGCGGCAAAGCTGGGTTTTACCATCGAGGAAAAAACCGAAGAGCCGATTCGTCGTTTAGCGACGCTACTGAATGATGTGCCGCCAGCGCGTATGTTTGAAGAGGTGCTTAAGCTATTCCTCTCGGGTCATGCGCAAGCCACCTATAACTTGTTGCAGCACTATCATTTATTACCTTGCTTGTTCCCTGATACGGCAGCGACACTTGAGAATAACGATCCGTCTACAGCGCCCCTGATTCGCCGTGGCATGGAGAATACCGATAGCCGTATCCACGAAGGCAAACCAGTCACACCTGCATTTTTATTTGCTGTGTTGTTATGGGGTCCGGTTCGTGATCGTGCAGCAATGTATGAGGCAGATGATGTGCCCGCATATCAAGCGTTACATGCAGCAGTGAATGACATTCTTGATCGACAGTTGCAACGCATTGCTTTGCCGCGTCGTTTTAGTACGCCAATGCGTGAGATCTGGTCTTTACAACATCGTTTCTTGCAAACACGTGGTAAGCGTCCATTGCGTTTGTTATCGCATCCACGTTTCCGTGCAGCCTATGACTTTATGTTGTTGCGCTCAGAAGCTGGTGAGGTTGATGCTGAAATTGCTCAGTGGTGGACCGAGTTCCAAGTGGGCAAGCTTGAGCCGACTCAGCATCAAGATCGAGACGGCAAGCCTAAGCGTCGTCGCCGTCGTCGTAATAATTCTAAAAAGCGTGATGCATGAGTGGTGTGATTGCCTATCTTGGATTGGGCAGTAACTTAGGTGACCCAATCGCGCATGTAACCGAAGCGGTTGCAGAGTTGGCAGCTCACCCGGAAGTCACACATTCACGTTGCTCACCGCTTTATCAAAGTGCGCCCGTCGGTCCAGAAGGGCAGCAGGATTACATCAATGCGGTTCTCGAGATCGAAACCACCTTGGAGTCGATAGCGCTTTTGGATTGGTGCCAGGAGATCGAGAATCGTCATGGTCGAGAGCGTCACGAGCGTTGGGGTTCTCGCACCCTCGATGTTGATGTGCTGCTTTATGGCGATCAAGTTATACAACACGAACGACTGATCGTGCCGCATGCTGAGATGCATTGGCGTGCCTTTGTCTTAAGGCCGCTTGCGGATTTGAACGCCGATATTGCACTACCAGGTTTTGGTTTGGTGTCTGAGCTGCTTTCTGAGATCAGCGAAGCAGGGCAGCATCGTTTAAACTGAGCACCTTAGTTGGCGTAAGCCCTGAAGAGAAACACCATGGCAAAAATTACCATCAGTCATCTGAATAAGATGAAACAAGCGGGTGAAAAAATCACCATGCTCACCAGTTATGACGCAAGCATGACGCGCCTCGCAGAAACAGCGGGTGTGGATACGCTGCTCGTGGGTGATTCCTTGGGTATGGTGATTCAAGGTCATGGCAGCACCTTGCCAGTGAGTGTGGATGACATGGTTTATCACACTGCCAATGTGGCGCGTGTGAGTCAGTCAGCCATGGTGATTGCGGATATGCCGTTTATGAGTCACGGCACTCAACAGCAAGCCTTGGATACCGCAGGTCGCCTAATGAAAGAAGGTGGCGCTGAGATGGTGAAGATCGAAGGCGGTGCGCCTCAGGTTGAAACCGTTCGTCATCTCACCGAACGTGCAGTCCCTGTGTGTGGTCATTTGGGTTTAATGCCGCAATCGATCCATCAGTTAGGTGGTTATCGCGTGCAAGGTAAAGAAGCCCAAGCAGCCGATCAAATGATCGCTGATGCCTTAGCCTTACAAGCAGCCGGTGCGCAGATGCTGGTATTGGAATGTATTCCACAGGCCTTAGCGCAATCGATTACCCAAGAGCTGGCAATCCCAGTGATTGGCATTGGTGCAGGCAAAGACACCGATGGCCAAGTGTTGGTGTGTTACGACATGCTCGGCATGAGTGTGAATCGTATTCCAAGCTTTGTGAAAAATTTCTTAGCTGATGCGGGTAGCGTGCAAGAGGCATTAAGCGCGTATGTTTCAGCGGTAAGAGCAGGTGAGTTTCCTGCGGCAGAACATATTCCAGCATGAAGATGATCGAGCAGCTTGAGCAGCTGCGAATCGCCACACAACTTGCAAAACAACTCGGTCGCGTCGCGTTTGTCCCAACAATGGGTAATCTGCATGAAGGGCATCTGACCTTGATGCGTGAAGCACGCAAACATGCACAGACCGTTATCTGCAGTATTTTCGTTAATCCCATGCAGTTTGGTGCGAATGAGGATTTGGATAAATATCCACGCACTCTCGATGCAGATATCGCGGCACTCGAATCGGCCGGCGTTGATCTACTGTATTTTCCCAGTGTCGAAACCATGTACCCGAAGCCGCTCTCTGATCAAACCAAGGTCGAGGTGCCGGTAATCAGTGATTTGTATTGTGGTGCCTCACGCCCAGGGCATTTTGTGGGTGTTGCAACAGTTGTCGCCAAGCTCTTTAACATGGTGCAACCCGATGTGGCTTTGTTTGGTACTAAGGACTTTCAGCAACTGGCGGTAATTCGTCGCATGGTGGCTGACTTGGCGATGCCTATTGAGATTATTGGCGTTCCCACAGTGCGTGATGCCGACGGTCTGGCGATGAGTTCACGTAACCAATATCTGACGACCGAACAGCGTGCGATTGCACCCATGATTTATGCAGAGCTCAAACAGCTGGCTGAAACATTGAGTCAGGATCTTTCTCAGCTTGAGCAGCAGTCTGCCGATAGTCAGCGCCGTCTTGCTGAGGCTGGTTTCGAACCTGATTATCTGCATGTCTTAGATGCGGAAACTTTGTTGCCTTTGACTAATCAGAGTCAGCAGGGTGTCATTTTAATAGCGGCTAAATTAGGCGCAGCTCGTTTAATCGATAACATTGAATTTACTTGCGCTCTTTAAATAGCGCATAGGCTCTTATGAAAAATCTTCGTTATTTCTTACTTACGTTTTTTGTCTTATTCCAAAGTGTTGCGCTTGCTGAAGACGCGGCAAAAGAGGTCGCAGTACCTCAAGCACCACCCAGCGAACTGATTTCGCCGCGGGCAACTTTAGGCATGTTCCTTGAGGCCATGAGCGATGCGAAAGCGGGGGAGAAGTCGCGCGTTGAAGATGCGATTAAAGCCTTAGATCTTTCGGCGATTAATGCGTTGGTTCGTCGTGAGCGTGGTCCAACGATCGCTTGGCAGATGATCGAGGTATTTGATCGCACAGGCGGCATTTCTGCGACAAGCGTGCCTGAGGAAACGGAGCTTTCTGCGGTGGATGTGCGCCGTTTTAAGCAGGGCGTTGTGCGTCTTCAAAAACAAACCGATGGACGTTGGTTATTTGATGCACGCAGTATCGAGATCATCCCAAATGTCTTTGCTGCACTAGAAGAGAAGAGCCCGCAGTCTGGCTCAGGTAATGCGAGTTATTTGCCTTGGGAGATCCGTTTAGAGCGTGCTATGCCGCCAAGCTTGAAACACGAGGTCTTCCTGATTGAGAACTGGCGTTGGTTGGCGCTGCTGATCGTCATCACACTGGGTGTTGTATTTGACTGGTTGATGACGCGTTTCTTACGTCGCGCGCTGCGTAACTGGATTGCACGTCAAAAGCGTGATGAGTACGACGACATTCAAGATCAAGATAACCGACTGCGTCCGGTTGGCTTGGTCATCATGGCGGCGATCTGGTGGATGGGTATCCATGCGATTGGTCTGCCGGAAACAGCTTTGCTGATTTTGCTGGTAGCGGTTAAAGCCTTTGCAAGTTTTGCGGCAGTTTGGGCGGCATATCGTTTTGTCGATATTTTATCCGCTTGGTTGATCTGTAAAGCCAAGGTCACTGACACCACGATTGATGATGTGTTGGTGCCATTGATCCCGCGTACCTTAAAAATCTTTGTCACCGTCATCGGTGTTGTCTTTATCGCGGACAACTTAAGCATCGATATCACCGGCTTGTTAGCAGGTCTTGGTCTTGGTGGTTTAGCCGTTTGCTTTAGCCGCAAAAGATATGGTGCAAAACCTATTTGGTTCTATCACTGTATTAATGGATCGTACCTTTAAGAAAGGTGATTGGATTGTTGTTGAAGGTGTTGAAGGTACGGTGGAACACATGGGTTTCCGTAGTACGCGCATTCGTACCTTTTATGATTCGTTAATCACGGTACCTAATGCCAAGTTTATTACCGCAGAAGTGGACAACATGCGTGCTCGCGCGCGTCGTCGTTATAAAACCGCTTTCTCACTGACCTATGACACGCCGCCAGAAAAGATCGAAGCGTTTTGTGAAGGTGTGCGTGAGCTGATTCGTCAGCATCCCTACATGGTTAAAGATCGTTTCCATGTTTATCTGCATGAACTCGGTGGTAGCGGTTTGGATATCTTGATCAACGTGTTCTTTGAGACACCGGATACGCCAACAGAATACCGTGAGCGTCATCGTTTCTTGCTTGACTGCTTGCGTATCGCAAAAGAGATTGGTGTTGAATATGCCTTCCCAACGCAAACGCTTTACATGCGTCAGGAAGAGTGGGCTGTTCCAGCGGATGATTTACCGCTCAGTGCGGCGGCTCAGCAAGGTAAAGATAAGGCAGTAAAAATTGTCAGTGAAACAACAGGCTTGGGTGTTAAACCACCGCCAGTGAGTTTTGATTAAGGAATAAGCATGTCAGCTAAGCCACGTGTACTTGTTGGTCGTAAGTTACCACCCAATGTTGAGGCGCGTTTGCGTCAGGATTACGACCCAATCTTCAATCAAGATGACGTGGTGTATAGCAAAGAGCAGCTTCTCGCATTAGCAGCTGATGTTGACGCGATTATTCCGTGTCATACCGAGCACATGTCAGCAGACGTTATCGCCGCCTTACCTGATCGTGTAAAAGCCATCTGTAGTTTTTCAGTCGGAACAGATCACATCGATTTGGTTGCTGCAAAAAATAAAGGTTTGATTGTCACCAATACGCCAGATGTTCTTAATGATGCGACCGCAGAGATCGCCATGCTGCTGATGTTGGCTGCCTCTCGTCGAGCATTTGAAGGTGAGCGAAGTATCCGAACCGATACTTGGGCTGACTGGACGGCATTTGATGGTTTGGGTCTGCAAATCACGGGTAAGCGCCTTGGTATTGTGGGTATGGGACGAGTAGGGCGCGTGTTAGCTAAACGGGCTCGCGCATTTGATATGGAGATTCATTATCACAACCGTCGCCCACTTTCTGATGATGAGGCGCAGGGTGCGATCTTTCATGAATCATTAGAAGCGATGTTGCCTTTGTGTGATGTCTTATCGATTCACTGTCCTTCAAACCCAGATTCCAAACATCTAATCAATAAGGAAACATTGGCTTTTTGCCAGAGCATGCTGTTTTGGTGAATACCGCGCGCGGTGCGGTAGTGGATGATGATGCGCTGATTGAAGTGCTACAGCAGCGTAAAATTTTTGCCGCAGGCTTGGATGTTTTTAACAACGAGCCTGCAATTGATCCACGTTATCGCGAGCTCGATAACTGCTTCCTTTTGCCGCATATCGGCAGCGCCACACGCGAGACACGAGATGCGATGGGCTTCCGTGTTTTGGACAACCTGGATGCGGTTTTTGTAGGAAAAACTCCCCAAGATTTACTGACCTAAGCGGCATAAGGCTTTTTGAATAGCCCAAGCGCCTTTATGTATAAGAATTCTCTGTAATTATGAATTAGAAATTCATTGACGTACCCCGCCAAAGGACTAAAGTACGGCAAAGGTTGTACACAGAAGACAGCCTTAAAACCCAAAGGTGCCGCGCCAGCGGTAACTAAAAAAATGACCAAAGTGAGGAATCATTAAATGTCTGACCAGAAGAAAGGCACTGATACCAGTCGCCGTAAATTTCTAAAAGCAGCTGCAGCCGGCGCTGCAGTTGGTGCTGTTGGCGCGCCAGCGATCGTTTCAGCAAACAAACCAATCACTCTTAAGATGCAAACCTCTTGGGGTGCATCAAACATTTGGCAAGGCTTTGCTAAAGACTACTGTGACCGTGTTGAGCGTATGTCTGGTGGTCGTTTGAAGATTGACCTATTGCCATCGGGCGCAGTTGTTAAAGCATTCCAAGTTATGGATGCGGTTAACGATGGCGTTCTCGACTGTGCGCACTCTGTACCTGTTTACTGGTACGGTAAAAACAAAGCAGCATCTTTGTTTGGTACAGGTCCTGTATTCGGTGGTTCAGCAACCACTATGTTGTCTTGGTTCTACGCTGGTGGCGGTCAAGAGTTGTACCGTGAGTTGACTCAAGACATCATGAAACTGAATGTTGTTGGCTTCATGGGCTTCCCAATGTTCGCGCAACCATTTGGTTGGTTTAAAAAGCCAGTGACCAAAGCGTCAGAATTGAAAGGCTTTAAGTACCGTACTGTTGGTTTGGCAGCAGACGTGATGAATAAAATGGGTATGAGTGTTGCTCAGTTGCCTGGTGGCGAAATCGTTCCAGCAATGGAAAAAGGTGTAATTGACGCCTTCGAATTCAACAATCCAAGTTCTGATATGGACTTCGGTGCGCAAGACGTAGCGAAGAACTACTACCTATCTTCTTATCACCAAGCATCTGAAAGCTTCGAGTTCATCTTCAATAAAGATGTATGGAACGACCTGCCAGATGATCTGAAGGGCATCCTCCAGTACGGTGTAGAAGCTGTAAGTACAGCTAACACTGCTCGCGCAATGAACGAGTACTCAGCTGACTTGGTCGCGTTGCAGAAGGATCATGGTGTTAAGGTTGAGCGTACTTCTAAGGACATCTTGGATGCACAATTGAAGGCTTGGGATCAAATTATTCCTACTTTGGAAGCTGATCCATTCATGAAGAAATGTATTCAGAGTCAGCGAGAGTGGGTTGAGCGTGTCTCTTACTACGAGTTGATGAATGCGCCTGATCTAGCATTGGCTTATAACCATTACTTCCCAGGTAAGTTAAAACTCTAATTTGAGATCTTAACTTTGCGTGGGCCACGGGGCGTATTTATACGCCCCGTGGCTTATTTGCGACAACCAATTCTTTAGAAGGTGTTGGCATGATGCTAACTTACATTGACTTTGCTGATCGAGTTTCCGCTTGGTTTGGAAAAACTTTTGGCTGGCTCATTATGTTCATGGCTTTTGGTACTGGCTATGAAGTGCTTGTCCGTTACGGTTTTAACGCACCGACCACTTGGGCATTCGACATGTCGTACATATGCTATGGCACGCTTTTTATGATGAGTGGGGCTTATACATTATCGAGGGATGGTCATGTTCGCGGTGATTTTATCTACCGCCTCTGGAAACCCAAGACGCAAGCCAAAGTTGAGCTTGTTTTATACCTTTTATTTTTCTTTCCTGGTGTACTTGCCTTAATACTTTCTGGGTGGAAATACGCTTCAAGATCTTGGGGTTACCTCGAGGTGAGTGTTAATAGCCCGGTGAGTATTCCGATATTCCAATTTAAAACGATCATTGTGATCGCGGGTGTTTTGTTATTCATTCAAGGTATAGCTCAGGTATTTCGTGCCATTCACTGCATGAAAACTGGCGAGTGGTTGCTCGCAGCAGAAGACGTTGAAGAAACTGAGGTTCAGTTGCTTCGTGAACAAGAAGAAGCTGCAGCTGAAGCAGCTAAACGCGCTCAACAGGGGAGCTAAGTCATGTCAGATCCAGTTGTAGCGCTCTTGATGCTAGGTTTGTTTCTAGTTTTCATAATGATGGGATTCCCGGTTGCCTTCACCTTGATGGCGATGGGTATCGGTTTTGGTTATTACGCCTATTTTGATGTAGATCGTATGTGGCGCACATATGACCGATTGATTCGTAAAGGCGTAGAAGATGATGGTCAATTATCTGCCGCCTACTTTGATGGTTTCTTTAACAATCAAATTTTCGACCTGTTTGTTAACCAGACCTTCTCGGTTATGGCGAATGATGTACTCACTGCGGTACCGCTATTCCTCTTTATGGGTTATGTGGTCGAGCGTTCAAACATCGTAGCCAAGCTTTTCCATACCTTGTACATCGCAACACGACGTGTGCCAGGCTCAATGGCGGTAGCGGCACTGATTACCTGTACCTTGTTTGCAACCGCAACCGGTATCGTGGGTGCGGTAGTGACATTGATGGGCTTGTTGGCATTGCCAGCGATGCTCAAAGCTAAGTACGACACAAGCTTAGCGTCGGGTGTTATCTGTGCAGGTGGTACCTTGGGTATCTTGATTCCACCATCGATCATGCTCATCGTTTATGCAGCAGCTTCTAACGTTTCTATCGTTAAGTTGTATGCAGGTGCATTGTTTCCTGGCTTGTTGTTAGCAAGCCTTTACATGATCTATGTAATTGTTAGAGCACTATTAAGACCCAGTGATTGTCCAAAGCCTACACAAGAAGATATTGGCAGTATCACCACTTCTGAGATCTTTATTCAGCTAGTGACCTCTGTTTTCCCGCTCGCATTTTTGATTCTTGCGGTTTTGGGTTCTATTCTGTTCGGGTTAGCAACACCATCTGAAGCGGCTTCAATGGGTGCTCTAGGTGGCTTGCTTCTAACCTTCATTTATAGAGCATTCACATGGCAGCGTTTGCGCGAGTCGGTGTATTTGACCGCTAGAACAACAGCCATGGTGTGCTGGCTCTTTGTGGGTTCTTGGACCTTCTCATCAGTCTTCTCATACCTTGGCGGCGAGCACATCATCAGTGAGTTCGTCACTGGCTTAGATATCTCACCAATCACCTTCCTAATTTTGGCTCAGATCATCATATTTATTTTGGGATGGCCATTGGAGTGGTCTGAGATCATTATCATCTTTATCCCAATCTTCCTGCCACTGTTGGCGCACTTTGGTATCGATCCGTTGTTCTTTGGCATCTTGGTCGCCTTGAACTTACAGACATCCTTCTTGACGCCGCCGATGGCGATGTCCGCTTACTACCTGAAAGGGGTGGCACCTAAAACGGTTATGTTGTCTCAAATCTTCAAAGGTAACTATCCATTCTTGGCGATGGTGGTGTTGGCAATGGTGATTTTGTATGTCTTCCCAGACATCGTTTTCTGGTTGCCTAATGCGGTATATGGCTAATGGGTAATGAGCAGTTAACTCAGATCGACGCCTTTACACTGCGTGAAGAAATCGCGACCGGTCGTCAGTCAGTGGCTGATGTGTTGGAAGCGAGTCTGCAGCAGATCGGTGTGACTGAAGAGTCTGTGCAGGCGTGGGAGTTCTTAGATGAGCAACACGCCCGTGGGCAAGCTGGCGCCTTAGCGGCTTATCGAGATAGTGGTCGAGCTTTAGGTTCCTTGCACGGTATTCCAGTCGGTATCAAAGACATTTTTGATACGGCAGATCAGCCAACTAAAAATGGCAATGTTTTAGATAGCGCACGGCAAACAGAGAAAGATGCCACCGTAGTGGCACGTTTACGTGCGGCGGGCGCCTTGATCATGGGTAAAACAGTTACCGCTGAGTGTGCTTATTTAGCACCAGGTAAAACCCGTAATCCTTTTAATCCCGAACATACACCAGGTGGTTCGTCGTCTGGTTCTGCGGCAGCGGTGGCTGCGGGTATGGTGCCTTGTGCAATAGGCACTCAAACCGGTGGATCGATTATCCGTCCTGCGGCTTATTGCGGTGTGATTGGCTTTAAACCGACGTTTGGGTTGTTGCCTCGCACGGGTGTACTGCGTTGTTCACCCCATCTCGATACGGTAGGTACTTTCTCGCGCTCTTTAGAAGATGCCGCCTTGTTGGTTGATGCGATGGCGGGCTTTGATGGTATGGATCCAGATGTGGCTCCTATGGCGCCACCACGCTTGCTAGAAACACTTCAAGAGACAGCGCCAGTTAAGCCTCAGTTTGCCTTTGTCAAAACCTCGGCTTGGGCTGATGTCGACCAAGATACGGCTGATGGCTTTGCTGAGTTAGCGGATGCTTTGGGTGACTCGTGTGATGAGATGACCTTGCCATCGATCTTTGATGAAGCGCCAGTGATGCATCGCCGCATTATGTTGGCAGAGATGGCGCATAACCTGCGTCCTTACTATGACCGTGGCGCCGACAAGCTTTCACCAGAAACACGTGCTGCAGTAGAAGAGGGTCGTGAGATTAGCGCGACCGATTACCTTTCGGCGCTGACATGGCGTGACACCTTGTATGCCGGTCTCGAAGAGATCTTTGATCGCTATGACGCGATTCTTACCCCAGCTGCAACCAGTGCAGCACCAAAGGGTTTAGAGAGTACCGGTACAGCAGCGTGTAATGTGTTGTGGTCGTTAACCGGGGTGCCAGCGGTGACCTTGCCTTTGTTGAGTGATTCACAAGGCTTGCCGGTTGGCGTGCAGTTGATTGATCGACGTCATGCGGATGGTCGTTTGTTGCGTACCGCGCGTTGGTTGGAAAATTATTTAGCGAATCTTGAAGGCTAATGCTTAGCCGAGGCGTAATGAAATGATTGATAAGATTTTAGCTTTTAGCGCACTAGCTTTATTAGTTGCCTTCTTGGGTGTGGTGCCATTTATCATGACCGAGGTCGATATCGATCTGATTATTGTGATCGTGATCGTTTGTTTGATGGCAATCTATGATTTTTGGTCGAGCTTTAACGAAAAGTCTAAATGACTATTTAGCAAAAAAGTGATCAAGCCCCGCCTGCGCACATTGCATGTCTTGTTCTGGGGTTCCTGAGCTAACGCCAATACCACCGATGACATCACCATCAACCATCACTGGCAATCCGCCACCAACAATACAAAAACGCCCATCAAAGGCTGTGTGTAAACCAAAGGCGAGATTGCCGGGTACGCATGCGGCGTTATATTCGTGGGTGCCTTTGCGTGAGATAGCCGCGGTCATCGATTTGTTTTGCGACAAGATCACACTAGCGACTTTAGCGCCATCCATGCGATCGAAAGCGACTAAGTTGCCTGACTCGTCAGTAATGGCGATGCACATCGGAACACCCATGGCGATGGACTCTTGTTTGGCGCCCTCAATCAATTTTTTAGCATCGTTGAGATCAAGTCGTTTGATATTCAGCATGATGTCTCGAGTGTCCTGTAATGACGAATAACAATGATTCTAGACCCTTGGCAGGGTGGCGCATAGGTTTTATCGGTCTTGGCCTGATGGGTAAGCCAATGTGTCTTAATCTTTTAAGCGCAGGGGCAGAGTTATGTGTGTTTAATCGTAGTGCTGCTGCGATTGATGAGATTAAAAATGCGCAGGTCACTGTGATGTCTGATCCTGCCGCAGTGGCTGCTGAGGTTGATCTGGTGATCTTGATGCTGGCGGATACGCCAGCGGTAGAGCAGGTGCTTTTTGCTGAGCGCGGCGTGGCACAAGGTGTTCATGCCAATAGCTTGATTGTTGATATGGGTACTACGGCAACCTTGGCGACCCGTGATTTTGCTCATCGTTTAGCAGAGAAGGGTGCTCGCTATATTGATGCGCCGGTCTCTGGCGGTCAGATAGGTGCAAAAGAAGCGACCTTATCCATCATGGCCGGTGGTGAGGCAGCGGATATTGATGCTGTGATGCCTGTATTTGAGGCGATGGGGCGTTTAGTCACGCATGTCGGGCCTGTGAGCTCAGGGCAGGTGACTAAAGCGGTTAATCAAGTGATTGTTGGGCTAACCATTGGTGCTGTCTCAGAAGCGCTAGCCGTGGCTAAAAAGGCGGGTGTGGATCTCGAGAAAGCGCAACAAGCGCTGATGGGTGGTCATGCGTCATCGCGTATCTTGCAAGAACACGGCACCCGTATGATTAATCAGACTTTTGAGCCGGGTGGCAAAGTGGTGACTCAAGCAAAAGACATGCAGCAAGCGTTAGATCTCGCAGCTGAGCTCGGTGTTGAGTTGCCAGCAACGGCATTAAATTTGACGCTTTACAAACACTTAATTGAAAACGGGTTAGGTGCGCTCGACCATAGTGCACTTTACAAATATTACGACCAATAATTTTAGGAGAGAACAATGACGGCATTAGACGCAGGACAAGCAGTTCCGAATGTCACCTTTAAGGTAAGAGCAGATACCGATTGGGTGGATGTGACCAGTGATGATCTTTTTAAAGGCAAAACAGTAGTCGTATTTGCGCTGCCAGGTGCGTATACGCCGACCTGTTCGTCAACTCACGTGCCTCGCTATAACAAGCTTGCTGGCGCACTAAAAGCCCATGGTGTGGATGACATCATTTGTTTGTCGGTTAACGATGGCTTTGTCATGGATGAGTGGAAAGAACATCAAGGTGCTGATCACATCCGTTTTATTCCTGACGGTAATGTTGAGTTTACGCGTGGCATGGGGATGGAGATCGATCTATCTGCAGTGGGTTTTGGTGAGCGTTCTAAGCGTTATTCAATGTTGGTTAAAGATGGCGTTATCGAGAAGCTGTTTATGGAAACAGCAGCGCCAGGTGCCCCTCTAGAAGCCTCTGATGCCGATACCATGTTGGCTTACATAGCACCGAATGCTCAAAAGCCGGCTGATGTGGCGATTCTTACCAAGAAGGGTTGTCCATTCTGCGCCAAGGCAAAAGCGTTATTAAACGATGCCCAGATGGATTATGACGAGCTGGTATTGAATCAAGATATCCCAGAGTCGAGTATTCGAGCACTCACGGGTCAATCAACTTTTCCGCAGGTGTTTATTGATGGCAAACACATCGGTGGATGCGATGATCTCGAGGCGCATTTAGCCAAGTAAAAAAGAACCGGCACCTAGTTTTACAATTAGGTGCCGGTTTTTTATTAGCCGGTATTTCGCATGCCGGCTGCGATAGCGTTGATACTGCGTAGCAATGGATCGAGTTGTCGCTCACGTTCATCTTCATCTTGTTCTTGATCGCGATAACGGCGAATCAAGGCCAGCTGAATATGGTTGAGAGGGTCGAGATAGGGCTCTCGACGACTCAAGGAACGTTTCAATAGATCATTGTCATCTAAGAGTTCATCAAGCTCAGCGATTTTTAAGATCCACTCAGTACAGCGTTGATACTCTTCAGTAATCAGTGCATAGATCGCATCAGCTTCTTCTTGGTTTTGCATTAAGTCTGCATATTCGCGAGCAATATCCATATCCGATTTGAATAAAGCCATCTGCGTGTTACTGAGCAAGTTGCGGAAGAACGGCCACTTTTTATAAAGGCGGCGTAGTTCATCCAGTCGTTGCTTTGATTTGCCGGCATAGGCTTCAAGCGCAATGCCTAGACCATACCAAGCAGGTAGGGTGTGGCGAGACTGTGCCCAACCAAAGACCCATGCAATGGCGCGAACCGAGTATTTCGAAAGGTCACCTTTTTTACGGTGCGATGGGCGCGAGCCAATATTCAACATGCCAATCTCAGAGACCGGTGTTGCTTCGTAGAAGTAATCGATAAAGCCTTTCACATCTTCGGTGAGCGTACGGTAGTGCTTCTCACCTTGAAGTTGTAGTTGCTCCATGACTTTCGCGTATAGCTTTTCATCTGGCTTGGTTTTTTCGACTAAGTTACGGCTTGCCTGAATAAGACCGGTCAAACCCATGGTGAGTTCGAACACGGCGGTTTCGGGATTACTGTACTTATACGACAGCACTTCACCTTGCTCGGTGAACTTAATCTGACCGAGTACAGTGCCAGCCGGTTGAGATGTGATCGCTTGGTGAGTAGGGCCGCCGCCACGACCAATGGTGCCGCCTCGACCATGGAAGAGGCGAATGCGAATGCCACGCTCTTTACCAAGCGCAATAACTTTTTGCTGCGCTTGATATAGGGTCCACACGGAAGCGACGATACCGCCATCTTTGGCAGAGTCTGAGTAACCGAGCATGACCTCTTGCAGCGTTGAATGCGCCTTGAGGAGCTTGCGATAGACCGGGTCGTCTAGCAATTGAGTCATTACAGGCTCAATGTGTGACAGGTCGGTAATGGTTTCAAACAAAGGCGATACGCCAATGTTGCAGAAGGTTTTACCTTTGGCTTGGCCAACCAGTCCTGACAAGCTCGCAAGGAACATCACATGCATCACATCAGAGGCATGATGAGCCATCGAGATGACATAACGACCAATGACCATTGGGCTGACGCACTGTTGCATCTCGGCAACGACGTCAAACACGCTAAGTACTTCACGCGACATCTCAGATAGCTTTTTGCGATCGAAGCTAAGGTCGCCTTTCAGCGTGAGCTCGCCCATCAGTTTTAGTTTGGCTTCTTCATTAAGCTCGGCGTAGTTATCTTCAATGCCGGCCGCCTTGAGTACCTCAGCAACGGTATCCGAATGAACATTCGATTCTTGGCGAATATCTAGGCGCGCCAGATAGAAACCAAAGGTTTTGGCTAAACGGATTAGATCCAGTAGGTTCTCGTTAGCAAGATCATGATCACCATGGCTAGCCAATGAGTCGCGCATCAGGTTGAGGTCGCGAATGAATTCATCTTCTGCACGATAGCCAGGAGCATTCATGTCAGGAGCGCCGCCTTCTAAGCGCGTTTCAGTTCGCGCAATGGCTTGGGTCAGGCGTAATGCCATGACATACAACTTGCGACGGTAAGGTTCTTCAGGAAAGCGTGCAGACCAATCGCTATCAAATTGTGCGCGATATTCCTCATCACTTTCTAAGCTGCTCGCAAACGCAGGTGAAGGACTGCAGAAATGCATCGATTGAGTGAGTTCGCCAATTAGCTCGTTCACTTTCTTTAAGTAGAAACGCAAGATGGTCGATTGCTGAATGAGTACGGCTTTAAGTGTGGTGTCAGATGTCACATTCGGATTGCCATCACGGTCACCACCAATCCATGAGCCGAAGCGTAATAGAGTAGGTAGGTCGATACGGGTGTAATCCGGATGATCGCCATACACACGGTCGATACCATCTGCTAAGCGGCGATACACAATCGGTACAGCTTCAAACAAACTTTCGTTGTAGTGGTGCAGGCCCATGCGCACTTCATGGATAACATCCGGTTTTGCTGGACGCATCTCGTCGGTTTTCCACAAGGCTTGCATGCGGTTTTTCAGCTCACGCTCGCGACGTTGTTTGTGGTTGACCAATACCTCAGGCATATCGAGTTGTTCGTTGGCTTCAAAGATACGGCGTAGCTGTAACAAGATAGCGCGACGCTTCGATTCGGTTGGGTGAGCGGTGAATACCGGCATGTAACGCACATCATCAAGCAGGTCTTGCAGTTGATCAGGCGTGATACCAGCTGAGCGTAGGTCACGTAAGCAATGGTCAAACGAGCCTTGCCATAACGGCTGACCAGACGCTGCAATCTGACGACGCTGACGGTGCTGGAAACTTTCTTCGGCGATATTCACCACTTGGAAATAGGTGCTGAATGCGCGAATGATCGGACGGAGCGCATCTGGCGATAACTTATCGATCATTTTCTTCAGGCGATCGAGCTTGTTGCTATCGGGTTTGCCGCGTAACTGGATAAAGCCTTTACGCAATCGCTCGACATTATGCAGGACGTCTTCGCCAGCTTGAGAGGCGATGATCTCGCCAAGCATTTGGCCAAGACGCTTAACGCGTGTGCGCAACACTTTGTCGCGTTTATTACACGCTTCCGTGAATGAATCTGACATGAAGGGGTCCTTCAGGAAAAAATCGAGTAAATTCTGATTGTTAGTTATACTAGGTTGCTAACAGGGATGCGATAATAACTCGATGGAATTGAAATCTCTCATGATTAATCAAACAGACGAATGGAAAGCGCTCGAGTCTCATTGGGAGGCGATGAGTGAGGTGCATTTACGTCATTTGTTTGAGCAAGACGCTAAGCGCCACGAACGTTTCAGCGTGGATGCCTGTGACTGGCATCTCGACTATTCCAAAAACCTGATTGATGAAGAAGCGCTTAAGCGTCTGATTGCCTTAGCGAAAGCCGCAAACCTAACCAAATGGGCGGAGCGCCTGATTGGTGGTGAGCGTGTGAATGCGACTGAGGGTCGCGCGGTTCTGCACATGGCGTTGCGCAATCTGGGTTATCGCAACTATGCCTATGAAGGCAAAGACATTATGCCGGTGGTGCGCTCGGTGCTTTCTCGTATGCGCACCTTCTCCGATGATGTGCGTAACGGCCGTTGGCTGAGTTACACCGGTCAGATTTTCACTGATGTGGTCAATATCGGTATCGGTGGTTCGAGCTTAGGACCCAAGATGGTCTGCGAAGCGCTGCGTCCTTACCAACGCGATAACTTGCGTGTGCACTTTGTCTCGAATGTGGATAGCTCGCATATCGAACAGGTGCTAAAGCCACTTGATCCTAAAACCACTTTATTCATTATTTCTTCTAAGACCTTTGCTACCCAAGAAACGTTAGCCAATGCGACCGCTGCGCGTGAATGGTGTATCAAGGGTGTGGGTACGACTAAGGCGGTTGAAAGTCATTTCGTTGCGGTCTCAACCAATACTCAAGCGGTGCGTGAGTTCGGTATCAATCCGGCCAATATGTTCCAGTTTTGGGATTGGGTCGGTGGTCGTTATTCACTCTGGTCATCGATTGGTCTGCCGATTGCGATCGCTGTGGGCATGGATAACTTCGAGAGTATGTTGCTCGGTGGCCACGATATGGACGAGCATTTCGTAAAGACACCTTACGAAAACAATATGCCGGTGATTATGGCGTTGCTCGGTATCTGGTATACCAACTTTGGTGATGCTGACTCGTATGCCATCGTGCCTTACTACCAAGATCTGGCGAGCTTCCCGGACTTCTTGCAGCAGCTGGATATGGAAAGTAACGGTAAGCGCATTACCTTAGATGGTCGCTTAGTCGATTATCAAACAGGTCCTGTGACATGGGGCAGTGTGGGTACCGATGCGCAACACTCGTTTTTCCAGTTGATCCATCAAGGTACGCGTTTGGTGCCAACCGATTTTGTTTTACCGCTCACTGGGCATAACGCTAAGCCTGATCATCAGGATAAGTTAGTCGCGAACTGTTTGGCGCAAGCGCAAGCGCTGATGCGTGGTCGTACAGCAGCAGAAGTGCAAGCTGAGATGGAGCATGCAGGCTTTGATCAGCAGAAGATTGATCAATTACTACCACACCGCATGTTCCCGGGTAATCGCCCAAGCAATATGTTGGTAACAGAGAAGTTAACGCCGCGTTCTTTAGGTGCCTTGATCGCTTTGTATGAACACAAAGTCTTTGTGCAAGGCATTATTTGGGGTGTGGGTTCTTTCGATCAGTGGGGCGTTGAGCTCGGTAAACACTTGGCGAACCAAATTCTGGATGACTTTAACGAAGCCTCAGGTTCTTGTGAGTTGGATAGCTCAACCGCAGATCTGATTCAGCGTTATAACGACGCGAAAAATCAATCGAACTGAAGCTTTAGTGGCGAGCGCTCGGCTTGCAGATGATCTCTTCGCAGACTGTTCAACGACTCATCAAACACAACACGACCAAAGCTACCGTAGTGCGGCAATTTATAGCCCAAACCTTCTATAGCCTCAGCTGAGCTGGCGGCAATAAACCCAATGCCTTGTCCCATCAGTGCGATGGTGTTTCGTTCAGGATAGGTTTGTTGATCAATGCGTAATGTTGTCTGGCTTAGCTGCTGATCTGAGCGTTGAAAATCATTGAGTCGATCTTCAAGGTATCGATTATTCCAACCGAGCAAGATCGCAGGTAGGTGCGGATCTAACGGTTCGATATCGATCTGGGCTTGCAGCAGCGGGTAGCGTTGCTTCAACGTTTGCGCAAACCCAACCCAAGCTTTTTGTTCATCAGCGCTAGCAGCGGTGGGGATGACTAGCGTGGTCGCTTGGCTGAACAGTTGATTGAATGCCGGTGGTTGTTCACGCGGGTCAAGGTAACGCAGCACGTCGTAGTGTGGGTCAATATGAAGTTGCTTCACCTGATCGTTAATCTCGATCGTGATAAAGAGTCTTCTTGCATCATGATGGCATCACGATGGCGTTTGCCGTTGGCATCAATCCACTCATAAGGCACATATAAAGGTTGGGCAGAACCGCTTTGTTTCAAGGTAACGCTGAGTGAGGAATCTGTGTGGTCTATCTTTTCCACACTGAGCTTGCTGGCACGCGCTTGATTGATCCATTGCTCAGCATGTTGTCGCAGCTCAGGATGTTCAGAAAGCAAGGTATTTAACACTCTAGAGAATCCGACACGCTGATAGCGATGTGTTGTCCAAAGGCGTTTCAAGCCGGCATTAAAAGCATCTTCGCCCATTGCGGTGTGCAACATATGAAACAGCATCAATGATTTGTCGTAGCCCAAGGCTTGCGATCGATCATCATGTCGACTTTTAAAGGAGGTAAGTGGCTGATCATTTTGTTCGGCAGCAAAGTTGGTGTAACGCTGCAGTGATTTAAGTCGATGCCCAAGGTCACTACCGGTTTTCGCTTTCATGCGATGGTCGGCAAGATAAGCGGTGAGTCCCTCGCTCCAATTACCTAAAGCGTGATCAACCCAAATACCATTACCAAGCCAGTTGTGTGCAATCTCATGCGGTAATGAGCTTTTCGGGATGAAGGGCAAGCGCATCACGCGACTACCCAATAAAGTGAAAGAGGGCATGCCAAAGCCGGTTTGCCAACGGTTCTCAATCACCGCGAATTTGGCAAACGGATAAGGTCCAATCAGTTCACTGTATTCATCAATCGATTCAGCGCTCTGCGAGAGGTATATCTCAGCTAGTTCAGGGTCAGGCGCTAATAACCACACTTGAAGAGATAGCGCCTTATGCTGTCTTTGGTACAGGGTGTAATCGCCAGCCAGCAGATACAGATCATCGTGCGGCACTTGAGATGACCAGGTGATCGAATGCTCATCTGTTTGGCGCGCGCCGGCACTGATGACTTCCCAGTTGGCATGGCGTTGGGTGCGAATGTTGAAGCGGCTGATCGGCAGATCGCTCGCCGGATACCACGCCACGCTGCCGTCGAGATAGGCGCCCGAATCATCTAAAAAGCCTAACGGCATATCGCTTGGCTTGCTCTTGAATAAGGTCAGCTTGCCTCGGTATTCCATCTCGAGCGATTCGACAGGTTTATCGGTGTTCAAGCGATAAGTGGTTATCCAAGGATGTGAATCATCGACTATCGTGGCATCGAGGTTATGTTGCAGGCCTTTATTAAGGTTGAAGGTCCATTCGGTGGTGGGAGATTCGAAACGTAGACTGTCTTTGACATGGATTTCCCCTGAAGCTGGGGTGAGAATCACCTGCATGTCATGCTGCACACTCTGGGCTAGAGCCCACGAGGGAAAAATGATGAGACACCACAACACACCATATCGAATTTGGCGCCACGCATTGGTGGGGCTGATGGGGTTGTTTAGCAGTTTAAGCATTGCGCAATCATCTCTTCCTGAATGGCCGGTTTTTCAAACCCAGCAACAACAGCAGTTAAGCACGATTTTGCAGCAGTCGACACCGGGGCAGGTGGTGTATGTAGGTGAAACCCACAATCGATACGCTGATCATCTGTTGCAGGGCGCGGTACTGGCAAGCTTTGTTGACCAAGGCAAGCCTGTCGCCATAGGTGTGGAGTGGTTCCAGCGACCTTTCCAGTCAGTCGTTAATCGTTATATCGCCGGCGAGATCTCAGAGGCAGAGCTGCTCAGAGGGACGGAATACTTTAAGCGTTGGGGTTTTGATTACCGTCACTACCGCGCGCTGATGCGTTATGCCCGTGAGCATAAGATTCCTGTGATCGCGATGAATGCCGCGAAAGAAGTGACCGATGCGGTCATGATGCAGGGTTTAGATAACGTGTCTGCATCGATTAAAGCTCAGCTGCCACTGTCATATGACTTTGATATTGGTGATTACCGTAAGGCGTTGGAAAAGATTTTTGGTCAACATGATCATGCTGAGGAATCAGGTGATGATGGTGTTGATCGTTTCATGCAGGTGCAACTGACGTGGGATGAAACCATGGCTGAGTCAGTCGCTCGCTACATGCAACAAAACCCAAGCTCACACATCGTTGTGCTCGCCGGCCGCGGGCATGTGCATAAAGCCGGTATTCCATCGCGTGTTACACGTCGCGTGGGTGGTCGTTCACTCATTATCAACAGCTACCAAGCTGACTCGCCATTTAACGAAGCTGACTATTGGGTACTGCAAGAAGATATCAAGTTACCTAAAAAAGGTTTGATGGCAGTCGGTCTTACCGATGCACAGCATGGTGTTGAAGTGACTTCTATTGCACCTTATTCAAAAGCAGCTGAGGCAGGTATGAAGCTAGGTGACCGTATCGTTGCCATCGATAGCACAACCATCAATGACTTTATCGATGTGAAGATGGCATTGATGGATGCCGCACCGGGTGATCAGGTGCGAGCATTAGTGCTTCGCCAAGAAGGTGATCAAGAAGTTAGCTTACCTCTGCAGCTTTCTTTGGTTGATCCGCCGGCTGAGCCGCATTAAACCGTTGGCGTAAAGCCTCTGCTGCAACTTTAATCGCGGCACGTTTTTCATCATCTAGCTTACCTAACATGCGCCATTGCATGCCTGCGCGAGGATGTTGTGAGAAGCGCTCTTCGTGTCGATCGAGGAAGTCCCAATACAAAGTTGTGAAAGGACAGGCTTTTTCACCGACGGCCTCACCGGGTTTGTAACAACAGGACTTGCAGTAGTTACTCATCTTATCGATGTAACGACCCGATGCAGCATACGGCTTAGAGGCTAAAAGACCACCGTCAGCATATTGCGACATGCCTATGGTGTTGGGTGATTCCACCCATTCAACCGCATCGACATAGATGCCTAAATACCATTCATGCAGTGCTTGCGGTTTAACGCCATATAACAACCCAAATAAGCCGGTGACCATCAGTCGTTGAATGTGATGAGCATAGCCGGTATCCAAGGTTTGCTTAATCGCATGATGTAAGCAGTTCATTTCGGTGTCAGCGGTCCAATAAAATTCTGGCAGAGGCTGCTCAGCCGCTAAGGCGTTTTGATGAATATAGTCAGGACCTTCGGTCATATAGATGCCGCGCACATACTCTCGCCATCCAACAATTTGGCGCACAAAACCTTCAACAGCCGCGAGTGGTGCATGACCTTTCTCGTAAGCGGCAACAGCAGCTTTAATCACTTCGCGAGGATTAAGTAATTTTAGATTTAGGCTTGATGAGATCAGGCTGTGATAAAGAAATGGCTCATCAGTCCACATGGCATCTTGGTATTGACCAAAACTGACTAAGTGATGATTCACAAACTCATCGAGTCGTTGCAATGCTTGCTCGCGCGTAACCGGCCACAAGCCTTGTTCTATTGTGCCGGGGTTGTTGGGGAAGGTCTCTTCAATCCAAGCCGCCATGTTGATGGTGATGTCATCTGGATCAAATCGAGTTGGCTGATCAATCCAGCCCGGACCTTCTTTACCAAAGCTACCGCGATTCTCTTTATCGAAATTCCATTGTCCGCTGATCGGGTTTTTACCTTCCATTAGGATGTCGTGGCGTTTACGCATCTCGCGATAGAAGGTTTCCATGACTAAGCTTTTACGTGAGCTGCGCCATTGGCTGAATTCTTCAACAGAACACATGAAATGCGTGTCTTCAACGATCGTTAGTGGAGTGCGCGTTTGCTGACAAACCGATTCAATCGCGGCCTTAACCTTGTGATCACCAGGTTCAGTTACCCAGAGTTCGGCATCAGGGAATTCGGCCATGTAATGCAGTAAGGCCGTTTCGAAAGATTCCGCATGTGGCTCATCTAAAGTGCAATAACTGACATCCCAGCCACGCTGAATTAACCACAGGGCATGGTGACGCATCGCCGATAGAAATAGGGCGGTACGCATCTTATGCGAGGGCGGGTGAGTGGATTCTTGGCGAACCTCAAGCATCAGAAAACGATCAGATGCTTTATCGATTTCTTTCAGCAGTGTGCTGCCATGATCAAGTTGATCACCCAGTATTAATCCAATGCGACGTGTCATAGTCGTTTTGCCTCATGTCGACAACGGTCAGAACAAAAACGTACTTCATCCCAGCAGCGTTCCCACTTTTTACGCCATGCAAAAGGGCGTTGGCAGTGAACGCAGGTTTTTGTAGGTAGGGTGAGCTTTTTGTGTGCCATACCGACATTCTCGTAGAAGTCGGTAAAAACAGAGAGTGGGGTTGTTTAAGACTTTACTGGCAAAGCCCAAAACCGCGATCGTTGGCGAGCTTTTGTGCAGCTTTTATCCGGTCATCTGTGTTCGGATGGGTGGACAAGAAGCTATAAGACGCATCGGGGTTATCTTGTTTAATCACATCGCCAACGCGCGTCATGCCACAAGGGCTATAACCGGCAATGCTGGCCAAACGCATACCGCGCTCATCGGCTTCGCGTTCTTCATCGCGTGAATAAGCATTAACGATAGCTTTGGTGCCAAGATCTACCACGGTGCCACCAAAAGGAATAAAGGCGCCGGCAACGGTACCTAATACCGTGCTAGCGGCATTGGCACGCTCATTACGGATTTCACGCAGCTCGCCATGGCGCAGCTCCAAGTGGGCAAGTTCATGCCCGAGTAGATTACCGAGTGCTTCTTGATCTAAGCCGAGCTGATGCAAGGTATCCAAAGTGAGTGCCACAAAATGCTCGCCTCCCTCAGTCCAGGCAAAGGCGTTAATCCCCTCGTTATCCACCAGCGCTAAGGTCGCTTTGACTCGTGCATGTCGACTGACCTGAATGAAGGCTTCGCGAGCGTTATACAGATCACCACCACGGAGCAGGCGAGTGCGGCCATCAGGTAAATGGATCTCGACATCTTGCGCGGTATGCCGATCCCACCAAGCATCACTTGGCGCCCAAATGGCGGTGCGCTCAGGGGTGCTTTGGCATCCGCTGAGTGTCAACGCAAAGGTAATTAAAAGGAGTAGACGAATTCGCATTACCGGATGGTAACGCGAACCGGGAGTAAAGGCTTATTTGGCTGAGTAGTTAAGAGCTCTGACATCATTCCAGTCGACGTCACTTGCTGAGTCAATGCCGCTAAATTGAAGTGCAGCTAACAGCTCACGTCCTTCTTCGCTGTTGTTAAGGTTCAGAAATGCAGATTGAATCTGGCGTCTTTGTGATGCGCTAATGCGTGGATGTGCTGCAATCGCATGCGGCGTGTAGCCTTTGGTTTTCCAGAGAATTTTTAACTGGCTTTTGGTCTCTGGCTCGATCAGATCAAAGGTTCTTTCGATGCCGCCACCTGCAGGATAAAGACCCATGGCAACAGATCGGTAAACCGAATCATGTGACTTCACATAGTGTGGCTTGATCTGAATATCTTGGCCTTTAAGCTCGGCTGTCGGAAGCACTGTTGCGGCAAAGGCAAGTGGCGCAGGAAATGCCATAGAGGCGTTATTGAGATCGTTGAGAGAAGTTAGTTTCGCATCCTTCTGGGCAACGATAATGCCGCGGATCTTTTTATCCGCTTGTTTAGCTATCGCAACATAGCCAGGTGACTGACTGTAAAAGGTGTAGTGGAGTGGGTTCATGTACGCCAGGTCATATTCTCCCTCACTAAGCTTCTTCTCAAACAACGGGATGCTAGGCGCAGTCGCAAATGAAATCTGAATGCCAGTCTCTTCACTGATGCGCTTAAGAATGGGGCTCCATTTATTGGCCAACTTGCTAGCAGACTGTTGTGGAACCACACCAAAGGTCAGTTTTGTCATGTCATCTGCAGTAGCCAATGTGGGCATGTAAACACAAACCAGTAGGGTGCTTAAAAGAGTACGAAAAGACGGCATTTGGGTCATCCAATTCAAGGTGGTGTAAAGATAGGGATGTGTCGGCTTGGAACTGCGTTGCTTAATGGGATTTAAGCGATTTTGAGAAAAATATTTGGGCAAGAAAAAAGCCCGAAATCTTGCGAAATCGGGCTTTTTTTAGAATTTGGCTCCTCAGGCTGGATTCGAACCAGCGACCAACGGATTAACAGTCCGCTGCGCTACCGCTGCGCCACTGAGGAAGTGTAACGAGGGCGGAATATTACTGTCGCATGACGGGAGGGTCAAGCTATTCCGCCAAAAACTCAGGCGATGGCTTTCTCAATTCTGTCGAGCGCGTTGCTCAGATTTTCCATACTGGTAGCGATCGAAATACGTGCAAAACCCGGAGCGCCAAATGCGCTACCTGGTACCAACGCAACACCGGCTTTTTCGATCAAGTATTCGGCTAACTCAAGGTCATCATTCACGCCATCGATGGCATCAATCAGGCCTGTGACAGAAGGGAAAACATAGAAGGTGCCATCAGTTGATAAACATTCAACGCCAGGCATCTTGTTTAAGCGATCGACAACATAATCGTGACGTTGCTTAAAGTGCACCATCATGTCAGCGATGCATTGCTGCGGACCATTGAGCGCCGCTTCAGCTGCATACTGAGAGATAGAGGTTGGGTTAGAGGTGCTCTGCGATTGGATCTTCTTCATCGCTTTGATGATGCTCGCAGGGCCTGCGGCATAACCAATACGCCAACCGGTCATCGAATAGGCTTTTGAGACGCCATTGAGGACCATGGTGCGGTCGGTAAGGTCAGGGCAGGCATTCAGAATGTTCACAAAGCTACCGGCATCCCAAAGGATGTGCTCATACATATCGTCGGTCGCGATCAACACATGGGGATGCTGACGAAGTACCTCACCCAGTGCAGCAAGTTCATCTTTGCTATATGCCATGCCCGTTGGGTTGGATGGGCTATTAATCACGAACAAACGTGTCTTTGGTGTGATCGCCGCCGCTAGTTGCTCAGGTGTGATCTTAAATTGGGTTTCAGCACCACATTCAACAACAACTGGCACGCCATCAGCGAGCAAGGTCATGTCGGGATATGACACCCAGTAAGGTGCAGGGATGATCACTTCATCACCGGCATCAAGGATCGCTTGCGCTAAGTTATAAAAACTTTGCTTGCCGCCCACAGACACAAGGATTTGATCTGCTGCGTAATCAAAACCGTTATCACGCTTGAACTTGTCCATGATCGCTTGCTTCAAGCTCGCTGTGCCATCAACTGCGGTGTATTTGGTCTTGCCCGAATTAATCGCTTCAATCGCTGCCGCTTTAATGTGGTCAGGGGTATCGAAGTCTGGCTCGCCAGCACCTAGGCCAATCACATCTTTACCCTCGGCGCGTAAAGCAGCAGCACGGGCGGTGATCGCAAGAGTTGGAGAAGGCTTAACCGCTTGAACGCGGGCAGATAATTTAGAGCTCATTGAGTGTGAGGGTCCAAGTGTCAGATACAACAAATTTTCCCAATCATAGCCGATTGCAGCACGCCTAAACATACAAAGATGAGAAAAACTTAGTGCCTTCAAACTGGGCTTAATAAGCCCTCGTTTTGGCCCCCTCAGATTATTTCATCGGCTTAAGGTTCGGTTAAGGCGCCGGCAGCACACTGCGCTCATCATAAAAGAGGTCTGTGTATGCCACTTGCTCAAAAACCCGTTTTGGCGCCCCAAGTGCTGATGATGTCAGAGGGGTCAGTTCATCGTCAGTCAGTCGAGGCGATGATCGCGCATGACTTCCAGATGCATTACCAGGCTCAAATCACCAGCTTTCATGCCTACTTTGATGGGATTGAAGAATGATCAGGGCGCAATTGTGGCGGCCTTGGGTCTGCGAGACCCGGTGAACGGAGAGAGCTACGTCGAGCACTATTTAGATGTCTCAATGGAGCAGATGTTGTCATCTGCGTTGGCTCAATCGGTGCAGCGTGATTCGCTTATGGAAATTGGTAACTTTGCAGTCACTGAGGTGGGCGCAGGTCGTTGGCTGATTACCGCATTGACCGCTGTGCTGGCCTCAATGGAAAAGCAGTGGGCGGTGTTTACCTGTCGTCCTGAGCTACGAAATGCCTTTAAGCGATTAGGCGTAGACCTTGTCGATTTAGGTGAGGCGCACAAGACGCGTTTGCCAACACAAGACCAACAGGCATGGGGTCGCTACTACGACAAAATGCCGCATGTCATGGCGGCTAATGTGGCACAAAGTGGTCAGGCGCTGATTAAAGCTCGAGCGCATGACTTGGCCTTGGATCAGCTTTGGCATAACGCTGAGGCGTACACCTTGGATGCCGCATGACGCTTCTTCCGATGTTGGCTGTGCACGCGGCCAAACATCCTGACCGCTTAGCCTTACAGGATCAAAACACCAACTGAGCTATGCCGAGCTTGCTGAGCAGGTCAACGCGTGTGCGACATGGCTGCAAGGCTTGGGTGTTGATCGCATTGGCTTTGATGCGCAGAACACGGTGAGTTGGGTAATCGTCGATTTGGCGTGCATGCAAGCCGGTGTTTGCGTGATGCCAATTCCGCCTTTCTTCTCAGCTGAACAAGTAGCGCATGTGGTGAGCCAAGCCGAGCTTTCGCATGTGATCACTGATCATCCAGAGCGCTTTGTTCAGCGATGTGCTTCATTTGCTTCTGCTGAATGTGATCAGACTGTCATTCAAGGTTATGCATTATTAAAGCTGCCCCAAGCTGAGACTAGACATCCATTACCTCAGGATGTCGTTAAGGTGACCTTTACCTCGGGTACGACAGGATCTCCGAAAGGTGTCTTGTTAACGCATCAGCAAATATCGGCGGTCACTGAGTCGCTGATTGAAGTGGCGCAAATTACGTCTGACGATAAGCACGTGTGTGTCATGCCGCTGGCAGTCTTACTTGAAAACATTGCCGGTGTGTATGCCTTGCTGCAGGCGGGAGCACAGGTGTTAATCCCTTCAGCTGATGCACTCGGTATGCAGGGCAGTGGAATGGATAGCCCTCAACGATTGCTCTCGATGATTGATCGAGAAAGCATCACGACGGTAATTCTGACCCCGGGCATGCTTGAGGGCTTTATCAGGGTGATTGAAGCAGGCCATCCAGTGCCAACAGCTCTGCGTTTTTGCGCGTTAGGTGGCGCGTCGGTATCGATCTCGCTACTCAATCGGGCAGCCGCGCTACACCTGCCGGTATACCAAGGCTATGGGATGAGTGAATGCGCCTCAGTCGTGTGTCTGAATGCGATCGGTACGAATCAGATCGGCACGGTGGGTAAAGCGTTACCGCATATCCAGCTGAAGCTGGCTGATGATGGCGAGGTGTTGATCCATGGTGGCGGTTTTACAGGTTACTTAGGTGATTTCGATGACTCGCTGCCTGAGTGGTATGCAACCGGTGATCTGGGTGAGTTTACGGATGATCATGCGTTAACCATCTTAGGTCGTAAGCGTAATGTGTTTATCACTGCTTATGGTCGAAATGTCTCGCCTGAATGGGTAGAGAAAGAGTTCACCAGTCATCCCGAGATTCAACAAATGGCGGTATATGGTGAAGCGCGCCCATTTAATGTTGCTGTTATCCACTCGTCGCTAACCGATGCATCGCTGGCTGATGCTATCGCCAAGATCAATAACACCTTGCCCGATTATGCGCGTGTCACGCATTGGCTACGGGCAGATGAGCCTTTTTCCGCAATCAACCAACTGCTAACCGCAACCGGTCGTAATCGTCGAGAGTTTATCTATGACGTTTATGCCGATCGTTTGGCATCTTTTTACAATGAGTCCATTGCTTTATGAGTTCAGTTTACGAATATCTCTTAGAGAACACCGAAGAAGAGCGTAATGCGCTGTTAAGTATTCCTTTCATTCAAGAAGGATGGCGCGGCAATCTTTCTTTAGAAAGTTATCTCGCCTTTCTTGGTCAAGCTTTTCACCATGTTAAACATACAACGCCTTTATTAATGGCTTGTGGTTCACGCGTGCCGTTTGAAAAGGAATGGCTGCGTAACGCAATGGCTGAATATGTGGAAGAGGAAGTAGGTCATCAAGAATGGATCTTGAGCGACATTCAACATGCCGGGGGTGATGCGCAGGCTGTACGTCATGCAACACCTAGCTTGGCAGTCGAAGCGATGATCGCCTATGCCTACTATGTGATTGAGCGAGTAAATCCGATCGGTTTTCTTGGCATGGTGCTGGTGTTAGAAGGCACGAGCATCAAGGTGGCGACAGAGGCGGCTGAGGCCATCAAATCGAGTTTAGGTTTGGGTGATGAGTGCTTTAGTTATCTCTCGAGCCACGGCTCTTTAGATATCTCACACATGGATTTTTATAAAAATCTAGTCAATCAAATTGAGTCTGAGGAAGACAAAGTCTTTTTGCTTCATTGTGCGAAAAACTTTTTCAAACTCTATGGCGATGTGTTCCGTAGCCTGCCATTAAATAAGCTAAGTGAGATCTAAAATGAGCCAAGCCTTTGAGCAAAAGAATATTGTAGTTACTGGCGCGACAGGCGGCATCGGCTTTGAGATCGTTAAGCGATTGAAGTCGCAGGGCGCCAATGTGTTTTTGGTATCTCACGATCCCATTGCGCTGGCATCTTCATTGAGCGAGCTCGGTCTATCGCATGACAAAGGAATAGCGGTAGATTTTCTTCAGCCTGAGTCAATCAATCAGGTTATTACAACGGCTAACCAAGTCTTTGCTAATCATATTGATGCCTTGGTGAACTGTGCAGGGATGTTGAGCTTTGCTCCGTTTGATGAAACCGATCCTGATCTATTGCAGGCCATCTTCCAAGTTAATTTGATGACACCGATGCGCTTAATGCATGGCTTATTGCCACAAATGAAAGCAGCAGGCCAAGGTCATTTTGTAAATGTAGGCTCGACCTTCGGCAGTATTGGTTTTGGATTTTTTGCCGGTTATTCAGCCAGTAAGTTTGGCTTACGGGGTTTGTCAGAAGCATTGCGTCGTGAGTTAGAAGGTACAGGTGTGAAGGTGACCTATGTCGCGCCGCGTGCGGTTAAAACGCCGTTGAATAGCGATATGGTTTACGCCTTTGCCAAGAAAACGAAGATGAACATGGATGAGCCAGCATGGGTTGCTGAGCAGGTTGTCTCTGCGATGCAGCAGGATAAAAAGGATGTTTATTTGGGTTTCCCAGAAAAATTATTCGCGCGTTTGAATGGCTTTTTGCCTAGACTCGTCGACGGTGGCTTGCGAGATCAAATGAAGCAAGCTCGCGAATTATTCAAAGGATAAGTGTCGGTTGAGAGTTTTACTGGTCGAAGATGACCTAGATTTAGGTGCTGCGATTAAGCGAGGGCTTGAGCAGCGCCAAATCACGGTGGATTGGTTGCAGCGTGGGGGTGATGTTGCGCCAATCGTAAAAACCGAATCGATCGATGCGGTGATTCTTGACCTTGGTCTGCCAGATCTCGACGGTGTTGATGTGCTCAAACAAGTGCGCGCCGCCAAATCGCAAACACCGGTTATTGTGCTGACAGCTCGTGCTGATATTGATGATCGCGTGAACAGTCTTGATGCCGGCGCAGATGACTATATGGTCAAGCCATTTGATTTACGTGAGCTTGAAGCAAGATTGCGCTCAATTGTGCGCCGTAGCCTGGGGCGTGCTGAGTCATTCATTGCTTGGCGTGATTATCAATTTGATCCGGCAGGTCCGCAGTTACGTCAGGGCGATCAAACGATTGATCTGCCGGCTAAAGCGCTCGTGGTGTTTGAGGCATTGCTTAACAGTGCGGGGCGTCCGGTCTCGAAAACTATTTTGGAAAATGCTTTATATGGCTGGGATGAAGGTGTCGCCAGTAATGCGATTGAGGTGTACATCCATCAAATCCGTAAACACCTTGGGTCTGATGCAGTAAAGACAATCCGTGGCGTTGGGTATATGTTGCCACGATGAGTGAATCCTCTTCTATTCGTATCCGTTTATTACAAACCTTAAGTCTTGTGCTTAGCGTTGGTTTGCTGCTGATTGCGGCGGCAATCTTTCTTTCCTCATCACGTGAAATCAATGAGGTCTACGACGCAAACTTACAGCGAGCGGCGATCACACTCGAAAAGCTATTGCTGCACGAAGAAGGTGAGCATGATGCCTATGTGGCTCAAGCTAAGTTAATCCAAAGTGAGATTCCGCCTGAGCAGCTTAAAAATTACCCGGTGCTCAGCGCAAATTTAGATGCCATCTTGCGTAATAACGTCGAAGCAAATGAGTCGGCTTATCTGCCGCAGTTAAAAAAGCGTGATGATGAATACGTCAACGCATTGGTGTTCACTGTTAAGCATGACGATGGCACGGTGTTGCTTGCTGATGATAGTGGCACACAGATTCCGATGGAGCCGTTAGGTTACTCGCGTCAAACCTTTGCCAATCAAGAATGGCGGGTTTTTGTTGAGCGAGGTTTAGATAAACACTCAACGATAGCTGTAGCAGAACGAGTGGATATGCGTGATGAGCTGATTTGGTATATCACGCTCGATAGTGTTATTCCGTTATTGATCGGCTTTCCGTTGATGTTGATGATTATCATCACAACGATTAATTACTATTTTAGGCCGATTACAAAAGTGGCAGAGGCCGTCCGCTTACGCCGTGCTGATGATCATCAGCCATTGCAAATAACAGAAGTGCCTGAAGAATTGATGCCGATGGTCAAAGCATTGAACGCTTTATTTCAGCGCGTCTCATTAGCCATCATGCGGGAGCGTCAATTTACCTCTGAAGCCGCACATGAATTGCGCACTCCCTTGGCGGCATTAAAAACCAATGTGCAAGTGGCTTTAGATGGCTTAGGGCATGCGCCTGCGCAAGAAGAGCTGGTGGCGATTGATAATGGCATCACTCGCTTGAGTGCGGTCGTTGATCAGTTGTTGATCATTGCGCGCGTTGATTCCCTCGAATCGGCACAGCTGCCTCGCGAACATTTTAATGTGCATCAGTTATGCAGCAATGTGATTGGTGATGTGGCGCAGATTGCTTATGAACAGCAGATAGAGCTATCGCTGGTGGCGGATGAATCACTGCAGGTTAGCCAACACCAAGCCTTGCTCGAGATTGCTTTGCGCAATCTGCTCGAAAATGCGATCAAGCATGCGCGCGCTTCACAGATTGAGTTGATGGCTAAACAAAGCAGGTCAGCAACTCATCCTCAAGGTGGTGGATGATGGTGTCGGCTTTGCAGATGATATTTTGTCGAATGCGACCGAGCGCTTCTCTCGTGGACGTTCTACTCAAGCAGAGGGCGTGACCGGGGGTTGGCTTAGGGCTTGCGATCGTCAAACGCATCGCTCAGCTGATGAATGCAGAGCTCACGATCGAAAATGCGAGTGAAAAGGGCGCTAGCATCACTTTAATCATTCCTCTTTAAGCGATGTCTTAGCTTTTTCGTGGCATGCAGCTTGGTTGCCTGCGTGTTTGCAGAGATAATGGTCAATTACCTCGACTGTCTGCGGTGCCATGTCAAAAACTTTCCAACTCGAAACCAAGTTCACGCCGGCTGGTGATCAGCCCAAGGCGATCGAGGGTCTGCTCGAGGGTTTGAATGATGGTGAAGCGGGCATGACGCTGCTCGGGGTGACCGGTTCAGGTAAGACTTTCACCATTGCGAATGTGATCGCCGAGTCACAGCGGCCTACCTTGATCTTGGCGCCGAATAAGACCCTTGCCGCGCAGCTGTATGGTGAGTTCAAAGACTTCTTCCCGAACAATGCGGTGGAGTATTTCGTGTCTTACTACGATTACTACCAGCCCGAGGCCTATGTGCCGACCACCGATACCTTTATCGAAAAAGATGCCTCGCTCAACGAGCATGTGCAGCAGATGCGCTTGTCGGCGACTAAAGCGCTGTTAGAGCGACCTGACAGCATCATCGTTGCGACGGTCTCATCGATTTATGGCTTGGGCGATCCGCGTCAGTACCTGAGCATGGTGTTGCACCTGTCGCGGGGTGAGCGCATTGAGCAACGCACCATGCTGCGCCGTTTAGCCGACATGCAGTACACGCGTAACGACATCGAGTTAGCGCGCGGTACCTATCGAGTGCGTGGTGATGTGATCGATATCTTCCCGGCAGAATCGGATGACGAGGCGATTCGTCTTGAGATGTTTGATGATGAGATCGAAGGCTTGAGTCTGTTCGATCCTTTAACCGGTGAGGTGTTACGCAAAGTGCCGCGCTACACCGTGTATCCCAAAACCCACTATGTCACCCCGCGCGACATCATCTTAGGCGCCATCGATAACATCAAAGTGGAACTCAAAGAGCGCCTTGAGCAATTGCGCAGTAATCAAAAGCTACTCGAAGCGCAGCGCTTAGAGCAGCGTACCCAGTTCGATATCGAGATGATGTTAGAGCTCGGCTATTGCTCGGGCATCGAGAACTACTCACGGTATCTCTCAGGTCGTGACCCTGGTGATGGTCCGCCGACCTTATTTGATTACTTGCCTGAGAACAGCTTGCTGGTGATCGACGAATCACACGTCACCGTGCCGCAGCTCGGTGCCATGTATCGCGGTGACCGTTCACGTAAAGAGACCTTGGTTGAATACGGCTTCCGTTTGCCCTCGGCACTCGATAACCGCCCACTGAAGTTCGAAGAGTTCGAAGCGCGCTCACCGCAGACCATTTATGTCACCGCCACACCACGCGATTACGAGGCAGAGCATTCAGGTGCCATCGTCGAGCAAGTGGTGCGTCCTACCGGTCTGATCGATCCTGAGGTCGAAGTGCGACCTGCCAGTACCCAAGTGGATGATCTGCTCTCAGAGATCAACGCACGAGTCGAGATGGGCGACCGTGTGTTGGTGACTACGCTGACCAAACGCATGTCAGAAGATCTCACCGACTATCTGATGGAGCACGACATCCGCGTGCGCTATCTGCACTCCGACATCGATACGGTTGAGCGGGTTGAGATCATCCGAGATCTCCGCCTCGGTGAGTTTGATGTGTTGGTGGGTATTAACTTATTGCGCGAAGGTTTAGATATGCCCGAGGTATCACTGGTCGCGATTCTCGATGCGGATAAAGAAGGCTTCTTACGCTCAGAAGGCTCGTTGATTCAAACCATTGGTCGCGCGGCGCGTAATGCTCGCGGTAAAGCCATCTTGTATGGCGACAACATCACCGGCTCAATGAAGCGCGCGATGGATGAAACCGCTCGCCGTCGTGAAAAACAGATGGCACACAATGAAAAACATGGCATTCAACCCAAAACCATTACCAAGTCGGTCGCCGACATCATGGAAGCGTCAGTGCCAGGTGGTAGTGCTATCGCACGGAAATATCGCTTAGCGGCAGAAGAGGGTGCTGAGTACGAGGTGATTGATCCGATCAAAGCGGCGCGCGAAATCAAAAAGATCGAAAAAGAAATGTATGCCTTAGCGCGTGATCTTAAGTTTGAAGAGGCTGCCAAGTTGCGCGACCGACTGCGTCGATTGCAAGGCAAAAGCTTCGAGGCTTAAGCGCTTTTTTCAAGACAGTCAGTCGACTCTTTAAGGCGCTCAATCTCAAGCTCAATATCATTTGATGTTGGCTCGTACAGTGAGGCGACATGGTCTTTAGCAATCAGCTCAAGCTCAAAGGCTTTTTGGGCAAGCGCGTAAGCAGACACCGAGCGTGCCGCACCTTTAAGCGTGTGAGCCGCCTTTTTCACATCGTTATGCTCTTTAAAACTCACCGCAATACGCAAGTCGGCCATCATTAAATTGAGATCTTCAAAGAAGCGTTGCATCAGCAGGCAGATCATTTTCGGGTCGTCGCCTAAGCGTTCAGCGAGTTCCTGTTTATTCCAAATGACGGGTACCTCATCCGCTAGAACATCTTTTGCATCCGCTGCAATCTTCTCATCAGTGGTAAGGCTTGGCTCAGACTCGTCTAGCGTATCGCTGGGTGATATCAGCCCATTTCTTAATAGCGTGTCTCGTAAGTCCTCTTTATCAAAAGGCTTGGTCAGGTAGTCATCCATACCGGCTTCAATGGCGGCCTCACGGTCTTCTGCCATCGCGTGTGCGGTGACCGCAATGATCGGTGTGAGTTTTTGCTCGTGGCTCGATTCGTGTTCACGAATCAATTTAGTCGTATCAAGGCCATCGATATGCGGCATCTGGATATCCATCAAGATGGCATCGAAATGGGTGTTGCGAACTCGCTCAAGTGCCTCGTAGCCTGATTCCACGTCTTCAGAGGTCATGCCCAGTTGTTTAACAATCTGGGTGGCAATCATGCGATTCACTTCGACGTCATCCACAATCAGTACGTGACCTTTAAGCGGTCCATCGATTGATTGGGTGACAATTTGTTTATCGCCAAGCGGTAGCTTCAGCGTGATGGTAAAGGTGGTTCCGATCAGTGGAGTGCTTTCTACCGAGATATCGCCGTCCATCATTTGCGCAAGGTCGCGTGCAATGGCTAAACCTAAACCGGTACCACCATACATTCGGCTGGTTTTCTTATCGGCTTGTTCAAAGCGATTGAATAAACGTTTGAGCGTTTCTTTCTCAATACCAGGACCGGTATCTTGGACTTCTAACTCAATCTTTACCAGGCCTTGCTCGTCGCCCCGTAAATGGTGGCTACGTGCGATCAGTGTTACGCCGCCTGTATCGGTGAATTTAATCGCGTTACCAATAATGTTTTTCAGAATCTGACGAATGCGGTTATCATCGACGCGCACCCATAAGTCTTTCTTCAGTTCGTTATGCAACTCAAGGTATAAGTGTTTTTGTTTCGCTAGCGAACGCTTCTCTTCAAGGATGTCACTCAACAAGTTTTCAAAGGCAATGTTCTTAGGGTCGAGTAATAATTTGCCTGACTCCAACTTCGAGGAATCCAAAATGTCATCCAAGATATGCAACAAGGATTTTGCCGTACGGTGAACCACTGTCGCCTCACGGTGAAGATCAGGGTCGCTGAGTTGTTCGGTCAGCGTTTTTGACATGGAAATAATGGCGTGCATTGGGGTGCGAATTTCATGCGACATGTTCGCCATGAATTCGGTTTTGACTTGCAATAGTTTCTGTATGTCGCCAGTACGCTTCGCGACTTCTTTTTCGAGGCTGTCTTTTTCTTTGGCGATTACATGGCGAGCTTCAATTTGTTCGCTGATGTTCTGAGTAAAAGAGAATAAACGTGTAGGTTGATCGTGCTCGTCGGTTTCAAGGTAAAGATTAATTCTCAAGGGGTACTGATGTTTTGCCATCCGGGCTGAGATGTTCAGTCTCTATCGACATGGTACGGTCTTTAGAGTCGTGCAGTTGTTGAATGACGGCGTTGTATTTTTCAGCAGGGTAGTTAGGGTCGATCTCAGGTACCGATAAGTCCAACATCTTTAGCGGGCTGTGTCCGCTGTGTGCGGCTGCTGTGGTGTTCACATAAAGGAATTTGCCATCGTTATTGGCATCGGTAATTTCAAAACCAATCTGACCATAATCGAGCGCTTCTAAGTAGACAGACAAATCATTGACTTGAGCTTGTGCTTTCATCGCACTTTGCTCTAACGCATCTTGTTCGGCTTTACGTTTTCTAATCGAGCGGGTCAGTGCAAATAAACGATAGGGCTTGCCAAGGCTGTCATTCACCAGCGCAAGCGACACTTCGAGCGGTTCTGTACCGCCATTGGGCAACTGGTGCTCGGTTTCAATCACGCGCGAATGTTCAGTGGTTAGTTCCTCGATCAGTTCAGCAAAAACCTCTGGCGTGTAATGTGGATCGATCTCATGTAGTGGCGTCCCAATAACCTCATCTGGCTGTCTGCCAGAGAATTGACTGGCCGTTTTACTGGCGTAGATAAATACACTGCTTTTTGGATCAAGAATTTCTAGACCAATGTCGGCGTTAGTTAACGCGGTTTCGATGCCATCAAGTTGCGCATTCTTTTCAGCAATCACTTTTAAATGATTACGAATGATCAGTGGCAAGGTCTGGGTAAAGAAGGTGGTGAATAAAATGGCGATGGCCACCGAAGACCAAGGAGCGGGTGTGACCTGTTCGGGGTAGGCAAACCCAATGCCTTGCAGCAGAGCGATACAAGCAATAATTATGCTAAAGGCGGCCCATTTATTCAGGTTCATGGTGAGCAGCAATAACGGCACCTGAACAATGACCAATGCGGTGACCACGGAGCCTTCGCCAAACATGGAGCTGATCCCAGAAATAAAGGTGATCAACAACAGAGAAATCACCAGCAGCGTGGTGCTAAGTGCGTTACGCATCAGCCATAAACCGACGACAACAGCCGTTATACCAATGGCTGATTCATACGGACGATCTTGGGTGAGGATAACGCCAGTTGCGATCGGCGCAGTAATCGCGGCAAACGACAGAATCGTCAACGCCAATTGGCGCATTAAGCTGTCAGGGACTAAGTCTTGGGGAGTATCTCGAGAATCCATTTTATATTTTGGCTCTATCCATGAGTTGATGGTTGAAAATATAGTCAATTTGACTAGTAAACGCAATACATCGACGGTTTTTCTGGACATTGAAGGCGATTTAACTTGACTATTTAAGTAAACGCTAATATTCTTATCCTCATTGGAAGGGCATATCGCTCAACCACAGGTTTCATTAAGAGGATAAACCCATGAAAAAGATCATCGCTATCGCAGCAATCATCGCATCAGCTCAAGCTTCTGCGTTCTTCGACAACAGCAACGGCAACATGAACGGTGCTAACAACGGTTCTTTGAACACTGCGGGTAACGCAACTGGTGAAGGTGAAGCGACCTTCTCTATGGACATGAACGTTAAGACTAAGCAGTCACGTAACGTTGGCGTTAACGTAAAAGGCAACAACGAAGGCACTGCATACGCAACTGAAGCGCCATACGCGCCAGTAGCTCCAGCTGCTAAGTAATCTGATTCTTCAGATCGAAAAGGGCGCTTCGGCGCCCTTTTTTGTGCCTGTCTAAGTCGGATAAGCCAAAAATCTGTTCAAACAAGTGAATAATTAACTTGTAATTCCACCAAATACTAATATACTAATGCTCATCGGAGTGTTGCTCCGAACACATTAACAACATTTTTAAGGACTCAGTCATGAAAAAGATCATCGCTATCGCAGCTATCGTTGCATCAGCTCAAGCTTCTGCTTTCTTCAACACTAACAACGGTTCAGCTAACGGCGCGAACAACGCTAACGGCGATTTCGTTGGTAACGGTACTGGTGAAGGTGAAGCAACTTTCTCTATGAACTTCTCTGGTAAAGGCCGCACTGCGGGTGACTTCAAAGGTAACGGTACTACTAACACTAACGGTACTGCTTACGGTTACGAGCAGCCTTACTACGGTTACGCTCCAGTAGCTCCTGCAGCTCCAGCTGCTCCAGCTGCTAAGTAATTTCAGAGATTCTGAAGTTCGAAAAGGGTGCCTTCGGGCGCCCTTTTTTTATGCCTAAAAGGTGCGTGCTAGGGCATTTAAAAAATATTTGGCAACTAAGTATTGACATTTAAGCAAATACTAATATACTTATCGTCATTGGTAAGGCATACCGCCGAACCTAAGGTTCTACAACTAGAGGAATTTCACAATGAAAAAGATCATCGCTATCGCAGCAATCATCGCTACTGCACAAGCTTCTGCATTCATGGATTCTGGCAACGGCCAGACTAACGGTACTCAAAACGGTACTGCTGACTTCGCTGGTAACGGCGCAGGTGAAGGTGAAGCAACTTTCTCAATGACTTTCAAAGGTCGTGGTAAGTCTGCAGGCGACTTCAAAGGCAACGGCACTACCAACACTAACGGTACTGCTTACGGCTACGAGCAGCCAGCTTACGGCTACGCTCCAGTTGCACCAGTTGCTCCTGCTGCTAAGTAATTCAGACCTCGTCTGAACTAAAGAGCCCCGCTGCGGCGGGGCTTTTTTATGCCTGCAAGGGCAGGTGAGTAAATAACAATATAAGCATGTTTCGTTGCAATAGGTTGTTTTTATTGACTTTATTTTTTAACGAGCTAAGTTTGTCCATCATTTTTTAAATATCACTGCCATGAAAGCTGACGTATTCGAAAACGAGTTTTTACAGTCGCAACTGATCGACTATTTACACCAGGTCGATGGTGACAAGATTGATCTGCGCAGTGGTATGTCGGTGATGCTGATGCTGGCGGCCATTCTGCGCGAGCAGGGTGCTATCTCGTACAGTGAGATCGGTCAGTCGATGGAGCTACTGGCTATCAAATCAAAGGGTTTGATCTGCATCTGCATTGCGAGATACAAAAACCTTATTTCAATCGATTAAATAAAAAAATGTTTTTAGTGTCATTTTCCTCAATTTATTAAAGCCGAATTGAGTCCTCGGAACTAAGCCATTTCAAAATGACCCCTTTGATTCTCATTGATGATGTGTTGGCTTGTTGAACCCGCCGTTTGGCGGGTTTTTTTTGCGCCTTCCGATTTAGCTGCGCTAACGTAATCGATGTGTTTGGATTGGCTTTAAGTTGACGCTTAACCCATGCTCCGTATAATCGCCGCCTCTTTAGGAGCGTAGCTCAGTTGGTTAGAGCGCCACGTTGACATCGTGGAGGTCACCAGTTCAAATCTGGTCGTTCCTACCAAATGTCAAAAACGCCAAGGTGTTTCGCCTTGGCGTTTTTTTATGCCTTGGCTTCACTGAGCACTTTATCAACCGTGTTGATCAGTGCATCGGTATCAATGGGTTTATGCAGTACTTCTTTGGCGCCGATGGCTTTGGCAGATCTGAGGTACATGTCAGCGCTGATGCGGCCGCCACCTGAGATCACAATCACCGGAATGCTTGGGTGTTCTTTCTTCATCGCGTTGAGTACTTCAATGCCATCCACATTGGGCATGATCACATCGGTAATCACCAGATCAATGTCTTGCATATGGCTGAGCACTTTCGAGCCATCAAACAACGAAACCACTTGGTGACCTGCGCCTTTTAAAATGATGCCAAGGGCGAGGTTGACGTTCGTGTCATCGTCAATCAATAAGATGTTAGCCATCAGTGGGCTCCGCGTGTTGTCCAAAAGGAATGCTTAAGCTGACGGTGGTGCCTTCGCCTAGCGTGGATGTTATCTCAAGCTGACCACCAGCGGCTTCCATAAGTTCGCGCGCTTCACTCAGCCCAAGCCCGGTACCTTTGCCAACCGGCTTGGTGGTAAAGAATTTATTCATGGCTTTGGCTAAGGTGGACGCGTCCATACCTGAGCCATTGTCGCGAAGGGTGAGCTGGTAACCGTTTTCGATGACCTTGCCCGTAATCCAAAGGGTAATCGGGGTGAGGGCATCGCGAGAGTCGAGGCTGTTATTCACAAGATTCAACACAATGGTATTGAGATCACTTGCTGCCAGTGCAAACGGGGTTGGGTGGGTTTGTATATCGGTTTCTATGGTTTCTGAAGCACGAGCACTCGAGGTCACCAGACTCATTACTGTGGTTAAGGAATCAGTGCTTGCTGGCTGCTCACGCGCATCAGCTCGCGAAAAGGCGAGGACCTTGTCGAGCACGTTGCGTGCATTCATCGCGCTTTCGGTAATCACGCTTAACATCTGCTGTGTCTCGGCATCTTTGTCGGGCTTATTCATGTGTTGCGAGAGCAACAAAATAGGCTGCAGATAATTATTTAAATTGTGTGACATGCCCGCGACCAGGTTGTCCACCGCTTCGCGTTTTTGCAGCTCTGCGATTTGTATCTCTTGTTGTTTCAGGGTGGCACTTAAATTTTCCGAGAGGGTTAATGAAGTACCCATCGAGTTAGCCATCTGATCGAGTTGTTGTATCTCGTTAGCTTGTTGCGCAGGCTCTTGAGCAGCAGCAGCAGCAGCAGCAGCAGCAGCATCATCAAGATGTAAGTCGTTACGCATGCTGGCGTTTGCCGAATCGAGTTGTTGTTGGTTTTGGCGCAAGTGCATAAGGCTATTTTTGAGTGGGTTAAAAATAGCGCGACGAGACCACCACACAAGGCTGAGCAGAAAGATCACGATCACCGCTGAGCTGATCAGTAGGAGCTGTTTTACGCGTTCGACTTCGTTGCTAAGTTGTGGGCCTAAGGTGTTTTGTTTGTCGATCAATTCGAGTTTTGCGGTTTCAATTAATTGCGAAAGTGATGGGCCAATCAAGTCCATGGTTATGATGTGTTGTTGGCTTAGTGCGTGTTGTTCTTGAATGCGCGTGATCAGTGCAGCGAGTTGTTGTTCAGCCTGTCCGACAGCGGATGAAGGGTGTGTCGCTAACAGTCGATCGAACTCTTCCGCGAGTGCTTTTGCCGGTGAGTTATAGGTTGGGAAACGCACCAATACTTTCAATGAGTCCATCAGATCATCGCTTATCATCTTCTGCATTGCTGTGTGCTTATGACTGACTTCCAGAGTTATCGCTTCTTGTGCAGCAGCTTGGATTTGAATGATGGCGTTTTTATAGCCTTTGCGTGCTTTGTCATATTGGCGTTCGAGCGCTTCAAAGTTATCCAGTGTGGCAGTGGGTGCGGCATTTAACGCGCGTGCTTGGCTCAATTGTTCGCGGATGATCTTTTCACGAGCGCTGATTTGCTCTAGTGCCGTCAAGTCACCCTTTTTACGATAAGCCAGCGCGGCGACACGTTCTTCGAGTACGTTGGCTTGCAGGCGGTTAAGGGTGTTCTCTTGGCGTGCGACCTGTCGATACTCTAGGGTGAGTTTGTCTTGCAAGCGCAGGTTTTGGTCGACGATTGCAACAAAGGCAATCACTGCAATAATCGCGAGGGCGATAAATAGATTGAGTCGTGTAAAAATAGACATAGATGACTTCCTTGTTTTCAACATCCTATGCTGAAAAAAATGATTTGTCATTTTGCACTGCAATAACTAAGCGAGCCGTTTTTGAATTTAGTTGACCGAGATCGACAGCATATTTGGCACCCGTATAGCGCGGTGGGCTCGCCGTCGCCGATTTATCCTGTGGTGGCTGCCGAAGGTGTGCGCTTAAAACTCGACGATGGGCGTGAGCTGATTGATGGCATGTCGTCTTGGTGGTGTGCGGTACATGGTTATAACCATCCGGTACTCAACGAAGCGGCGATGCAACAGCTGGATAAGATGTCGCATGTGATGTTCGGTGGCTTAACCCATCCGGCAGCGGTCGAGTTGGCTGAGACCTTGGTTGAGCTAAGCCCTTGGGATTTGCAAAAGGTGTTCTTTGTCGATTCGGGCTCGGTTGCTATTGAGGCGGCGATGAAGATGGCACTGCAAACGCAGATTGCTCGAGGTCAGTCGCAACGGCATCTCTTTTTAAGTCCGCGTGGTGGTTATCACGGTGACACGCTCGATGCGATGTCGGTGTGTGATCCGATCACCGGTATGCATACTTTGTTTAAGGATGTTTTACCTAAGCAGGTGTTTATCGAGCGACCTGAGCCTGCGTTTGGTGAGCATTGCACCGAGCAGCATCTGGCGCAGTTAGAGCAGGTGTTTGCCGAGCAGGGTGATCAGCTCGCCGCGATGATTCTTGAGCCGATTGTGCAAGGTGCCGGTGGCATGCGTTTTTATGCGCCAGAGTATCTGCAGGCTGCGCGTCGCTTATGTGATGCGCATGGTGTGTTGCTGATTGCTGATGAGATTGCCACCGGTTTTGGTCGTAGCGGTAAGTGGTTTGCGGTTGAGCATGCGGAGATCACCCCCGATATTTTATGTGTGGGTAAAGCGCTGACCGGTGGTTACTTAAGTTTGGCTGCTGTGCTCACGACCGATGCGATTGCGAATGACATTGCGCGCGGTGAGCCCGGTGTGTTTATGCATGGCCCAACGTTTATGGCGAATCCTTTGGCCTGTGCGATTGCGAAAGCGAGCATTGATTTATTGCGCGCGAATGATTGGCAACAACAAGTGATGCAGATCGAGCAGGGCTTGCTTCACGGTTTAGCACCAGCCAAGGCGTTTGCCCATGTGGCTGAGGTGCGCGTGCTCGGTGCGATCGGTGTGGTTGAGCTGACTCATCCGGTGGATATGCCATCGGTGCAACCGATGTTTGTTGAGCGCGGTGTGTGGGTGCGACCTTTTGGTAAGTTGGTGTATTTGATGCCGCCGTTTGTGATGTCGTCAGGTGACTTGGCGCAGCTAACCGATGCGCTTGTCGATGTGGTGGCGAATTTGCAGATTAAAGACGGTATGGCGGTTCCGCTGTCGGCGTAGCTCCTTTATAATATTGGGCTTTCATTGACGTCGACCTGTTCGATGTTTTGCGTTTCACGTGACCTTTGGTAGGGGTCACCACTGAGGAGACACACGCAGATGCCTGTTATTACCCTCCCTGATGGATCTCAACGTTCTTTTGACCACGCGGTCACTATCGCTGATGTGGCGATGGATATCGGCCCCGGTTTAGCCAAAGCGGCGTTAGCTGGCAAGATTGATGGCAAGGTTGTTGATCTGAGTACCACGCTGGATAGCGATGTGAATTTGGCGATTGTCACCGGTAAGGATGACGATGCGTTGGAGCTGATTCGTCACGATGCGGCGCACGTGATGGCGCAAGCGGTACAAGAGTTATATCCCGGCACGCAGGTGACCATTGGTCCTGCGATTGAAAACGGTTTTTATTACGACTTTGCGCGTGATGAGCCTTTCACCCCAGATGATTTAGGCAAGATCGAAGATCGCATGCGCGAGATTGTTGGTCGTGATTTGCCGATCGAGCGTGAAGTGCTATCGCGTGATGAAGCGAAGAAGGTGTTTGCGGATTTGGGCGAGCACTACAAGGTTGAGATCATCGATGCGATTCCTGAAGGCGAGGAGATTTCGATCTACCGCCAAGGTGAGTGGTTCGATGTGTGTCGTGGTCCGCATTTGCCATCAACCGGTAAATTGCCGAAAGGCTTTAAGTTGATGAAGCTAGCCGGTGCTTATTGGCGCGGTGATGCGAATAACCAAATGCTGCAACGTGTTTACGGTACCGCATGGCGCGATAAGAAAGAGTTAAAAGAATATCTGCATAACTTGGAAGAAGCAGAGAAGCGTGATCACCGTAAGATCGGTAAAGCGTTGGATCTGTTCCATGCGCAAGACGAAGCACCGGGTATGGTGTTTTGGCATGACAAGGGTTGGAGCATTTATCTGACCGTGCAGAACTATATTCGTGAGAAGTTGCGTCATCACGGTTACCAAGAGGTGCATACCCCGCAGGTGATCGATCGCAGTTTGTGGGAGAAGTCAGGTCACTGGGATAAGTTCGGCGACATGATCTTTACCACGCACTCGGAAAGTCGCGACTATGCGATCAAGCCGATGAACTGCCCAGCGCACATTCAGATTTATAACCATGGCTTGAAGAGTTACCGCGACCTGCCTTTGCGTTTGGCGGAGTTTGGTTCGTGTCACCGTAATGAGCCATCGGGCACGCTGCACGGTTTGATGCGTGTGCGTAACTTTGTGCAAGACGATGCGCATATCTTCTGTACCGAAGAGCAGATCTTGTCTGAGGTGTTGGCGTTCACCGATTTGTTGTTCGAGGTTTACAAAGACTTTGGCTTTGAGCAGGTCGAGGTGAAGCTATCGACTCGCCCTGAGCAACGCGTGGGTGATGATGCCTTGTGGGATAAAGCGGAGAAGTCGCTCGAAGATGCGCTGAATGAGCGTGGTCTGGAGTGGGAGCTGCAGCCGGGCGAGGGTGCGTTTTATGGTCCGAAGATCGAGTTCTCGCTGCGCGATTGTCTGAACCGTGTGTGGCAGTGCGGCACTATTCAGCTGGATTTCTCGATGCCAGAGCGTCTTGGCGCTAACTACATCGCGGAAGATAACAGCAAGAAAACGCCGGTCATGTTGCACCGTGCGATCTTGGGCTCGTTGGAGCGTTTTATCGGTATTTTGATCGAGCAGCACGCCGGTGCGATGCCGCTGTGGTTGAACCCAACCCAGGCGGTGATCATGAACATCACCGACAAGCACGCGCCGTTTGCCCAGGAAGCTGCAAAAATCCTGCAAGATAAAGGCTTTAGAGTCGATTTGGACTTGAGAAATGAGAAGATCGGCTTTAAAATCCGCGAGCACACGCTGCAGAAGGTCCCTTACTTATTAGTAGTCGGTGACCGCGAAGTCGAAGATCGAGCTCTCGCAGTTCGTACCCGAGACGGCAAGGATCTAGGCACTTTGTCTCTAGATGCCCTTGTAGAGCACCTTCAGGAGAAGGTTGACTCTCGCAGCTAAGTAGCTGATTTTACAGTGAAAGCACTGGCTTTTTAGCCGGTGCTTTTACGTTGTCAGTTTGTTTTTTGATTTATGCGGAGGACTTGGCTATCGCCAAAGCAGATAAGCGCAATCGTCTGAATGACGCCATTACCGCAGTCGAGGTTCGACTGATTGGCAAAGACGGTGAGCAAGTAGGAATTGTTTCAATCGAAGAGGCACAAGCAGCAGCAACCGCCGCTGGAATGGATCTGGTAGAGATCGTGCCAAACGCTGAACCTCCTGTATGTCGAGTAATGGATTACGGCAAATTTGTTTTTGATGCCAAGAAGCAAAAGCAAGAAGCCCGCAAAAAGCAAAAAACTGTCCAGATTAAGGAAATCAAATTCCGTCCGGGCACTGACATTGGTGACTACAACATCAAGTTGAGAAACTTGCGCAAGTTCCTCGAAGAGGGCAACAAGGCGAAAGTGACCATGCGTTTCCGTGGTCGTGAGCATGCTCACCGTGACTTAGGCTTGGACCTGTTGGAACGTGTGGAAAATGACTTGGCTGATGTTGGTCAAGTTGAACAGCGTCCGATTATGGAAGGACGCCAAATGGTGATGGTTTTAGGACCAGGCCGTAAAAAGTAATTTGGTGACATTGTCACCAACGAGTGGTCGGGCGTCGGCATTGCCTTGGTCACTCTGAAGCAACCTAGAGCGTGAGCTCTAATTAACAGGAGAAGCAAAATGCCTAAGATTCGTTCTAATAGCAGTGCGAAGAAACGTTTCCGCATTACCGCGGGCGGCGTTAAGCGCAATCAATCACACCGTCGTCACATCTTGACCAAGAAGTCGACTAAACGTAAGCGCCACTTACGTGCACCTTCAATGTTGCATAAAGCAGACGTAGCAGCAGCTCGTCGCATGATGCCTTACGCTTAATCAGGAGACTTAAGAAATGTCTAGAGTAAAACGTGGTGTACAAGCGAACCGTCGTCATAAGAAGGTTTTAAAAGCTGCAAAAGGTTATTACGGCGCACGTAGTAAAGTTTTCCGTGTTGCTAAGCAAGCGGTTATCAAAGCAGGTCAATACGCATACCGTGACCGTCGCGTTAAGAAGCGTCAGTTCCGTGCGTTGTGGATCCAGCGTATCAATGCTGCTGCACGTATGAACGGTTTGTCATACAGCCGCATGATTAACGGCTTGAACAAAGCTGGCGTGGCGATCGACCGTAAGATGTTGGCTGACATTGCTGTGCACGATTTGCCAGCATTTGGCCAGCTCGCAGAGAAAGCTAAGGCTGCCCTCGCGAGCTGATAGCACGCGCGGTTTTTACCGTCGCTATCAACGCTAAAAGTAGAGGGAAAGTCTGTATGGGCTTTCCCTCTTTTTATTTAACGGCTGAGAACTTTTATGAGTACCGAGCTGGAAACCTTAATCAAAAAAGCTGAGACCGCGGTTAACCAAGCAGCCGATTTGCGCGCTTTGGATGAGATCCGTGTTGAGTATCTCGGTAAGACCGGTGTGATCACCGATCAACTCAAACAATTGGGCAAGCTGCCTGCGGAAGAGCGCAAGACAGCGGGCGCAGAAATTAATAAAGCTAAGCAGATGCTGCAGGCGGCGATTGAAGGTCGTAAGACGGCGCTTGAAACAGCAGCATTAGCTGAGCGTTTGGCGGCTGAGAAGATTGATGTCAGTTTGCCAGGTCGTGGTGAAGCGAACGGTGGTTTACACCCAGTGACGCGCACCATGCAGCGTATTCAACAGATCTTTGGGGGCGCAGGTTTTGAAGTTGCGACAGGTCCTGAGATCGAAGACGACTTCCATAACTTTGAAGCGTTAAACATTCCTTCGCATCACCCAGCACGTGCGATGCACGATACCTTTTATTTTGAAGAAGGTACGTTGTTGCGTACGCATACCTCACCGGTGCAGATCCGTGTGATGAAAGATGCTGAGCCACCGGTCAAGGTGATCGCGCCAGGTCGTGTGTATCGTTGTGACTCTGACTTAACCCATACGCCAATGTTCCATCAGGTCGAAGGCTTTATGGTGGATGAGCATGTCACCTTTGCGGATCTAAAAGGTATTTTGAATGCCTTCTTGCACACCTTCTTTGAGCGTGATGATTTGGATGTGCGTTTCCGTCCGTCTTACTTCCCATTCACTGAGCCATCAGCAGAGGTGGATATCCAATGTGTGATGTGTGGTGGTGATGGTTGTCGTGTGTGTTCGCACACCGGTTGGCTTGAGGTGCTTGGCTGCGGAATGATTCACCCAGAGGTGATGAAGCACGTAGGCATCGACAGCGAAAAATACAGTGGCTATGCATTCGGCATGGGTGTCGAGCGTTTAGCGATGTTGCGCTATGGCGTTAACGATTTGCGCTTGTTCTTTGAGAACGATCTGCGCTTCTTAAAACAGTTTGCTTAATCACTGATCGTAAGATCAGTTACGAAAGACAAAGGATTACACGATGCGATTCAGCGAAGCCTGGTTGCGTGAATGGGTTAACCCATCAATTGATACACAAACCTTAGCTGACCAGCTGTCGATGGCAGGTCTTGAGGTAGATGCGGTTGAACCTGCGGCACAAGAATTTAACGGCGTCGTTGTTGGCGAAGTGTTGAGCCGTGAGCAACATCCTGATGCAGATAAGTTGAGCGTTTGTTCAGTGAATATCGGTGCCGATGAGCCATCACAAATTGTATGTGGTGCAAAGAATGTGGCTGCCGGTATGAAGGTGCCTGTTGCCACCTTGAATGCGCGTTTATCACCTGAGTTTAAGATCAAGAAAACCAAACTGCGTGGCGTTGAGTCACTCGGCATGATTTGTTCTGCCTCTGAGTTAGGTTTAGCGGAAAGCAGTGATGGTATTTTGCCACTACCGGCTGACGCGCCGATCGGCATGGATATTCGTGAGTACATGGATCTGAATGATCAATGTATCGAAGTGGATCTAACGCCTGATCGTGGTGATTGTTTAAGCGTGGCAGGTATTGCGCGCGAAGTAGGCGTAATTAATCGCTCGCCATTAACCTTGCCTGAGATTCCTGCCGTTGCCGCATCGATTGATGATGTGCGCGAAGCGAACGTAACGGCGAGCAATGCGTGTCCTCGTTATTTAAGTCGTGTGATTCGCGGCATTAACAAAGGTGCAACGACACCTGACTGGATGGTTGAGCGTTTACGTCGTAGTGATGTGCGCGCGATTTCACCGATGGTGGATATCACTAACTATGTGTTGCTTGAGCTTGGCCAGCCAATGCATGCCTTTGATGCGGCGAAGGTGAGTGGTGCAATTCAAGTGCGCATGGCGAACAACGGTGAAAAGCTGACCTTGCTCGATGGTGCTGAAGCGACCTTGCGTGATGACACCTTGGTGATCGCGGATGATAACGGTCCGCTGGCAATGGCTGGTGTGATGGGTGGCGAGCCTTCATCGGTAACTGATAGCACTGACGATATTATTTTTGAATCGGCATTCTTTGCGCCATTAGCGATTGCGGGTAAAGCGCGTAGCTATGGTTTGCATACCGATTCATCACATCGTTTTGAGCGTGGTGTGGATTGGCAGTTGCAACGTACCGCGATGGAACGTGCAACCGCATTGGCACTTGAGATTGTTGGTGGTGAAGCCGGTCCAATCAACGAAGTGGTTTCAGAAGCTGATTTACCAAAGCTCACGCCAATTGGTTTACGTCGTGAGCGCATTGGTCGCGTATTAGGTATCGAGATTGATGATGCAACGGTTGTCGATATTCTCGAGCGTTTAGGTATGCAACTGACCGCAAGCGATGACGGTTGGTCTGTGGTTGCACCCAGTGCACGCTTTGATATGTCGATTGAGGTGGATCTGATCGAAGAGATTGGTCGTATCTATGGTTACGCGAATATCCCTGCGAATTTAAGTGCGGCGCCGGTCAGCATTGTGCTGCAAGCTGAGAATGCTTTTGTGCTCGATAAAGCGAAGGCGACTTTGGTGTCACGTGATTACCAAGAAGCGATCACTTACAGCTTTATTAGCCCAGAGATGGCTGAGCTGATTACACCGGATGCAGAAAAGATTGAGTTAGCGAACCCGATCTCGGCAGACATGTCGATCATGCGTGCGAGCTTGATCCCTGGTTTGTTGAATACGGTGAAGCACAATGTGGCACGTCAGCAAGAACGTGTACGCATCTTCGAAAGTGGTTTGAGCTTTGAGCGTATCGACGGTGAGTTAGTGCAGCGTCAACGTTTGGCGGGTGCGGTTTGTGGTCCTGCGGGTGTTGAGCAGTGGGCACAGCCACAGCGCAAAGTAGACTTTTATGACCTTAAGGGTGATCTCGAAGCCGTGCTTTCGCAGGTTGCTGATATCAATGAGTTCAGTTTTAACGCGGGTGAGTTCACTGCCTTACACCCAGGTCAGTGTGCACGTATCAGCCGTGGTGATCAGCACGTGGGTTGGATTGGTATGGTGCATCCACAGATCCAGCAGAAGCTCGATTTGCCAGCGACCTTTGTTTTCGAGGTGGCCTTGGATGTGATCGAGCAGGGCAATGTGCCGGCATTCGAGCCTTTGTCCAAGTTCCCATCGATTCGCCGTGACTTCGCGGTGGTGGTTAATCGTGACGTGGCTGTAGGCGAGATCCTAGAGGCTGCTCGGAAAGCCGCGCCAGCCGTAGTCAAAGCTGTTCAATTATTCGACGTCTATACCGGCGAAAATGTCGATGCAAGTTCAAAAAGTCTCGCTTTGAGCTTGATTTTACAAGAGTTTTCGCACACTCTTACCGACCCCGAAGTGGACGCCGCGAGCGCCAAGATACTGGCAGCTCTTGAAGAACAATTTGGCGCCAAACTTCGCGACTAATACGACTCAAGGATTTACGACATGGCTTTAACGAAAGCAGAAATGGCTGAACAGCTCTTTGAAGAGCTCGGTTTGAATAAGCGCGAAGCAAAAGACATGGTGGAGATGTTCTTCGAAGAGATTCGTTCTTCTTTGGAAGGCGGTCGTCAGGTGAAATTGTCGGGTTTTGGCAATTTTGATCTGCGTGAGAAGAATCAGCGTCCTGGCCGTAACCCTAAGACCGGTGAAGAGATTCCTATCTCGGCTCGCCGCGTGGTGACTTTCCGTCCGGGTCAAAAATTGAAGGCTCGTGTCGAAGCCTATGGCGAACAACAAGAACAAGCAAAGCAAGCAGCAGCCGCAAATTAATCTTAAATGTTAGATCCAGCCAGCAGTAATATCGAATTACCCGCAATCCCAGGCAAGCGCTACTTCACCATTGGTGAGGTCAGTGAGTTATGTGCTGTTAAGCCGCACGTATTGCGTTATTGGGAGCAAGAATTTCCATCACTCAAGCCCGTTAAGCGTCGTGGTAACCGTCGTTACTATCAGCGTCATGATGTTGAGTTGATTCGTACCATCCGTGGTTTGTTGTATGAGCAAGGCTTCACCATTGGTGGTGCGCGTCAAAAGCTCGAAGACGATGCGGCAGGTTCATCAAGTGCAAGTACAGGTAATGTGCCTTCAGCGATGTTGGCTGAAATGCGTGCAGAGCTTGAGTCAGTACTTGAGTTATTAAAAGCGCGTTAAGCTTTACAGAATTTCGGAGCGTAGCGCAGCTTGGTAGCGCACCTGCATGGGGTGCAGGGGGTCGGAGGTTCGAATCCTCTCGCTCCGACCAGATCATCGAAACCGCCTAACGGCGGTTTTTTTGTGCGTTTGTTTTGCATGCTTTATAGTTATCCTTTAAACTGAACTTTTTGGGGCAAAGGCGTGTCGATGCATTAAACGATTCTGATCTTTGGCGCTCGCAGGCGTATATCGATGGTGCTTGGGTAGCAGGCAATCGTAATCAAACATTTGCAGTCATGAATCCATCATCACAAGCGTGGCTTGTTGATGTGGCAGATTGTGATGGTCAAGACACGCAGTTTGCGATTGAGGCTGCGAATCGTGCGTTAGTGGGTTGGCGTGCCATGTTGCCGGCAGAGCGCAGTGTGATCTTGCGACGTTGGTATGACTTGATTATTGAACATGCAGATGATTTGGCGCGCATCATGACCTTAGAACAAGGTAAGCCTTTAGCCGAAGCGAAAGGTGAAGTGATTTATGGCGCAGGCTTTGTGGATTGGTATGCCGATGAAGCGAAGCGTATTAATGGTGATGTGCTTCCAACGACGCATCATGACAAGCGTTTGATGGTGCTGAAGCAAGCGATTGGTGTGGTTGCGGCGATTACACCGTGGAATTTTCCAAGCTCAATGATTACGCGCAAATGTGCACCGGCGTTAGCGGCAGGTTGTACCGTGGTGCTTAAGCCATCAGACCTGACGCCCTTAAGTGCGTTAGCTTTAGCTGAGCTTAGCAGAGCGTGCGGGCATGCCAGCCGGTGTGTTCAATGTGATCACCACGCAAGATGCAGCAGCAGTGGGACAGGTAATGACAGCAAGTCCGATTGTGCGCAAGCTGTCATTCACTGGCTCAACGGCAGTGGGTAAATTATTGCTGCGTGATTCCGCGGATACGGTTAAAAAAGTGTCGATGGAGCTCGGTGGTAATGCGCCCTTTATCGTCTTTGATGATGCGGATATCGATAAGGCAGTAGCCGGTGTGTTGGCGTCTAAGTATCGCAACTCAGGTCAGACCTGCGTGTGTGCGAATCGTATCTTGGTGCAAGCGGGTATCTATGATGCCTTTGCTGAAAAGTTAGCGCAGGCGGTAACGGCGTTAAAAGTGGGTGATGGTCTTGCTGAAGAGTCACAACAAGGTCCGTTGATTAACGAGGCAGCATTACAAAAGGTAGAAAGATTGGTTGCCGATGCTTGTGAGCAAGGCGCGCGTGTGATCTGTGGTGGTCGTCAGCATGAGCTTGGTGGCACCTTTTATCAGCCCACATTGTTAGCAGATGTGACAACCACGATGCGTGTGGCACACGAAGAGATCTTTGGTCCTGTTGCGCCCTTATTTAAGTTTGATACTGAAGCCGATGCGATCGCGATGGCAAACGATACCGAGTACGGATTGGCTGCGTATTTTTATAGCCAAGATGTGGCGCGAATCTGGCGAGTGTCAGAACAACTAGAATACGGCATGGTCGGTATTAACGAAGGCATTATCTCAAATCCCACCACGCCTTTTGGCGGTGTTAAGTCCTCTGGATTGGGCCGTGAAGGTTCAAGCTATGGCATTGATGAGTACCTTGAGATTAAGTATCTCTGTTTAGGTGGTATGCAGTGAGTTTGCCTCGAGCATTACTGCTCGACATGGATGGTGTTTTATATCGCGGCTCATCACCGATAGAAGGAGCGGCTGAATTTCTGCACGCAATCAGTGATTGTCCGTTTCGTTTTATTACGAACAATCCTATTGCGACGCCTGAGCAAGTGGTTAGCAAAATGAAAGCGATGGGCTTGGGTAATTTTGCAGCTGATCACGTGATCACCAGTGCGCAAGCCACAGCGCGTTATCTTGCCTCTGAAAAAGCGGACTTTCGTTTTTATGCGATCGGGGAGAAGGGGTTACACACGGCCTTATCTAACGTGGGCGTGGAAGATGATCAAGATGCTGATTATGTCGTTGTGGGTGAGGGTGCAGGCTTGGATTATCAAACGCTTAGCAAGGCAATTGCGTTAATCCAACAAGGTGCGGTGTTGATCTCAACTAACCCAGATATCACGGTTGATGGTTTTGTTGATGGTAAGCCGGTGGTATTGCCAGGCGGTGGTGCTTTGGTCGCACCCGTTGAAAAGGCTTGTGGGATTAAAGCCATCACTATCGGTAAACCAGAGCCATTGTTGTATCAAATGGCGTTGGCTGATCTGGATGTTGAGGCATGTGATTGCGTGATGGTAGGTGATAGACCCGATACCGATATCTTAGGTGCACAGCGCTTAGGGCTTAAGACAGCCTTAGTGAGAACGGGGCGTTTTTCGATTGATGCGCAATGGCCTGTTGAGCAAGCGCCACCCAACTGGGATACGGGCAACCTGCAACAACTTTTGGCAGCGTGGATTTAAGCTGAGCTTTTGGGCTTAACCCCCTGATTATTAGGGTCCTATAAGGTGATTTTTAGCCCGTTTTAACAGCCTCTCTGGTACCATCATCAACCGCTAACATATGAATTTTTAATATTTCAGTCGTACTGTTGTTAAATCAATGAGTTAGGGCTGAAGTTCTGCAGTATTGAAGAACGAAACATGATGAAAATTGGTGTTCCAACCGAGACTCAAGCTGGGGAAGCGCGCGTCGCTTTAACGCCGGATATCGTCAGCGGCCTGGTTAAGAAAGGTCTTGGTGTTGTTGTCCAACAGGGCGCGGGTGAATCGGCCCATTTCCACGATGATGCGTATCGCGATGCCGGTGCTGAGATTGCCGATGCAGCAGCAGCTTTTGCCTGTGATCTGATTGCGAAGGTACGTAAGCCAAGCGTTGATGAAGTTGCACTGATGAAATCAGGTGCGGTGTATATCGGCCAGATTGAAAGCTGTGGCGATGATGATGCGATTGCTGCGATGCAGGCAAAGAACATTACCGTGGTCGCACTTGAGCGTGTGCCGCGTATCTCACGTGCGCAATCGATGGACGTGCTTTCATCACAAGCAAACATTGCGGGTTATCGTGCGGTTATCGAAGCGGCTTCTCGCTATGGTCGCTTCGTTCCTTTAATGATGACTTCAGCAGGTTCTGCTAAACCTGCACGTATTGTTGTTCTCGGTGCTGGTGTTGCGGGTTTGCAAGCGATTGCAACGGCGCGACGTTTAGGTGGTGATGTGCATGCGTATGACATCCGACCTGAAACCCAAGAACAAATCGAATCACTCGGTGCAAAAGCGATCACGTTAGATATTGGTGAGAGTGGCTCGGGTGAGGGTGGTTATGCCAAAGAGTTATCTGATGAAGGTAAAGCTAAGCAGCAAGCCTTGCTCGCGGATGAACTGGCAAAAGCCCACGTGATTATCAGTACGGCATTGATTCCATGTCGCCAAGCGCCTGAGCTGATTGTTGAGTCAGTGGTTGAGCGTATGCGTGAAGGTTCTGTGATTGTGGATATGGCGGCGGCGACCGGTGGTAACTGTCGTTTGTCAGAAGCTGATCAGGTGGTGACTAAACATGGCGTGGTGATTGTGGGTCATACCAACTACCCATCGATGATGCCGACTGATTCGAGCGCTTTCTACGCAAAGAATATCGCGAACTTGCTTGGCATTATGTTGAACACTGATGAGGCTGTAACGCTGAATGATCTTGATGAAGATGAGATCACAGCAGCAGCGCAAGTAAAGCCAGAATAAGAGAGAGATCCCATGGCTGATACCTTAATTGCTTTATATGTTTTTGTGTTGTCGTGTTTTATCGGCTACTTCGTTATCTGGGGTGTAACTCCAGCGCTGCATACACCGCTTGTTGCGTTAACCAATGCGATCTCTGGCATCGTGATTGTTGGCGCTTTGTTGGTCACAGGTTTTCAAGAGGTGGGTACCACCGCTGAGATCATGGGCTTCTTCGCAGTGATGTTGGCATCGATTAACGTGTTTGGTGGTTTCTTAGTGACCAATCGCATGTTGTCCATGTTTAAGAAGAAAAAGAAGTAAGGGGCCAACATGACACTTTCACATGATGTACAAGCGATCGCGTACCTGATCTCGGCAACCTTGTTTGTGTTGTCGCTGAAAGGTCTGACGCATCCTTCAACAGCGCGCCGTGGTAACACGCTCGGTATGGCGGGTATGGCGATTGCGATTGTGGCAACGCTACTCGGCGCTGAAATTCAATCGTATGGCTTTATCTTGGCAGGCTTAGTGGCTGGTGGTTTGATTGGTGCTGTATTGGCAGCACGTGTACAGATGACCGCAATGCCACAGTTGGTTGCTGCACTTCACAGCTTTGTGGGTATGGCAGCGGTATTGGTTGCTGTGGGCACCTTCTTAAATCGTCAAGCCGAAGGCACGCTCAATGCGGTGCTGATGGGTGAGTTATCTGCCGGTATTGTGATCGGTGCGATTACCTTTACGGGTTCTGTGATTGCGTTCGGTAAGTTGCAAGGTTTGATCTCAGGTGCGCCTGTTCGTTTTGCAGGTCAGCATGCATTGAATGCGGTGATTGCGATTGTCACCATTGGTTTTGCCGTTCACTTTGCGATGACCGGTTCTGAGTTATCGTTAATCGCGATGACCTTGTTAGCCTTCTTGCTTGGATTGACCCTGATCATCCCAATCGGTGGTGCAGACATGCCGGTTATCGTTTCGATGTTGAACAGCTACTCAGGTTGGGCGGCAGCGGCGACCGGTTTCACCTTGCATAACAATCTACTGATTATTGTTGGTGCTTTGGTTGGTTTCTCTGGTGCGATCCTTTCTTACATCATGTGTAAGGCAATGAACCGCTCAATCATCAACGTCATCTTTGGTGGCTTCGGTAGCGAGTCAGGTGGTGGCGAAGAGAGTGCAGGTGCGGCAGCAGCGGAGAAGGGCGTTAAGTCAGCTTCAGTTGAAGATGCGGTTTACTGGATGGAAGATGCGAATCGCGTGATCATCGTGCCTGGTTACGGTATGGCGGTAGCGCAAGCGCAGCACGCATTGAAAGAGATGATGGAGTTGCTTGAGGCGCGCGATGTTGAAGTGAAGTTTGCAGTGCATCCAGTGGCAGGTCGTATGCCGGGTCATATGAATGTGCTCTTGGCAGAAGCGGATATTCCTTACGATCACGTGCTTGAGATGGATGAGATCAATCCTGAATTTGCATCAACCGATGTGGTGTTGGTTGTGGGTGCGAATGACGTGGTTAACCCAGCGGCACGTACCGATCAGTCGAGCCCAATTTACGGCATGCCGATTTTGGATGCAGGTAAGGCAAAGAATATTTACTTCTTAAAGCGTTCTATGAAGCCAGGTTATTCAGGTGTGGATAATCTGTTGTTCTACCAAGACAACTGCTCATTGGTCTTTGGTGACGCAAAAGATACGATTGAAGGTATGGTGACCTCGCTGAAAGGTGGCGGTCATTAATCAGACCTAACGGATCGAAGGCCTGCATTGCAGGCCTTTTTTAATTGAACTATGACTCAGCCGGATAACGACTACTCAGATTGCTTGTTGAAAGATCGCCATCTTTTACGACGTTGGGAAAAGACGTTGGAAAAGGGTGAGTGTGATGCTGAGTTACGTCAAAAATATACCGAGCGCTTAGCCCAGTCGCGGGCAGCAGTTGTTGCGCGTGAATCATCGGTGATGCAGGTGACATTCCCAGCGGGCTTGCCGGTGAGTGAGCGCGTTGAGGAAATCCAAAAGCTGATCGCAGAGAATCAGGTGATCGTTCTGTGTGGTGAGACCGGTTCGGGTAAATCAACACAGCTACCTAAGGTTTGTTTGAGCTTGGGTCGCGGTATTTTTGGCCGTATCGGTCATACCCAGCCGCGTCGATTAGCGGCGCGTAGTTTGGCTTCACGCGTAGCCTCTGAGATTGAGCAAGAGGTGGGCTTAAGCGTTGGTTATAAGGTGCGCTTCGCTGATAAGGTCAGTGAGAGTACTCGGGTTAAGCTGCTGACCGACGGCATGCTGCTGGCTGAGATTCAACGCGATAAATACCTCAACGAATATGACACGCTGATCATCGATGAGGCGCACGAGCGTAGTCTGAATATCGATTTCTTGATGGGCTATCTCAAGTCATTACTGCCTAAGCGACCTGATCTCAAGCTGATCATTACCTCAGCGACGATTGATCCACAGAAGTTTTCAAAACACTTTAATGATGCACCGATCATTGAGGTCTCCGGTCGTACTTATCCGGTTGAGGTGCGTTACCGTCCGCCACCAGAAGATGAAGAGAATGGTGGTGTTGATCATCAACAAGGTTTGATTGATGCGGTGAATGAGTTGTCGCGAGAAAGTCGTGGCGATATTTTGATCTTCTTTCCGGGTGAGCGTGAGATACGCGAAGCGCGTGAGTTGCTGCGCAAGCAAAACTTAGGTGGTACTGAATTATTGCCTTTGTACGCGCGCTTATCCCCTCAAGAGCAAGCGCGTATCTTTAAGCCCTCTGGTGCGCGACACATTGTGCTGGCAACTAACGTGGCAGAGACATCGCTAACTGTGCCGGGTATTCGTCATGTTATCGATACCGGTATTGCGCGGATTAGTCGTTACAGCGCCAAGTCAAAGATTCAACGGCTGCCCTTAGAGCCGGTCTCAAAGGCGAGTGCTGATCAGCGTAAAGGTCGCTGTGGTCGTGTGGCTGAAGGTGTGTGTATTCGTCTGTATAGCGAAGAAGATTTCACACTGCGTGATGAGTTCACTGAGCCAGAGATTCAGCGTACTAATTTAGCCTCGGTCATCTTGCAGATGCAGGTGCTTGGTTTCGGCGATATCGAAGAATTCCCGTTCGTTGATCCGCCTGATAGTCGAATGATCAAAGATGGTTATCGCTTACTGCATGAGTTGGGTGCGGTGGATGCTACGCGTCGGGTGACGAATCTCGGACGTAAGTTGGCGCGTTTGCCGATTGATCCGCGGATTGGGCGAATGTTGCTTGAGGCGGCACACACAGGTTGCTTAACCGAGCTGTTGATCATTGGTGCGGCCTTGTCGATTCAAGATCCGAGAGAGCGTCCATTTGATAAGCAGCAGCAAGCGGATGAGTCGCATGCCTTATTTGCAGATGAGAAGTCAGACTTTATCGGTTTTGTGAATCTGTGGAACTTCTTACAAGAGCATCGCGAATTATTAACAAGACGAAAATTTGAACGCTTGTGTCGTGAGCGTTTTATCTCGCCGATTCGAGTACGTGAGTGGATGGATGTGCACTTTCAGTTGAAAGAGCAGATGCGCGAGCTCGGTTATAAGTTAAATGAAAAGCGCGGTAGCTACGAGGGCATCCATCAGGCGGTGATTAGCGGCATGCTGAGTCACTTGGGTCAGCGTACTCAAGGTAAAGAGCGTGATTATCTGGGTGCTCGGAATACGCGTTTTCATATCTTCCCGGGCTCATCGCAGTTCAGCGCGCAACCAAAATGGATTGTTTCCGCTGAGCTTGTTGAAACCACTAAGCTTTATGCACGTGGAGTTGCGACGATTCAGCCGGAGTGGATTGAAAAGCTGGCAGGGCACCTGATTAACCACAGCTACTTTGAGCCGCATTGGCAAGCTAAGCGCGGGCAGGTAGGTGCGTATGAGCGCATCACCTTATATGGCCTAACGATTGTTCCGCGTCGTCGCGTTAATTATGGTCCGATCGATCCAGTGGTCTCGCATGATTTGTTTTTACGCTTTGGTTTAACCGAAGGTGACATGCAGACGCGTGCACCTTTCTTCCGTCATAACCAAGAGTTGATTGCTGATCTTCATCATGAAGAGGCAAAGCTGCGCCGTCGTGATGTACTGGTAGACGAAGAGGCGATCTATCAGTACTACGCCAAACGTATCCCAGAGACGATCTACAGCGTTGCGCAATTAGAAAAGTGGTTGCGTGAGCAAAAGAATAAAAAGCTTTTGCATATGCGTCGCGAAGACATTGTGCGACGTGATAGTGATTTAGACGAAGCGCAATTTCCGGATAGCTTGTTGGTCGGTAGTACGCATCTACCAATGACCTATCACTTTGAGCCAGGAAATGAGGCCGATGGCGTGACCTTGCATGTACCCATGCCATTGCTCAATCAGCTAGATACCGGTCGTTTGGATTGGCTGGTGCCCGGTTTGATTGAAGATAAGGTGATTGCGCTGATTAAAGGCTTGCCTAAAGCGCTGCGCCGCCAGTTTGTACCGGTGCCTGATTTTGCGCAGCAAGCTTTAGCGCGGATGCAGCCTTCTTCAACGCCTTTACATCAAAGTTTGGCACTAGCGCTTAAGCAGATTACCTCGGTACATATTCCTGAGGATCAGTGGCAGCTCGATACCATTGAGCCGTTCTTGCGCATGCGCATCAAGCTGCTCAGTGCGGATGGTATGGAGGTTGTGACCTATTCGCGTGATATTCAAACCTTACAGCGTGATTATGCTGATGAGGTGCTGGTGGAATCATCATCAAGTAAAACCAATTTAGCAATTGAGAAGGATGGTCTTCGCGACTGGGATTTTGGTGATTTACCTGAATCTGTCGATGCAAATGTCGCGGGTGTGGATATGCGTTTGTATCCAGCGGTGGTTGATCAGGGTGATGTGCAGCGGTGCGTTGTTTAGATTCACAAGCGCGTGCGGCATCGGCACATCAAAAAGGTTTGCGGTCGTCTTTTGTTGATGCGTTTAGCACCAACGGTAAAAGATTTACGTAAACGCGTAAAACAACAACAAGCGATGTTGCTGCAGTATACAAAAGTCCCTTCGCGTGCGGGCAGTAATGCAAAGCCTATTGCGTTGGATGAGCAATTGGTTGAGCGGATTGTTGATCTGGCCTTTGATCTTGCGAATGTTGATGTGCGTACCCAAGCTACCTTCGAGGCGTTATATGACTCAGGTCGTTCAAAGTTGCATGAGATTGCAGATCAGGTGATCACGACAATGACCCAAGTGCTCGCCAGTTACCATCAGCTACGCAAGCTGCTCGATAAGGTAACGCATATCAGTTTGCTCAGTTCAGTGAAGGATGTGCAGGCGCATATGGACCGACTGGTCTATCAGGGATTCATCAGCGATGTGGCTGCTGAGCCGTTGGCGCAATACGGCCGTTATCTCAGAGCGATTGAGATGCGAGTAGAAAAGCTTCAAGCAGGTGGTCAGGCGCGTGATGCCCAAGGGATGCGTGAGAAGGCAGCCATAGAGGAAAAGTGGCTGCTGCGTGATCAGCAAGCGCGTGAAAAAGGCTTGTTTGATGAGCGCCTCGATGAGATTCGTTGGCAGCTAGAGGAGCTTGCGATATCGCTCTTTGCGCAAGAGGTTAAAACCTTATATCCCATCTCGGTAAAACGGCTCGAGAAGCGTTGGAAAGAGTTGGGGCTCTAGTCGGTGAGCTAGGGTAAAATCGATTTATTGTTAATCACACACTCAAGGAACACTCATGGCGACATGTCACTGTGGATCAGGTAAACCTTACGCAAAATGCTGCGAGCCTTATATCAATGGTGAGCCAGCACCAACCGCTGAAGCCTTAATGCGTTCGCGTTACAGCGCCTATGTTGTCGGTGCTGTGGATTACTTGGGTGAGACATTGCATCCGGATCATCGCTCTGACTTTGACCGTAATGCCACCGCTAAGTGGGCATCGGAATCAGAGTGGAAGCAGTTAGACATCTTGGCGACTGAAGGTGGCGAAGCAGGTGATGAAGAAGGCGTTGTTGAGTTCCGTGCAGTCTTTAGTGAGGCTGGTGGTGAAGACATGGCGCATACCGAGCGCAGTCGCTTCGTTAAAGAAGGTGATCGTTGGTATTACGTTGATGGCTTGTTGCCAACGCCAGTGACCTATCGTCGCGAAGAAGAAAAGGTGGGTCGTAACGATCCATGTCCTTGCGGCAGTGGCAAGAAATATAAGAAGTGCTGCGGCAAGTAAATAAACCCTATAGCGAATCCTGCGTTCAAAATCGCGATCCGATCCTTTCGGTTCTGCGAGAGGTACTGGTTGATTGTCACCATGCGCTAGAGATCGGTAGTGGTACTGGTCAGCACGCGGTGTATTTTGCTGAAGCTCTAGCACCTTTAATTTGGCAGTGCAGTGATGTTGAAGAACATCATGCGGGTATCAATGCGTGGATTGACGACTACTCAGGCGATAATCTGCGTCGTCCAATTGCGCTTAACGTCACCCACGATGCTTGGCCAAAGTCACATTTCGATGCGATCTATAGTGCGAATACAGCACACATCATGAGCGAGTCAGATGTTGAAGCCATGTTCGAAGGTGTAGGGCGTTTATTGCCAGCTAATGCACCCTTCGTTTTATACGGACCATTTAACATTAATGGCCAATACACGGCTGAAAGTAATGAGCGCTTTGATTATTACCTTCGTGAGCAAGACCCACAGATGGGCGTGCGTGATGTCGCATGGTTAGAAGAGTTAGCTGACAAAGCAGGACTGACACTTGAGCGAATGGTGGATATGCCTGCGGATAACAAAACATTGATATGGCGAAAACTGTAGGTCAACGTATTAAGTCGTGGGGTATCACGCTGTTATTGGCAGTGGTGGTGTTCTCTGCGTTATCAGCGTGGAAGTCGAAAGATATGTTGCTCGGGCCTGCGCCGGTGTTGGCAGGCTATGACTTGCAAGGTCAGTTAATAACGCTAGAGCCCAAAGATGAGCCGACGCTGGTTTATTTTTGGGCGACGTGGTGTCCGATCTGCGGCTTTACTGTCTCAAGTATTGCGAGTATCGCTGAAGATTATCCGGTGATTACCGTGGCAACCACATCCGGTAGCGAGGAAGAGATTGCGACGTATCTTGCGCAAAAGAATATTCGTTTGCCGGTGATGATGGATGACTCAGGTGATTTGGGTCGGCACTGGGGTGTGACCGGTGTCCCCGCGATTTTTATCGTGGATTCAAAAGGGCAGATTACCCATCGCAGCTTGGGTTACGCTTCTGAGCTAGGTCTTCGAGCGCGCTTGGCGCTCGCCGATTAATCTTCGCCGATGATGCGTTCTTCGCGAGGTGCGCTAAGGAGCTTTTCAGCCTCTGGCTGGGTCTTGGCGAAAATCAGGCGGCAGTCGTGATTTACATTGGCACCGCCCATCTCGGCGCGTTTGGTGCGAGCGAGCTCACGAGCTTCTTTATAACTATCTAATTTATCAACATATTCCAATTTCTTGGTATTGTTGGCAGGGTTAACCGTGACGAAGTACACAAAATAAGGCATGGTTAGAACTCAATAATAAAAAACGCCGCAAGCCTATCATGAGGCCGGTTAAGCGAAAACCACGTGTTGGTGGTGCATAGGGGGATGCCATGCAAGATAACTCTGAGATTCAAAGCCAAATAACAAAGCTTGGTAACCAAATGGTGGATGGTTTCCACCTGCTGGGTTTGTTTGTCATAGGAGCCGCGATTATTTGGGCCTCATGGGCGGAGGTGTTTAACATCATCGCTGAGCATGATCATCCAACTATCAAAGACATCCTCTTGCTCTTCATCTATTTAGAGCTTGGCGCGATGGTCGGTATCTACTTCAAAACCAAACGTTTGCCGGTGATCTTCCTTATCTATATCGCGATTACGGCGTTAACGCGTTTGCTCACCATCGATGCAAAACAAATGAGTGATATTCATATGATCACCGTTACGGGATCTACCTTGGTGTTGTGTTTGGGTGTTGTTTTGCTGCAATTTGGTAGCTCAAAACTTCGTGGTTCATCAGAATGTGAAATGGATACAAAGGGTTAATGGCAGATTTCCCGAAGATATCGCGTGCCATTCCTCAGCAGCGTTATAAATACGGTGAGTTCATGGTCTCAGTATTGGGTGATATTGAGAGCCCTGAGGCGCATGACTATCGATATATCATGGCCTTCGTTAAAGAAGGCGGATCTAAACCTGTCGCTTTTGTCACCTGTGAGCGTTCCGAAGGTGAGTTTCGTCAGCAAGGCCAATACCAGTTACGGGTAATTAATAGCTCGATGGATGAGGTCATGGCGGCGGATGATCGCTACGGTAAATTGAGTGTGTTCTGTGAGCAGGGCCTCGAAATTGGTAGCCAATTGCTTTCTTTGGCTGATGAGCAACCATTTCCGATCGGATAAACCCCATCTATCTACTGCTTTTTAGCGTGGTTTCGGTAGAATCCGCAGCAGAATAAGTAGTAACCGTCTTTAGGAGGCGACATGAGCGAACAAGCTGATAGCGCACAATCCAACCCAATTCTTTCGATCATCCTTGCCGGTATCGGCTTGATGGGTGTTGCCGCGGTGTTGCTGCCTGCGGATCTAGTCCCTCAGCTCACTTCATCAGCACCGACTCAAGAGGCAAAGACTGAAGCTCCTGCTGTCGTTGAAGCTGCGCCGGTCGTTGAAAAAGCTGCTGCTAAAAAAGAGCCAGTGTTTGTTCCAGTAGAAGAACAAAGCCAAACAGAACAAGTCGTTGAGACAGTTAAAGAAGCTGTGACTGAGCAAGTTGAGCAAACGCAAGAAACCGTTGCGGATGTGGCCACTGAAGCGGCAAACACTGTGACCGATGCAGCGGATACTGCCGTTACCGCAGTGACGGACATGATGAATAACGTGATGCCAACAGCACCGGTAAATTCAACTGAGCCGCCAGCAAACACTACCCAGCGTCCAATGGCACCTCAGTTCCGTCCTCAGTACATGCCGTATATGGATGGCCGTTGGCCGGCGCCTCCGGGTTATTACCCACCGCAGAACTATCAGCCGCGTC
>JAYQSI010000010.1:0-18538 GCA_038146785.1 Gammaproteobacteria bacterium
CTGTGCTCAAGCGTTATTCGGTTTATCTGCTGACTTTCGCGCTCTTCGTAAACATCCCTACGACGGCTCTGGCAACTATTGCCTTAGCTTTCCATCTGATACTTGAGCATTCACCGGTTACTTTCGTCATCGCAGTCGATTTTCACGGCTTACCGCGCGTGATTTCAGTGTCGAGTCTTAATTTCGTCGTTGGCAGGGTACAACAGCTGTCTGATCACGATGATGCTTACTCCTTATCTATTGGCGCGTGATTCCAGCCGGAATAACAACCTGCACGAGCAGTCTGTGTTGTCACTCTCCGGTGAAGTATGGAAACGCTGACGCTTGCCATGAGTACATGGGAAACAACCACGAGCTTCTTGGCTCACTTTTCCAAAAGGAAAACATCATGAAACGTTCTTCAATTGCATTTGTAATAGCTACCGCTTTGTTTGCAGGTTCTGCTTTCGCAGCGGATGTTGCACACACTGGAAAAATCCACGAAGTGGATGCTGACGCTTTGGCAAGATCACCCTAATCGAAAACTCTGTGAAAACTGAGTACGAAGCAGACGACGAGAAAGCTTTGGAAGGTTTGAACCCAGGTGATGAAGTGACTTTGACTGTTACCAGCGAAGGCATGGTATCAGCAGCTAAGAAGATCTAATTCTTAGCGTAGCGATCTCGCTAATCCAAACTGCACTGCTTTCGGGCGGTGCAGTTTTTTTTCGCCTCGAATTCCTTAAGTGCTAAAGTTATGTCACTGTTTTTCCCATCAAGAGATCAGCCCATGTTTGGTTTCAATTTCGACAGCATCCCTGAAGAGACTCTGATTCGTTTAGGCGAGACCGGTATCGTCATCGGCATCCTGGTGGTACTGAGCTGGGCACTCCCCCGCTTCATCAAGTCACGTGCTGCGCTGATCCAGCGCAAGTTCAAGATGGACGAGATCGTCACTGACTTCCTCGCCACCTCAGTAAAGCTCTTTATCTACGCTTTCATTGTTATTGGTTTACTCAGTGCAGCCGGTGTGGACACCTCTGCGCTTATCGCTGCTGTCGGTGCAATTGGTTTAGCCATTGGTCTTGCGCTCAAAGACTCGCTAAGCGCGTTAGCTTCAGGCATTTTGATTGCGGTAAATCACCTCTTCCGTAAAGGCGACCATATCGAAGTGGGCGATGTCGCGGGCTATGTCGAAAAGATTGGTCTATTCACCACAACGGTTAAAACCTTCGATAGCCGTCGTGTGACGCTACCTAATAGCACGGTATTTGGTTCAAACCTGATCAACTACTCGGTCTTTGATAAGCGCCGCCTCGATCTGATTGTTTCGATCGCTTATGAAGATGATCTCGATAACGCTAAATCGGTTATCGAAAAGGTGCTTGATAACTCACAGCGCGTTCTCTCTGATGAAGGCTACCTAGTCGGCGTCGAAAGCTTTGGTGAATACGGCGTAAATATCTTGGTTCGATTTGGTCGGCTTTGCTGAATACGTGCGAAGCCTTAAACCAAAACCGAAAGTGAGCGCGCACCGGAAAAGGTTATTCATTCTCAACCACGCCGCTCGAGGGATTAACACTCTCTTTGCCTATTCCTATGGTCTGACATCACGTTAGCCATCATCTAGGGGGATTCATGGAAATCTGGGAAATCGTTGTACTGAGCTTGGTCGGTATCGTTGCTGGTTGGCTGAACGTTTTAGCCGGTGGTGGCTCAATGCTCACCGTGCCCATTATGATCTTTATGGGTATGCCCGGGCCTGTGGCTAATGGCACAAACCGTTTAGCGATCATTCTGCAAAACATCACCGCTGTGGCGACCTTTGCGAAAAAAGGTTTCCATAATTTTAAGCTCAGCTTGTCACTCTCCGTTGCTGCCTCGATAGGAGCGGTATTCGGCGCACAAGTTGGCGTATCTCTCGATGGTGAATGGTTCAACCGCATTCTGGCGATCATCATGGCCGGCATGATGATCATCATGTGGAAAGGCAACTTCGGCAAAGGCGACAAAAAACAAGGTGGCGAAGAACCACAACGCCTCGTGCTAGGTCACATCTTGATGATTGGCGCTGGCTTCTGGGGTGGTTTTATTCAAATTGGTGTTGGCTTTATCTTGATGCCGATTCTGCACCGCGTGATGGGGCTAAATCTTGTTCTGACCAATGTTTACAAAGTGTTTGTGATCTTGATCTACACCTTTGTCGCATTAGCTGTCTTTGCCAGCCAGTTACAGCTTGAATGGTTTGTTGGACTATCGTTAGCGCTGGGTAATGCTGTTGGCGGTTATTTAGGTGCCCAAACCACTATCACCAAGGGTGAAAATTGGATTCGATGGACACTTAACATCGCCCTAGTCGCCTTTATCATTAAGCTATTGTTTTTCTGATACATCTGAGCGGTAATAACGCTATCTAAACGCGCTATCGCGGAGAAATTATGTTGTCCTCAAAACGCTTCCAACTTGGAGCGGTATTGATAGCGGTTTTTGTTGTTTTGACTTACTGGGTCATGCAGACAGAGCCGCCTAAGAAAAAGCCAAAAGCTAAGCCCGTTACCCCAAGCGTTACCGCGATTAAAAACGAAGCCGGCAACCATGCTTTAGAGTTGCTCGCTTATGGCAGCGTGATGCCCGCCGAGTTGATCACACTCGAAGCACAGGCAAAAGGTCAGCTAATTGCTCTGCACCGTGACTTTGAACCAGGCGGTCAGATTGCGCGTGGCGAAACACTCTATTCCATCGATGACCGTGAATATCAATTAAATGTCGATGCAGCCAATGCAGCTTTGAAAAAAGCACAAGCTGATATCGCAATGGAAGCCGCGCAACGAAAAGTTGCTGAGAAAGATTTAGAGATTCTAAGTAAGCGCATGCAGCTATCTGACGAGTCTAAGCAGTTAGCCCTGCGTCTACCGCAACAACGCCAAGCGGAAGCTGCACTAGCAAGCGCACAACGTCAGCTTAAACAAGCTCAACTCGATCTATCGCACACCCAACGCCAAATCGAAACCAATGTGGTTGTGGTTGAGCGTAAGAAAGTAATCGGCGATACCGTTTCCATCGGTGATGAAATTGGCAGCGTGGCACGTGCTGATCGTTACTGGGTGGAGTTACGACTACCCACCGATCGCATCGCTAAGATACAGCCACGTACCAATTCAAAAGGCTCGCACGTTAAGCTGAAGGCCAACGGCATTGATTACCAAGGTGAGCTCATTCGTATTCACCCCCAGATCGATAGCGATAGCCGTTTAGCAAAAGTGATCGTTGAGATTAATCAACCGCTAACGCAATCAAGCCGCCCTCTTCTGCTGGGCACTTATGTTGAAGCGAAAATCATGCAGCAACCAATCAACAATGCGGTAAAACTGCCTCGCGAAGCACTGACCAGTGATAATCGTGTTTGGGGTGTTGACAACAAAGGCTTGCTTCAAGTGGAAGCGGTACAGTTGATTGATATGGATAGCCAATCTGCTTACATAAGCGCACCCAAAGGCTTGGATTACATCGTCACTAACAGCTTAAAAACACTCGTTCCTGGCACCAAGGTCAACGTTAAGTAATCAATATGAGTACTCAACGTAAAGGCATTGTCGAATGGTTTGCGACTAACTCAGTCGCCGCCAATATCCTGATGCTTGCGCTCATCTTGGGCGGCGTTTTGGGCTTCATGGATGTAAAACAACAATACCTTCCGACCTATGAAGCCGATCAGGTCACGGTATCGGTCAACTACAGTGGCGCGAGCCCTGAGGAAGTTGAGAAAGGTGTCATCCTACCGATTGAGCAAGAACTCAACGGCATGCCCGGCATCGATCAGCTCACTGCCAATGCGTCTGAAAACAAAGGCGAGGTCTTTGCTAAGTTAGAAAACGGCGTTGATCGTCAACAATTACTACAAGACATTCGCAATGCCATCGCACGTATTAACTCTTTTCCTGTTGAAGCGGAACAAGCCAAGGTCACCTTAAAAGGCCGTGAGTTTTCGATCATCAGTATTGGTGTAGCGGCAGAGCTCGCACAAACCGAGTTATATGAACTAAGCGAACGCATGCGTCGCACCCTGCTTGATGTGAAAGGTGTGTCGCGCGTTGAGCAAGTTGGCGCTCTCGCCCCTGAGATCAGCATTGAGATTGATCCCGCTCGTCTCCTCGAGCAATCACTGACCATTGGCGACATCTCCGACGTCTTATATGACGCAGTACGCGACGTACCCGGCGGCCGCGTAGAAACCCAAGATGGTGATGTTGTACTGCGCACCTTAGGTCACCGCGAAGACGCCAAGGCGTTTGGCGATATCCCAATCAAAACCCGTAACGATGGCACTCAGTTATTACTTAGAGACATCGCAAAGGTAAATGATGGCTTTGAAGACAGCACACAGATCTTCGAGTTTAACGGTAAGCCCGGCATGCGCCTTGGATGTCTATCACGGTGAAAGCGTTCGTCCGATTGAGCTTGCCGGTCGTGTTAAAGCAGACGATTAAAAGCTGCAAAAGAGCTACCAAAAAACAGTTGAACTCAGCATTCAAACAGATCGCTCAGAACGTTATTACGAAAGAAGCAATATCTTAATCAGTAATGGGCTTGCCGGTCTCGCCTTAGTTGTCATTGCATTAGGCTTGTTCTTAAATGCACGCCTTGCCTTCTGGGTGGCTATTTCAATTCCAGTGGTATTCATTGGAAGCTTCAGCTTCTTACCCTATGCCGGTATCACCCTAAACATGATCTCGATGTTTGCTTTTATCTTGGCTGTCGGAATCGTTGTTGATGACGCCATCATCGTCGGTGAACACATCTACACCAAACTACAACAAGGGCTTAAACCAAGCGACGCCGTTCAGCAAGGCGTTCGTGAAATGTTTGTACCCGTTATCTATGCGGTAGGAACCAACATCATTGCTTTATTCGCTGCTATTGGTTCCTGGCTCTACAGGTCAGTTCATGAAGTCATTGCCGGTTGTAGCTTCAATTGTATTTGCCATCTCCTTAATGGAAGCGTTACTGGTTCTCCCCTCGCACCTCAATCACAAAATCAAAGAAGGCAAAGCAGCAAAACTCTACGCTCCCTTTGCTCGGGTTAAGCGTTTCCACGATGCGATGACCGATGGTTTAGATCGTTTACGTGATGTGACTTATGCCAACCAAATTCAACTGGACATAAGCATCGTTATCTTGTACTGATTATTTTGGTGGCTTCCTAGCGATCATCATTGCGTGGTACGAGGCTGGTCGTATCGATCTGACTTGGCGCCCAAGCATCCCCGGTAATCGTGTTGATGCCGAAATCGACATGCCAGTGGATGCATCAGTTAAACAAACTCAAGCCACTGTGCGCAAAGTGGAAGCGGCAGGTCTTCGCGCCATTGAGAATCTCGGCGGAAAACAATACCTATCTAGCTGGTTTACTCGTGCAGGTTGGAATCGCCCTGATTATGGCGATGTGAATATGTATCTTGTGCCCGATGATCAGCGTCCCTTTAACCAAGAAGACTTCTTACGTGAGTGGCGTAAAGAGATGGGTGAAGTACCCGAAGCTAAATCGATCTTCTTTGAGTACATGGTAGGTCCAGGTGGCAATAAAGAGTTCGTGGTTAACCTGTCTCATACCGATACCTAAGTACTTGAAGCAAGTGCTCGTGAACTAGCGACCAAGCTCGGTGAGCTACAAGGCGTCACTGATGTTAGTGATGGTATTGGACAAGGTAAAAACCAATGGGTGTTTAACTTAAGCCCTGTGGGTCGTGCACTGGGTTTAACCGAACAATCACTCGGTCAGCAGATTCGAGACTCTTTCTACGGCGCTGAGGTCGAGCGCATTCTGCGTGGTGGTAAAGAAGTCAAAGTGATGGTGCGGCTATCACGTGATCATCGTCAGTCATTAGCTGATCTACGTGAGATGTTGATTCGCACCCCCAACGGAGGTCTCATTCCGTTAACTGAAGCGGCCATCATCGAAACCAGTCGCGCCTACAGCACGATCAAACGTGAAGACGGACGACGCATCATTCAGATCACCGCCAGTATCGATAAGGCACACGCTAATTCACGTCAGATACGCGCCTTGGTGCAAAAGAGCTTCTTACCAGAGCTGATCGCTAACCACCCCGAGCTGAAATGGAAGTTCGGTGGCGGTCGTCGTGACCAAACACGTACCTTCAAATACATCTTTGATGGCCTTCTCTGGTCTGCAGTATTAATTTTTGCCTTGATGGCTGCGCTGTTCCGAAGCTATAGCCAAGGCATTATTGTCATGTTGACCATCCCCTTTGCGGTTGCTGGCAGTATTTTTGGCCATATCGTAATGGGTCACGGCATGAGCTCAGTGAGTATTTACGGCATGATCGCGCTCGGCGGACTGGTCGTGAATGGCTCGTTGGTACTCACCGTACGCCTCAATGAACTGAAAGATTTGCCCGCTCTTCAGGCCATTCATCAAGCTGCTGTTAGCCGTTTCCGCCCGATTTTATTGACCACACTCACCACCACATTGGGTTTAGCACCGATTCTTTTCGAGACCTCGGTGCAAGCTCGCTTCCTTATCCCGATGGCCATCGCACTCAGCTTTGGCACCATCATGGGCTTTTTAGTGGTGCTTTATTTGATCCCCGCGATGTACGCGATCCACTCTGAACTTCAGGATCGCTTTTTCCCAAAAGCCAAATAAAAACCTACTAATTTTCTAATTTAGGACGATTGTCTTTTATTAAAAATCGTCATGGTGTTCTAGAAAAAAAGTGCTAGGCTAAATGAAACAAGCATTTAGCGAATTTTTGTACTCTTTTTTAGGTTGAGCGTCCTAAAATGTCAGATTATCTTGATCGACTTCAAAAATCATCCGCCTACCATGGCGTCAATGCACCTTACGTCGAGGATCTTTACGAAAGTTATCTAAAAGATCCGGCAAGCGTCCCTGAAAAATGGCGCGAGCATTTCGACAACCTTCCCCAAGTGAATGGCTTTGGTCCTGAGCATATCGAAGAGTCACATCGCGATATCCAAGCGCAGTTCGCGAAGAAAGCCCAAGGTCGTCGTGCCGTTGTGCTTTCAGGCGGCATGAGTGCAGAAGCTGCAGAGCGCCAAACCAAAGTCTTACAGCTGATCAACGCCTATCGTGTGCGGGGTCATCAAAACGCTAAGCTCGATCCACTTGAGCTGCACAAAACAGTACCCCTCGAAGAGCTCAAGCCAGAGCACTACGGTTTTACCCAAGCGGATATGAAAGAGGTGTTTAACACCGGTTCCTTATTTGCCGCTGAACAAATGCCACTTGGCGAGATCCTCGACTTACTCCGCGAGACCTACACCTCAACGGTCGGCTCTGAGTACATGCATATCACTGACACGGATGAGAAACGTTGGATTCAGCAACGACTCGAAACCTATCGTGCAAAGCCTGAGATGGATCACGACAAGCAGAAGTGGTTACTGCATATGCTGACCGCAGCAGAAGGCATTGAAAAGTACATGCATGCTCGCTTCGTCGGTCAAAAACGTTTCTCACTCGAAGGTGGCGAATCACTGATTCCTATTCTTGATGAATTAATCTTCCGTGCCGGTAATAACGGTGCCGAAGAAGTGTTGATCGGTATGGCACACCGTGGTCGTCTGAATGTTCTGAGTAATATTTTAGGTAAACCACCTGCCAGCATCTTTAAAGAGTTCGAAGGTCAGCGTCACGAACATAACGAACGCAGCGTACTGAGCTCGGGCGATGTGAAATACCACAAAGGTTTCTCCAGTGACTTAGATACCGGCAATGGTCTGGTTCACGTCACACTGGGCTTTAACCCATCGCACCTCGAAATCATCAGCCCAGTAATGATTGGTAGTGCGCGTGCTCGCCAACAACGCTATGGCGATAAAGAAGGCGACATGATTATCCCCATCAGCATTCACGGCGATGCTGCTTTCGCGGGTCAAGGCGTGGTCATGGAAACCTTCAACATGTCACAGGTACGTGGCTATGCCGTTGGCGGCACCATCCATATTGTGGTGAATAACCAAATCGGCTTCACCACCTCGAATGCCTTCGATAGCCGCTCGACCCATTACTGCACCGATGTCGCCAAGATGGTTCAAGCACCGATCTTCCACGTGAATGGCGATGATCCAGAAGCGGTGATCTTTGTCACACGTCTAGCGTTCGACTATCGCAAGCGCTTCCATAAAGACGTGGTTATCGACTTAGTCTGTTATCGCCGCCATGGTCACAACGAAGCGGACGAGCCAGCGGTGACTCAACCAAGCATGTACAAAAACATCCGCAGTCGCGAAACCACCCGTGCCTTGTATGCCAACAAGCTGCTGAGCAAAGGTGTTATCGATGCTGATTTTGCGCAAAAGAAAGTCAGCGACCTTCGCGAACGCTTTGAAGCCGGCGAATGTGTTGGCCGCGCCACCGAAGATGACCTTGAAGGTCGTATCTTGGTCGATTGGGAAAAGTACAAAGGCGCCACCTGGGAGTCTCCTGCTAAAACCGCGGTTAAAACGGCTCGCATTGCTGCATTAGCTGGAAAGATCTTCACCCCACCTGCTGGCTTCCCATTACACCCGCGGGTTGAAAAGATTCTTTCCGATCGTCAAGCCATGGCAAACGGTGACAAGCTGATCGACTGGGGCTTTGCTGAGAACATGGCGTATGCCTGCCTACTTGATATGGGCTATCCAGTTCGCTTATCAGGTCAAGACTGTCGTCGCGGCACCTTCTTCCACCGTCATGCGATGTGGCGTAATCAAGAGACTGGCGAAAGCTATGTCTCATTGCGTGAGATCCGTGAAGACCAACCTAACTTCACCGTTATCGATTCGGTCCTCTCTGAAGAAGCGGTACTTGCCTTTGAATATGGCTATGCAACCGCTGAACCCAACACACTGACCATTTGGGAAGCTCAGTTCGGTGACTTCGCTAACGGCGCACAAGTGGTGATCGACCAATTCATTAGTTCAGCTGGCGCCAAGTGGGGCTTGTACTGTGGTTTAACCATGTTGCTACCTCACGGTTACGAAGGCCAAGGTCCAGAGCACTCATCAGCACGTATCGAGCGTTACATGCAGCTGTGTGCTGAGCACAACATGCAAGTGTGTATTCCAAGTACGCCAGCACAAATCTTCCACTTATTGATGCGTCAGATGATTCGACCCTTCCGTCATCCACTGATCGTTTTCTCACCAAAGAGTATTTTGCGTAACCCATTGGCTACCTCGCCTTTGGAAAGCTTAAGCCATGGTGAATTCGAAACCGTTATCGATGAGATTGATCCTATCGAAGCAGAACAAGTCACTCGTGTGGTGATGTGTAGCGGCAAGGTTTACTACGACCTACTGCAAGCACGTCGTAGCCGCGAGTTACAACACGTGGCTATTGTTCGTATCGAACAGCTTTACCCCTTCCCACATGACCGTGTGGCTGAAGTCGTTGGTCAATACATCAATGCCGAGCAATTCATCTGGTGCCAAGAAGAGCCACAAAACCAAGGTGCTTGGGATCAAATCAAACACCGTTTTGCATGGCTACACGAGCGTGGTCATCGTGCGCAATATGCAGGTCGTAAATCTGCAGCAGCACCGGCAACCGGCTATTCAAAAGTTCACCAAGAAGAACAAGATCAACTGATCGACGACGCACTCACCGGCGAAGTTAATCGCGAAATGGACCTGAGAGGATAAACATGACTGATGTTCGCGTACCTACCCTGCCTGAATCCGTAACCGACGCAACGGTACTGACTTGGCACAAGAAACCCGGTGATCCAGTATCCCGCGATGAAAACCTACTCGATCTAGAAACCGACAAGGTGGTGCTTGAAGTTCCCTCACCTATCGATGGCGTACTCACCGAGATCAAAGCCGAAGAAGGTGCAGTCGTTACGTCAGACGACATCTTGGCGATCCTGACCGAAGGCGCGGTTGCCGCAGCAGCACCTGCTGCCAATGAACCAGCTGCAGAAACGCCCGCAGAATCCGATGATGACCCTATCCTCACGCCTGCGGTTCGTCGCTTAGTTAAAGAGATGAAGATCGACCCTTCACAAGTTACCGGCACCGGTAAAGAAGGTCGCATCCTCAAGTCAGATGTGATGCGTTATCTCGACGAGCAAAAGAATCAACCTGCTGAAGCGAAAGAAGCCAAAGCCGCCGCTAGCGCAGCACCAGATGACATCGCCCTGGGTCCTCGTGATGAGAAGCGTGTGCCCATGAGTCGTCTACGCGCACGTGTCGCTGAGCGTTTGCTCGAAGCACAAGCCAATGCAGCGATTCTGACTACCTTTAACGAAGTTGATCTGCAAAACGTTATCGAGCTACGTAAAAAGTACAAAGACCAGTTCGAAAAGCAACACGACACCCGCCTAGGCTTCATGTCGTTCTTCGTCAAAGCCGCTGTCGAAGCATTGAAGAAATTCCCAGCAGTCAATGCGTCAATCGATGGCGATGAGATCGTGTATCACAACTACTTTGATATCGGCATCGCGGTGGGCTCACCACGTGGCTTGGTCGTTCCGATCTTGCGTGATGCCGATCAGATGAGCTTTGCAGAGATCGAAGCGCGCATTCGTGAATATGGCGAAAAAGCGCGTGATGGTAGCTTGAGCTATGACGATCTTGTCGGTGGCACTTTCACTATCTCAAATGGTGGTGTGTACGGCTCGATGCTCTCGACCCCTATTCTTAATCCACCGCAAAGCGCGATCTTAGGCATGCACAACATTGTTGAGCGTCCAGTCGTGGTCAATGGTGAGATCGTGATTCGTCCGATGATGTATCTCGCGCTTTCATACGACCATCGCATCATTGATGGTCGCGAGTCAGTGCAAACACTGGTCACCATTAAGGAGCTACTCGAAGATCCGGCACGCCTGATGCTTCAAGTGTAAAATCCTTTTAAGCAGTCTTTCTACGGCCTCCTTGTGAGGCCGTCTTGTCTTTAGAGAACATAACGATGACTACCATTAAGCAAGACGATCTCATTCAAAGCGTTGCTGATGCCCTGCAATACATCTCGTATTACCACTCTGTGGATTACATCCAAGCCGTTGGTCGTGCATATGATCGTGAGCAATCACCTGCGGCAAAAGATGCCTTAGCGCAGATCATTACCAACTCACGTATGTGTGCAGAAGGTCATCGTCCGATCTGCCAAGACACCGGCGCCGTAGTGGCGTTTGTAAAGATTGGTATGGAATGTCGCTTTGAAGGCAACCTATCACTTAACGACATGATCAATGAAGGTGTGCGTCAGGCGTATATGCATCCTGATAACAAGCTACGCGCCTCTATGGTGAGTCCACCGATCGGCAAGCGCGTGAATACTCGCGATAACACCCCAGCGATCATTTATCACGAGCTGGTACCCGGCAATAAAGTCGAGATCGGTTTAGCAGCCAAAGGCGGTGGCTCTGAAAACAAATCAAAATTCACCGTGATGAACCCAAGTGACAGCTTGGTCGACTGGGTGGTTAAGACCTTACCGACCATGGGCGCCGGCTGGTGTCCGCCAGGCATCTTAGGTATTGGTATTGGCGGCACTGCTGAGAAAGCGATGTTGCTCGCCAAAGAATCACTCATGTCACACATCGATATGCATGAGATTCAAGCGCGCGGCCCACAAGATGAGATTGAAGAGCTTCGTCTTGAGATCTACAACCGCGTTAACGATCTTGGCATCGGGGCGCAAGGCTTGGGCGGCTTAACCACCGTGGTCGATGTCAAAATCAACACCTATCCAACGCATGCCGCCTCACTACCGGTAGCGATGATTCCTAACTGCGCCGCGACTCGTCACGTTGAATTCGAACTCGACGGTTCAGGCCCTGCGGTACTCGAGCCACCTAAGCTTGAAGACTGGCCAGATGTCACATGGACCGCTTCTACCGAATCTAAGCGCGTTGATCTGAATAACTTAACGCCAGAAGAAGTGGCTAGCTGGAAGCCAGGTGAAACCTTATTGCTTAACGGCAAGCTACTCACCGGTCGTGATGCAGCGCACAAGCGCATCCAAGAGCTACTCGAAAGCGGCGAAGGTCTTCCTGAAAATGTCGACTTCACTAATCGCCTGATCTACTACGTAGGCCCTGTCGACCCTGTGCGTGATGAAGCTGTTGGTCCTGCAGGTCCGACCACCTCAACACGCATGGATAAGTTCACTGAGATGATGCTGAGTCAAACCGGTCTGATCGGCATGGTCGGTAAAGCAGAGCGCGGCCCAGTGGCGATTGAATCGATCAAGAAACACAAGGCGGCCTATCTAATGGCCGTTGGTGGCGCAGCGTACTTGGTCTCCCAAGCGATTAAGAGCGCCAAAGTCTTAGCGTTTGAAGACCTTGGAATGGAAGCGATCTACGAATTTGATGTAGTCGATATGCCCGTCACAGTAGCGGTAGATAGCACCGGTGTATCAGCACACATCACCGGCCCTGCTGAATGGTCAGTGAAAATTGCTGATATGAAAAAGTGATCGCTTAACGTTTTGGCTTACCTCTTCACACTCATTGTCTTACTCTTTGTTGGCGCTGATAGCTCAGCGCCGACGCTAGTCGCTAATGATGTGATTATCGAAAGATTGAGTGGTAAAACCGCACATTGCATCAAAACCAAAGACAACACCGATTGCGATACCTATTTCGCCAAGAATGGCGATGTCGAACGCTACACCTTTAACGATAAAAAGTTTCGTTATGGCACTTGGTGGATCGATGGTGTGAGTAAGCTAAATATTCAATGGGCAAACAAAGACGACCTTGGGTCTTTGATGTTAGTAAGCTAAAATGGCACCTTCAATGAAGGTATTATCGACAAAGACGGTAATACCTTACCCACAAAATAGACTACGCATGAGGTTTAGCGACAGACCAAACCATTTGACGTCATCATCGACTTTCTTTACGAGCCAAGGTCACCGAGACACTAAACCCCATCATTGTGATGATCGCCATAAGGTTACCAAAACCACTGTTTATCCCTGAGCTATCAGAATGAAATGCAATCAGCCCTAAGCCGATAAGCACAAACATCATTACTAAGCCAAAAGCCTTATCTACCGCATCATTAAGAAATAGCCTGCCTAAAATGGCAGTAAAGACAGGCATCGCAGCTAAGATATACAACACACTGGCAATACTGGTGTTGGTGATCGCCATAACAAAACTATCGATGAAACTGAAACGCAGATGGCATACCAAATACCAACTTTGCTGATTGCTGAAAAGAATGTCTTTCTGACCCTTTTGACGTGAGTACCAATAGCAAAGCGATGACTAATCCAGCAATCACATTTCGCCAGAAAGCAGTCACTAAGCCATCACCATCAATTAAGCGGACATAAAGTGAATCTGGAACGATAAACATCGCACCAATGAAGGCCAATAAGGCACCTTTGGTTTCAGCTTTAAAGTTAAGACTCATACAGCATATTTAGACATAAAAAAGCCTGCTACTGCAGGCTTTGTTGTTATTGTGATGAATAGCTTTGCAGTCGCTTACCGTAGGACTGACTTATCCGATCAAAAATAATCGCCAGCGCCACAATGGCAAGTCCATTAAAAACACCCATGGCAAGGTAACCGTTAGAGATCGCTTTTAATACCGGCTGACCTAAGCCTGTAACACCAATCATCGCAGCGATAACAACCATGGCGAGTGACATCATGATGGTCTGGTTAACACCTGCAAAAATATTAGGTAGTGCGAGTGGAATCTGAACTTTAACCAATCTCTGCCAAGCACTTGCACCAAACGCATCTGCCGCTTCGAGCACCTCTCTATCCACCATGCGTATACCAAGGTTCGTCAGTCGAATCATCGGTGGTATTGCGTAGACCACCACCGCAATCAAGCCAGCCACTTTGCCAATACCCAGCAACATAACGACAGGTATCAGATAGACAAAACTTGGAATGGTCTGCATGACATCCAATACCGGCGTAATAATCGCTTGAGCGCGATCCGAGCGAGACATAAGGATACCGAGCGGCATACCTAACAAGATACAGAGCAAGGTACACACCACGATAATACTCACGGTACTCATGGTGTCTTCCCACATACCCAGGTAGCCGATCAGGAACATACTGATTGCAGTACCCACCACAAGCTTCCAACTACGGCTTGCAAACCACGCCGCCACACACAGTAAGCCAATAATGATGGGCCAAGGTGTCGCGAGTAATAGCTTTTCTAACCAAACAAGAAATTGAAGTAATGGATCGAAGAAGTTCTCAATATTGTCACCGTACTCACGTGTGAAGTTTTTAAAACTCTCATCAATACCCTTTCTTAGATCCCGCAAGTCACCGCGACCTAACGAAGGGAAATCTACTAACCAATCCATACTTTCTTCTCGATATAAATAAAGAGGGGCATCCGAAGATACCCCTCAATCTTAAGCATAGCTACTGAATTACAGTGCTTTTTTGATGCGCTTAGCTGCGTCAGGTGTTACCCACTTAGACCAAATCGCTTCTTCATTAAGCAAGAACTCAATCGCGCCGTCTTCACCAGATGCTTGATTTGCATCCATGTATTTTAAGTATTTACCCAACTCAGGAACCGTCAATGCACGATTCTTTACGTAGTCAGCAGCCGCTGGTGAGTTCTTGATGAAATCACCTTGTGCCAAACTAACAACCTCAGATTCTGTCCAACGTGAACGCTTAGGGTTTTTACACTCGCGAACACCAAGAGCAATACAGTTATTCCAGTGATCAGCATCAAAGCCTGAATTAAAATCTACTGGCTGTAGGTTGTACTTACCGATTGGCACAGTTGGTGCCCAGTAGTAACCAAAGAAAGATGAACCGCGCTCACCCGCTTTAGCAATAACACCTTTCATTGCAGCACCCGAACCTGGCTCGATCATCTTCCAACCCTTCGCTTCCATATCGAATGCACGGAACAAGTTGTTGTTTGATTTCTGACAACCCCAACCTGATGGGCAGTTCAAGAAACCACCTTTGCTTTTATCTTCAGGATGTGGGAACAAATCTGGACGTGCTAGTACATCATCAACTGTTTTTAGCTCAGGATGCTTTTTAGCGGTCACTGGATCAATCCACCAACCTTCACCCGCACCTTTGATTGGCGCTGGGTTCAGACGGATCAAACGACCTTCAGCTTCAGCCGCGTCGATCAAGGTCTTACTTGCGTTAGCCCAAACCTCTGAAGCGAAGTCAGGCGTACCTTTCTCGTTCATCGAGGTAATTTGCGGTGTCGTACCAGCAGTTAGGTAAGACACATCACAACCGTAACCTTCTTTAAGGATGAAGCCATCCAAGCGCGCAAGGAATTCACCGCTCGCCCAGTTCATCTCACCGATGACAACATCACCACAATCTGCTGCTTGCGCATTAGAGCCCATCAGTAATGCTGATGCAGCGAGCGCTAAGCCTAAAATCTTTTTCATTTCTCTCTCCAACCTCGGAAATTATTCTTCGTGTACTAAGTACTTACGGAGTTTAACGAAACGCTCAACAAATCTCTAATCCATTACTAAATTGGTCAAAATTTGTTCAAAATGCAATAAGAAAGCATATTTTTGCTGTGTTAAACTCGCGCCCACTTAAAAAGTGAGCGGACTCAATTAACCTCTTAACAGAGTATAAATTGATTAGATGACGAAGTAATTTGATATTTCGACTAAACCACTCCATGCCCGGCGATGGCTGCTGTTTCTCAGCTCTGGCGCCTCAAAGACACAATGTAAAAACTTTGGAGAATTCCATGAAATTAGTTAAGAGCGTTTTGAGCGCTTCAATTCTTGCGGCTGCAGCACAATCAGCCGTTGCAGTCGAAATTGACCCATATGCAAATTAATGTTGCTTATAACGACAAATCTTACAATGGCGGTAATCTGGCTGGGTCTGACGCATACTAGTCGCGCAGGCATTAAATTTTCTGAAGAAATTAATGGCTTGTCAGTTGTATACAACTACGAACTAAGCGTTGACCCAACTAACGAAACCCACAACGATACATCTGAACCTAATACACGAATCAATGCACTTCGTGTATCTGGCGACTTTGGTACCGTAAGCGTTGGTAAGGATTGGGTTCCATTTTATAACGCTATTGTTTGGGGCGTTGGTGCTGATCGTTTTGGTGGTTACTACAGTGGCTTTGAGAGCGTTTCTGGCCTTCGTCAAAAAGACACGCTTTTTTACACATCACCAACCATTGATGGTTTTCAATTTAGTGCTTCAATAAGTGATCAAAATAATGAAAGATAAAGATGTTGCTTTAACTTACAAAGTGAATGATCAAATCACTCTTTGCAGCTGCTTTACTGATGGAGACACTGCTGCAAGCAAAGACTCTGGCTTAGGCATTCGTTACACCAAAGATAGCTGGACAATGATTACTCTAAATTACATGGAAACAGATGCTGATGGTGCAACTGATTACACAATGCATCTACACAGTTATTCAATTGATGACAAAATACATTAAGCGCTCTCATATTTCTGAGTAAAGCAACTTACAGTTCAGCAAACCCATTCACTTTAGGCTTACTCTCATCAATACAACGATGATTTAAATGTTTACATTGAGTATTATGATAATGACAAACAAGTGAACGCCCATCAATTGGCTTCCATACAGCTTCTAATCATTTAAAAAGACTAAATCAAGCCGGGCTCTGCCCGGCTTTTTGGGTATGACGACCTTACTTACGCTTAAAAATGTCTGCAAAGTCTTTGGTGAATCACCAAAGAAAGCTCTCAAGCTTTTAGACAAGGGTTTAAGCAAAGACGAAATCTTTGAGAAGACCGGCAACACACTCGGTGTGGTTAACGCCTCGTTTGATATCAATGAAGGCGAGATCTTCGTCATCATGGGCCTTTCAGGCTCAGGCAAATCAACTCTCGTACGTTTATTTAATCGCTTGATAGAGCCCAGCCGAGGCGAGCTAGTGCTCGAAGGTCAAGATATTGCTAAAGCAAGCAAAAGCGAGCTACGCAAGATTCGTCGCGAAAAAATGAGCATGGTCTTTCAGTCCTTTGCGCTGATGCCACATATGTCAGTAATTGAGAACACCGCATTTGGCTTAGAACTCTCTGGGGTAAGTAAAGAAGAACGAAACCAACGTGCGCTTGATGCTTTATCGCAAGTGGGCTTAGAAGCCTGGGCTGAAAGTTATCCCTCTGAGCTTTCTGGCGGCATGCAACAACGTGTAGGTCTGGCACGCGCCTTAGCTAACGATCCTAAAATTCTTTTGATGGATGAAGCTTTTTCGGCACTCGATCCTTTGATCCGTACCGAGATGCAAGACGAGCTCTTAAAACTTCAACAGAAGCATAAGCGCACTATCGTCTTCATTTCGCATGACCTTGATGAAGCCATGCGTATTGGCGACCGTATTGCGATCATGCATGACGGACGCGTCGTTCAAGTGGGCGCACCTGAGGAAATCTTAAAGAACCCAGCGGACGACTATGTCAGCTCTTTCTTCCGCGGCGTTGATGTCTCAACTGTTTTAAGTGCAGGTGATATAGCCAGTAAAAAACAAACGACGGTTATTCGTCGCCAAGGTACTGGCATTGAAACGGCGATTATTCAGCTACAAGAAACTGACCGCGAGCATGGCTATCTAGTTAATAACGATTTAACTTTTATTGGTATTGTGACTATCGATAGCTTAAAAGATGCACGCAAGCTCGGTGAAAGTATTGAAAAGGCGATCATTCATGGCGTGGAACCGATTAAAACAGATCAACCACTGAATGAACTACTAGGTGTTGTTGCAGATGCACCTTATGGACCACCTATTATTGATGATGACCGAGTCTTTAAAGGCGCATTAACTAGAGCAAGCCTACTCAGAATCCTAGATTCAGAAAGCTAAGACTTATTTTTACCGTCTATATGATTTTCTACCGCTTCTGGTGAGACGGTAATTGAACCACTAGCAAGTACAGGAGATGCGTCAATATCTTCTGCATTCATCATTTCAGCAATACGTTGCAATGATGATAAAAGCTGCATCTTTTCCCAATCTTTCAAATCACCCAATCGCTTTTCAAAACGCTCTTGCAACAAAGGCAACGATTGCCTTACGAGGACTTCCGCATCAGGGGTTGCCTTGATCAGCTGACGACGCTTATCCGAATCATCTTGCTTACGCGTAATCAGATTACGTGACTCAAGTCGCTTGAGAATATCGGTAATGGTTGCTTGGCTAAGACTGACACGATTAGCGAGCTGACTACCGGTTAACTCACCTTCACGGACAAGCTCACTCAAAATAACTGCCTGCGGCCCCGTTAAACCATAGGTGGTGGCTAAGTGACGAGAATGCTGATCAATCGCACGAATAACGCGGCGAAGTGAAATCAAAATCTCTTCGGTAACTGAGGCAACTTCAGGCATATCAAAACTTAATTAAATTTACTTCAGACATCATAACTGTTTGGTAACGAGAATAACCTGATCAGCTTCTGTCACTAATTTTTGATTAGTTGATGCAGTTAAGTTAAAAGCCAACCTAGGCTAACCTTTTAAGTAATGCACATAACCTACACAATAAAGTCATGGACTACTTAAATATCTGTATTTAAACAGATTATTTA
>JAYQSI010000011.1:0-4209 GCA_038146785.1 Gammaproteobacteria bacterium
ATCTTTTCATGGAACGAAATAAGGAGCCCCAAATGGACTTTCGTACCGCTTCAATCGCTGGCGCACTCGCGCTGACATTCTCAACTTCTAGCTTTGCACTTGATCTGCAGCCTTACACCACAAAAGGTGCGCCGGTTGGTAAGACCATTTTTTCTCTTGGTCGCGTTAGTGCGGATGCGAGTTCAGCTAATGAAAATTCAACGTCAGTTCGATTGACCCATTATTTTGATTTGGCGGGTCGTCGCGCCGTTGTGGATGCCAAGACTTTCTATCGAGATTTTGATTTAAAGGGAAGCACAAAAACGTTAGCCGGCTTGGTAGTTCGACAAGTGAAAAAGGGCTTCAACCTTAGCTTTTCGGTGGTGGTGTTTATTTAATCGATGATAAAAATAAGGGCGAATATCTATTAGCCGGCATGTTTATCAAAACCCCCACTGGTGAATACAAATCAACAAACTAGTTAATACAGGTGAAAATCGTTACACCTATATTCCTAAGGTTGCCTATCACACTACCTTGACGGATAAGATTGATATGGCGGTTTCTGCGGATGTGACATTTTATTCAGACAACGATAAAAGATAGGTCTTTCATGGAGTAAGGCACTCAAGAGAAGATCAGATGTATAACGCTCAAGCCGTCTTTTATGTATGCACTCGATCCATCGCTTAATTTAAACACAAGTATTTTTTATCACGAGGGTGGTGATGTGACTTACCCCTCTGTAAGCCGAACCGAAAACACCCAAGCCAGTGTTGGCTTCCGCAAGATCACCGATGTCGGTGCTTTCAGTGTTAGCTATAAAAAGACATCAATCATGTCAGTGGCACTGAGTTGAACTCGCAGTGGGACTTCAAATGGAAGATCGCTTGGTAAGCGAGTCTTGATCTAGGACTATTTAACGCATGTCAGACGCAACCCATCCATCCATTTACTCGCCGATGGCGAGATTGTTGCTCGTGTTGCTTGCCTTGTCCGCAACAGCATTATTTTTCACTGAGCTTTTTTATGATCCCTTTAAAGGTGTCATGGGTAAGCCACAGCTTCTTGGTGCAGTGGCGACGGTGGCTAGTGTGATTGCTGTTGCAAGCTTTTTTATAAAGATGAGCGACAACTTAAACGTTGGATGCTGGGCTTATTAATTGTGCCGCTTGCGCTAGTGGCGATACCTTTGATGAACCCCAAGGCACCCTTGGTATATGCCCCAACAATGGTATTAGTGACCTTGATCGCCATTGCCGCATCTTGGCGTATTTGGCTTGTTTATGGCGTGTTGCTGTTTGTCGCGGTGGTGCATGTCACGCAAAACCCATCGATTGATCCATATGCCATGCGCTTTTGGATAGTGGCATTTCACATTGCATTACCCTTGCATACCCTGTTATCCAATTCGAGTGATTATGAGCATATAAGACGACGAGCCGCGATACAGTTCCTAGCCATTGGTATCGGCTTGGCATCGATACTCGCTATTCAAATTCACGTTATTCAACAAGCTGACGTATCGCCTTGGCCTAATCTTTATGGCCTGTTTGCAATGGCTTTCCCGCTGTACCTCTTAGCAGTAAAGAAGATCTCTCTCGATGGCGTTTGGGGGCGGGTGTCTGCGATTGTTTTCTTATCAGTGATTGTGCATGCCATGCTGACCAATGGTTCTGTGGCTACACCGATGTTGCCTTCTTACATTTTCTTTGCCTTCTTAATGATTAAGCCGCGTGAGGCATTTGTCGTCTCATTCGGCTTGTTAATTATGGCGATCACTATTCAGCAGAACACAACGGTGGGCTTGTTCGCGATTGATGGTGTGTTTGTCCGTTATGCCGTTGCTAATACGTTATTTATTGCGGCTTTGTATCAGCTTAGACAACTTCAGGAAGGTGAGTTGAGTCAGACCTTCTCAGAAAGAGATGCCTTGCTGCCAATGGCGCTCTTCCTGATTTATGGTGTGCTCGCAGCCGCATTACTTTATTGGGTGCATGGCGGCCATCGAGATGATGTGTTTGCTGCGGATAGTCATTTACTTGTGACGAATCTGTTTGCGTGGTTATTGATTACCTGGATGGCAACGACGTTAACGCTTGAAGCTCAGCGTATGCGTAAAGTCGTTAAAGCGATGCAAGAGGCGCAGGGAGCTTATCTTAAAGAGTCGCGAAAAGTGGCTACCTTGATGAAACGCCAAGCAGTCGACAGCTTGCTAGGTGGTTTGGCACATAACCTGAATAATTTGTTACAGCCGGTGTTAATGCTCAGTGAGCATCTCATGAGTAAGCCAGATTTGCCGTCGGAAAAAAGATCCCAATTATATAAAGCGATTCATGACTCAGGCGTCGAACAAAAAGCGCTGTTAAGTAAAGTCTTTGCGCATGCACGAGAGATGGAAGATGAGCAATTGGCGTCAGGCGCTGACTTAGAAGATATCGTGCGTTTTGCACAGGCGGGTCTTAAGCGAACTCAACAAATAGAGTGGACGTCGGACATGTCTGAGGCGCAGCGTGAAGGTGTTTTGGCGTTATCGAAAAGTGCATTACATACCGTATTGCTCAATGTCATCAATAACGGTTTGCAAGCGGCTAAAGGGAGAGATGTAGCTTCGATCACTTTGTCTGTAGCAGACGAAAATGATGCGTTGGTTTTACGCGTAAGTGATAACGGCACAGGGATGTCGAAAGAGATTCAGCAGCGTGCAATGGATAAATTTTTCACCACAAAATCGGTTGAAGAAGGCACTGGACTGGGTCTTTCTGAAGTGCGAGAGTTACTTGCAGACATTAACGGTGAATTGATGATCGAAGCATCATCAGACAAAGGCACCACGATAAAAATAACAATTCCATTAAAAACAGCTTGATTTAGTACCATGGCGAAAGTTTTACTCATAGATGATCATGACGGCGTACGCATGAGTTTTGCGATCTCAATTGAGGTGGCAGGACATGAGTGCCATGCGCTCGATAGTTCTGACGGTTTTGAGCAACACCTTGAGGGTGTTGATCTAGTGGTAACGGATCTGACAATGCCGGTTAATTCAGGCTTTGATGTGATCGAGAAAACACATCAAGCAAAGCCTGGTACGCCGGTCATTATTGCCACTGGTAATGCGGAGTATCGCGGCGAACTGAAAGAGAAGCTTATGCAAACGGGCGCGGTGGATGTGCTTTATAAGCCAATTGATTTGTCCACGCTGATGGGCTCTATCGCGCAGCATCTGCCGAAATAATTGATGCATTAATCGCAAGTCACTTTAGCGAGTTATGATGATGCTCTGAAAAGAGAAGAGTTATCACTTGTTCGCGCCTTCATCCTTAAAACATTCATTGCCGGTCATGCTGGGTTATATCCCGTTGGGTATGGCTTTTGGTGTGCTGTTTCAAAGCTTGGGTTATGCCTGGTGGTTAGCGCCACTCTCGGGCGTGATGATTTATGCCGGCTCCGCGCAATTCCTTGCAGTTGGTTTACTCGCATCAGGGGCAGGGTTATTCGAAGCGTTTCTTGCGACCTTGGCAATCAATGCGCGCCATGTGTTCTATGGCTTAACCTTAATTAATCGTTATTCCTTATCTGGTTGGCGGCGCTGGTATCTGATCTTTGGTTTGACCGATGAGACCTATGCTGTAGTGACGCATAACGAGCTGCCGACTGAGCAGCGGCAGTCCTATTATTTTTCGGTCACCCTGTTGAATCATTTGGCATGGATTACTGGTTGCGCACTTGGTGCGGGTCTTCAGTCAATATTCTCGTTCAATAGTGAGGGCTTTGAGTTTTCGATGTTGGCATTATTTTTAGTCTTGCTGATTGATCGCTTGCGTCAACTCCAGCATGTTCCTTATGCGCTTATTGGCAGCTGTCATCGTGTTTGTTAGCTGGCTAGTGTGGCCTGAACAATTTTTACTCTTGAGTCTGCTGGGTATCTTGATGATCTCGCTATTGGGCTACCGTAAAGAAGTATCGATATGACAACAGCTGAGTTAATTTTGTTTTTTGCGGTGATGGGGTTAGCAACCTTCATCACTCGAGCAACGCCCTTTGTGTTGTTGAAGTCACACAAAGATTCACGGCTGCTGCTTCATTTTGGGCGTGTCCTGCCAGTGATGATATTGATGGTTTTGGTGGGCTTTAGCGTGATTGGTTTGCTTGATGTGCAGGGCGGTCGACAGGCCTTACTGGCGATTGCTATGGTCATAACATCGCTTGTGCACCTTATTTTTCGAC
>JAYQSI010000012.1:0-12797 GCA_038146785.1 Gammaproteobacteria bacterium
TTTATTGCTCGGTACGGATGCATTCTGTAACGGCTTTGATTTCGCTGGCGCGACCCTGAGCAGGATTCTGCAACTTAAGCAACTGTACTTAAACGACCTGGCTATTCTGTGCCGAGCGACTCTGCCCTAGCAGAATTGGTCAAAGATCACGCCTGTGATGACCTTGGAAGCCTTCAATCCTCAGCTGCAGGCAAGATCTTCTTCCTTGAGGTGACCCAGCTGGATATTGCATCAAGCGAGATTCGTGAAAAAGTCACCCAAGATCAGCAAGCCAACTTTGTTGCCTAACAGCACGCTGAAATACATCCAAAAAACACCAGCGATCAAGCAAGCTAACTGAGCGATACTGCGCAATGCGCTAAAATCGCGCACATAGCATTTTTATTGGATTTCCCATGCAAGCCGAAGAATTGCGCGACTTTGTAGTCAATGCGCTTGAAGATATGAAAGCACTCGACATCAATGTGCTTGATGTTCGTGGCCGTACCGCCATTACCGATTTCGATTATTGTTGCTCCGGCACCCTTGAGCGTCACGTCAAAGCGACTGCTGAATCTGTGGCTTTTAAAGCTAAGCAAGCGGGTAAACGCATCAATTGGCGAAGAAGGTGTCAAAGAGGGTGAATGGGCATTAGTCGACCTCAACGGTGTCGTACTGCATGTGATGCAAGCACGCGTGCGTGACTACTACCAAATCGAAAAGCTCTGGGAGCTTGATCCCGCCTATGCTGAAAAACGTCGTAACGATCACGCTTAAGTGCTGAGCTTCAACGGAGCTTCGTGATGAATATTCACCTCATCGCCGTTGGAGAAAAGATGCCCCGCTGGGTCAGCGAGGGTATCAAGAGTATGCCAAGCGCCTACCCAACGAATGCGCTCTTAAGCTCGTCGAGATCCCGCCTGGCAAACGTGGCAAGAATGCTGATATCGCCCGCGCAATGCGTGATGAAGGCGAACGCATGATTGCTGCCATTCCTAAAAATGCTTGGGTTGTGGCGCTTGAGGTTGATGGCAAAGCTTGGTCAACCGAAGCGCTAGCTGAACAGCTAGACGGCTGGATGAATCAAGGATCAGATATCGCCCTGTTGGTTGGTGGCCCTGAAGGTCTTGCACCTGAAGCTAAAGCTCTTGCCAAACAGCAATGGTCACTCTCACCGCTGACTCTGCCTCCCCCTTGTACGCGTTCTACTCAGTGAGCAGATCTATCGTGCGTGGAGCGTGCTACGCAATCATCCTTATCACCGTGCCTGAAATGATTCGTCTTGCCTCCCAATCCCCTCGTCGCGCTGAGCTACTTAGCCAAATTGGTGTGTCATTTGAAACCTCGCCAGCCGATATCGATGAAACACCACTTAATAACGAGTTAGCCGAGGATTACGTGATGCGCATGGCACAAGAAAAGGCGCGCGTAATTCATCAGCGATACCGAAATGACTGGGTTTTGGCTCAGACACCTCGGTGATCCTCGGCGACAAGATTTTAGGCAAACCCCTCGATCGCGAAGATGGCATTGCGATGCTCAGCGCTCTATCGGGCAAAACCCATCGGGTTCTAACATCCGTTTCTCTGCTTGGCAGCAGCGAACACCATGCACTCAGTGAAAGTCTGGTGACCTTTCGTGATCTCAGCACAGCAGAGATCGAAGCCTACTGGGAGACGGGCGAGCCTACGGATAAAGCCGGTGCCTACGCCGTTCAAGGTCAGGCAGCCGTCTTCATTTCACGGATAAATGGCAGCTTCTCAGGCATCATGGGGCTACCACTGTTTGAAACAGCCCAACTCTTAGCCCAAGCCGGCATCAAGATCGGATAGCATCTGTTTATGAGCGAAGAAATCCTTATCAACGTTACCCCACCGGAGACGCGCGTTGCGATCGTCGAAAACGGTGTTGTGCAGGAAATCATCATTGAGCGAGCAGCTAAGCGCGGACTGGTCGGCAACATTTATAAAGGTCGCATCTGTCGCGTACTACCCGGTATGCAAGCTGCCTTCGTTAATGTTGGCCCCTGGAACGCTGCTTTTTTACATGCATCAGATATCTATCACCCTGAAGGTGCAAAAGACCAAATTACTGATCTAGTCCATGAGAACGGCGAAGTCGTTCGTGCAAGTTAAAGATCCGCTCGGCGCAAAGGTGCACGCCTCACCAACATCTCAATACCTTCTCGCTATTTGGTTTATATGCCGAACATGAGCACTGTCGGTGTTTCACAAAAGATTGAAGAAGACGAAGAGCGCGCGCTTGCGCGACATACTGGCTCGTTACAGCGAGAGCTCGATATCCCTGCAGGCTTTATCGCACGGACTGCCGCAGAAGGCGTGAGCGAAGAAGCGCTTTGGAAAGATATGCGCTACTTAGAGCGTCAATGGCGTTCCGATTCAGAACGAACGCAAGCAGCGCAAAAACCAACTGATGTGATTCATGCTGATCTGCCTTTAGCGATTCGCGCCCTTCGTGACTTGATTACTCCCTGATGTGGAACGTATCCGAATCGACTCACGCTCAACCTTTAAAGAAGCGAATGAGTTCGCAGAAAAATATTTGCCTGACAGCAATGTCAGTATTGAATACTACCCTGGCGATCGCCCCATCTTTGATCTGTATGGTGTTGAAGATGAAATTCAAAAAGCTCTCAAGCGCACCGTAGATTTGAAATCAGGTGGTCATTTAATCATCGATCAAACTGAAGCGATGACCACGGTAGATGTGAATACCGGCGCCTATGTCGGTCACCGCAATCTTGAAGAGACCATCTTCAAAACAAACTTAGAAGCAGCGCAAGCGATCTGTCGTCAGCTACGCCTGCGTAATCTTGGCGGCATCATCATTATCGACTTCATCGATATGACCGATCCTGAGCATAAGCGCCAAGTTATCCGCGCGCTTGAACGTTGCTTAGCTAAAGATCATGCAAAAACGCATGTGACTGAAGTGTCGTCACTTGGCTTAGTTGAAATGACTCGCAAACGTACGCGTGAATCATTAGGTCACGTACTCTGCGAGCCTTGTCCAAGTTGTCGCGGTCGTGGCGCAATCAAAACCGCTGAGACAACTTGCTACGAAATCTTCCGCGAGATCATTCGCGAATCACGTCAATTCGATGTCGAACAATTACTTGTATTGGCATCTCAAGACGTCATTGATCGCCTGCTCGATGAAGAATCTCAAAACTTAGCTGAGCTTGAGCAATTCATTGGCAAGGCAACTGTTACAAGCTGAGATGCTTTACACCAAGAACAATACGACGTGGTGCTTGTCTAAGGGTTATGCAGATCGCGACAGCACTTCAACGCATCATTAGTTACACCATTATTGCTCTAGGCCTCGTGGTGCTAATTGCGCGCCTCACGCTACCGAGCTACTCAAACCTTGATGCCGACATCGTTCAACTTGCAAAACAGCATGGCAACATAGACCTTAAACTTTCTCGAGCTGAGATTTCATGGCTTGGCGCCTTACCTAAAGTTGTTTTACACGATGTTCAAATTGCGACTGAATCTCAGCCGCTATCTGCAAAAACAAATCAGCCTAAAACATTTCCCCCTCGCACTTATCAGTAACCAACCCAATAGCGTACATGTGCACATCGATCAACTGGCATTGAAGTTAATTCGCGAACTCGATGGAAAGATTCACCTCGATGGCTTTGCTCAACAAGCCGATAGCGATACCAGTTTGATGCTTCGGGCAAAGCTGACGCTGCATGACATTCAAATAACTTGGCAGGATATGCGTCGCGCCAAAGCGCCAATCACCATTGATCACCTGAACGCTTATGTTGAAGGTAGTGACTCCCACCCATTTTATGGCTATGCATCGCTGAATTCATCTATTGGCAATCTGGACTTTATTGCTGACATAGATGGCAATCCATTAACAATGATTGGTCAGGTGAAAGTCAGCTACTGGTTAAACAGCTGAACTTGCCAGCGCTAGCAGAAGAACTTGAATTCGACGCGATTGACATACGTGATGGTAAAGCCGAGCTCTCATTGGCGCAGTCCTGGAAAGATGCCACCGTCATTACTAATCAAGGTGAGGTCACGCTTAATCAACTCAGTCTTTCAAAGCAAAATGTTGCTATTGATCATGCTAGCTTAAATGCTTTTATTAGCACCACACGCAATGACAATGCCACGCAAGTTGAGCTTCAAGCGAATCACTGGCCCTAGCTAATCAGCAAGGCAGTTTTAAATTAGCGCTTTCGCTTCCACACGATGCTAAAAGCACACCCCTTAAGCGGGTGTAGAAAATCTACCCATGGGATTAGCGAACCAATTGATTCCATTTTTAGCGTCTAGTCCCCAAACTGCGGATACGCTGAATCAATTCAATTTACAGGGCACGCTTAATCGAGCCGTTGTTTCGCACTTCAACGATCAACTTACAGTCACCGTCGATTCCAAAAATAATGCACTAAAAGCTGAATCGCTCTTTAAGCGCCCTTTCCAGCTAGACGCACTTAAAGCACAAGTTCGAGTGAAAAACCTCTTAGCCAACACCGCCTTATCAATTGATACTGCACATATTGAAAGTCGCGGCATGTCGATGAACCTTAATGGCGCTGTGACAAAACTTGAGCACCCAACCACACTTATTTATTAGCAGCGATTTTTCATCTATTGATGTGCAGTATCTTGAGCATTTTTGCCCGATGCTTATCTCACAACAAATCTTGTCACCTGGTTAACCGATTCACTCAAGAGCGGAACACTCGATCAAGGTCGCGTACTGATTAACGGTCCGGCTTCCCACTTTCCCTATGATCTAACTCGCGATGGCACTTTCTCTGTTATTGGTCATTTGAGCGATGCGCCTTTGCGCTTTAATGCGGATTGGCCCGCTATCAACAACATGAATGCTGAGCTTGGTTTATGAAAACAGCATGGAGATTACAGGACAAAGGCGTCATTCTTAACTCGCCTTTGCAGACAGTCCACGCGGAGATCAAAAGCTTAGAGCCTATTTCTCCCCTACTACTTAATGGCTCACTCAAAGGCCCTGCTCAAGATGCACTTCGTGTGCTGCAGTCTAAAGCTTTAAATCAAAAACTAGGCTACTTAGCTGATGCGTTTTCACTTACAGGCCAAAGTCGAACTGAACTAAAGCTACAAGTCCCACTTGCACTGCCAATGATGAGACCTATGCGCTTGATGGGGCAATTCATCTTAATGATAACGACCTAACCTTGAGTAGCTGGCCGCTTGTTCTCAACAAGGTCAATGGCGCGCTAAAGATTTCTCTTGATGGTGTTTCAGCCAACTAGCTCACCGGTATCGTTTGGGATAAACCTTTCAGCTCTCATATTGATAACACTGATGGCGAAACGAAGATTAACTTAGAGACCTGGCCTGGGTATTGATCGGCTTAAGGCAGAGCTACCGAAGCTGCCGCTAAGGGATCACTGGTGAAACAAACGTTGCGGCTCAATTCGTCATTCCGCCACGTGACAGCATAAAAGCAGCTTGAGCTGAGCATAGAGAGTCAGTTAAAGGGTATTGCTATCGATTTACCACAACCGGTCGGTAAGCCAAAAGCTCAATCGCAACTCCTCCGTGTGACTATGCCCATCAATGAAGGTATTGAACACGTTGAACTAAACTATAAGAAAAATATTCACGCCATTTTTTCATCCGATGGCGAGCGTGGCGCTATAACGCTTGGGGATAAAAAACCGACCCTACCTAGTGATAACACCTTGCACTTAAACATTAATGTGCCTCGCGTAAATCTTGCGCAATGGCAAAAAGCATTAGCCAGTGGCGAAAGCTCAAATCGTGCAATTAAGTTAAAAATTGATACCCAACTAATGGAATTAGGCGCGACTCAATTTACAAACTTCAAAGCGACGCTCGATGCCAAAGGAGATTCACTAAGCGCGAAAGATCACGGGCGATCAACTAGCCGGTTCTATTTCGCGGAAAAGTAAGAGATTCAGGCATTGTCGCTAACTTATCGAAAGCCTATCTGCGCTTTGACCCGGGTGTTGGAAAACCTTCCTTTCAAAGCCCAGAACCTAGCATGCTCGACCCACGGGCATTGCCGACACTTGAACTGCAAATCGATGACTTCAAACTAAACGATGCCTCGCTCGGCAAGCTGTCAATGTCATCGACTCGTCGCATCGACGGCCAAGAGGTTGATCATCTCTTGATCAATGGTGAAAGCGGAACTGCAGATCTTCATGGCTATTGGGTGGGGGATCACCCTCACCGTTGACGCGTATTGATGGTGAAATAAATGCTGCCGATATCGGTAAGCTTCTTAAGCAACTCGGTTATGCTGAGCACACCTCAGAGTCATCACTCGACGCGAAGATCAAATCATTGTCTTGGCCAGGTCATCCTGGACAGTTTCACTTGGCATCGATTGAAGGACTCGCTTCGATGCGCTACAGCAAAGGCCGCTTGAATGATCTGGAGCCTGGTATCACGCGCGTTCTTGGCTTGTTGAATCTGATGCGTTTGGCAAGCGCCTGACTGACTTTGGTGGACGAAAAAAGGCTATAGCTACGACTACATAAGCGCCGATTTTGGTGTTGGCTTGGGTCAAGCAAACATTCTATCTCCATATGCAGGGCGCCAGGAGTTATTGATCTGGGGCGGTCGTATTGGTCTGGTCGCTGAAGATTTTGATCTGCGAGTTAACGTCACACCTGATCTAGACACCTTGCTTCCACTGGCCGCGTCTGCCGTCGGCGGACCGTCACGGGCGTTGCCACCTTCCTCAGCTCAGCAAGTGCTCGGAGATCGCATCAATCGCGCCTACCGTTTTGACTATGAGGTTACCGGCGATTGGGAGGACCCCTCAGCTTTCGCACTCGATACTAGTGGCGCTTTCTCTCGCTTGTTCAATGCTCTAACTGGTAAAGAAAGTAAAAAAGCATCTGATCAGCAAAAAGATATGGTGAAACCTACTGAGGATCGCCAAAACATTTTCCAACGCACACTTAAAAATCTTAAGGGCGACGACGCTAAATAAATGTGCATTAACTCAGACAGCTGAGTACGCATTGGTTAACATATTGAAAGATTCGATTTGATAAGGCGACAGTACTTCATGAGCTATGGCATGACAAAGGTTGCGGCTATCCAACTAGCCTCTGGCACCAATATCAATGCAAACCTCTTAGCGACCGAGAAAATGCTAGAAGAAGCCGCTCGACAAGGCGCCAAGCTGGCTGTCTTACCTGAATCTTTTGCCTTTCTTGGCAACTCGTAAAGACGTCTTGCCGTTCCGTGAAGCTCAGGGTGACGGCCCTTTGCAACAATTCCTTTCGCGTGTTGCCGCACGATTAGGTATCTGGATCGTCGGTGGAACCATTCCTTTAGAAGGTGATGATCAATCTAAATGGCGCGCTTCAAGTTTGATCTTCAACGATCGCGGACAAAGAAGTTGGTCGCTACGACAAGCGTCGCCTGTTTGATGTAAACATTGTTGAGTCTGCAGAGGACCTTTAACGAATCAAACACCATCGAACCAGGTGACAGCGTCACCGTAATCGACTCACCTGTCGGCAAGCTCGGCGTTGCAGTATGTTATGACTTACGCTTCCCTGAGCTATTCCGCGCGATGATCGACAAAGGCGCCGAGGTGATTGCCTTACCTGCCTCCTTCACTGCTGTCACAGGACGTGCGCATTGGGAAACCCTTGTACGTGCCCGCGCAATTGAGAATTTGGCTTATGTTATTGCCGCTGACCAAGGTGGTTTCCATGTCAAAGGTCGTGAAACCCATGGCCACAGCATGATTGTTGATCCATGGGGTAGCGTTTTAGATAAGCGTGACAAAGGCAATGGTTTTGCAATCGGTAATATCAATCATGATTTCCAAACCAATACACGCCGCAACTTTCCTTGTCTGCAGCATCGTCAATTGAAGTGCAATTAAACACAATCCACTATGACAACACCTTTAGATCTGGCGAAAGCCACCCTGCTCGACAAACCCGGGCTTAACGACTCAGCCATCAACAAAGTGATGGACCGCTTACTCAGCCGCCAAATTGATGCGGCTGATTTGTACTTTCAGTACTCGCGACTTGAGTCTTGGATTCTTGATGACGGCATTATCAAAGAAGGCAACCACAACATTGAGCAAGGTGCAGGATTACGCGCGATCAGTGGTGAAAAAACTGGGTTTGCGTATACCGATGAGTTATCAACTAATGCACTTTTAGATGCTGCCAGTGCGGCACGCGCTATTGCACATCATCAACAAGACAGTCACTTTGGTCTGAAATCTCAGCGTGATGCGAAAGCACTCTACCCTGCGATCAATCCGCTCGACACCTTAAGCGAATCACAAAAGCTTGATCTGATGAAGAAGCTCGATGCTTTAGCACGTGCTGAAGATCCACGCGTTAAGCAGGTCACGGTGAGCATGGTTGCAGCACACGACACTGTTCTCGTGATTAACGAACAAGGCGAGATGGCTGGTGACGTACGACCTTTAGTGCGTATGAATGTCAGTGTGATCGTTGAACAAAATGGTCGCCGTGAACAAGCCAGTTGCGGTGGTGGTGCTCGCACTTCGCTCGAGTTCTTCTTAAATGAAGACAAAGCCGAAAGCTATGCCAAAGAAGCTGTACGCCAAGCATTGGTTAACTTAGAAGCTATTGATGCACCCGCAGGCATGCTGCCTGTTGTGCTCGGGCCAGGCTGGCCAGGTGTGTTATTACACGAAGCAGTAGGCCATGGTCTTGAAGGAGACTTTAACCGTAAAGGTACTTCAGCTTTTTCCGGCCGCATCGGCGAACAAGTAGCTTCACCTTTAGTCACCGTTGTCGATGACGGCACATTGGATGGTCGTCGTGGCTCTTTAAGCATTGATGATGAAGGCACGCCTTCTCAAAATACCGTGCTGATCGAGAATGGAATTCTCAAAGGCTACATGCAAGACAAGATGAATGCGCGCTTGATGGGCATGCCAACCACCGGCAATGGTCGTCGCGAATCGTATGCTCATCTTCCCATGCCGCGCATGACTAACACTTACATGCTAGCTGGTGAAAGTGATCCCGCAGAGATCATCGCCTCAGTGGATAAAGGCATTTATGCCGTTAACTTTGGCGGCGGCCAAGTTGATATCACCTCAGGTAAGTTTGTCTTCTCAGCTAACGAAGCCTACTTGATTGAAAACGGCAAGATCACTACGCCAGTTAAAGGTGCCACCTTAATTGGTAACGGTCCTGAATCAATGACTCAGATCAGCATGGTCGGTAACGACCTTAAGCTAGATAACGGCGTCGGCGTCTGTGGCAAAGAAGGCCAAAGCGTACCAGTTGGTGTCGGTCAGCCTACTCTTAAGATAGATCAAATGACTGTGGGTGGCACCGCAGCATGAGTCATTCCTTAGAAAGTTTACAAAGTGTTGTTGCCAACTTACTCGATGAAGCAAAACAACAAGGCGCCTCACAAGCTGAAGCAGCCGTACATGCGCAAAGTGGTTTAGGCGTTGGCGTTCGTCTTGGTGAGATCGAAACGATCGAACGCACTAGCGATCATGGCTTAGGCGTAACCGTTTATTTTGGTCAGCGCAAAGGATCGGCGAGCACGACTGATCTCACTCCCAACGCGATAAAAGAAACGGTTGAAGCGGCTTGTCGGATTGCGAAGTACACCTCAGAAGATCCTGCATCAGGTCTAGCTGATGCTGACAAGATGGCAACATCCATTCCTGATCTTGATCTAAACCATCACTGGAATGTCAGCGCAGATGAAGCTGCAGAAATTGCTCTGCGCTGTGAAGCCGCCGCACGAGAAGCTGACTCACGTATCAGCAACTCAGAAGGCGCCAGCACTCACACCCAAGCTACCGCCTATGTGTATGCCAATAGTCATGGTTTTGTTGGCGGCTATCCTGCTACGCGTCATAGCTTAAGCTGCTCAGTGATTGCCGGTACCGGTGATCAGATGCAACGCGATTACTGGTATAGCTCAAGTCGATTAGCTGAAAAACTTGATAGCGCTGAGAGCGTGGGTTTAAAAGCTGCTGAGCGTGCTATCGCTCGTTTAAATAGCCGCAAGATAAAGACAACCAAGTGCCCTGTGCTGTTTAGTGCTGAGATGGCGGGTGGCCTGATGCGTGGCTTGTTTGGCGCCATGCGTGGCTCTGCGATTTATCGCGATGCCAGTTTTTTAGGTGGCAAGCTAAACGATCAGCTTTTCCCTGAATGGGTCAACATCGCTGAACAACCTCACCTATTGCAAGCGCTGGGTAGCGCCCCCTTCGACAACGAAGGTGTGGCGACTACTGATAAGAAGCTAATCGATGCCGGACATCTCACTACTTATCTTTTAGATAGCTACAGTGCGCGCAAACTCAAGATGACGACAACCGGTCACGCTGGCGGCGTACGTAACCCGATTATTCAAAGCACTGGTCAGTCTCGTGAAGAGCTTCTTAAAGAGATGGGAACCGGTCTCTACATCACCGAACTGATGGGCCAAGGAAGCAACACGGTTACCGGTGATTACTCGCGTGGTGCGGCAGGCTTTTGGATTGAGAATGGCGAGATCGCTTATCCTGTCGAAGAGATCACCGTAGCAGGTAATCTTCAACAAATGTTCCAAGACCTTGAAGCCGTAGCTACCGATAACGATATTCCAAGCAGCTATAACACCGGCTCTTGGTTGATCAAACAAATGACCGTGGCAGGCAACTGATATGCGCATCCTTCATACGATGATTCGATCTGGCAACCTTGAGCGCTCGATTGCGTTTTATACCGAGATCATGGGCATGAAACTGCTACGCCAAAAAGACTATCCAAAAGGTGAATTCACCAATGCCTTTTTAGGCTATGGCGATGAAAGCGAGCAAGCCGCGCTTGAGCTGACCTATAACTGGGGCGTCGAAAGCTACGATATGGGCACTGGCTTTGGGCATATCGCACTAGAAGTTGATGACGTTTACGAAGCCACCGCTCAAATCAAAGCGAAGGGCGGCAAGATCATTCGAGACGCCGGACCCATGAATGCAGGCACTCGGATCATCGCTTTTGTTGAAGACCCTGATGGTTATCAGATAGAGCTAATCGGTAAAGATTGAGCACATAAAAAAGGCCGCGACTGCGGCCTTTTTCATTAACGCTTTTTAGCTGCTTTCTTTTTCGCCGTTTTCCTGGCAACTTTTTTAGCGACCTTCTCAGCGGAGCGCCAACGACGGTGGTGGCGAGCGGCGCTGATAGGCGTCCATGCCGTCTTCGGCGCGATGGCCACCGGAAGCAGCACGATCAGCGAAATCATCGATGTCATCAGAATGGGACGCAGCCGGTCCGGACAGGCGCGCGCGGCGCTTCGTCGCGGGGGATTCAGTCCTGGCAGCGCATGATCGGGCGGTCCGATCCGCCGAGGACCGCCGGCGGTGATGTCCATTCCGGTGAGCACGATGATTCCGAGAATCGAGACCGTCGGAAAGGACTGATGCGGCGCTAGCGCCGTGAAGACTCCGGCCAGTTCCAGCGGCAGTGAGGCGATCATCGTAAGCGGCTGCAGGAAGCCGCGGAACTGCATGACCAGGACCAGGTACATGAAGATGGGCGCAGGCCCCAGGCCGGTCAGCAGTCTCGGAAGCTGTCCGTCAGCTGTGTCATGTCGCATCTCCATGCCGTATCCGGGCGCGGAAAAGTTGACCGGTTCGATACCAACGCCGGATCCTCCGTAGGTTTCGAAACGAGACCCATGGCCACGTCCATGGTGAAGCAGACCGTGGCGGTAGAAGCCCCGTGACGCCGATCACGCACGCCGCAATGTCGTGCTCGATGGACGTCAGGGCAAGACTTCGGGTCACCGTGGCCATCGTCTTGAGCAGCGCCTGCGTAAATCCGGCGTCGTGATGTGGAGCGATTCCAGATCCCGGGCATCATGGCAGTCCTCTTCTTTGTAGCGTACCAGAATGGTGTTCACTGACGGTGTTCGGGTAATCGATAAAACTCGTTCCCGTCGGACGCCGCGCGCGTAGTACGCCTGCTGCGGCTCACTCTCGGAAAAACTGACTCCTGCGCGCGAACGGGATCTGCCTGAATGCGATGGTGGGGCGCGCTTGGGGCCCACGTTAAACCCCGGTTGGCTCATCTCGGCGCTGCGCTCGGCGCGACTGGCCGTGACTTCACTCCAGGCGTTCAGCGTGGAGATCCGGTCAATGAATAACCATAGCAGACCGGCGCCGCTGTGGCCGCGGCGTGGGCCCATTCATGATCTCTGCAGCCGGCGGATGCACGGATTGTCGCCAGCGCTGTTGATTCCGCTCAGTGCACCACCAGATCGATACGTTCACGCGTGTCCTTGTCGCTCGCTGAGCATCATCGTGGCGGAGCTCACCTGGCATCTGGTAGCCAATGTAGTAAAGAGGGCTCCAGCTTTGAACATCGACTCAGTTGCAGTCTCGTTGACCTTCTCAGTTCAAGTTGCGCTGACACTGATCCACTCGAGCTGCTGAACGACTTCTTCCGTCGCCTGATACGAAGACCCCGGCACCATTTTCCAGCACACCGCTGGCCTGGCCCACATCCGCAAGCGGCATCATTTCAGGCCGATGAAGTGGTAAAACGTAAAGCCGATGTGACGGTGGCGCTGATCCAGGCCAAGTTGGTAGACGGGTGCAGCATCAGCGGATGACGTTGGAGTAAGCGTGCTCCATCGGTCGAGCGACGCTGTACCGGATCAGTACGAAATGAACTCCCGGCAATGACTGCCGGTCGGCAGCACGAGTCTCTTCGTGGCAAGTTTGGCGCAGAGAAAGCGCCGTCAGCGCGAACGGACGCCATCAGGATGATCAGATGAAGAGTAATACTT
>JAYQSI010000013.1:0-6172 GCA_038146785.1 Gammaproteobacteria bacterium
ATTACAACCCAGATGCGGTGATCGACCCGATGGTGGAGCTGCAAGAATCACCTAGTTGTAAGAATTTTCGCACGAAAAAACAAGCACTTTACTGTAGAAACGCCATGGAGTTAGGCATATACTGAGCTTTCTTACTAAGGAAAGAAATATAACAACAGGACGTTAGCGCATGCAGCACAACTCCCTCTATCAAACCCTTTCAGCCGCCACACGTCGCTTAGCGTTGGTGTTATGTCTGTGGGTGCCTGGTGTGTTTGCCGCCGATTCGGCACTTAAGCCGCTGAATGTGCTGATTCTTTCGCCATCGACTAACCCATGGAACGAACAAACCACCGATGGTTTGTTAGCGCATTTGGCAAAGAAGGTCCACATGTTAGTTGCACCGTGAGATTTTGAATCATTGGGTAGGCGTGGCGTACCGGCATTAACGGTGGAGCAACTGAATGCGCGCTATGCGAATGCCAACATTGATTATGTGTGATCGTCACCACGCCCACCGAAGGCATGCAGCCGTATCTAAAAAAAGCCGGTAATCAGCTGCTGCCGAATGCCATCAAGATTTATGAAGCCAAATCGGGCAGAACCTTTAAAGCCACACAATCGTCTGATGTACCCAATACGCTCATCGTCGAGCGCCCGTCATTAATCGATCAAGCGCTCGAGCAAGCGTTGCAGTTGCATCAACTCCAAACAGCTGTATCTGTTCGCAACCCAAAAGTACGCTATCTCGATAAAACCCTGATGGCGGCGGTAGAGGCACTTAAAAACAAAAGGCACCTTAACCGCTCAGGTTAACTACATGCCGTTGATGAGCACACAGGGTACATCGATTATCTCCGCGCTCAACCGGCGAAAGACGGCATGGTGTTTTTTACCGCCGAATTTAAAGATGCCAATGGTCCTGTGGTACCTGCTGTCATGATTAACACCATTGCAGCGGCGATTGATGTCAGTAGTGCCGTATTTTGCCTCGATGATGAACGGCAAAGGCGTCTTAGGTGGTTTACTGCAACAACCGCTCATTTATGGCGAGCTGTTAGCCGATGTGGTGTTAGAGCATCAACGGGGCCGCTTGTTTGATTATCAAACCTATCTCGCGAATGAGTCCGAGGAAGAACGTGCCACTTATCCAGTCTTCCGATACATCAACAGGTCTTTGATGACAAACAACTGCACCGCTTAAACATTCCTTAATCGCAAATTTGCCGATAAGGCTCCATCATCATAGATCAACAAGATTTGAGTTTTGCGCCGGGTAACTATGTCACTGAAATAATCTTCGCTTTCGCGAGCTTGTTAGCAGGCTGGGTGGTTTTATTGATTTGATGGTGCGACGTCGCACAGCGAGTCTCAAACGCGCCGAACAAAAGCTCTCGAAGGCCAATCAACAGCTCAGCTCAGATTTATCTGAAGTTGCAGCAGCGCACTGCATATTCAAACCAATCTCGAACAAACAGGTATTGGTTTTATTATCCTCTCGCTCGAGAAGGTCAGATTCTGGATGCTAACCAAGAGTGGGCAGATACCTTGGTTACAGCCTTGAGGAGTTAAAGCAACTCACCTTATCCGACATCGATCCGAGTATTCCTGAACACAAAATCGATAAGGTACTCAAAGGTATTCAGCGTGACGGCAAAGCGCCATCTGCAATGCGTCAGTGAAACTAAAGCCGGCCGCTTAGTTGATGTCGATATTTCATTGGTGGCAGCAGAAGCCACGGATGACTTGCCAGCGCACATTGTTAGCTTTGTTGTCGATATCAGTGAAGAAAAAGCGAAACGCTGCGTTTAAAGCAAATTTATCGTGCGAATGACAGCATCACGAACAGGTTGCGTCGTCCTGAATCTGGATGGCGTCAATGTGCTGGATCTGAATAGTGCGATGGCAGACCTGTGGGGATTGAGTAAAGAAGAAGCGCTGAAGCTACAGATCAAAGATATCGATGCGCTGAAAACGCCCGATGAAGTTCAGCAAGCCGCATTGGCGACAAAAGAGGTTGGCACGCTGACCTTTACGTCGATGCATAAGCGAAAGTTTGGTGAACCCATTTATGTCGAAGTTACTGCGATTTATCAGCCCGAAAACAATGAGTTTCCTGAGTCGGTGGTGTGTTTTTGTACATGATATTTCAGCCACGAAAAGCACAAAAAAGAAGTTAAAAAAGCAGCAGGCCTATTTAGTACCGTATTTGATCACCTTTAGTGCATCTGGTATGGGTGTGTGGATGCTGAGCTACGATACCAAGCGTTTAGTCGATTGCACCGACACCTTCGCTGAAGGTTTGGGTTACACCCGAGAGGAGGTGCTGAAAGCACCGGTGGAAAACATTCTGACCTTATTCTCTCCGTCAGTTATTGAGCGCGCTGAAGAGTTAAGTCATAAACGCAAAGACTTAACCTATCCGTATTTTGAAATGCGTACTAAGCAAGGTGAGAAAAAAATCTATCGAGTTGCTACTTACGCATGGTCAGATAGCCCATGGGGTAAAAATGTTTTAGTGGGTATTAGCTCGGATGTGACCGAACAAGCGAACATGACCCAAATGACCAAAGAGCGTGGTCAGCAGCTTGAAGCAATTTTTGATACCGCGCCGTTTGCTATTTATATTGCGTCTCGCGATGGTCGTATTCGTTGGTGTAACGATAATGCTTGTGAGTTGTTTGGTCTTGTCGATAAGCAGTTAACCGCTACCACGCTGAACAAATTGATGGAGCCTACGAGCTACCAGCAGTTTGAACAAGATCTAAAGCAAGCGCTTAAGCTCAATGAGTTGCTTGATCTGGATGTGAGTATTAAGCATCACACTAAGGGCATTGTGCCGGTCCGCGTGATGGGTCGTTCGGTTATGCACGTGGGCGAACAAGCAGTGATTTACTTTGCCGTGGATCAGTCTGAACGACTCGCGAAAGAAAATGAGCTATTAAGTTCAAACAATGAAATCAGTCAGAGCAAGCGCAGCGCTACCTGATTCTCGCCAATCCCTGTGTCCATTGTCGTTGAGTTGAAAACGATGTCGCAGGTAAGCGCAAGGTGTAAACTTATGTCAGGCCTTGGAGAGTGCTGGGTTATTCGCTCGAAGAGATGCTCGGTGAAAAGTCGACTGAGATGATGTTCGTGTGTAGATGAGGAGAGCGTTATGCATCAATACATTGAAAGACGCGATTAAGCCGATTTAAGGCATGGACTTTGAGACCCGCAGAAGCGCTGAAAAAAGATGGCAGTGTGTTCAATGCGCGTATTCAGGGGCGCCACCATGGCACTGATGACAAAATTCACTTTGTTTGTTTTGTGAGGAGCGCAAGCGCTACGACAACAAGCGTTGATCGCCTTTAGCATCAAAGGAAGAAGCGAAAATCAGGCCCGGCGGCGAAGAGTCTTTCTTGGCCAATATGTCACACTGAGATCCGTACGCCAATGAATGCAATTTTAAGCATGTCAGAGTTGTTACTCTGAGATCACCTCAGTGATGAAGAACGTGAGATGGCGCGCTTAATTGATAACGGCGCAAAAGGATCTGATGGGTATTTTGAACCAAGTGTTGGATCTGTCGCGTATCGACTCGGGAGATTATCAGTTTGATCTTAAGCCGAGCAATATGGCGCTGCTGATCGAAGATGCTACAAAGCTGTATGAAACCCAAGCTTATAAAAAGGACTTGGAATACGTCGTTGATGCCTCGATTGATACGGCGCCACGATTAGCCGATCCGCAATTGATTCGTCAGGTACTGAGTAACTTGATTGGTAATGCGATCAAGTTTACCGAAGAGGGCACGGTTCTTGTTCGCGCCAAACTGAACCCGTCAAACGATACGACCGATCTGTTAGAGATTGATGTGATTGATACCGGCGTGGGCATGTCGGAAGAGCAGCAAAAAGTCGTCTTCGAGCGCTTTAAGCAAGCGGATGCATCGACAACGCGTAAGTTTGGCGGCACCGGTCTTGGTCTGACCATTACCCGTGAGCTTATTATGCTGATGGGTGGTGAGATTAGTTTAGTCAGTTCGCTTGGTGAAGGTTCACGTTTCCACGTGAGCTTGCCATTGCGCCATGTGATTGAAGAAAGCGCTACGGTGCATCAATTGCCACAACTCGATTCGCTGAAAGGCAATGTGCTGGTGGTTGATGATATTGAAAGTAACCGTATGGCATTGTCACGTCTGCTTGAGTTGATGGGCATGCAGTCTGCGACGGTGGCTAATGCCTCGTCTGCGATTACGGCCTTGGCTAAACAGTCCTTTGATGTGGTGATAACCGATTTGCATATGCCAAATGCTTCGGGCCTTGAGTTACTCGAAATGATTCGCAGTGGTATTCATCCAAAGATCGATAAGCAGATACCCGTGGTGTTCTTAACCGCCGATGTCATGTCGGAAGAAAAAGACAAAGCCGAGGAAATGGGCATCTCTGGCTGGTTGAACAAGCCGGTGAGTAAAGCTGAAGTTGGCCGTGTGCTTGGCGCGATCTTAGGTGGTAAAGACTTGGTTGATCCTGAGCCTATCGTTGTGAAAGATGACACCCGTGATAAAAAAGCACTGGCGGCGTGGAACCGCGCAGAGATGGCAGAGCGCATGGTGGATGATGATGTGCTACTGAATAATATCTGCAGCTTGTTCTTAGATAATTTGCCGCAGTTGCAGTCGAACATTCAGGTGGCTTACTCAAGTCGAGATGCGGAAGAGGGTGCAGTGCAAGCGCATACGTTGAAGGGTGCAGCAGCGAATGCCTCAGCGGAGCAATTACACGCGGTAGCAAAGTCGTTAGAGAATGCCTTCCGTGCATTGAATTGGGAGCGTATTGAGCGCCATCTCAAAGACTTGCCTGACGCAATCAGAGCAACCGAAGAGGCGATGCGCGCGCATCAAAAACGTTCACAATCGTAAGGAAGCGAGATGAAACAACCCGGCTTATCACGCCTTGAGTGGCTAGTCCCTTTAGTTATTATCGGGCTGACATTCTTTGCGGCACTCGATCATTATTCGCGAGAGAAAGCGTTAGAAGACAATACTGAACAGCGCACGCTGCAAGCGCTTAAAACGCGTATCGAACAAGCAATGGATAATCGCCGCGGTATTGTCGATGCCACGGCGGACGTAATGTACGCATCAGACTTTGTTTCGTATAAAGAGTTTGCTCAATTAGCGTTACGTTTATTGCCAAGATCGCCTGACCTGTATGCGATCCAGTGGATTCCAGAGCTGCGCTACAAAGACTTGTTGCAATACCGTGAACAAGCGCGTCGAGCAGGTTTTTTTGGGTTTGACTTTAAACAGCTGGATTTAGAAACTTTTGCCTTAAAGCCGGTGGAAGCAAAAGATAACGACCCGGTTATCGCGCCGATTGTTTACACCGAGCCGCGACATTTGACAGTCAGTGCCATGGGCTTTGATTTAAACAGTAGCCCAGCGCGTAAACGCTTGTTGGATTTGGCTAAGCGCACCGAGTCTGTGGTGATCTCTGAACCGATTCGTTTGGTCGAAGACCCCCAAGATAGAGCCTCTTTTTTGCTGACCACCTACGTGAATCATAAAAGCACAAAAGGGTGGGCAATGGGTGTTTGGCGTGTGCCAGAGTTTATTGACGATGCTATATTTGATTTGGGCTTATCGAATAACGAATTAATACTGCAAGACATCACGGATGATAAGCCGATCAACTTGTATCCTTATTTTGAGCGCGATGCCGTTGCGCATGGTCACGACTATTCCCAAGTGCGGATAAAGGTAGCGAACCGTGAATGGCTGGTGAAATTAGGAAAGCATGATGCCGGGTCTTTTGCGGCATTGCAGGCGCTTGCCATTGTGGTGGTGGGTTTTTGTCTTAGCGTTGGCGTCTTGGTATGCCTTGCGCAATGCCCGCACGTCCAGGCAACCGAATCTGAGCGTTGGATTTATCTTTAAACTGCAAACCAAGCACTGATTAACGAACAGCTTTTAAGAGGTGTTTAAGGGTTACTTGGATGCAACGCCAATTTCGGTAGGTATTCTTGAAGGCCCACCTTAAACATGTTTGTACTCGATGAAGAGCGTGATGAATTTAATCGTTTAGTCTGGGCATCTATGGATAACGACGAAAACTTCGTAACCACAGCGCAGATGCGTTTGGGTGATGGCTCGTCACGTTATTTTGAATTGGCCGGTCGTTATCGCCGCGAAGGTGAAAAGTTATTTGGC
>JAYQSI010000014.1:0-79046 GCA_038146785.1 Gammaproteobacteria bacterium
AGAATTCGACGGAGCGTCGTCTTCAGTCTTGATGCGCTCGTAGATTTCTTCGCGATGAACAGATACATCACGTGGTGCATTTACACCGATACGTACCTGATTACCTTTAACGCCAAGGACAGTTACCGAGACTTCGTCACCGATAATCAACGTTTCACCTACGCGGCGGGTCAAAATAAGCATGGCTTTCTCCTTTATTCGCCACCGGCCTGTTCATCCATGACCGCGGGCTCATATGTCTGCTTTTAGAGGCCGCAAGTTTAACAACTCGCGACAATTACTCAAAGGTTTTGTGGCGAATTAGGCCTCTTCTAAACCGAACGCTTTGTGCAGCGCACGAACGCCTAATTCCAAGTATTTCTCGTCAATTACCACCGAAATCTTAATTTCAGAGGTCGAAATCATCTGGATGTTGATGTTTTCTTTCGACAAGCACTCGAACATCTGGCTCGCGATACCGGCATGTGAGCGCATACCCACACCAACCAACGAGACCTTAACGATCGAGTCGTCTCCGACCACTTCGCGCGCACCCAAGGTGTTTGCTGTCTCGGTCAGAATCTTGTGTGCTTTTTTATACTCACCACGGTTAACCGTAAAGGTGAAGTCGGTCGTGTCATCGTTAGAGATGTTCTGAACGATCATGTCGACTTCGATGTTTGCCGCACCAATTGGACCTAAGATCTTGTAAGCCACGCCTGGCTGATCAGGTACACCACGAATGGTGAGTTTTGCTTCGTCACGGTTAAATGCGATTCCAGAAATTTTTGCCGCTTCCACGCCATCTTCCTCAAGTGTAATTAAGGTGCCCTCACCCTCATCTTCGAAACTCGAGAGGACACGTAGAGGCACGTTGTACTTGCCTGCGAATTCTACTGAACGGATCTGAAGAACCTTCGAGCCCAAGCTCGCCATCTCCAGCATCTCTTCAAAGGTAATGCGATCCAACTTACGCGCTTTAGGTTCTACGCGAGGGTCGGTGGTGTAAACACCATCCACATCGGTAAAGATCTGACATTCATCAGCTTTCAATGCCGCTGCCATCGCAACTGCCGTGGTATCCGAACCACCACGACCCAAGGTTGTGATGTTGCGATCTTCATCGACACCTTGGAAACCTGCGACGACCACAACACGACCTGCATCAAGGTCGGCACGAACACGTGCATCATCGATATCAGTGATACGAGCCTTACCGTGTGCGTTATCGGTCAAGATATGAACCTGACCACCAGTGTATGAGCGCGCATCACAGCCAATCTCTTGCAATGCCATCGATAGCAGCGCAATGGTGACCTGCTCACCAGTTGTTACCAACACATCCATCTCACGAGGATTTGGCGCGGAGCTGATGTCGTTTGCTAAGCCAATCAATCGATTGGTTTCACCCGACATTGCTGAGACCACCACAATCACTTGGTTACCTGCATCGCGTGACTTCTTAACGCGGTTCGCCACGTTTTGAATGCGCTCAACAGTACCTACTGAGGTGCCACCGTATTTTTGAACGATTAATGCCATCGTTTTCCTGTTCTTTAAGTCTTGCAACAACACCGAGCTGCTGCGAAAAGCGCGCCATTAGACGCGATTTATGTGTTTTTTTAAAGGGTCTTAGCTCGACTGCTGTTGAATATAGGTTTCAACTAACGCCAGCGCTTCTGCCACACCCGATGGATCTGTACCACCGGCTTGCGCCATATCCGGACGACCGCCGCCTTTACCACCAACTTTTCAGCCGCGATTTTTACCAAATCACCTGCTTTGTACTGACCGACCAAGTCTTTAGTCACACCCGCAATCAGGTTCACTTTGTCGCCGTTCACCGCAGCGAGTAGCACAACACCTGAACCCAGTTTGTTCTTTAGCTGATCAAGCATGTCGCGAAGGCTTTTAACTTCGACATCATCCAAGCGAGCCGCAAGCGCTTTCACGCCATTTACCTCAATCGCTTGTGATACCAAATCAGAACCTGCAGAAGCGGCCAATTTAGATTTGAGTTGCTGCAATTCCTTCTCGAGCTTTTTATTCTGCTCGATCATCTTGCTCAACTTATCTTCAACTTCATCGCGCGATGCATTCACCATGCTCGCAACATGCATCAAACGATCTTCGTCTCGCTCAATGTATTCAATCGCATGTGATCCGGTAACCGCTTCGATACGACGTACGCCTGATGCAATACCGGTTTCCATCACGATCTTGCACAGGCCGATATCACCGAGTGAACGGACGTGAGTACCGCCACAAAGCTCTACAGAGAAATCACCCATACGCAGCACGCGCACTTGGTCATCGTACTTCTCACCAAACAGTGCCATTGCACCTGCTTGCTTAGCGTCTTCGATCGCCATGATGCGTGTTTCAACCATGTGGTTTTCACGAATCTGATCATTTACCAAACGCTCAATCTCAATCAGCTGTTCGCGAGAGATCGGTTCAAAGTGAGAGAAGTCAAAACGTAAACGACCTGCATCGTTTAACGAACCTTTTTGCTGAACGTGATCACCCAATACATGGCGTAATGCTGCATGCAATAAGTGCGTTGCTGAGTGGTTAAGCGCAATTTGTTTACGGCGCGAGTTATCTACCTTCGCTGCCACGTTATCGCCAATATGCAGCTCACCTTGTTTAAGTGAACCAACATGACCAAAGACAGAACCACCCTGCTTTTTTGTATCAGATACCGCAAAGGCCACTGAGTTACTGACCAGCTCACCCGTATCGCCAACCTGACCACCCGACTCTGCATAGAAAGGCGTGCGATCAAGAATTACCAGACCTTCTTCACCTGTGTTGAGCTGATCAACACTCGCGCCGTCTTTAAACAACGCGATAACAGTGGCTTGATCATCTAAACGCTCATAACCGGTGAAATCAGTTTCGCCATCGATTTGCACATCGGCTGATTGCGCTGAACCGAAGTTACTCGCAGCACGTGCACGTTCACGTTGCGCTTCCATCTCGCGGTTAAAGCCGTCTTCATCCACCTCAAGCTCACGCTCACGCGCAATGTCTGCGGTCAGATCGAGTGGGAAGCCATAGGTGTCGTACAACTTAAATAAAATCTCGCCAGGAATCGTCTTGCCTTTGAGTGACCCAATTGCATCATCAAGGATACGTAGACCTTGCTCGATGGTTTCTGCAAAACGCTCTTCTTCTACTTTCAGCACGCGCTCGACATGCGCCTTAGCTGCTCGTAATTCTGGATAGGCTTCACCCATCTGCTCATCAAGCGCTTTAACAAGCGAATGGAAGAAAGGCTGTTGCTGACCCAATTGGTAACCGTGACGAATTGCGCGACGGATAATACGGCGCAATACATAACCACGACCTTCGTTACCTGGCAGTACGCCATCCACGATCAAGAATGCGCATGAACGAATATGGTCTGCGATAACGCGTAATGATTTTGACTCGAGATCCTTGGTGCCGGTCGCAGCAGCTGCCGCTTTAATCAGCGCTTGGAATAAATCGATCTCGTAGTTTGAATTAACGTGCTGCAGTACAGCTGCCAAACGCTCTAAGCCCATACCAGTATCGACTGATGGCTTAGGTAGTGGCGTCATCTCACCGCTTGCATCGCGATTGAACTGCATGAAGACGAGATTCCAGATCTCGATATAACGATCACCGTCTTCTTCAGGTGAGCCTGGAGGGCCACCCCAGATGTGATCGCCGTGGTCATAGAAGATCTCAGAGCATGGACCACATGGACCAGTATCACCCATCGACCAGAAGTTATCGCTCTCAAAAGGCTTACCGCCCTTCTTATCGCCAATGCGGGTGAAACGCGACTCATCCACACCGATCTCTTTTAACCAGATCTCAGCGGCTTCATCGTCACTTTCGTAAACAGTGACCCACAACTTATCTTTTGGAAGCTGCAAAACCTCGGTTAAGAAGCCCCATGCGTAGTTAATCGCTTCACGCTTAAAGTAGTCACCAAAGCTGAAGTTACCCAGCATCTCAAAGAAGGTGTGGTGACGTGCGGTGTAGCCAACATTTTCGAGGTCGTTGTGTTTACCGCCAGCACGCACGCAACGCTGCGAGGTGGTCGCGCGGTTGTAGCTGCGCTGATCTTTGCCAGTAAAGACATCTTTGAACTGCACCATGCCCGCGTTGGTGAACAATAGCGTTGGGTCATTACCTGGCACCAATGGGCTTGAATCCACGACTTGGTGGCCATTCTCGGCAAAGTAATTCAAAAAGGCAGAACGGATCTCAGCGCTAGTTTTCATCTGGCTTGTGCGGTTAAAAAAACAGAGGCGGAATGTTATGGGGAAATCACTTAAAAGTCACCCATGAGAACACCTAAAAATGCAGATAAATGGCGCTAAAACAAAGGGTTTGAAGACTTAGTCCCACAAATAGCGGCGAATCAGATTTTCAGGGAATCCACGATATTGTAAAAAGCGCGCTCGCTTCGCTTGGTCTTTGGTCTCGATAGCACGTTCAAGACCGAATTTATGTGCGGCCACCTCGGAGATGTGCGCTCGCCATTCCGATCCATTGATATCGATCCAATCTTCAATCAACGATTGCTCGACACCACGCTGTCGTAATTCATCACGAATACGCAAAGGACCATAACCACGACGGGTGCGCATGTGTACATACTGTTCGGTGAACCGTTCATCGGACAGCAGTCCTCTGCGCTCAAAATCATTGAGCAAACGGTCTATGAGGGCGGGATTCTCAGTCTTTTTAGCGAGCTTTTGAGTCAGCTCGTAGCGGCTATGTTCTCGCGCAGCGAGGTAACGCACCCCCGCTGCTTCGAGATCAAGTAGCTCAGACGTATAGTCGGTCAAGGATTACTCCTGATCAGACATCTCGTCTTGGTTTTCGTCTTCAGCTTGTGGTGCCGCTTGCGCTTTAGGCATCGCTGCTTCACGAATCTGTGCTTCGAGTGACTTCGCTAGCTCAGGGTTCTCTTTCAGGAACGTGCGTACGTTCTCTTTACCCTGACCGATGCGATCACCATTACAGCTGTACCAAGCACCCGCCTTTTCGATCAGACCCATGGCAACGCCGAGCTCGATGATTTCACCCTCGCGTGAAACACCTTCACCGTAAAGAATCTCGAACTCTGCTTGTTTAAACGGTGGTGCAACTTTGTTCTTCACCACTTTGACGCGAGTCTGGTTACCAATCACCTCTTCGCCTTTCTTGATCGCGCCAATACGACGGATATCTAAGCGAACTGATGAGTAGAACTTCAATGCGTTACCACCAGTGGTGGTTTCTGGCGAACCAAACATCACACCGATCTTCATACGGATCTGGTTGATGAAGATCACCATACAGTTTGATTTTTTGATGTTTGCGGTCAGCTTACGCAAAGCTTGTGACATCAAACGTGCTTGTAAGCCAACGTGAGAATCACCCATCTCGCCTTCAATTTCAGCTTTAGGTGTTAATGCAGCAACTGAGTCGACAACGATCACATCAACCGCGCCTGAACGTACCAACATGTCGGTAATTTCGAGTGCTTGCTCACCGGTATCTGGCTGAGAAACAAGTAGCTCATCCATATCTACACCGAGCTTTTCAGCATAAACAGGATCCAGTGCGTGCTCAGCATCAACGAAGGCACAGGTGCCGCCGATCTTTTGTGCTTCTGCCACACACTGCAGTGTCATGGTGGTTTTACCTGATGATTCAGGACCGTAGATCTCGATGATACGGCCCTTAGGAATACCGCCAATGCCGAGGGCAATATCGAGCGTTAGAGAACCGGTTGAAACCGCTTCGATGTCGCGTACCGCGGTGCCATCACCCATACGCATTACCGAACCTTTACCAAACTGCTTTTCGATCTGAGTCAGTGCAGCGGCTAGTGCTTTTTTGCGATTCTCATCCATTGGTTCTCTCCCCTACATGGTGTTTTTAGCTGTTAAACAGGAGTGTAGTTTGTTCTCTTTTTGTTTTCTAGTCCGAAATGCACTTTTTTTACACTTTTTTGCATTTTTTCTCGGATCAGCTGATTCGTGCGGCAATTCCACGCAGAACATAATCAACGGCCTGACGCCTGACTTCAGCACGATCTCCAGCAAAGACCTGCGACTCCGCATCAACCTTGCCCTCTTTAATAGCCCAGGCCATCCAGACCAGACCGACCGGCTTCTCTGCCGTGCCACCGGTTGGACCTGCGATACCACTAACCGCGATGGCGAGATTAGCCGAGCTGTTTGCCAGCGCACCTTCTGCCATCTCTCGGACGACGGCTTCGCTGACTGCGCCATGCTGCTCAAGGGTGTGTGCTGAAACGCCAAGCATCTGCTGCTTAGCCTCATTACTGTAGGTAACAAATCCGCGATCAAACCAAGCGCTTGAACCGGATAACTCGGTGAGCTGTTGGGCAATCCAACCGCCCGTACATGACTCGGCTGTGGCAATCACGATGTGCTGCTGTAGCGCCTTTTCAGCGATCTCTTGGAGGACTTTTTGCATGCCTCATTCTGGCATAGCTCGCATTCACACAAACAAGAAAAAGCGCATTCGGTACAATGCGTTTTTCATCGACATTCGATGCTTCAGGATTGCTTTATGAACAATGAGATTTTGGTAGAGCGCAACGCCTCTCCGATGAAATGTGAGGTGCTTGGCGTTTACGACTGGGCTATTTGGCGCAAAGAGGTCAGCACCTTTGATTGGGAATATCACGACAGAGAGACGTGCTACATCGTGCGTGGTGAATTTACCGTGACCCCAGAAGGTGGTGAGCCACAAGCGTTTAAGCGTGGCGATTTAATCACCTTTCCTAAAGGTATGAAGTGCGTCTGGAACATCACCAAAGACGTCGAAAAGCACTACAACTTTGGTTGATCTCGCGTGAGCGATAACGCCCCTCAACACACCCCCGTGATGCAGCAGTATCTGCGCATCAAAGCCGATCATCCTGATCGCTTGGTGTTTTATCGCATGGGCGATTTTTACGAGCTCTTCTATGAAGATGCCGAAAAGGCTGCGCGCTTGCTCGACATCACCCTGACCGCACGTGGCAAATCGGGCGGTAACAAAATTCCGATGGCCGGCGTGCCCTATCACGCGGCAGAAGGCTATCTGGCCAAGCTGGTTAAGCTAGGTGAATCTGTCGCGATTTGTGAACAAGTTGGCGACCCTGCGACAAGCAAGGGACCGGTTGAGCGCAAAGTGGCGCGAGTCGTTACCCCAGGTACCGTATCTGACGAAGCCTTGATGGATGAACGTCGCGATAATTTACTCGCAGCGCTGTATCAACAAGGTGACATCTTTGCACTGACTTGGCTGGATATAACTGGCGGTCAATTCAACGCACAGCAACTCAACTCATCTGAAGCCGTGGCAGCTGAGCTGCAACGCTTACAACCCGCTGAGTTACTCATCGCTGAGAACTTTGATTGGCAACTGAGTCGTTGGCATAAAGGTGGTTTAACCAAACGTCCTGATTGGCATTTTGATTTAGATGTCGCACAGCGCTTGTTATGTGATCAGTTTAAAACACGTGACTTAGGCGGCTTTGGACTTGCTGATCATCCGCATGTCATCACTGCAGCGGGGGCTTTGCTGCAATACGTTAACGAAACCCAACAGATGGCATTACCGCACATCACGGGCATTCGATTAGAGCATCGTGATCAGTTTGTCGTTGTTGATGCCGCAACCCGTCAAAACCTTGAGATTAATCACGCCAGTAATGGCAGCAAAAAACATTCGATCGTTGGTTTGTTAGATCAATGCCATACCGCAATGGGCAGTCGCTTACTGGGGCGTTGGATCAATCAACCTTTGCGCGATATTGAGAAGGTGTCGCAACGTCATGACGCGATTGAGACATTGATGTTGCAACAGCAATACCAAGCCATTGGTAACACGCTCGATGGTATTGGTGATCTCGAACGCATCTTGGCACGTGTTGCCTTGGGTTCGGCTCGACCACGAGACTTAGCGCTACTTCGAGATGGTTTGGGACAGCTGCCCGAGTTGCAAGCTCAGCTCGCGACTATTCAACACGATGCTATCGCATCGCTTGCTAGCGAGATCAGTCAGCATCCTGATACGCATCAATTATTGGTATCTGCTGTTGTTGAAAACCCACCTGTGGTGATCCGAGACGGCGGTGTTTTAGCAGAAGGTTATGACAGCGAACTCGATGAGCTGCGCGCCTTGTCACAAAACGCTGATCAATTCTTACTTGATCTGGAAACACGTGAGCGTGAGCGCACAGGCATCGAAACACTCAAGGTGAGCTATAACCGCATTCATGGTTATTACATCGAGATCAGTAAAGGACGCGCAAAAGATGCACCTGACGATTATGTACGTCGCCAAACCTTAAAAAGCGCTGAACGTTTCATCACCCCCGAGCTTAAAAAGTTTGAAGACCAAGTGCTATCAGCACGCGAACGATCACTGTCTCGCGAGAAAGCCCTCTATGAAGCGTTAATCAGCACCTTGCAAGAGAGCTTAGGCGCACTACAGCTCAGTGCACGCAGCATCGCTGAATTAGATGTGTTGTGTAACTTAACCGAACGCGCAGAGTCATTAAACTTTGCACGTCCAACCCTCAGCAACACACCGGGCATTGCTATTGAGCAAGGTCGCCACCCTGTTGTTGAACAAGTCAGCAACACACCCTTTGTCGCTAACGATGTGCAATTCGATGATAAACAACGCATGTTGATCATCACCGGCCCCAACATGGGCGGTAAGTCGACCTACATGCGACAAGCGGCATTGATCACCCTACTCGCGTATGCCGGCAGCTTTGTGCCAGCCAGCTCAGCCACCTTAGGTCCTATTGATCGGATCTTCTCGCGGATTGGCGCATCAGATGATCTCGCAGGCGGCCGCTCGACCTTTATGGTGGAGATGGAAGAGACCGCAAACATTCTGCATAACGCGACAGAGCAGTCACTTGTTTTAATGGACGAGATTGGTCGCGGCACCAGCACCTTCGATGGTTTATCTCTCGCTTGGGCTTGCGCTATTCAACTAGCCAAATCGATTAAAGCCTTCACCTTATTTGCGACGCATTACTTCGAGCTCACCGCACTACCGGAAGAGGTTTCCACCATCAGCAATGTGCATCTTGATGCGGTTGAGCACGGCGATTCGATTGTGTTTTTACATGCCGTTAAAGAAGGCCCTGCCAATCAGAGCTATGGCTTACAGGTAGCCGCATTGGCTGGCGTACCGAAGATGGTGATTGCGCAAGCCAAAACACGTTTAAAAGAATTAGAGCAACAGGCTTCAGAGCGAAGCACGCATGATCAGTTATCGTTATTTACTGCTGAGACCAGCGAGACACCATCCGCTGTGCTTGAGCATCTCGATCAGATCAATCCAGATGAACTATCCCCTCGCGAAGCACTTGAGTACTTATACGAACTCAAGCGCCTGCGAGACGAATAATTATTTCTTCTGTGCTTTCAGTGCCGCAGCCAAACGCTTAGGTGGCACATAACCTGGCACCAACTCACCATCGTTGAATAACAAGGCAGGCGTACCGGTCACACCAAAGTCTTGTCCCAACTGGTATTGCGCAGCAACCGGACTGCCACACTTTTTATTTGGTACATCTTTGCCGGCTTTCGCATCGGTTAACGCCGCATGCTTATCATCAGCACACCAAACCGATTCAGCCAAAGCCGCAGATTCGGTCATCTTGCCATCACGCATGATGCCTGCACGTGGATAAGCCAAGTAACGAATACGGATACCTTCTTCGTTGTACTCTTTGATTTGGCTGTGCAGCTTGCGACAGTAGCCACAATCGATGTCGGTAAACACGGTGACTTGATAGGGCAACGATTTGTCACCATAGATAATCATGTCGTCTTCATTAAGTGATGCAAGCTTGGCTTGTTTTAAATCACGCTTACGGTTCTCAGTGAGCAGCTCACGCGATTCAAGATCAACGATATCGCCACGCATCAAGAAACGACCATCCGAAGTGACATAAATCAGGTTAGTGCCGTAGACCACTTCGTAAAGACCATTGATGGGTGTCGCATTCACTTCATCGATCGTCAGGATAGGCAACTTAGTCGCCAGTGCCGCACGCACCGCTTTGTCTGCCTCAGGTGAAGCCGGCTGCGCCATCACAGCACTGCTTAGTAAGGTTAAGGCCATCATTCCTAATGTGATTAAACGCATGTTTCTTCCTTGGTAATTATTCGAAAACGCCGCAAAGGCTAACACAGCAGACACGCGATTCGCGTAACAAGTTCCTAGGCACGTGGATGGTGTTGCTGATGCAAACTCGCTAAACGCTCACGTGCCACGTGGGTATAGATCTGCGTCGTAGACAATGAGCTATGCCCTAACAATAACTGCACCACGCGCAGATCAGCACCGTGATTAATCAAATGCGTGGCAAAAGCATGGCGTAAGGTATGTGGCGATAGCTCGGTTTTAATCCCTGCCGTAGCGGCATGTTTTTTAATCCGATACCAAAAGGCCTGTCGAGTCATCGCATCACCACGGCGTGTCGGGAAAAACGCATCACACGGTTGTGCTTTAAGTAACTCAGAACGACCACCCGCATTAAAACGGCGCAACCAATCAGCGGCCTCTTCACCCATGGGCACTAAGCGTTCTTTTCCGCCTTTACCGGTTACGCGAACCAATCCTTGCGACAAGCTCACTTCGTTAACCTGCAATGAGACCAATTCACTGACGCGAAGACCGGTCGCATAGAGCAACTCCAACATGCAGCGATCACGCTCACCTTCGGGTGTCTCCACGTCCGGCGCCATCAATAAAGCTTCAACATCTTGCTCACTCAATGACTTAGGTAGAGGTCGACCTAACTTAGGTGCTTCGATCAATGCACTCGGATCTTCCGAGAGCCAATGCTCACGCACGGCTAATTGATAAAACTGACGCAAACTCGACAGACGACGCGCGCTGGTCCTGGGCTGCACGCGCTGATCAACCAAACTCGCGAGGTAACCCAAAAGATCTTGTCGTCCTGCTTTATTTAGCGAGGAGTTGTTATCCACCAACCATAAAGCCGCATGACGTAAATCATTTTGATAGGCCGCTAAAGTATTTTTAGATAAGCCTCTTTCCATCCATAATGCATCGGCGAATTGCTCGATAAGACGGATTTGATCTTCCGGAAGTGGGGCTGAGGCAGTCGTTTCTGAAGCGGACATTTTGTGCAAAATACTCGTGCATCAATACCTTAGGTGACGATGGCCAAATCATACCCTGATTTGAGCGGAAGTTTTCCACAGACCCTGTGGATAACTCTGTTAAGAAACTGAAAAATTGACGACCTAGACGGCGTATTCGTTATTAGTTTATTAAATTGGCAACTTTTTGACCAATCCCTATTTTTAAATAAAAAACAATGGCTTATAGAGTTAATTTTATATTTCACATGGGTAATATAACGCAAAATATCACTTTTTATCCTTAACACCCCTGCCTGTTAATAATAAAACCCTAATATTGTGCGGCTAGCGGGTTAGAATGCACCACATGTCAAGTCCAAATTCACCTTTTTGGGAAGAAAAATCCCTTTCTGAGCTCACTCGAGATGAGTGGGAATCCTTGTGTGATGGCTGCGCAAAATGCTGCCTGCATCGTTTAGAGGATGAAGATACCGGGGAAATCTATTTCACCAATGTGCACTGCCGACTTCTCGATACCGACACAGGTCGTTGTACTGATTACAAAAATCGCTCAACCCGAGTTTCCGATTGCGTGACCATCACCCTCGACACGCTGGTTGATCCCTACTGGCTTCCTAAGACCTGCAGTTACCGATTACTCGCCGAAGGGAAACCTCTGCCTCAATGGCACCCCCTGATCACTGGCGACCCGGATTCGGTGATTGGTGCCGGTATGCGCGTATGCGATCGGACCATCTGTGAGGATGAGGCGGATAACTTAGAATGCCACCTCATCGATTGGTTGGAATAATGACCGAAAGCCTCACCCTCACTGAATTTCTGGAAAACACCGGCGCCACACTGAGTTTCTTCGATGTAGGTCGCCGAGTTAGCGCCATCAGTCGCGATGACTTTCTTGCCTTTGAGAAAACTGAGCAGAGCTACCCTTACCCGCTACAGAAAAAAGCGTGGCTTGCTGTTTTGCAGCAGCGCCCCACTACACTGACCGAACCGGTTATCTGGTTCATCCAGTTCGATCTTGATGAGCAAGGCAAGCTTGTCCAAGCCACTCGTGACTATTTCCTGCATCGTTTTGTTGAGCTGGCGGCAGAAGCGGCGGATGGCAAAACATCCGATCTCGGTGCTGCGCTTGAAGACAATCCGTATGTATTTAAACCACGTGACGATAAGCTCGCGAATCTCAATGCGCAGCTAGGCCTGCATCTAAATCGCGAGCCTTCTCAATATTTCGAACACGCAAAAGCCTATTTCTCTGGCGCAGTGGGTTGGGATCAATGGGCGTTTGTGGGTTATCAGGGCATTGCAGATCTTGCCGCACGCATTAGCGATAACGAAATAGCTGATTTGATTACGCAGGCTATTCCGCATCTACCCAATGAACCCCTCGTTGCGCTATGCCAGTGTCTTGAAAACCAGTCACTACCAGACGGATTAGCGAGTAGCCTTAGCGCAAAACTCGAGAGCGAGATAACTGATGCCGCTGTCCTTGCTGCACTTGTTCGAGGCTTATCTCAAGCACCTGAGAGACATCGTGACTCGGCCATCCGAAAAGCGCTATCGACTGAGTTTGCCACCGACCCTGAAGTGTTAGCCGCTATTGGTGGGCGCGCATGGGAAGCGATGCAGAACCCCGAGATTGCGCTTTCTTATTTAGAAACATTGGCTGATAAAGAGGTCGATCAGGCGATTTTTAATCATTGCATCAGTGACTTATTGCGCATTTCGACGCTTCAGCAACCCTTGTTAGCCGTCATGCGAGATCCCAAGCGATCTGACCAACTCGCCAAAGCCTTTCAGGCGATGTTGGGCTAACGCGCTTTTTGTAGGCGTTTTGCTCTAGGAAAAACCGAAGTCTTTTAGTAAGTTGTTGCTATGGATGTCACCTAGAAACATTCAAATAACAAAACCCAAAGGACACTCTGATGAATAAAAAACTCACCCTGGCAGCTGTGCTTGCCACTGGTCTTTCTTTTACCTCTGTAAATGCCGGAACACTTGATGATGTGAAAGCTCGCGGTAACGTCAACTGCGGCGTGAGCACCGGTCTTGCAGGCTTTTCACAAAAAGATGAAAAAGGCGAATGGAGCGGTTTGGACGTTGACGTCTGTCGCGCTGTTGCTGCTGCAACTTTGGGCGATGCGTCTAAAGTTAAATTCAAGCCACTGACCGCAAAAGAGCGCTTCACTGCATTGGCTTCAGGTGAAATCGACATGCTGTCGCGTAACACCACTTGGACACATACCCGTGACACATCACTGGGCATCAACTTTGCTGGCACCAACTATTACGATGGTGCTTCATTCATGGTCATGAAAGATATTGGCGTAAAAAGTGCCAAAGAACTTGATGGCGCAAACGCGTGTATTCAAGCGGGTACTTCTACCGAACTTGCGATCGCGGACTACTTCCGTGAAAACAAGATGTCTTACAAAGCGGTTACTTTTGATACCTCTGACCAAACCCGTCAAGGTTTCGAATCAGGTCGTTGTGACTTCTTGACCTCTGATGGCTCACAGCTCGCTGCACTACGTATTGGTTTGGCTAACCCAGGCAATGCAATCATCCTGCCTGAAGTTATCTCTAAAGAGCCACTAGGCCCTGTAGTACGTCAAGGTGATGACCAATGGTTCAACATTGTTAAGTGGTCTTTGAATGCAATGATCGAAGCTGAAGAGCAAGGCGTTACCGCATCTAATGCAGCTGACAAGAAAGCCAACGGTAATCCTGCGAACAAGCGTCTTCTTGGTGCTGAAGGTGAGCTTGGTGCAAACCTAGGCTTAGGTGCTGATTGGGCATATCAGATCGTCACTCAAGTGGGTAACTACTCTGAGTCTTTCGAGCGTAACGTGGGCATGGGCTCTCCATTGAAGCTTGAGCGCGGTTTGAATGCGTCATGGCGTAATGGTGGCATCTTGTATGCACCAGCAATGCGTTAATCAGCATTTAGCTTGAACGTAAGGGGCACTCTTGTGCCCCTTTCTACGTAAAAGACATCGAAAAGGTTTCATTGGATGTTCAATGAGAAAACCATTGAAGAAGTAAAATCGGCCAACCGAAAAGCATCATCCGATGCCACCTCGACCGCCTTTTACAACAACCCACGCATTCGTGGACTCTTTTATCAGGTAGCGCTTGTCGCAGGCCTTTTGTATTTCTTTGTCACCGTTATCGGTAACACCCTAGACAACATGGAAGCAACAGGCATCAAGACCGGTTTTGCTTTCCTCGATGCAGCGGCAGGTTACGACGTTTTAATGTCGTTGATCTCCTTCGAATCCACCGACACGTATGCGCGCATTTTTGTTGTCGGCTTTTTAAACACCTTACTGGTTTCAGCTATCGGTATCTTCTTTGCCACGCTATTTGGTTTTGTCTTTGGCGTCGCTTATTTCTCGCACAACTGGCTTATCCGAAAGCTTGCTGTGGTCTACGTTGAGATCTTTCGCAACATCCCGTTACTACTGCAAGTGTTTTTCTGGTACTTCGCTGTCCTTTCATCGCTACCTAGCGCGCGTCAAAGCCTAAGCCTTGGCGAAGCGGTCTTCCTTAACGTTCGCGGCCTGTATTTTCCAAAGTTAGTCGGTGGTGATCTGGCTTGGATTGTATGGACAGTGTTAGCACTCGCAATTGGCGGTGTTTTTTACCTACGGCGCTGGGCGAAAAAACGCCAAGAACTCACTGGCGAGCAATTCCCTGTTTTAAAAGCGAGCCTTGCGCTGATTATTTTCGCTCCACTGATCGCTGCAGCATTAACTGGCTTCCCTTTCACCGTGGATTACCCCGCTCTGAAAGGCTTTAACTATTTTGGTGGCGTGACGGTTATCCCTGAGTTGATGGCACTTTCAATTGCATTGTCGGTTTATACCGGTGCCTTTATCGCAGAAGCTGTTCGCGCCGGTATTCAATCAATTCCTCGTGGACAAACTGAAGCTGCGCGCAGCTTAGGATTACGCGAAAACAAAATCATGTCGCTGATCATCGTGCCGCAAGCGATGCGCGTGATTGTTCCTTTGCTTAACTCTGAATATCAATCACTGGTTAAGAACTCGACACTGGCTGCTGCGATTGGCTACCCCGACTTATTTAATGTTTTCGTGGGTACGGCGCTTAATCAAACCGGCCAAGCCATCGAAACGATTTTCATGACCATCATTGTTTACTTCATTGTAAATATGGTGATCTCCTTTTTGATGAACCGCTTTAACAGTGCTGTGTCACTGGTGAGTCGATAGGAGGGCATGATGAAAGAATTTCAACCTAGCTCACCTCGCTCAGCACCGGTTAAAAGCGTCGGCTTAATCGCTTGGCTACGAGAGAACTTATTTTCATCTATCCCTAATGCGGTAGTGACCATCGCTTTTATCAGCGCTCTGGCCTATTACATCCCTCTACTCATCGATTGGGCCTTCTTGTCAGCTAACTTCAAGGGCGAGACAGAAGCAGCCTGTGTTAATGATGGTGCTTGCTGGGTCTTTGTTAACGCATGGTCTTATCAGTTCTTCTATGGCACTTATCCACCTGAAGAAGTTTGGCGCATCAATCTCACCATTGTTTTACTGATCTTGGTGATCATCGGCTCTTTCGCCTTACCGAAATCGATTCGCTTAAAGACCTCCATCGCCGCTTGGCTACTGCTTCCGATTGTCGGGATCGCACTTTTAGATGGCCGCTTGCTGGGCTTAGAGATGGTGAGCACTGACCTTTGGGGCGGCTTTACCTTGAATGTCTTTATGGCCACCGCAAGCATTGTGGTTGCCTTCCCCTTCAGCTTTCTGTGGGCACTGGGTCGTCGCTCAGACATGCCGTTTATTCGCTCTGTCTCAGTGATCTTTATCGAGTTCTTCCGTGGCGTACCTGTGCTGTCGTTGTTCTTTATGGGCTCAGTAATGCTGCCGCTGTTTTTCGCAGAAGGTACCAACGTCGACAAACTCATCCGAGTTTGGCTAGTACTGATCTTCTTTATGTCGGGTTACATGGCAGAAGTGTTCCGCGGTGGATTCCAAGCTGTTCCCAAAGGTCAGTACGAAGCAGCTGATTCCATCGGCTTAGGTTATTGGCAAAAGATCATGCTGATCATCCTGCCTCAGGTCATCAAGATCTCGATGCCAAACATCTTGGCAACCTTTGTCATGCTATTTAAGAACACCACTTTCTTATTGATCATCGGCATTCCTGAAGTGGTACAAACCTTACAAACTGCGCTATCTAACTCTTACTGGTTAGGTGGTCACGCCCTTGAGGGCTATCTATTTGTTTTCCTCGTTTTCTGGGGAAGCTGTTTCGGCATGTCGTTATTGGCGAGCCGCATCGAACGCACTATGAATACTGATAAGAGAGACTAACCATGACAGCCATCTCATCTAACTCGAATTCTGAAGATGTCATCGTTATCGAAAACCTGAATAAGTGGTACGGCAACTTTCACGTGCTGCGTGATATCAATCTGCGCGTAAAGAAAGGCGAACGTATTGTTATCTGCGGTCCATCAGGTTCAGGCAAATCAACCATGATTCGCTGCATCAATCGCTTAGAAGAATTCCAAGAAGGCTCTTTGGTTGTTGATGGTGTTGAGATGATCGAGGATGTGAAAAACATCGAAACGATCCGTAAAGATGTGGGCATGGTATTCCAACACTTTAACCTCTTCCCTCACCTCACAATTCTCGAAAACCTTACCTTAGGTCCTATCTGGGTACAGAAGAAACCAAAGGCAGAAGCAGAAGCGATCGCGATGAAATACCTCGAGCGGGTAAAGATTCCTGATCAAGCTAACAAATACCCAGGGCAACTCTCTGGCGGTCAGCAGCAACGTGTGGCGATTGCACGTTCTCTCTGTATGAATCCAAACATCATGTTGTTCGATGAGCCGACCTCAGCACTCGATCCTGAGATGATCAAAGAGGTATTGGACGTCATGATTGAGCTAGCACAAGATGGCATGACCATGCTCTGTGTTACCCACGAGATGGGCTTTGCGAAGAAAGTTGCTGACCGTGTGATCTTTATGGATGGCGGTGAGATTGTGGAAGAGAACGAGCCAGAGGCCTTCTTTAGCAACCCACAAGTCGACCGTACACAGCAGTTCTTAGAACAGATCCTAAACCACTAAGGTTTAATCAACGAAGCGTGCCACCAAGCCCATTCGGTCCGTGCCGAGTGGCAAGCGCGTGCGCACTACCCAACCATCACCTTTGGCTTCATCAACCTTATGACCTTTCTTATCAATCATCTCGCTCAGCGTGAAACGATGATTGCCTGATGGCGTAATCAATTCCATCTTGTCGCCAACAGCAAAGCGGTTCTTCACGATCAATTCCGTCAAACCTGAATCGTTATCGGTTTCACCAACTTCAGCAGCAAACTGTGACTTATCCGCCATTGACGCACCGGTACGGTATTGCTGCAACTCTTGCGACTCATGACGCTCAAAGAAGCCATCGGTATATCCACGATTAGCCAGGTTCTCAAGCTCCGCCAAAAGCTGTGGATCAAAAGGTCTACCCGCTACCGCATCATCAATCGCTTTGCGATACACCTGCGTGGTACGTGCGGTGTAGTAATGCGACTTCGTACGCCCTTCGATCTTTAAACAATCCACACCGATCTGCGTCAAACGATGCACGTGCTCAACCGCACGCAAATCACGCGAGTTCATGATGTAAGTACCATGCTCATCTTCAAAGATCGGCATGAACTCACCTGGACGATTACGCTCTTCCAAGTAGTAAATCTCATCGGCTGCTGGATGACGTTTAATGTCTGATAGCGCAACAGATGGAATCGAGGTGTCATTCACTGCATCAAAATCATCTTTAGCGATTTTGTAATCCCAACGACATGAGTTAGTACAGGTGCCTTGATTCGCATCGCGATGATTAAAGTAGCCTGATAATAAACAACGACCTGAATAGGCGATACACAGCGCACCGTGAACAAACACTTCGAGCTCCATGTCTGGACAGTCATCACGAATCGCGGCGACTTCATCAAGCGACAGTTCGCGCGACAAGATCACACGAGTTAAACCCATCGACTGCCAGAACTTAACACCCGCCGAGTTCACCGTATTGGCTTGAACCGACAAATGAATAGGCATATCAGGCCAGTGTTGACGCACCAGCATAATCAGACCCGGATCAGCCATGATCAGCGCATCAGGACCCATATCGATAACAGGCTCGATATCATCTAAAAAGGTTTTCAACTTGGCACCATGCGGCATCGCATTAGTCGCCACAAAGAACTGCTTACCTTGCGCATGCGCTTCCGCAATACCGGTACGCAAATTATCTTCTAGAAAATCATTATTACGCACACGCAAACTGTAGCGAGGCATACCCGCATAGATCGCATCCGCGCCATACGCATAGGCGTAGCGCATATTGCGTAACGTACCGGCCGGTGAAAGAAGCTCAGGCGCTTTCATAATGATTTCCTTAGTTAAGTGCGCGTATTCTAATGACAATCAGTCACTTGCACTACAGCGATACCCGCACAGCTAACAGTATTTCTTGCTTTTAGGCACAAAAAAGCCCCCTTTCGGGGGCTTCTTAGACCATACGTCGATTAACCGACCGTTTGGTAATACAGGTTTTGAGGGTGCTTACCTTCGGTAAAGAAATACCAACGCTCAGCAACCAAACCAATGTACTGCACGACAAAGGCCACCAACGGAAGTGTTGCCGAATTTGTCGCCTCACCCGCTGCCAACAAAGCCACCGGTGCTGCAAACACAGCCACTAGGAAGAACAGTCGAATAAACGCGAGGGTCGCATTTGATGCACCGTGGAAATATTCCTTGGTGTTAAACGAACCACCCATAAAGCCCATTGAACGTTGCGTGATATGCGTATGACGAACACCCAATGCTGAACGCAAAGTCGACTTATGCTTGATACGACCATTACGCCACATCGAGAAGCCACGGGTTACGGCTGACATGATGGTGAAGATCACCGCCCATGAGCCAAAGAACACAATCAGATCAATACCAGCCCATGCCGAGAATGCTGCCGCCAAGGTGAAGCCAGAAGCCAAACCAAAGAGCATGAAGTTAGCGACCGTTAAGGGGTGATGCCACTCCTGCAAGAAACGCAAGCTCGCATAGATCATTGCTGTGCTAATAAATAACGTGATCGATAACAACACGCCGATCGTACCAATGATCAAGCTAGCATCAACGGGTAACACACCTTTGATCACAAACAACGGCTGTGTCCATTGCATGTAATGCGCCAAGCCATACAAAAACACAAAGAACATAAACACAGGAAGCGCGATCAACTCTCGCGATAACCATGAGGTACGCCATTGCGACATGCCACGCCATGCACGCGTAATAAAGTAGCTAGGCTTTCCTAAGTGGAAAACCGCAGCGACCAAACCACCCGCAAGAAAGATCAGTGACAACAAGCTACCCATTGCATAAAAACTTACGTTGTCTTGTGCGGGAAGCAGGTTAGCAATTGAATAAACCTGACCGGTCACCAAGGCCATAAACAAGCCTTGAGCTGCACCAATCAAAGTCGTTAAGAAAATTACAGAAAACGCCGGATGCATAGTACCAATCTCCCTTAGAACGCGACGTCGTCGAGTGTGTCGCCCGTTGCCGCTGGCAATGGGTTTTCTTTATCCAATGGGTTATCCACGCGCACCAACTCATCTTCGAAGATACGAATACGTGTTTTACGACGTGGCAGATAATGGTTTGCAGGTTGAGTACCCCATTCAGGCATCAACTGATAACCACCTTCTTCACGGATTGCGATTGAAGCTTCCGAATCCGGATCATGCACATCACCAAACAAACGCGCACTTGTAGGACATGCCAAAACACATGCCGGCTTACGCTCAGACTCAGGTTTTGTTTCGTCAGTGATACGGTCGATACATAGGGTGCACTTCTTCATCACCTTTTGCATCTCATCAAGCTCGCGCACACCGTAAGGACATGCCCATGAGCAGTACTTACAGCCGATACACTTATCGTAATCAACCAGCACTACGCCGTTATCTTCACGCTTGTACGATGCGCCTGTAGGACATACCGGCACACAAGGCGGCTCTTCGCAATGTAAGCAGCTCTTCGGGAAGTGAACGGTTTCCGTATTCGGATACTCACCCACTTCGTAGGTTTGAACACGGTTAAAGAAGGTGCCTGTTGGATCAGCATCATATGGACGCTCATCCACCATCGAACCTGCCCAGCCAGAGGTGTTCCATTCTTTACAAGAAGTCACGCAAGCATGGCAGCCTACGCAAACGTTTAAATCAATTACCAATGCAAGTTGAGTCATTATCTTTCTCTCTTGTCGGCTTAATCTTTAATGCCAGTCTTTTTACGGAACATGCCCGCAAAATAGGCTTGGAACTTGCCACGCTTCTTATCCTGACCCGGAACGCGACGTTGTGGTTTGAACTGCGGGAAGCTCACTGCAGGCTCATTACTGTCTGCCTTATAAACCTTCACACGTACGTCATACCAAGCCGCTTGACCTGTCACAGGATCTGAATTCGACATGTGTGGGCCAGCTTTGCATGGCGGCAACTCTTCTGAGATCACATGGTTTAGTAAGAAACCTTTTTGTGATTCATTCGCTTTACCATCTAAGCCCCATGCGCCAGATGCTTTACCGATTGCATTCCAGGTCCAGACCGTACCTGGCTCAACAGATTCTGAGAAACGCGCCTGACAGCGCACCTTGCCATGAACCGATTCAACCCATACCCAGTCACCGTCGTTGAAGCCTTGCTTCTCACCGATGTCTGGACTCATGTAGAGATAGTTATAGGTATGGATCTGACGAAGCCACGCATTCTGGCTATCCCACGAGTGATACATCGCCATCGGACGCTGGGTAATCGCATTCAATGGGTACTCTTGCGTATCCACCAAGTTTGATTCCAATGTCTCGTGATAGAACGGCAATGGATCCATGTAGGTTTCTAAACGGCCACGCAAACGCTCAGGTGGTTGACGACCTGTTGTCTTACCTTGTGCGGCACGACGGAACTTTTGCAGCACCTCTGAATAGATATGCACATTAATTGGCTCTGCATAACGCGTCATACCGTGTGCACGTGCCCATTCGAGATAACCTTTGTTCCAGTTACGCATGTACTGGTACGACTTAGGTAACTCGTAATGGAAGACACAGTTGTTCTTCGCGTACATCTCCCACTGACGTGGATTGGCTTCACCCTTAAGGAACTTCTCACCACCTTTGCCACGCCAACCTGATAGGAAGCCGATGCCCGAGCCAGGAGAGGTTTCGTAGTTGACGATAAAGTCTGGGTAATCACGGAACTTACGTGAACCATCATCATTCACAAATGCTGGCAAACCTAAACGGGTACCCATTTCAACGATCACATCTTGGAATGGCTTACAGTCACCTTTTGGTGGCACAACAGGAATACGCACTGAATCCACCGGACCATCAAATTCTGAGATCGGACGATCAAGCATCGACATTGCATCGTGACGCTCAAGATAGGTGGTATCTGGCAATACCAAATCCGCGAACGCGACGGTTTCTGATTGGAATGCATCACACACAATCAAGAACGGGATCTTGTACTCACCAGTCTCATCTTTATCTGTGAGCATCTCGCGAACCTTCGCGGTGTTCATCGATGAGTTCCATGCCATGTTCGCCATGAATAGCAACATGGTGTCAATTTTGTACGGGTCGCCACGCCACGCATTGGTGATCGCGTTGTGCATCAAGCCGTGAACCGACAATGGGTATTCCCAAGAGAACGCTTTATCCAAACGCAGCGCTTCACCTTTGTCATCAACGAACAGATCTTTAGGATCTGCAGGCCAACCCAATGGCATACCATTCAACGGTGTATTGGGTTGCACATCATCGATGCTATTAGGCGGCTTAGGACATGGTGGAATTGGACGCGGGAATGGCGCCTTATGACGGAAGCCCCCAGGGGTATCAATAGTACCTAACAGGGTCATCAATACCGACATCGCACGAATGGTTTGGAAACCGTTAGAGTGCGCCGCCAATCCACGCATCGCATGGAAAGCAACCGGTGAACCTTTCACACTCGCGTGCTCATTACCCCAAACATCAGTCCACTGAATAGGCAGCTCAATCTTTTGATCGCGCGCTACAACACCCATCTCATGCGCGAGACGAATGATGGTTTCTTTTGGAATACCGGTAACACCTTCAGCCCACTCAGGCGTGTATTCCTCAACACGCTCTTTAAGCATTTGGAAAGCCGTCTTAACCGGCTTACCGTTAACTTCATACTTACCTAATAGGTAAGGATCAGCGCCCTCTTCGCGAACGTTGACCGCTTGATTGGTTTTACGATCCCACCACAGTTTGTTTTGTGGATCGAAACACCCTTCTTCACCTGGATCATTGGTACGGATAAACATACCGTAGTCATCTGACTCAGCATCCAAGTTAATCAATTCGGCTGAGTTGGTGTAGTTAACCAAGAAGTCACGATCGTAAAGACCTTGTGCAATCAGCTCATGGATGATCGCAAGGAACAATGCACCATCAGTACCCGGACGAATAGGAACCCACTCGTCTGCAATCGCTGAGTAACCCGTACGCACTGGGTTAATAGTGATGAATCGACCACCTTGGCGCTTGAACTTCGACAGCGCGATCTTCATTGGATTTGAGTGATGGTCTTCAGCCGTACCAATCATGATGAACAGCTTAGAGCGATCGAGGTCAGGACCACCGAACTCCCAGAACGAACCGCCGATCGAATAGATCATGCCTGCGGCCATATTCACCGAACAGAAACCACCGTGCGCTGCGTAATTTGGCGTACCAAACTGCTTCGCAAACAAACCGGTTAATGCCTGCATCTGGTCACGGCCAGTGAAGACAGCAAACTTCTTAGGATCAGTTTCACGTAGATGCGATAAACGCTCTTCCATGATCTTGAACGCCTGATCCCACGAGATCTCTTCGAAATCAGACTCACCACGCTTACCGCCCTTGCGGCGCATTAAAGGCTTAGTCAAACGCGCAGGTGAATACTGCTTCATGATGCCTGAAGCACCCTTTGCACAGATCACACCCTTATTTAAAGGATGCTCTGGGTTACCTTCGATGTGGCGCACCTCACCATCACGTAAAGTGACGCGGATACCACAGCGACATGCACACATATAACAAGTCGTTGTTTTGGTCTCGACGCGACCGACTTCTGAATCGGTATGAGCAACTGGATCCAACATGCCTGTTTGCCTATTTTGTAAGTTAAATCTGATTACTGAGGTCTTACTGACACCCAGAGTAATAGTGCATTCTAATATTAGGTATTACTTATAATCAAACCACCCAAAAGAGGTAGCAAGTGACCCATAACCATAAGCCATTGAAAGCTATAGAAAATAAATAATGGCTAGTTTCAGGAAGTCGTTGAGAAATAAGGAATTTTTATTTATTGGCTCATTTGCCATAAATTCAACTAATTAAGTGAGTTAATCACAAAATAGAATTTTTCAGCGCAAATCGACTAACTATCAAGCTCCATCCAGCGCTCCAAACACCCTTCTAGTTCAGTCTCGATCTGTTGGAGTCGAGCTGTTTTTTCAGCCATTCCATCAGAACCTAGCTGATTGAACGCTTCTGGATCAGCTAATTCAGCATTGATCGAATCCCGCTCTGTTTCTAATGCCTCTATTTGCTGTGGCAACAAATCCAACTCGCGTTGATCTTTATAAGAAAGCTTTTTCTTCGGTGCTTTAGGCTCAGTCGTTTTCTCAGGTTCTGTCTTTGCTTTCGCGATGGGTTTGTCAGCCGCAGGTTTACCGCGTTGGCGTAACCAATCGGCATAGCCACCCACGTATTCATTCACTGCGCCCTGTCCTTCAAATACCAAGGTACTGGTGACGACGTTATCGACGAACTGACGGTCGTGACTCACTAACAACAAGGTACCTTCAAATTCGAGCAACAACTCTTCTAGCAACTCGAGTGTTTCAAGATCTAAGTCATTGGTGGGTTCGTCCATAACCAACACATTAGCTGGCTTAGTAAATAACTTAGCGAGCAACAAGCGGTTACGCTCTCCACCTGATAACGCCTTTACGGGTTGGCGGCAACGCTGCGGTGGGAATAAGAAGTCACCTAAGTAACTAATAACGTGTTTACTTTTGCCATTAATCAGCACTTTATCGCTGCCCTCAGCGACGTTATCGACAACGTTCTTTTCAAGATCTAGCTGATCTCGCAACTGATCAAAATAAGCAATTTCTAGCTTAGTACCTAAGTCAATTGAACCCGTATCAGGCTGTAATTTACCGAGTAAAAGATTCAGTAAGGTACTTTTGCCACAACCATTCGGTCCGATGATACCGATACGATCACCGCGCATGATGGTGGTACTTAAGCCTTGCACGATAGGCTTATCCGCCCAGGCATAGTTCACATCAACTGCTTCACAAACCACCTTGCCGGACTTATCTGCGGCATTCATTTGCAAGTTAGCTGTACCTTGACGTGAACGACGTTGTGAAAACTGATCACGCATGTCTTTTAATCGACGCACACGACCTTCATTACGCGTACGACGCGCCTTGATCCCTTGGCGAATCCACACTTCTTCTTGCGCCAACATCTTGTCGAAACGTGCGTTAGCTAATTGCTCAGCGTTATCCATCTCTTCACGGCGACGAATGTAATTGTCGTAATCACCGGGGAAATCAACCAACTGACCACGATCTAACTCGACAATTCGGGTTGCTAACGCACGCAAGAAACTACGGTCGTGGGTGATAAAAATGAGCGCACCCTGCCAGGTCTTCAAGAACTCTTCGAGCCACGCAATAGATTCAACATCAAGATGGTTGGTCGGCTCATCGAGCAACAAAATATCTGGCTGCTTAACCAGTACGCGTGCCAACAGCACACGACGCTTCATACCACCCGACAGACCTGAAAAATCGGCTTCAGGATTCAGTTGCATACGAGAGATGACTTGCTCAATCAGCGAGTTAAGATTCCAACCATCATTGGCTTCTAAGGCTTGCTGAGCTTTTTCTAATTTAGCGAAGGTCTCATCATCTGCAGAATGCGCCAGCGCTTCACTCGCCTCGTGATAGGCCTTCACCACTTCAGCCAGTTCTCCGGCACCTTCAGCAACCACATCAAACACGCGGCCTGAGAGATGACGAGGCACCTCTTGCTCCAAGCGGCCAATCACCGCCCCTTTCTGCAACACGCGCTCGCCATCATCGATTGGCTGCTCTTCAGCGATCACCTTCATCAAGGTCGACTTACCCTCGCCATTGCGACCGATGATGCAAACACGCTCGCCGCGCTCAAGATTGAACGCTAGTCCGTCCAATAAAGGTGGGTGACTAAATGAAAGCTGGATATCGCGTAGCGTGAGTAACGCCATGAAAGCCTCTAATTACTTGAAAGGGTTGAAGTGACAAAGCGCGACATCATACGCCTTATTTTTTGTTTAGCTTCTGTCTTGCTAAAAATTCAACTAAAACCCAACACATAACCTTATCTATATGAATCTGATCTAAATCATATAGGGATATCCATATATTGAGCTAAAATCCCCATCCTCAATTAGCCGACTCTTTTAGAGAAGGCTATTTCATATTGCACTCAAGGTTGAATCTCACCGGTTCAAACTAACAACGTTGGGAGAAGCTTCGTGTTAGATCCAGATATGATCGAGTTGTCACGTTGGCAATTCGCCATTACCGCCCTCTACCACTTCTTGTTCGTACCACTCACTATCGGCATGACTTGGATCCTCGTGATCATGGAGTCGGTGTACGTGATGACCGGCAAGCAAATCTACAAAGACATGACCAAATTCTGGGGTAAGTTGTTTGGTATCAACTTTGCCCTCGGTGTTACTACCGGTCTCACCATGGAGTTTGAGTTCGGAACCAACTGGGCTTACTACTCTCACTACGTTGGCGACGTGTTTGGTGCACCCCTCGCAATTGAAGGCTTGATGGCATTCTTCCTAGAGTCGACTTTTGTTGGCATGTTCTTCTTAGGTTGGGAACGCTTAACCAAAGTACAACACTTGATGGTGACCTTCTTAACTGCGCTCGGCACCAACCTTTCTGCTCTGTGGATCTTGGTCGCTAATGGCTGGATGCAAAACCCAGTCGGCGCCGAGTTCAGCTTAGAAACGATGCGCATGGAAATGACCAGCTTCTCTGAGGTCTTCCTTAACCCTGTTGCGCAAGTGAAATTCATTCATACCGTTTCAGCCGGCTATGTCACCGCATCAATGTTTGTTGCTGGCATCTCAGCTTATTACTTACTTAAGAAACGCGACCTTGGCTTTGCCCGCCGCTCAATGGCAATTGCACTCGGCTTTGGTATGGCATCCATCCTTTCGGTTATTTTGCTGGGCGACGAATCTGGTTACGAGATGGGTGATGTTCAACGCATGAAACTCGCTGCAGTCGAAGCAGAATGGCACACCGAAGAGGCGCCAGCTGCCTTTACCGTGATTGGTTATCCAAATGATGAAACGATGGAAACCGAACATGCTGTAAAGATCCCATATGCCTTGGGCTTGGTTGCTACTCGTTCAATTAGTGAAGAAGTCCCTGGCATTCACGATCTTATCGAAGAGAATGAGTCACGAATCCGAGCAGGCATGGTGGCATACCGTTCGATGATGGCGATTCGCTCTGGCAAAGCCGATGAAATGGATAACGCTCTGTTTGAGATGTACAAAAAAGACATGGGTTACGCCCTGCTGCTTAAACAATTCACGCCTAACGTCATTGATGCAACAGAAGAGCAAATCAAGGCGGCTGCGCGTGGCACAGTACCTGACGTCACACTGATGTTCTTCACCTTCCGCGTGATGGTGGCTTGCGGCTTCTGGATGCTGCTATTGATTGGCACCGGCTTCATCTTGAATGCTCGCCGTCGACTCGAAAAGCATCGCTGGATCTTAGGACTGTTTGTTCTTTCTATTCCGGTGCCATGGATTGCGGTTGAGACAGGCTGGTTTGTGGCTGAATACGGTCGTCAACCATGGGCAATTGGTGAGGTACTACCAACCTTCTTGGCCACCTCTAGCCTTGAGTACAGCGACATTGTGATCAGCTTGATTGGCTTTATCACCTTTTACACCTTGTTGGCGATCATCGAGATGTACCTGATGGTGAAGTTTGCTCGACTTGGACCAAGTGCGTTGCACACAGGTCGCTATCACTTTGAAAAATCTGTTGGCGCAGGTGGTGCAATCGCCTCTCCTGCTGCTCGCAAAGAAGACGTTTAAGGAGATCACCATGGTTGATTACGAAACGGTCAAATTAATTTGGTGGTTGCTAGTTGGCGTATTGCTCGTCGGCTTTGCCATCATGGATGGCATGGACATGGGCGTTGGCGCTTTGCTGCCATTCCTTGGAGATAATGATGGTGAACGCCGCGTTATCATTAACACTGTCGGCCCACACTGGGATGGCAACCAGGTATGGTTCATTACCGCAGGTGGTGCGATCTTCGCAGCGTGGCCAGCGGTTTATGCAGCATCATTCTCTGGCTTCTACTTCGCCATGTTGTTGGTTCTGTTTGCCTTGTTCCTACGTCCTGTAGGTTTCGACTATCGCTCTAAGCTCGAAAGCCCACAATGGCGTAACACCTGGGACTGGGGCTTAATGGTTGGCGGCGTTGTCCCTGCACTCGTCTTCGGTGTGGCGTTCGGCAACCTGCTACAAGGCGTACCCTTCTCTTATGATGAGTTCCTTCGCCCTTGGTACTCAGGCAGCTTCTTCGGCTTACTTAACCCATTTGCACTACTAACCGGTGTAGTGAGCTTGAGCATGATCATCCTTCACGGAGCCACCTTCTTGCAATTGCGTACACAAAAAAGTGTTTCTGATCGCGCCCAAAAAGCGGTAGTTATGTTTGGCTTGATCTACATCGCTGCTTTCGCACTGGCAGGTCTTTGGCTAGCTTTCGGTATCGATGGTTACCAAATCATCAGCGATCGTGCGCACGACGCATTACCAAACCCTCTCGGCAAGGAAGTGCAAATCGCGTCTGGCGCATGGTTAAGCAACTACAGCACTTATCCCTTGACTATGCTGGCACCTGCACTGGGTTTTGTGCTGCGGCATTCACCATTGTTACAGCAAAAGCAGGCAAAGCGGGCTGGGCATTCTTTGGCTCATCCTTGGTACAGGCTGGCACTATCTTTACCGCGGGCGTATCAATGTTTCCATTCGTGATGCCATCAAGCACTCATCCAAGCCACAGCTTGACCTTGTGGGATGCGGCATCAAGTCAACTTACGCTTAACGTCATGCTAGTGGCTGCGGTGATCTTTGTACCTATCATTATTGGTTACACCTTCTGGAATTTTAAGAAGATGTGGCGTGTGATTACGGTTGAAGAGATCAACGCACAATCGCACTCAGCGTATTAATTAAGGAGATAACACCATGTGGTATTTCAGTTGGATCTTAGGTGTGTTGCTAGCGATAGCTTTTGGCGTCATCAACGTCATGTGGCTTGAGCATGAAGAGTGTCTCGACGACGAGCACTGCAACGGCCGCGACTAAAAGGGTGTAGGCTATGCGCACAATCAAGCGCATAGCCCCATCCTCGTCATGGCAGACACGCAAATCGCCCAACAGTGGCTTAAACAACAACACTCTCTGATCACACCTTCGATCAGATCACTTCGTCTGATCGCTTCGCTCAGCGGACTTATTATTGTTCTGCAGGCATTTCTTATTGCTCATCTTCTATCGAGCATTATCATTGATAAAAAAACACTGGATGACTTATGGCTTCCCTTACTCAGTCTTCCACCATTATTTGCACTCCGTTATTACCTTAGCTATCAAGCTGAGCAACTTGCTTTCAAAGCCGGCTCTGCGATCAAACAATCCATTCGCGAGAAACTCCTTCAAAAACTTGCTCGACTGGGCCCCGTAGCTCTCGCAAATGAAGAAAGCGGAAGCATAAGCACCACCATCATTGATGGTGTCGAAAGCCTTGATGCTTACTTTGTAAAGTTTCTGCCAACAGTCATCATCATGAGCATGGTGCCGTTGATCATTTGGATTGTCGTCATCCCTAGTGACTGGCTCTCAGCTGCTGTACTGATTGTTACCGCACCTCTGACACCATTATTTATGATGCTTGTGGGAAAACACGCCGAGCGACTTAATCAACAACAATGGGACAAGCTCGCGCGAATGGGCGGGCACTTTCTTAGCGCTATTCAAAATCTCACCACTCTCAAACGCTTTGGTGCAAGTAAACGCGAGATTGAGAACATTGGCCGCATCGCCGATGAGTTTCGTCGCAGCACCATGGGTGTACTTCGTGTCGCGTTTCTTACCTCAGCTATTCTGGAATTCTTTGCGGCTCTGAGCATCGCTTTAGTTGCCGTTTTCATCGGTTTTCGCTTACTCGAAGGTCAGATGAGCTTTTTCTATGGCTTCTTTGTCCTTCTACTCATCCCGGAATTTTATTTACCACTGCGCCAGTTTGGCGTGCAAAGCCATGCTCGTATGGAAGCGAATAGTGCAGCTGAGCATATTATCCGGTTACTCGACCTTAAGGAGCCGGCGTCATTTGATGTTACCCATGAAACAGCTATTCAGTTTGACCAGGTGTCGTATCGCTATAACGATAAATCAACCGCTATTGATAGGCTAAATCTTTCTATTTCGAATGGCGAGAAGATCGCTATCACAGGAAAAAGCGGCTCAGGAAAAAGCACCCTCCTATCTTTGCTATTAGGTTTTATTTCACCTAGCGAGGGCAAGCTAAGCACACCGAGTCGACACCAAATAGCTTGGGTTCCACAAAAGGCAAAGCTATTTTATGGCAGCATTGCTGAGAATGTCGCCATGAGCCAAACGCTTAGCGATAACGATATAAAACGCGCTCTTCGTGCTGCACAGGCAGATTTTATACTTGCGCTACCCCATGGCATACATACCCATGTTGAGGAAGGTGGACGAAACTTTTCAGGTGGCCAGACCCAACGTATTGCGCTTGCTCGTGCATTAGCAAAGAGAGCACCCATTCTTTTACTTGATGAACCAACAGCACACCTTGACGATGAAAGTGAAGCTGCCATTACGTCAGCACTTAATAACTTAAGTCATGAGATAACAACCATCACGATCGCGCATCGTCTCAGCACATTGCAAAAAGCTGATCGCATTATTGTTCTCGAGAAAGGACAAATCGTTGAAGAAGGTGACTATAAGACGCTAAGCCAATCCAATGGACCCTTTGAGGAATTGCTTAACAGTGGCCAGGAGTTACTCGCATGATCCGGCAACTCTGGCAATGGCACCGCCCTTACATTGGCTGGCTAAGCCTGGGATTAATACTCAGCATCGCTGCGCTTCTCGCCAACATTAGCCTATTGGCGTTATCCGGATGGTTTATTAGCTCTATGGCGATAGCAGGCATTACAGGTGTGGCCATAAATTACTTCACCCCGGCCGCCATTATTCGTGGGCTTGCCATGATTCGTACTGCAGGACGTTATGGTGAACGTGTCGTCACGCACGAGGCCACTTTCCGCGTTATCGCTACTCTGCGTCAATGGTTCTTTGCACAGATTGAACCACTCTCACCCGCACAACTTTATCATCAACGCTCAGGTGACCTACTTAGCAAACTTCAAAAAGACATTGATCGCCTAGACGCGTTTTATCTTCGCGTAGCATTACCCATTGTAAGTGCCGTTATTGGTATCGCTGTGGTTACCGTCTTTATGGCGCTATATGACCCATCTAGCGCTGCTATCACGCTTATGCTTTTAATCCTGAGTGGCTTTGCCTTACCCATCGCGCTCAATCGTTTAGCTAGCCCACTTGCTCAAAAAGAAGTGCTAGCAGCTAGTCAAATGCGCAGCTATTGCGTTGAGTTCACTCAAGGGATTGGTGAACTCCTCATTTTTAATGCCGAACAAGAAAAGATTTCTCAGCTGAAAAGCCATCAGACAACCTGGTTTGATGCGCAAACACGTCTTCATAAAATCCGAAGTTTAGGTGGATCCGTTCAAGGCTTTTTAGCCCATATGGCTTTATGGTCAATCATCCTAATTTGCACTCCACTAGTGACAAACAACATCCTATCCGGACCTCAATTAGCTATGCTGAGTCTCTTAAGCCTAGCGGCTTTTGAAGCAGTAGCCCCTTTACCTTTAGCTTTCACTTCTTGGGCTGAACTCAAAGAGGCCATGAATCAACTTGAATCCATCAGTGATCAGAAGGCCCTTCGTGTCGAGCCACTAAAAACAGCTGCAATTCCAACAAATGCCGATATCACCCTGAATAAAGTAAGTTTCACTTACCCGAAAAGTCACACGCAAACACTCAATGAAATTAGCCTTACCTTTCCTTATGGCACTCGCAGCCTTATCACGGGTAATAGCGGATCAGGAAAATCCACCCTGCTACAGATCATCGAAGCACTCTATCCGGCCTCTTATGGCTCCTGCCTGATCGGCAATATCGACATCAATCAGATTAACGGTGATCAATGGCGCAGCAAAATAAGTGTGATCTCTCAGCAACCTCAGCTTATCAATGGCACGCTAGCTGATAATTTACGTTTAGCTAAACCTGATGCCACTGATACCGAATTATTGGTTGCACTTAACAAGGCCGCACTGGGAGACTTTATTGACACCCTTCCTGATGGTTTAAACACCTGGCTTGGCGATACCGGCGCTAAAGTCTCAGGTGGACAGGCCAGACGTATCTCAATTACTCAGGCCTTACTTAAAGATGCGCCACTATGGCTTTTGGACGAACCGACTGAAGGGCTTGATCAATCAACAAGCTCACAGCTTATTAAGCTTTTGGATCAACATCTCACAGGTCGCACCGCAATCATTGTTAGTCATCAGAACTTACCCGGTTTACACATAGACCAACACTTTGTTATGCGCAACGGGCAATTGACCCAACATCACTAACTCGCCACACTGTACAAACTATTTGAGGTGTTATGGCTGCCATACTTTTTAATCTGATACCCGTATTTGCCTTGATTGCCTTGGGCTGGGCTATCGCACGCCTTAAGCTATTTAGCGAGAGTTTCTGGCCAGAACTTGAAAAGCTGACCTATTACATTCTTTTCCCTGCGCTTCTGATTCACCGCTTAGCCAATGCAAATTTCGAAAGCTTGAGCTTATCCGATGCTGCAATACCCGTTATTACCGCACTCGCAGTCACTAGCCTTGCCACCTTTATTTGGCAGTTCCTCTTCAAAGCAGATGCGGCTGACTTCACCTCGGTTTACCAAGGTGCTATTCGTTTTAACACCTATCTAGCCCTAGCCAGCGTAAATGCACTTACCGGTGATGAGGGACTCATTATTGCCGCGGTTGTGATTGCGATATTGATCCCCATGATCAATTTGCTCTGCGTCAGCGTGTTCCAGCTCATGCTGCATCGTCAATCGAGCAATCCCTATTGGAAAACATTAGCCACCAACCCACTTATTCTTGGCTGCCTCATCGGTATTGGTTTGAATCTTTCGCAGATCGAGTTGCCTCTGGTTGTGATGGAATGGCTTGGCATGCTCGGCAAGACTGCCTTACCACTTGGTCTAATTGCTGTGGGTGTTGGCATCAAGGTACGTCAAATGGGTCATCACTGGTTATCATTAATCAGTGCGTCGGCATTTAAGTTCATTGCAATGCCACTTGGTTTTCTACTGGGTGCCATCTTGCTCGATGCCAACAGTTTGATCACTGAGGTACTTATCATCATTGCAGCCCAACCGACTGCAAGCTCTGCCTACATTCTGGCAAGGCAACTTGGCGGCAACACGACCTTAATGGCTAACATCATCAGCAGCCAAACCTTATTAGCAATCTTCAGTATCCCGCTTTGGCTGATTATCTTTCAGCGTTTGGTTTGAGCTTCCCAATCCAGTAAACGTCGCTTCATCTCAGATCCCCAGCGAAACTCACCACTCTCGCCATTTTTCTTAATCACTCGATGACAAGGGATGAGAAAGCCACATCGATTTTGCGCAATCGCGGTAGCCACAGCACGAAAAGCCGTTGGACGACCCATGGACTCAGCGAGCCCTTGATAACTTATTACTTCTCCAAATGGGATCCTCATCAGCGACTGCCAAACCACTAACTGAAAGTCAGTTGCTATCAACGTAATGCTGCCGGTAAAAGCTGATTGAAAAATAGACTCTGCATGCTGCTGAGCAAGTTGATCGTTTCGCCTGATCGACTGACTCAAATCCTGAAAAGACTCTTCAGTAAAACTGAGTCTCGATACGCTGGTCTCATCACAACACAATGAAACACGACCCAAAGGTGTCTCTGCATACCCAAATTGCGCCTTATTTTGCAGCCATTGCTGAAAGCCTTCTTCAGTTAAGCGATTGATCTTATTGGCGACTGTTTTCATCGTGTCATTTTGACTTAGTCTTCACCCACTTTCCTAGTCGCCTATTTGTTCGCACTGACATACACTCAAGTCAGGCTATGAATAGGGGGATTCGATATGCCAAGTTATAAAGGCCATTGCCATTGTGGCGAGGTGAGCTTCGAGTTCACCACAGAGCAACCGATTGATGGCGGCACACGCTGCACCTGTTCAATCTGCGTCAGAAAAGGCGCCATGATGTCGAACGAGTTTATCGATGAGGCAAACCTCAAAGTAAACCAACCTAAAGAAAACCTCGGCATGTATCAGTTTGGTAATAAAAAGGCCAAACACTACTTTTGCAAAACCTGCGGCATCTATCCATTTCATGCCACCGCCCGTTTTCCAGATAAGTATCGCGTCAATCTTGGCTGTATCGATGAGGTTGATCCACTGGAATTACCGGTCACTGTATTTGATGGGAAAAACCTACTTTAGAGCCCCATTCGCATCATTTTTCACGTACACTTTGTTAAACAATTAAAGGATGACCATGCCTGCACCCGCACTTGGAAAAAAAATCCCTAACGTCGATATTCTGATTACCGGCAACGTTCAAACCTCCCTCAAAGCCTACGCCGGCAAACCTCTTGTCCTCTATTTTTACCCCAAAGCCAGCACCCCCGGTTGCACCACTGAAGGTCTCGATTTCACCGCTGCGATAGCGAAATTTCGTCGTCAGGGCTGCCAGATTTTAGGGGCATCTCGAGATAGCCTAAAAGCTCAAGAAAACTTCAAAACCAAACAAAACTTCGCTTTTGACTTAATTGCCGATACCGAGGAAACCCTCTGTAATGCTTTCGATGTCATCAAAATGAAAAACATGTATGGCAAACAGGTTCGCGGAATTGAGCGAAGCACCTTTCTCATCGATGCGGATGGAAAACTTCGCCAAGAATGGCGCGGCGTCAAAGTAAAAGGTCATGTAGATGACGTATTAACTGCCGTTAAAGAACTCAATAAATAACACCGAAGGACTCAATCACGAATGGGCATTAAATCTCGGACTGGCAAAAAACTCTTTGTACTCGATACCAACGTGCTGATGCACGATCCCACCGCCCTGTTCCGATTTGCTGAACACGATATCTTCCTCCCCATGATCGTTCTCGAAGAACTTGATCGTGGCAAGAAAGGCCTTTCTGAAGTTGCCCGCAACGTCCGCCAAGTTAGTCGCTTCATCGATGATTTGATGACCAAAAATGGCAGCAAAGACATCCATGAAGGTATTCCACTTACTGGTGCGCTAAATATTAACGATGGTGAGCGCTCAGCAGATGACCTTGGTCACCTATTTTTTCAGACCCAGCTAAAACCCAATCAACTTCCTGATTCGCTACCGGGCGATGTTGCAGATAACAATATTCTTGGCACTGCCCTTGCTTTAGCGGACATGGCGACCGGTCGTGAGGTCATCCTCGTCTCTAAAGATATCAACCTGCGTATCAAAGCATCGGTTGTTGGTATCGTGGCTGAGGATTATCACAATGACCAAGCCCTCGATGACTTAGAGCTGCTGTATAGCGGTCAGTTAGAACTTGAAAGCAGCTTCTGGGACAGCCATAGCAAAGACATGGAGTCGTGGCAGGAAGAAGGCCGCTCCTTCTATCGTGTATCTGGACCAGACACAAAAGATTGGTATATCAATCAGTTACTTTTCCAAGAGAGTGATCAAAACTTTGAAGCCATTGTTCGCGAGAAGAAAGACGATGGCGCCATTATTGAATGGATCCACGATTACACCTCAGCGCGCCATTCTGTGTGGGGTATTACTGCCCGCAACCGCGAACAAAACTTCGCCCTTAACCTACTCATGGATCCAGATGTCGACTTTGTCAGCCTGCTTGGCACCGCTGGCACAGGTAAAACCTTATTAGCGTTGGCTGCAGGCCTGTCTCAGGTTCTCGATCAGAATCGTTATCGTGAAATCATTATGACCCGCATCACTGTGCCAGTAGGTGATGACATTGGCTTCCTACCCGGTACCGAAGAAGAAAAGATGGCCCCGTGGATGGGCGCCCTCACCGATAACCTCGAAGTGTTGACGCAAACCAGCGGTGGTGGCGATTGGGGTCGTGCTGCGACTGATGAGCTAGTGCGCTCTAAAATCAAAATTCACTCGCTCAACTTTATGCGCGGCCGCACCTTCTTAAACAAATACATCATCTTGGATGAGGCACAAAACCTCACGCCAAAGCAGATGAAAACATTGATCACGCGCGCAGGTCCTGGCACCAAGATTGTGTGCTTAGGTAACGTTGCCCAAATCGATACGCCATATCTCACCGAGACCACCTCAGGCTTAACCTATGTGGTTGATCGCTTTAAGAATTGGCCACACAGCGGACACATCACCCTGACCCGTGGTGAACGCTCACGCCTTGCCGATCACGCGTCAGACATTCTATAAATCTGTTCACAGAGTGCCATCATTAAACTGAAACACTCTATGATGGTTTATCAATTCAACAGGAGAGCAATATGACAGCAAATGTTGGCGGCATGGATAAAGGCATCCGCGCAATTCTTGGCGTAGGTTTACTCGCTTACGGCATCATCACTGGCCACTGGTCTGGCATCATTGGCGCAGTACTATTAGGCACAGCAGCGCTGAGCTTCTGCCCTGCTTACACCCTGATTGGTGTGAATACCAAGAAATAAGGATTCGCGGCTCGGTAGTCTTACCGAGCTGCAGCCATCTCCGCATTACGCTTTGACCAGCCATGGAACACGGCATTGACTAAGGTCGCTAATGGAATAGCAAAGAACACTCCCCAGAAGCCCCAAATACCGCCAAAGACCAAGATCGAGACAATGATCGCCACTGGATGAAGGTTAACCACCTCACCAAACAATAAAGGCACAAGCACATTGCCATCGATCGCTTGCACGACCAGATAGGCAATCATCAGATACGCAAAATCAGGCGTGGTACCAAACTGCACCCAAGCAATCACTACCACCGGCACCGTCACGACCGTTGCGCCAACATAAGGCACGATCACGGACAAACCCACCGCAACGGCTAACAACATGGCGTACTGCAAATCAAAGTAGGCAAAGACTGCATAGGTCGCCGCCCAAACAATCACGACTTCCCAGAACTTGCCGCGCACATAGTTAGCAATCTGAAGATCCACCTCATCCCATACTTTCGTTGCCAGACCTCGCTCCCCAGGCACAAAGTCAGCAAACCAACGCAAGATGGTCTCTTTATCTTTTAAGAAGAAGAACACCATCATCGGCATCAAAACCAAGTACACGACAAGCGTTAAGAAGCCCACAACCGACGATACGGATAGAGAGAGTAGCTGCTGCGTTGCACCGGTAATCTCAGTGCGCGCTTGGGCAAAGACCTGTTGAATTTGCTCAACCGAGATAATGTCTGGATAACGCTCGGGCAACATCATCAACAAACGCTGACCTTCCGCCACGATCGCTGGCAAGCCCTTAGCAAACTGTGAGACCTGAACCGACAACATCGGTAACAAACCAAACAAGATCGCGCTCATACCGAGGATGAACAATGAAAAAACAAAGAGTACTGAGATCAAACGATTGATACCCGAGCGCTGCATCAATCCAACCAAGCCTTCAAGAAGGTAAGCAATAACAATACTGGCCAGCACTGGCAGCAAGATATCGCCCATCACCAAGATAATGGCGAAGACACCGATGAGACCCAGCGTCAGGAAAACAATTTGTGGATCAGAGAAGTTTCGTTTGAACCAATCGGTAACTAAACGCATCAGGCATCCTCAACAGAGTTTTTAGCATTGTAAGCAGTATACGCACTCTCAAACAGTGCCTGCAGATCATCAATCACATCATTCGCTGCACGACCCTGCATAACATGTGCACTCATTAGGGTAGATGCATCATGAAGCAAGGCTTCACGATTCAACATGGGATAGGTTTTCGCCAAACGTTTTATCGCTGCTACAACACTTTCCGCATCAGGTCGCGGAATATCTAAAGGTGTTTGCGATACAGCAGACGCTTTGGGGCCACCCTGCTGCAACAATAAAAACTGCGCAAAATCGTACAGCGATTGCTGTCGGTCTGTACTCAGCTGCTCAAACACAGCGCTTAGCTGCGATACCGAAGATGTTGGTTTCTTTTTCGGTGGCAGCATCTAAGGCTTAGGCTGGCTTGTTCGCTTCGCAATAGTTACGCGCGAAGTCGAGCAATTCTTCGATCACACGGACACGGAACTTTTGCTTTTGATGCACAAATGAGAACGGGCGAGTCAACGGTGGATCGAGAGGCAGGGCCACTAGCGTACCCAAGCGTAATTCTTTCTGAATCGTTGCTGCTGATACCACAGAAATACCCATACCCGTCTCAACGGCACCTTTAACAGCTTCTGGGCTACCCAGCTCCATCGCGACGTGCATTTTTGACTTACATTCATCGCTGTTACAAATGTAGCTCGCGATGGCTTCACGCGTACCTGAACCTTCCTCACGACAAATGAAGGGGAAGTTCAGCAACTCTTCCATAGAGATCGCTTTACGATCAGCAAACTCATGATTAGGCGGCATGATCGCAACAAGACGATCATCACGACATTTTTCGACCACTAAGTTTTTATTGCCCACTGGCGCTTCAACAACACCTAGATCAATCGCATTACTCTCAACCATCGAGACAATGCCATCACTGTTTGAAACCTTGAGGTGAATCGATACATCAGGGTATTGCGTTCTAAAGTCACCCAATAAGGCCGGCAACATGTATTCAGCAATCGTTGTACTTGCGCCAATGGTGAGTGAGCCACTGATTTCACCGGTCATCTCACGTACGGTGTTATCCATCTCGGCATAGAGCTCAAAGATCTTGTCTGCGTATTCGTAAACGCGCATACCAGCGTCAGTCAAACTAATGCGATTGTGCGTACGATCGAATAAACGGGTATTAAACGTTTCTTCTAACTGACGAACCTGAAAGGTAACCGCTGGCTGAGTCATGTGAAGTGATTCAGCGGCTTTAGTAAAACTCAATAAACGAGCAACGGTGTGAAACACCTGTAAACGACGGTCTGCCATCGTTAGCTCCTCTTCTCTAGTTGTTGTAATTTATTTTTATGCATCCGAAAACGGATTAATTCTGTTTATATAGTACTGCAAAAAACTCATTTATCGTTACAGAAAATCCTTACATTAGTGAATTTTAATGTACTTTTTGAGCACAAAAAAACACCGCCTTATGGGCGGTGCTTTTTAGATCTAATTTATATATCAAGATTAGATATACAAACAGACGTCTGATTCGCCAGCGAACTCGAAGAAACGAGCTGCGCCCGCATATTCAACGCCATCGATGAAATCAGCGGTATCCATTTCGAACAGATCCACAGTCATCTGACAGGCGATCAAGCGAACTTCAGCTTCTTGAGAGAGCTCACGCAACTCTTCTAAGCTAGCAACGCCTTTGCTTGCCATCTTCTTTTTCATCATGCTGGTCATCATCGCTTCCATACCTGGTAGCGCGGTCAACAAGGTTGGGAACCACTTGTCCATACCCATTGGCATTGGCATGCCTGGGTTACCGAGTGGAGAAACCTTAAGATCCAAATCTTTCTTCAACAGCTGCAAGCCGTAGAAAGTGAAGAAGATCTCAGTTTCATAGCCCAATGCCGCACCAGTCGACGCCAAGATGAATGGAGGGTAACCCCAGTCCAAGGTGCCTTTGGTTGCAATGATTGCTAACTTTTTTTCTTCCATCATTCTGCTCTCTTAAATAAGCAAGGGAATCGAAAAATCGATTACGCCTTTTGAATGCGGAATACGAACTTGCCGCCTTCTTCGCCAGAATCTAGCAACTCGTTACCAGTTTGCTTAGCGAAAGCTTCGAAGTCTTTTACAGAACCTGGGTCAGTTGCAACGATGCGCAAAACCTTACCTGACTCCATACCCGCCAACGTTTTCTTAGCGCGCAAAATTGGTAGTGGGCAGTTCAAACCTGATGCATCTAGCTCTTCGTGAAATTCAGACATATGCAACCTCCGGGAAGCTATATTTAACGTTTATGTAACAAAAATCGGTAAAACGTTATATTCCAATAAAGTGCGGAATGCAACCTACCCCAAAGGGCTAGAAAGCTTATGCGCGAGCGCGATCTGGAGCGACAATATCGAAGCCGTTTTGCGCCCAAGAAATGATGCCGCCACGCAAATTAATAGCATTATCAACACCTTGCTGAGCCAAGAACTGGCAAGCGTGATGTGAGCGAGCACCACTACGGCAATAAAGAACCACATCTTTATCTTTCGGAAGGTCTTGCATACGCAAAGGGATCAAGTGCATCGCCCAATGCTCAGCACCAGGTAGAACACCCTGCGCCCATTCAGCATCGCTACGAATATCGAGCACCATGACGTCATCGCCAGCTGCAATGCGGCGCTGTAGTTCAGTTGCTTCAATCTCTTTAACTAACATGTAAACCTCGTGAAATTTTCGCCTATCTGGCTGAAAAACCAATCAAAATAGTATATTATAAAACTCTGATATATTCAAGCTGAGCCTTTGCCTCCTGCGGTTTCTGAGGTAGATTGTGCGGCTGTTTTCGGGCCATTCCCGTGGGTTAATTCATGCAACATCTACCGATTTTTTTTGATGTAAAACAACAACTTTGCGTCGTTATCGGCGGTGGAGAAATCGCCACTCGTAAAGTCTCTCTGCTGTGCCGCGCGCAAGCTAAGGTGCAGGTTGTCTCGCCAGAGCTCTGCCCTGCTCTACAAAACATGTTGGCCGACGGCAAGATTGAGCACATCAGCAAAACCTACGCAGACAGCGACCTCGAAAATGCTGTTTTGGTGATTGGCGCGACCGATAATCTGGATGTAAATCGTCAGATTGCCCAAACCGCGAAAGCTAAAGGCATCCCCGTTAACGTGGTCGATAACCCAGATGATGGCAACTTCATCATGCCGTCGATCATTGACCGCTCTCCCGTGGTGGCTGCGGTTTCAACCGGCGGCGCATCACCGGTATTGGCTCGCATGATTCGCACTCGCTTGGAATCACTTATTCCTGCTGGCTACGGCCGCCTAGCTGAGTTAGCCAGCAAATTCCGTAAACGCGTCAAAGAGGCGTTTGATAACAGCGAAGATCGCCGTCGTTTCTGGGATTGCATCTTCCAAGGTGGCGTTGCCGAACGCGTTTTCTCAGGTCACTTTGATGAAGCCGAGCACCTGCTTGAGCAAGAGCTCGAAAAAGCGAGCAAGTTGCAAGGCATGGGTGAGGTTTATTTGGTCGGTGCCGGTCCTGGTGATCCTGATCTACTGACCTTCCGTGCATTGCGTTTGATGCAGCAAGCTGATGTTGTGGTTTACGACCGCCTAGTCGCAAAGCCCATCTTAGATATGACGCGCCGTGATGCTCGTCGTGTTTACGTGGGTAAAGAGCGTGACAATCACGCCATGCGCCAAGAAGAGATTAATCAATTGCTCGCTGATCTGGCGAAAGAAGGCCATCGCGTATTACGCCTTAAAGGTGGTGACCCATTCATCTTTGGCCGTGGTGGCGAAGAGATCGACACCCTTGCAGCTCAAGGCGTGCCGTTCCAAGTTGTTCCAGGTGTGACCGCAGCAGCAGGTTGTGCCAGTTACGCCGGCATTCCACTGACCCATCGTGATTACGCCCAATCAGTGACCTTTGTGACTGGTCACCTGAAAGACAACACCATGAACCTAAACTGGGCGCAGTTAGCACAACCCGCCCAAACGATTGTGTTCTACATGGGTTTGAAAGGTTTACCTGTTATCAGCCGCGAGCTACAAGCGCATGGCATGCCAGGCAGCACACCTGCAGCACTGGTTCAGCAAGGCACCACACATAGCCAACGTGTTTTCACTGGCACCATTGATACCCTGCCTGAAATCGCTGAGCGTGAGCAACCTAAGCCACCGACGCTGATCATCGTCGGCGATGTGGTTGAGCTACAAGAGAAGCTTTCGTGGTTCACACCACCCCAGACTTCAAGCCAAGGGGCAACAACACCTATCCTGCCGGGTACCGAACACAACGCGACTCGCGCATAAAAAAAGGGGCTTCACGCCCCTTTTTTAATATCCCACCCAATCAGCTGGCGTTCGTTGATCATCTCGAACAACCGAGGTGAAATATTCCTCAGCTTCATCGATATCGACTTCTTTACCCGCTTGATCTATCAAGGGTTGTTCATAATCGTTCCAACCACGCAGGCCAGTTTTCAACGAGGCAACATTCTTGTAACCCAAGACAATCATTGAGAAAGCCGCCATCAAGCTACGGTTACCCGAGCGACATACCACCACAACCTCTTTATCACGCGAACGAACCAATTCAGGAATCGTATCGTCGTAGTCCCAATCCACACAGGATTCTAAGATGCCACGTGGCGCACTGATTGAATGTGGAATATGCATGGCGGCATATTCTTCCGGCTCGCGCACATCAACAATCACAAGATCCGGATTTTCAGCAAGACGCTCTTCTAAGTCCCACGGCATCAATTCCTTGATGTCCTTTATCGACGCTTCCATTAACTTCAAAAAACGATTCATATTACTACTCCGAATCTAGTCGATATTACGCGCACATAACTTTTGCTCAACGGCGATCACTGCAGCTTCAACACGTGAGCTGATATCCAACTTTCGCAAAATCGACTTCACGTGCAACTTTACGGTGCCATCACTGATACCCAAATTACGCGCGATTAACTTATTACTTTGTCCATCGGCTAACAAACACAAGATCTCTTTTTCTCGCTTGGTTAGATGGGTAAATGATTTACCTGGACTATCCGCCTCAGGTAAATCACCCTGCAAGGCTTTGGCAAGAATCATCGCGAGATCTGGCGCAACAACGGTTTGACCCGCCACAATATTTTTCAGCGCCTCGATAAGCTCATCTGGCTCCATATCTTTTAAAAGATAACCATTAGCACCGTTTTGTAGCGACTGAACCACATCTGATTCATCACGACTGGTTGTCAGCATCACAATTGGCATTGCTGCGCCGCGCTGACGTAACTCGATCAACACTTGCAGACCATTCATCTGCGGCATACGCATATCGAGCAAGACAACATCTGGCTCAAGCTCAGCGACTTTATCGATACCTTCATGGCAATTACCTAAAGCCGCGATAACTTCAATACCGCGACGTTCTAGCAATTCCCCTAGCCCCATTCGAAATAGAGCATGATCATCGATCATCAATATACGCATTAGATTATCCAGCGCTTTTCAGGCTGTTTTGATTTAGCAGACGGTTGATAGTGTAACTCGACTTGAGTGCCTTCTCCTGCCTCACTCTCGATTCGCAATGTGCCGCCCAAGCGGTCAGCACGCTCTTCCATAATCGTCAGACCAACATGCTCGCCCGGCTTACCTTGCTTGTCAGCACTATCAAAGCCCACACCATCATCCTCAACCAATAATGAAAGCCCTTTATCCTTATTGAAGGTCAATAACATACGGACCACATTTGCATTGGCATGCTTGCGGATATTGGCTAAGGCTTCTTGTGCAATACGCATGATCTGAACCTCTTCCGAGGGGCTTAATGCAGGATCTACCCATTCCTTTTGGAAGAAGGTTTTTACTCCGGTATCTTTTTCAAACGCTTTGGTCATATTTTCCAACGCATTGGCAAGACCTTTTTGATCAACTGGCGCACGGAAACTATGCAACAGTTCACGTAATTCATCGTGTGCTTCATCAATACCATTCTTCAAACGCACCATGTCGCCAGAGATCGATTGAGGATCACCCTTTTGAATTTCATCTTGCAGCAAGCGAACTTGGAATCTCAAACTCGCCAAGGTTTGCGCTAAAGAATCATGTAGCTCATGCGCCAAGGCTGTCCGCTCATCAACAAGCGATAAACGTCTCGCCTCGATATCTGAACTTTGCTTAGCGACCGCCATACCAAGGTGGCTACCGATCGTTTCTAACAACTGCAGAATATCCTCGCGCTCAGACAAGCCATTCTTAGACACATGTAACTGGTATTGACCGAGCAACTGATCTTGATACTCAAGATTCACGGTGACCTTTTCAATCTGATCATCGGTAAACATCGTGCGGCCTAATTTTTTGACGCAATGCAGCTCACGGTTTTCACACAAGATATCGCCAGGAGATAGTGCTTTACCGCAGACACATAAATCTAAAGGCAACATCTCACGCTCGCGCAAAATCTGGTTATTAGGCCCCATCGCCCCCACCAGACGTAACACACCATTCGGTTGCATTAAACGCACTGTCGCGGCTTGCGCATTCACCATTTGTTTCAGTATGCGTAAAAAGCGCAACAACAACTCATCTAGGCTATCCGCTTGGTTAATAGATGCTGCAACATCGTAGAGAATCTTTAGTGACGCTGTTTTTTGCGCTAAACGACTGGTTTGTTGCGCGACTCGTTGATCCATGTCGTCATAGAGCTCATTCAGTTCATCATTGATGCTACGGATATCCTCAACCATGTTTCTGAGCACACCAGGGGCATGTAATGAAATGTGCGTATTTGGCTCACCCGATATTACCCGGGCGATTGACGCTTCCAATCGTGAGAGTGGATCAAGCAATCGGTTACGCATACGCGACAACATGATCCAAAACATAATAATCATGCTGACAACACTCACTCCGAGCATTTTCATTGCGTTATCAAAGTCGATTTTCTGCAGCACCATCAAAACAAAGACAGTGATGGCGCTAATCAAGGTAAAAGCAAACAACAACAGAGGCGCCAACATACCGACGCGATACATCATACCCAACACGCGGCCAGAAACCGCGCGCTCTGGACGAGTGCGACGTCGATTAATGACTGCCATGCTGAATAACCTTATCTAACATACGCACTATGGTATCGCGCTTTTGCTGCTTAATCGCATCACCCAGCCCCTTACCACTAAGCGACTTATCTTCCAGAGTGTCACGATTAATGGCGATCACCGCTTCTCTTACCTGTCGCAATGCGCGAGCTAGAGCATCATCTTTAATCATTAACTCGATAACCTGCCAGCGCTTATCTGACTTGTCATTCGCCAACCAGAGCTGAGCTTCCTCAAACAGCCCCACCCAGTCATTAACCGTGAAGTGATTTACATCACGCCCCTGAAGGTGACTCATCAAATCATGTGCTAACTCGGTTAAACGCTTTGGTAACTCCGCCAGTGACAAGAGCTTATTGGCATCTGTTTGATCAGTCAGGACGAATACGGCAAAACGAATATCGCTTTGATCGCTTCGCTCTGATGCTTTTTGTAAGGCTGCTAATGCTAGCGACTGACGACTCTTGGCATGTGCCTCACCTGATAACTCCCCCATAAACTCAGGCAGCCATTCAGCTAATGCACCACAGCCTGCTAATACCTCAAAGAGGCGCCAGGGATGTTGACCATTAAAAGCCTTTTCAATTTCTCGACCGAAACGCTGAGGCGTAATTTGCGACATCATCCGATCAGCGACCATTTGACGCATCAATTTATGGGTTTTATGAGAAACCCGAAAACGACTACCTAATTGAGCAGCAAAACGCGCCACGCGTAATAAACGAATTGGGTCGTCTGCAAACGCATCCGTAATATGGCGCAGCATGCCATCGTTTAAATCTGAAACACCATCATGCTTATCGATTAACTCACCGTCAGCATCTCGCACCATCGCATTGATCGTTAGATCGCGACGCAACAGATCTTCTTCTAAGGAGACGTTCTGAATATCTATCTGAAAACCGCGATAACCTTCACCACTATGTTTTTCACGGCGCGCTAAGGCATATTCTTCTTTTGTTTCAGGGTGCAGGAAAACAGGGAACTCAGGATCTAAGCGCGTAAAGCCTGCTGAGAGCATTTCGTCTTCAGTACAACCAACCACAACCCAGTCACGCTCATGAACCGCAAGCCCTAGTAGCTCATCACGCACCGCGCCACCGACGAGATAAGACCGACTTAGCACCTGATCAAGCGTCATTTCCCGCCTGCTCTTCTTGTTCACGCTCTTGGCGCTGCAGCTCCCACATATCGCGATACTGCCCCGCTAAAGCCATCAGCTCCGCATGCGTACCACTTTCAACAATACGACCCTTTTCCATCACCAAAATACGATCAGCATCCACAATCGTAGAAAGACGATGCGCAATCACCAAGGTGGTGTGATTCTCCGCAACCGATGCCAAGGTTTTGTTAATCGCCAATTCGGTTTGACTATCTAAGGATGAGGTTGCTTCATCAAAGATCAGTATCTGAGGACGTTTCAGAATCGCGCGAGCAATCGCGACACGCTGCTTCTCACCACCGGAGAGCTTAAGACCACGCTCACCGACTACGCTATCCCAACCGTCTGGCAACTCATTTACAAAGTCTTTGATATGCGCCAACTCGGCTGCACGAATCACTTCTTCGCGCGTAGCGCCTGGTCGACCATAAGCAATGTTGTAAAAAATGGTGTCGTTAAATAGAACCGTATCTTGCGGCACGATACCAATCGCTTGGCGCAAACTGTCTTGCGTGACTGTCGCAATCGATTGATCATCAATTGTGATTTCACCTTGATTCACATCGTAGAAACGATAAAGCAAACGAGACAAGGTCGATTTACCCGCACCACTATGACCGACTACTGCAAACTTTTTACCTGGCGCAATCGTAAAGTCGAGATCAAAAACAATTTGTCGCTGATCGGTATAACCAAAGTCGACATGCTTAAACGCAATCTCACCTCGCGTCACACTCAGCTCAGTCGCATCATCTTTATCACTTACCTCAGGCGGCGTATCGAGCAGCTTAAAAATCAAGTCCATATCTGCCAGTGAGTACTTTATCTGGCGATACACAATGCCGAGAAAACCCAAGGGTATAAATAACTGCAGCAAGAAGGCATTGACCAACACGAGGTCGCCAATACCCATCTTACCGGTCGCCACTTGATCTGCTGCTAACACCATAACCAGCGTGACACCTAGCGCAATGATGGCTCCCTGACCAAAGTTCAACATCGACATTGAACTTTGACTACGCACTGCCCAATGCTCCCAGTCGGTGAGCGTTTCGTCGTAACGTTTAAGCTCTAGCTTCTCGTTACCAAAGTACTTAACCGTTTCGTAGTTAATCAAACTATCAAAGGCAATCGAGTTACCTTGCGAGTCGAGCTTGTTCATATGATGACGAAAATCCATGCGCCACTCTGTGATCGCAAAGGTGAACAGCATGTACAAACCAATCGAACCAAAGATCGCGATGGTAAAGATCGGGTCGTATTGGGTCAGCAGCACAAACGCCACTAAACCAAACTCCACCACAATCGGAATGATGCTAAACGCCATGTAGTTAAGTATCTGGCTAACCGAACGCGTGCCTCTCTCAAGGTCACGACTCACCGCACCGGTCTTACGCTCCAAATGAAAACGAAGTGACAACTTATGCAGATGATCGAGAACGCGCGTCGAAAGTCGGCGCATAGCGCGATAACGCACCTTGGCAAACACCACGTCGCGCAACTCATTAAACAAGCTCGAACTGAGTTTCAAAATGCCGTATGCCACGAGTAATGAAACGGGCAGAATCAGGGCTAATTCTTGCGTCTTGGCTTGCTCGAAATGCTCAATGATGTCCTTCAGCACTATTGGCACACCGACATTCGCCGCCTTCGACAACACCAAGCAGCTCAACGCGAATAAAGCGCGCCCTCGGAACTCCCATAAAAAAGGCAGCATGCTGCGCAGGTTGTACCAATCCCGACGATCTTTATGGACTTGCGGTGAATCTTTGGTGATCTGCACCATGATAGAATTAGCCTTTAATTTCAGCGTTGACTGAGCAATTGTTCAGCCAAGCATATCAAACCCACCTCTATAGAGATGCGCCATGAGCTCAGATGAATTTGGTAGTGATAATTCGTGTAGCGAATCAGAACCGTTTGCCCTGCAAGTCCTTGGGGACAGCATGGAGCCGGAGTTCCCGGATAGCTGCGTGATCACACTAGAGCCCAAAAATGTCTGTGAGTCTGGCATGTACATCATGGCGATGGTCGAAGACACCCGCTGGTTCCGTCTTTACCTTAAAGACGACCAGGGCGAGCGCCTTGTTGCGCTGAATGATATGTACCCAGAGATCCCGCTAGAGGGATTGAGCTGGAAGGTCGAAGCCCTGTGTACTCAACGTACGCTTCGTCGCAATCAAACCGCTAGTGGGCGCCGCGAATCGAAACACTACACTTACTGATGTGGCAGTTTTCAGGATCGGTACAAAAACGACAATGATCCGCAGACTGCATTAGCAAATCAGTTATCTGCTCCGCCCCACCCAAATACGCCGAGATGCGAATTGCCACATCAGGATGTTCAGTAATCTTTTTTTCAACTTCCGCTGGAATATCCTCAGACACGTGACGGCCCGCAGATAAGAAATACGGCACCACCACAACCTCGGTCGCACCCGCATCAATACAGCGTTGAATACCATCCGGTATTGAAGGCTCAGCTAACTCAAGAAAGCCACAATCCACATGACCAAATTGACCAGCCGCTTTTTCAGCTAAACGCGCTGCCACCTCGCGAACTTCATCATTTGAGGCTTGGCGTCGGCTACCGTGTGCAACAAGACATAACGATTTCATAATTACTTCTCTTTAAAACTGAGCGCACTCTACGCAGTTAGCCGCATCCTATCAGGCGCGGTGACTTGGTCATTCACCCTAAGCTGGTTGCTGCAATCTCAAACACATCACGCGAAACATCCGCATTTTTGATCCGCTGCAGGCCCGACTTCATCAGCGCCTGACGCTTGGCATCATAACGCTGCCAACGCGACATCGTACGTAATAAGCGCGCCGCAATCTGAGGATTGGTTTTATCCAAGACCAACACATTATCAACCAAGAACTCATAGCCGGAACCATCTGCCGCATGGAAGGCGCGTGGATTAGCATTCACAAAAGCACCAATCAAAGAACGGACTTTATTCGGGTTCTTCATTGAAAAGGCCGTATGAGACTGCAGTGCCTTAACCTGATCTAGCACATCAGCACGATCTGCAGAGGCCTGTACGGCAAACCATTTATCCATAACTAACGCATCAGTAGCCCAGCGTTGCGCAAAATCATTCAGCACATCATTTCGCTTAGCATGGGTGCTATCTGCAAGACAGCTCATGGCCGTCATTACATCAGTCATGTTGGCCTGCTGCTGATATTGGTCATGCGCAAGCTCCAAATACTTATCTTCACCATAAACCGCCAAATAGCGCAGCAAGGTGTTACGCAGTGAGCGCTTAGCCATCGCCTCTGGCGTTAACGCCATCTCAGATTGCGTCAGCTTGGCGTACAAACCTTCGAACTCACTGGCTAAATCATGAGCAATGAAATGTCGCATTGCATCTAACGCTGCCATCAACGCATCGACATCAACCACATCCATCAGATCACACAGATAACCAAAGCTTGGCAAGCTCAGCACTTCGGCAATCAGCGCCTCTTTGCCCTCGGTATCCGCTAGCATTTTTCTCAGTGCATCAATGATGGTCGACTCAAGCTGCATTGGACGACCTGCTTGATGTTCCTTAACGAACGCCAACAGATGTTTGGTCCACAAGGTTTGTGCCGCATCCCAACGCGCGAAACCATCCGAATCAAATGCCATCAAATGCAACAGCTGCTCGTCGGTGTAGTCATACTCCAAACGCACTGGCGCGCTAAAACCACGCAAGAAACTAGGCACAGGTTCATGCTCGATTCCATGGAAGGTGAAGGCTTCATGCTCAGCCTTAAGCTCAAGCATCAAGGTGCCATTAACAGACGTTTTATCCTTCCATGTCAGATCAAGATCATTACCTTGCTGATCTAACAAACCCATCGCGAAAGGAATATGGAAAGCCGGCGCCTTCGCCTCGGTGGGTTTGACATCCAATGACTGGGAAATCGTCAATGCGTAGGTTTTCGCCTGTGCATCGTAATGCGTCTTCACCGAAACCTTTGGCGTGCCCGCATAGTTATACCAATGCTTAAACTGGGTCAGATCATTACCTGAGGCATCTTCCATACAGGCAACAAAGTCTTCTGTGGTGACTGCTTGTCCGTCATGGCGATCAAAATACAGATCCGTGGCTTTTCTAAAGGTGTCAGGACCTAATAGGTTTGCCTGCATGCGCACCACTTCCGCACCTTTTTCATAAACGGTTGCGGTGTAGAAATTATTGATCTCGATATACGAGCTTGGACGAATCGGATGCGCCATGGGGCTGGCATCTTCAGTGAACTGATGCGCACGTAATAAACGGACATCTTCAATGCGCTTCACCTGACCTGCGCCCATATCCGCAGAAAACTCTTGATCGCGATAAACCGTGAAGCCTTCTTTTAGCGATAACTGGAACCAGTCACGACAGGTAATTCGATTGCCCGTCCAGTTATGGAAATACTCGTGTCCGATCACACCTTCGATACCTTGGTAATCGATATCCGTCGCGGTATCAGGCTTTGCCAACACAAACTTACTGTTAAAGATGTTCAGGCCCTTGTTTTCCATCGCCCCCATGTTGAAGTCATTAACGGCAACAACGTTGTAAATCGATAGGTCATATTCACGACCGTAGACCTTCTCGTCCCAACGCATCGCATTGATCAACGAACGCAAAGCATGGTCACACTTCTCGATATTTTCTGGCTCTACATACACTCGCACAGCCACTTCACGACCACTTGGCGTGGTGTGATGATCTTCCACATATTTCAGATCACCTGCGACCAGTGCAAACAAATAACACGGCTTAGGAACAGGATCTTTCCACTCGGCAAAATGACGTCCATCTGCCAACTCACCTGTCTCACCCGGATCGCCGTTAGATAAGAGAACCGGATAACTCGCCTTATCTGCCTCAATGCGAACCTTAAAACGACTCAGCACATCTGGACGATCCAAGAAGTAGGTAATCTTCCGAAAACCCTCTGCCTCACACTGAGTACAGAACATGGTGTTAGATCGATACAAACCTTCCAAAGCGGTATTAGACTCGGGTGCGATCTCCACTTCGGTATACAAGGAGAACTCGTTCGGCAGATTACGCAGCGTCAAGCTGGCATCATCCAGCTCATAGGCCGATTCATCCAAAGCGACACCATCTAAGCGGATGACCTTGAGAGTCAACTCTTCACCTTGCAGTCGCAAACTGTCACTCGAAGCGCTGTCTGGATTTTTACGCATATGCAATGTCGTAATGACCCGGGTGCCGCTCTCGCGCAGGTCAAATCGCAGATCGACCGAATCGATCAAATGCGAGGGAGGACGGTAATCGCGCAGATGGATGGTTTTGGGTTGTGCAGCCGACATACAAACAGGCTCAAAATGAAATCAATGCAAGGATAGTAGCGAAAAAACGCGCAAAATAAACATGCTTGCTATGGCACATCTCAGGCTGCGAGATCAGCCGCAAATTGCTACCATTTAGTGCATATCTAGGAGCTGTATTTATGCCAAAAATTGAGATCTATTCCAGTGCGATGTGTCCCTACTGTGTGCGCGCAAAAATGCTACTGCAAAACAAAGGCATGAGCTGGGAAGAGATCCGAATCGATCTTGATTTTGACCGCATGGGTGAAATGATGGAGCGCAGTCAGCGCAGAACGGTTCCTCAGATCTTTATCAATGATTTCCATGTTGGTGGCTTTGATGATCTTGCCGCAATGGATGCACGTGGCGAACTCGACCCACTCCTTGGCATCAATGCTGGCGAAGCACCGAATCATGGTGAGATGCACTCGGAAGACGGCCCCACCTAAACCATGAGTGAACCTCTGGAAAAAATGCGCCTCGACAAATGGCTCTGGGCTGCACGTTTTTTCAAAACACGCCCATTGGCTGCCGAAGCCATCTCTGGCGGCAAAGTGCATCTGAATGGTCAGCGCTGTAAACCAGGCAAAGAGGTCAAAGTCGGCAATCGCATTGAAATCAGCAAAGGACCTTACGACTGGGATATCGAGGTATTGGTACTACCTAAGCAAAGACGCCCTGCCAGTGAAGCGGCTGAGTTTTATCGAGAAGATGAAGAAAGTCATGCGAAGCGCCAAGCACTGACTGCGCAAATTCGCACCGAGATGGCCGCGATGCCAAGACCTGCGACTCAAAAACCCAATAAACGTGATCGCCGTATGATTCACCGTTTCAAGCAACAAGAAAACTAATGGATCAAGACGCCTTTCGAGAAACCTATCGCGAAGTTAATGAAAACTTCTGCGCCTTTGAAAAAAGCGTACTGATCAACCAGTGCAACTGCTCTAAGGCTGAGCGATTTTGCATTGCCGAGCGTGAAGGTGTGCATTGCTTATCCGAAGAAGGCCAAGCACGTTGCTTAGATGCATTAAGCATTCTTCGTGATCACGCCACCTTCGCATTACGAGAGCTTACTGAAGGTAAGTTACCGCACGGTAAAGCCATGCGAGTTCAGATCGGCGGCATGCGTGGATTAAACAAGTTACTCAATGGTGATGACACCCAAGTGCCTGATGTCGACGCCATCTTACAGGCGGCGATTCAACGTTGGGGCTCACTTGAACAACTCCCCTTCTCCGAGATCATGCCGAGCATTGCTGCTTATAAAGGTAAGACGCGAGCTCGTCGTCGCCAAAAGGACTAGGCGTGCTGCATTAAAGCCACTTTAATTTGTGTTGCCGGTAACCCCGCCTCACAAAACAACTGACAAGCGGCATATTGAACTGATGGCGGAACCGTCATGTAGAGATCCCACGTATCAATTGGCATTGTCTGCTTTAGCACCTGCTGAATAGTGGAATGAAAACCTTGAGCGATAAGCCCGTTAGTTTTTACTAGCTGATAATCAAAATCATCGAGCGCATCACGCCACGCCCGACATTGATTCTCAAGATAATGACTTGATGCTGTCTCACCCAACCAAATCAATCGAATTCGTCGATCAGGATTCTGAGAAATTGCGTGATCAATCAAGCTCGAAATCGGCGCAAAACCACTCTCCCACGCGATAAACAGCAATGAACGATCCGATTCCTCATCTAACGCAAAATCACCTTGAGGTCCGGCAACAATAACCTCGCGACCTTTCTTAAGCGTGTTGAACACAAACTCTGAAAAGGCATCATCACGACGTCTTAGTTGAAAACGCAAGCGACTACTATCACAGGGACAATTCGCCATCGGTAAACTTTTAGGTCGCATACCATCAAAAAATAAACTGACGCTTTGACCGGCTAAAAACTTAAGCCCTTTGCTGCGCTGTAATCGCACACTGAACTCAACAACCTGATCATTAAGTTGTTCGACTCGACCAATTTTCCCCAAGAGACGTTGCTCTGGAATATCAGCAGGGTCATTCACCTCAGCCGCTTCAATACGACAATCGCTCAGCGCCTGATGGCAGCACATTAAAAATTGGTTATCTGCTCGCTCCAGCTCAGTCAACATAAAGTCTGAGTGCTTAATAGCTTCTATATTTCCTTGCAGCAAACGCGCCTTGCATTCACCACACGAACCGTTCTCACAGGAATGCGTGAGATTAAGACCCGCATTCAAACCCGCATGCAAAATTGACTCGCGTGGATGCGATTCAAAACTATGACCCGTAGATTGAAGACGAATGCGATACGCCATAACTGAGCTCAAATAAAAACGCCGTCCAGTGTGACCTGCAACGGCGTTTTTCTCAAATTAAGAGGAATTAATGTGGCTGACGAATCTTCATCTGATTCATATGCCAACCAATCAAGGTACTCAGCATAGTTGCTTCTTTACTCTGGCACTGCTCCTGCATTTCCACGAGTCGCTCCTCGGTAACCGCCGCAAGTTGTTTGTAGCTCTCCACCTCTTTCTGTAATCGAGCAATCTCAAGGCCGGCTTTATGCAGCTCGTTAGCTAAGCGCTGGGGGTCTTCTTTGATCTTATCGACGCATTTTTTGAGCGCAGCGGCATCTTGGATACGGCGCACCTTCTCGATCATGCCCGAGCGATCACCGCTGACTTCTGGGTAAACCGTGCGTAAATCCGACATGCGCACATAGCCTTCAAATGTGCTCAGATCGCCGCAAGATATGTGCTGTTGCAGGATTTTACGGGTAACTCCCGCCATCCGAGCGGCCTGAGAAAGGCTTAAAAGACGATCTGCTGACATAACTCCCCCTAGTTAGTCCGGCTGATAGTCTTTTTAGACTAGACCAAATCTGAGGAATGGAAAGTCGGAAAGACTTAGAAAGATTAATACTTTGGGGGATGCGCAGTGATGGCCGACATGTGTCCTTGAAGCGGCTCCAAGACCGGCGCAAGTTTCTTTCGCATCAAACTGCCTATGGCGGTTGAACCTTTAAACACCGGACGAACCACTCCGTAGCTCAGCCCAGAGAGGACACGAATCGCTTGGAGCTTATCGGCAAATGCATCATTCAAACCGATCACCGCCTGAGCATCATCGTGATGACTGATCCAATCCTTAGCTTCAGCGGCTAACTCTTCTAGCGTCAGGTCAACGCGCTCTTCTCGCACTGGCGCAAAATAGTCCGCGATCTGATCCAAGGTCATATTGATCACATCTTGATTCGACGGCTTTTTGAAAATACCGAACAAGGTCTGCATATATCCCTGCCCAGGCTCACCCAACACACGTGCAAGCACTTGAGCGGCGCGATTACCTTGCTGCGCAAGCGCTGCTAACTCTGCGCTATGCGAGGTATGTAGTTCATGTGCTTCATGTTGCTCAGGCAGACTATCTGGCAAGGTAGCAATAAAGCCAACGTAGAAAGGTGGCTTTCGTCCAGCCTTACGCCAGAGTGAATCAATTTGCTCATCATTTAACAAACCCGGCTGAAGCACCAAACGAACCGTTTCAATCTGCTTTTCAGGCTCAACTTCAAACGGCAAATGCTCAACCAAATACTCAGCGAGTAGCGGACCCATCTGCCCTTCGCAAACGGCTTGTTTGCGCAGCATCTGGCGCGCGTTTTCAGCATCTTCCATTGCCCACCAAGCTCGGCGCGCAAGATCGTCTGTGAGCCCCGGAGCATGCACTGCGGCAACCACAGCTTCTGGCTCACCCAACATGAGCAATTGCTCAAGACTGTCATCTTTCATCTGCCCCATACGGGTCCAACGTTGCAGATAGACGGGATAGCCACCCGGAGATCCCAACACATGGCCGGAGATCAACTCCTTAACCAGCTTGATATATTGTTCATCGCGACAGGTGGGGTTCAGATTGACCTTGGCTTCACCCTGCTCGGACAAGCCAAAAACAGTCATCTGCGATTCATTAATGCGGATAGCTTGTGGCTTATTTGCCAACAAGACATTAAGACGGAGTGAATCTTCTGGGGCTAACTGCATACCAACTAAGATTCAAAAAAGGCGTTATGCCTTAGGAGCTGAATAGTTAGCGTCGTCTGGATTGATAAAGATAAATTGTGCTTCACCACCATCTAAGGTCGCAAAGTCCAACGTTGTATTGTCCAGTAGTGGCACATACTCAGGCGCCATAGCGATGTTTACACCTTCACTTTTAAAGGTGATGTCATCATCGTTAGCTTCATCAAAGCCCATACGATATTCAAAGCTACCATCAGCATGCTTTTGCGCCGCTAAACGCAATGCCATACCTTCAGTACCACCTTGCTGGGCTGCATTTCTTACCTGCTCTGCTGCAGCCACTGTGACTTTAAACATCGTGTTGTCCTCAAAAACTTTTCAGTCGTGTTTGTGTTGCTTGATAAAAGCGACAAATCGCTCAGCCCAACGATTACGTTGGGTATCTCGCATATGGGCATAGTTGGCCAGAAGGTTGCGATAACGCACGCCATCATGCTGACCATCGACTCCAAAACCGCGGCGCACATCGTAAGCAAAAGTGACGTCATCCGCCAGATTACTGAGTGCCGAATAATGGAATTCATGCCCTACTAGCTCATGACCGCTTGGCCATGGATGGGCATCTGTCTCTGCCAACCGAATGTAGCCTCGACCCTGAGGGGTCTCATGCATAGTGACATCCGCCGGAAGGACGTTTGCCATTTTACCTGTGTTTTCGCCCCAGGTCAGTTGGCGACACAGATACATCAGTCCACCACATTCGGCATAAACCGGCTTATCTGCTTCAACAAAGGCGCGGATTTGATCGCACATCGCCGCGTTATTACTGAGCTTTTCGAGGTGCGTCTCAGGAAAACCACCCCCGATAAACAATCCATCTACCGTTGGCAATTCCGTGTCATTTACAGGGCTAAACGGCACGATCTCGGCACCTGATTGTTCAAGCGCATGCAAATCACCCGGGTAATAAAAACCAAATGCCTCATCTTGTGCCACACCGATGCGAACACTCGCTTGCACCTCATGTTGCGGAGATTCAACCTTAGCGACCGCTGGTGCGCTTTGCGCGATCATGAGCAGGCGCTCCAGATCAACCTGCTCGCTCAATCGCGATGCCATCAGATCAATCTTTGCATCACTTTCAGCTGCCTCATTACTTGGCACCAAACCTAAGTGACGCTCACTGATATGCATATCGGCATGTCGCTGAATCGCGCCAATCACCGGCACATCCGTGTAGTGCTCTAACACCTCACGTAACTTACCTTCATGACGAGGGCCTGCAACTTTATTCAAAATAATGCCGGCGATATTCACTTCGGCATCAAATGCTTGGTATCCCATAACAAGCGGCGCGACACCTCGAGTTGTACCTTGCGTATCAAGCACTAACACCACAGGCGCGTTGAGCAGCTTTGCCATGCCGGCATTACTATCCACACCATCAAGCGCCATGCCATCGAATAAACCTTTATTGCCTTCAACCACACCAATATCCGCACCCTGCATTTGCTGCGCAAACACCGACTGAATCTCATCGTCTGGCATGGTGTAAAAGTCGAGGTTATAACAAGGACGACCTGCCGCTTGGGTCAACCAAAGCGGATCAATATAGTCAGGCCCTTTTTTAAATGGCTGAACCACATGACCACGATCTCGCAATGCGCGAGTCAACGCCAAGCTCACCGAGGTCTTACCCGATGACTTGTGTGCTGCAGAGAGATACAAATAGGCCATGTAACATCCAAAAAAAAGGGCGGCTTTTAAGCCACCCTATTTTACGCCTTTGCGAGAGCTTTATCAGTGGTGAGGATCTGTCGCCTCGTCTGACAAAGTTGCAGGCAAGAATGGTAGAACACGAACCGCAACAAGGGTCGCAATCACTGCAACAGCAAGACCACCTAGGCCCAGCATGAATTCCGCCAGCGTAGGTACATAGGTAGCTGCCGCACCATTCACGCCATCATAGAAGCCACTCTCGATAATCGTGTGGCTTGGGAACATCGCCATTGGGAACGCCTGACCACCGATAACGATGACATACATTGCCGCAAAACCACCCAAAATGATTAACAGTGCTGCTGCCGTTACCGCAGAACGTGAGTTCTTAAGCGATGGATGGAACAAGATCAGCATTGGAATTAGCAAACCTGCCAAGATCCAGCCACCCCAGAATAGCTGGGTGTAGATTCCACCATTCATCAAAATGAAGGCTTCGTAAGAATGGTTCTCGGTGCCATACAAATTGGTCAGGTGATAAACCATCACGAAATAGAAGATCGCTGCAGTGAACACGCCTAACAATGAACGTAGACGAGAGAAGATCTTATCGCCCAACTCACGACCATCCGCATTGAAGGTGAACATCAACATCAACATGTAGAAGGCTAAACCGTAAGCGAATGACATGATAATGAACATTGGCGCCATCAGTGCTGCGTCATAACCCTGACGTGCAACGATAAAACCAAAGATAGAACCGGTACCGGTGGTCAGAATCAAACGCCAAACAAACGCGACCAAACCAACCTTAGATGAATGTTGATTCGCTTTACGCTCCATCATGGTGAACAGATAAACTGCAACCACACCGAGGAAGCCTACATACAACAAGACGTTCCAAGCGAAGATCGATTTAAAGTTGTATTGGGTCATTGCCACGATCAAGCGCGCAGGCTGACCAAGGTCAAGAACCAACACCAACAAACCACCAACCAACAAGGTGATCGCCATCAAGCCTGAAAGACGAGCTAGAGGCTTATAAGGTTTTTTAGCAAAAACAGAACCGATAGACGCGACGTTAAGCGCACCAGAGGCTGCAACGATCAAGAAGATCGCAAATACGTGAGGCAGACCCCAAACCACTTGGTTATTCATGCCAGTCACCCAGTGACCTTCATGCTCCATGTAGAGAGTTGCCAAACCAGCTACACCAATAATGGCACCGATAACCGCCAAGATACCCCAGTAACGCGTACTGCTGATGCCCCACTCGGTAAAAGTCATTTTCTTCATGTGTCTCGTAACCCCAGTGCTTAGATGCCGCTGTAGCGAACACCAGTGTTCAATTTCAAATCTGCGCGCAGCTGCGTTGTTTGTGCTTTCGCCAACGCTTGTGACACTGCACTATTTGGATCTTTCAGATCACCAAACACGATAGCTTCGTGCTTACAGGCATCCTGACATGCGGTAGTTGTACCGCCGTTATCCAAACGATGGACACAGAAATTACAGCTCTCAACACAACCCTTACCGCGAGGTGCAGCAGTTGGCTTGAACTGAACGTTTTCGTGAATAAATGAACGTGCTTTGTATGGGCACGCCATCATGCAATAGCGACAACCGATACACGCGTGACGGTCAACCATCACGATACCGTCTGCGCGACGGAATGAAGCGGTCGTTGGGCAAACATCAACGCAAGGTGGATGTTCACAGTGCTGACACATCATCGGCAAGTTAGACACTTTACCAGTGAGGTTGTCTTGAATCTTTACAGAACGCATCCAACGTGGACGTTGCTTATCCCACGCCTCATCTGATGCGCCTTCTGGCTTAACCAGCATATCCAGACCATTCTCTGAATCACAGGCATTCACACAATCGGTACAACCATCGGCGCACTTACTTGTGTCAATCAACATGCCATAGCGAACTGCATCAGTTACCGCCTCTTTACGAGGAGCAGCATCAGCCATGCTGTGCAAGAAAACACCTGGTGCAACCACTGTGGCTGCCGCTGCTTTAGAAGCAACGGATAAGAATTCACGACGTTTTTGATCAATCATTTCCGACATGATTATTTCTCCGCCTGCGGAACAGTCGAGTGACAGCTGAAGCAACTCATCGTTGTTCCGGTGTACTGGTGACAATCAGCACAAAACTGACCTTCAGCATTCACAGGAATGAATTTACCGGCATCATCTTTGTTTGCGTGGCAATCAACACAACCCGCTAAATCATTGTCCGTGTGGCGAATGCCTTCACGTACCGTGATTTTTCGCTGGTGCTTAATCAATTCGAAGTGATTGCGGCGCATGAAAGAGGTTGGTGCAACGCACGAGTCACTCTTTTCTGCCTTGTAACCTAAGGAATGAACGTTTTCACCAGTATCTTTCTTACCGTGAGCGATCACACCGAAGCTGAGCAGAACTGCTACAGCAAATAAAACTAGGCTGGTGCCAATTTTCTTCATGTCTTTATCTGCGCTAAGCGTTTACAGAGAACAAAAACATCAAGCCACCCGAAGGTGGCTCAACCGTCTTAGATGATTACTCACCCAAGCCCATTTTGATGTAACCGGTAGGACATACATCTGAACAGATGTGACAACCGATACAACGATCGTAGTTGGTATCTACGTAACGACCAGTGGTCGCGTCTGACTTGTTTACACGGAATACCGCGTCTTGAGGACAGAAGATGACGCAGTTGTCACACTCGAAACACAAGCCACAGCTCATGCAACGACCAGACTCTTCTGCCGCCTGCTCTTCAGTCAAACCAATCAAACGCTCGTGGAAGTGACCCAATACGTCATCTGCACTTGGTACTTCTTCACCACGAACAACACGTGGAGTGAACTCAAAGTGACCTAAGTACAACTCATCGTGTGGAATGATTTCCGCGTAAGAACGGTCTTCGTAGTTGTGAACTGCGTAATTAGCATCACAAGAACCACGCTGATCACCTGAAGGATCGTACTGCTCAGTAGCATGACCTGTTTCAGTCAACTTCTTATCAAGATTGAAGTGGTGTACATCAACCTTTGGACGCTTCTTGTGCTCTTTCTGGTTAACGTACTCGTCAATGGTTTCAGCTGCGATTGCTGCTTGACCAATTGCAGTCGTCAACAAGTGCGGACGAATGATGTCGCCAGCAACGAAGTGACCTGGCTTGTTAGGTACCTGATAGAAACCATCAGAGTCCATCAAACCACGACCGTTATCGAATTCTTCGATGCCAGTCATATCACCGCCCTGACCGATTGCAGAAACAATCAAATCAGCTTCGATACGTTGCTCAGTACCTTCAACTGGAGTCGGACGACCGCCTTCCATAGTACATTTCGCTACGATCAATGCGGTTGCACGACCATCGTCACCTTTTTCAATACCAACAGGCATTACTTCGTCAAGAATGGTTACACCTTCGTGTAGCGCATCATGAACCTCGTGCTCTGCAGCAGTCATGTTGTCTTTAGGGAACAATGAAGTCAGCGTTACTTGTGCACCTTGAGCAGCAGCAGTAATTGCGCTGTCATGTGCGATGAAACCATCGTTAACAACCAACTCAGGACGATCTGTTGGGTTGGTGTGTTCAATATGACCCAAACGACGTGCTACAGATACAACGTCGATAGAGGTATCACCACCACCTACACAAACAACTTTGTCTGCGGTGACTTTCATGCGGCCTTCGTTGAATGCCTTCAAGAATGCAACACCCGATACACAGTTAGGTGTGCCTTCCCACTCGTCAAGGAACAAGCCACGACCAGTCCAACAACCAACAGTCCATAGGATTGCATCAAAATCTTTTTCGAGATCAGCAACTGATACGTCTTTACCAACGCGAACGCCACACTTAACGTCAACATCGCCCATATCAACGATACGCTGAATCTCGCCAGCCAACTTGTCACGTGGAATACGGTAGTTAGGAATACCGTAACGCATCATGCCGCCAAGCTCTGGCTGTGATTCAAAAATAGTGACTGCGTGACCTTTGCGGCGCAACTGGTAAGCACCAGACATACCTGCAGGACCACCACCAACGATTGCGATCTTCTTACCAGTGCTTGCACCTGCTTCAAAGCCGAAACCATTCTCAAGTGCATTGTCACCAATCCACTGCTCAACTGAGTTGATACCAACAAAGTCTTCAACTTCGTTACGGTTACAACCATCTTGGCAAGGTGCTGGACATACACGACCCATCATTGATGGGAATGGGTTTGCATCAGTCGAACGACGGAATGCGTATTCACCCATGCTCATGTCACCAACTGGCTTCTCTTGACCACGAACGATCGCCAACCAACCACGGATGTCTTCACCAGAAGGACAAGAACCTTGGCAAGGTGGAGTTTTGTGAATGTAAGTTGGGCACTTATAAGATTCGTCAGCGACAAAAATCTTGTTAGTCCAACCACCCCAATCGTCGTTACCGTCTTCAAAGCGGCGCCACGTGAGATTTGTCATTTCGTCATTAGGAGTAGCCATCGTAAAGCTCCTTACCTCTAAGCCATGAACCTGTCGGTTCGAATTTAAATTTAGTTATTTTGCCGAAGCGTCTGCTTTACGCAGCATCTTCAGCTGATTCGTCGTCATCGTCTTCGGTAACTTGGCCGGTCAAGATGATCGCGTTTGACACCAACTGGTGCACACTCATGATCATGTCCATACCCATACCGTAGTAAGGCAACACCTTAGTGAATTGCGCCTTACAGATCGCACAGATCGCTGCCATATTGGTAACGCCATGCTCTTCGATAACATTTTGTAGAGCATCCATACGAGGCTTAGCGCCTTTCACACGGAGTTCCATCAAGTCGTCAGTCAATAGACCACCACCGCCACCGCAGCAGAAAGTCTTCTCGTGGATGGTCTCAGGGGCCATGTCCACAAAGTTGTTACATACCGCTTTGATCACATTACGAGGAATCGTGAATTGACCGCCTGGCTCAGTACCCATACGCGAACCACGCGCAACGTTACATGAGTCGTGATAGGTCAATACCAAGTCGTCATTAAGTGACTTATCGATATTTAAGGTACCTTTCTGCATCTCACCCCAAGTGAACTCAAGGATGTGCTGAGGTACTGGATATTTTGGATCCAAGAAGTCGAACGGACCAGCCAAGGTGTTCAGGAAACTGTATGCAACACGCCACGCGTGACCACACTCACCAAACACGATGCGCTTAACGCCTAACTCAAGCGCTGCTTCGCGAATACGCATTGAGATGCGACGCATGTTCTCGTATGAACCGATGAACATACCGAAGTTAGCTGCTTCAGATGCTTTAGAACTCAAGGTCCAAGAAACACCCGCCTCGTGGAAAACTTTGCCGTAACCGATCAAGCCATCAACGTGTGGCTCTGCAAAGAAGTCAGCTGATGGAGTCACTAACAGAATCTCAGCACCCTTCTGATCGATTGGGTATTTAACTTCAACACCGGTTTCGTCAAAGACGTCTTCTTCAAGACCTTCCAAGGTATCTTCCAACGCAGGACCAGGCAGACCCAAGTTGTTACCAATACGGAATACCTTACCGATGATTTCGTTACAGTATTTTTGACCCAGACCAATGCGGTCCATGATCTCGCGTGCCGCCATAGAGATTTCAGCGGTATCGATGCCATAAGGGCAGAACACTGAACAACGACGACATTGTGAACACTGGTGGAAGTAGCTGTACCAATCGTCCAATACTTCACGCGTTAGATCGGTTGCACCAACCAACTTAGGGAAGTACTTACCCGCAAAGGTAAAGTAACGACGGTAAACCTTACGTAAAAGATCCTGACGCGCCACTGGCATGTTCTTTGGATCTTTAGTGCCCAAGTAGTAATGACACTTATCAGTACAAGCACCACACTTAACACATGAGTCTAAGTAAACCTGTAGCGAACGGTACTTACCGAGCAGGTCACCCATGTGATCGATAACTTCTTGTTCCCAACCGTCTTGCAACTCACCTTTAAAGTTAAGTGCCTGTTGGAACTCTGGAGCCGCAACAAATGACTTCGCATGAGCCATTGCACCGACTTCAAGCTTAGGAACTTCGGTGTACTCGGTTAACTCTGGTACTTCAAATTCTGCTTTTGCCATGCTTGCAATAACCTTTACTTAGTTTTCCAGCTTCTTAGCCCAATCCGAGACATGACGTTGCTCGCGAGGGTTATCCACTTGGTTACGCGAAGGACTGAAGAAAACGCCCGGCGCATGTAACAACTTAGAAATCGGGAAAATGATCATCAAGATACCAACCAACAATAAGTGCACCACCATCAAAGGATCAGTAGGCACGTTTGGCATGGTTTCAAAATTGAAGGTCATTAAATGACGGAAGAATGACTTCACTGCAACGACATCTGTATGTGCAACAAAGGTTGTTAACGCACCGGTCACACCGATACCCAACAACAGCAACAACATCAAAATGTCAGATGGCGCAGTAATGTAGCGCACGCGATCGACCAGCATGCGACGAGCCAACAGACCCAACAAGCCAATCACCATAGCGAACGCTAAGTATTTAAATAGCGGCGACACAAACGCAACCGGCGCCCAAACTGGCTCCTGGAAATAACGTAAGTGGCGGAACAACACAGCGAAAAGCGCCATGTGGAATACCCAACCAAACAACCAAGTCCACTTGGTTGACTTGAAAAGGCTTTCGAAAAACACAACCTCACGGAACAGTCGCAACGCAACACCCGATTGAGTGGTTGGCGCTGGTGTAGTTGGGATTTTCAAAGGCGCAGGCGTTTTCCAGAATAAACGGATACGACGCGCTAAACCGACTACCAAAATTAAGGTAGCGATATAAAACAACGCAACAAATGCGATAGTCAGAAACGACATGTTTCCGAAAACCTCTTTCAGCCTAAAAGATAAGGGTTAGGTAAAGCTGCGGAGCAAAGCTCCGCAGCTTTGGGAGCGTAACTTATACGCAGCCGGTAGGCTTTGGCAGACCAGCGTAGCGGCAAGCTTGCTTACCAGGACCGTATGGGAACAGACCGTAAAGGTACTTTGAGTTACCTTTGTCTTTACCCAAGTTCTTTGCTACCGCTTTGGTCAAAACGCGGATTGCTGGAGCGATTTGGTACTCTTCATAGTACTCACGCAAGAACTTGATGATGTCCCAGTGCTCGTCAGTTAGCTCGAGCTCGTCTTGCTTAGACATTACGTCAGCAACACCTGGTACCCAATCATTGATGTTTGCCAAGTAGCCTTCTTCGTCTACTGCAAACTCTTTACCGTCTACATTGATAGTATCTGACATAGCTATCTCCTTAATAAGTAGTTTCGTTAAATACAGGTAGGGATTACAGCCAAGCTTGAGTTTTGTCAGTGGAACAAACCAGCTCAACGAAACCCGCGTAATCAACAACCTCAACACCATCGATCAAACGATCGTCAGCGATGCCACGCGCCTTCAAGTCAGACTTGAGTGCGTAGAATTTCTTACCAGCAGCACCTGTGATCATTGATTCACAAGCAGTGCCCTTTGATGCACCGTAAACGCCATCTTCAATCAGAAGAATTGACGCACCCTCAGTTGAGAAATTAATTGCATTCTCAAGTGAGTTCTTTTCAAACGGTGACTTGTTAACAGTGAATAAATCAGCCATGTTCGTACCCTTAGAAGCTAAACACTACGTCAGATTCAGCCATCAACTCGGTCACTTTCGCAGAGTCAACAGCTTCAACAATGTTGTCGACTTCTTCTTCAGTTTCCCAGTCTTCCCACGCAACCTCGATAAGGTCATCAGTGGTTAGGCCACGTGCTTCAAGTGATGCTTGATCAACGTACATATGACGTACGCCGTAATCACCCAAAGTACGGTACGTAGGCATGAAGTTCTTCATGTCAGACTCAGATGTGTCACAACCTTTAACCAGTTGGTAAACACCGTCATCAACAAACATCAAGCTAACTTCTTGGTCGAATGCCGCACCGATCAGTACAACTTCCAGCGATTCCCATGCATAGATGGTGCCGTAAGGAGCACGACGGTTCAGATACATAAACTTCTTAATATCAGACATCGTATTTCTCCTTAATCGCCAAAGACAACCAAACGATCGCTCTGGATAGCGGCTTCAATAAGCTGACCCAAACCCGAGATGCGGAAAGGCTCTTGGATATTGGTTGCGTTCTTTTTATTACGCTCAGCTTCGCCGTCATCCACGAGGCCGCGGCGTTGTGCCGCAGCTACGCAAAGAACGAGATCTAGGTTGTACTTCTCAGCCAACTCAACCCAACGATTCACAATGTGACGATCGTCTTGAGGTGGAGTCGTCAAGCGAGTGCCGTTCAACACACCATCGTGGTAGAAGAAGACACGCATTACTTCGTGACCATTCTCCAAAGCAGCTTTGGTGAAGTGATACGCAGTATCAGTCGCTTGGTGCTGATAAGGACCTTCGTTAATCTGTACTGACAGTTTCATACTGCAACTACCTCGTCTTTACAGACCGCTTAGAAGCGGATGTAAGTAGAAGAGTTCAAGCTCTTACGAGCGCCACGCCAGTTATCGATGTGATACTTGGTGAATGGCAGTTCAACTTCTTCGAAGAAACGAGGCCAACCGATACGCTCAACCCACTCGTTGATACGCTCCCAGTCTTTCGCGCCTTCTTTGTAAGCCTTCAAGATACGCTTAACGATAGCGGTAGCTTCTGGCCAGCGAGGTGGGTTGTTAGGAATACCTGATGCAACCAACTTCTGGAAGGTAGGCTTGCCACGTGCGTTTGAGTGGTTACCACCAACCCAAATAGACAACTTAGAGTGCTCAGCATCGTTGATCTGCATTGGAGGACAAGGAGGGAAACATGCACCACAACAGATACACTTCTTCTCATCAACTTCCAATGAAGGCTTACCGTTAACCATTGCAGGACGAATCGCAGCAACTGGGCAACGTGCAACAACTGATGGACGCTCACAAACGTTAGCTACGAGATCGTGATTGATCTTAGGTGGCTTAGTGTGTTGAACGTTGATCGCGATGTCGCCTTGACCACCACAGTTGATCTGACAGCATGAAGTTGTGATGTGAACACGGTTAGGCATATCAGCCTTACGGAACTCATCGATCAACTCGTCCATCATTGACTTAACAACACCTGATGCGTCAGTACCAGGGATGTCACAGTGCAACCAACCTTGAGTGTGCGACAAAGTGGTTACAGAGTTCTGAGTACCACCAACAGGGAAACCTTCAGCTTCTAACTTATCAACCAATGGCTGAACACGAGACTCGTCAGTTACGAAGAACTCTGGGTTAGAACGAATAGTGAAACGGATATGACCATCTGAGTATTCATCAGCGATATCACAAAGATTACGCAGAGTGAAAACATCAAGGATACGCTGGGTACCTGCTTTGATAGTCCAAAGCTTGTCGCCGTTCTTTGCTACGTGAAGCAGAACGCCTGGTGCTGGATGCTCGTGATAAGCCCACTGACCAAAGTTACGACGCATAGATGGGTGCATATACTGGAACGGATCAGGACAGCCTGTCTCAATCGGTTCACGCATTTCTTTTGCCATTTTTACCTCCAAAAACCGGGTAAATTTTCTGACCGCGCGGCGCTATGCCGCGCGACAAATACTAAATAAAGAGTTGGTTAAAGCTTGATTAAGAAGCTTCAGCTTGACGATCGAACCACTTAACAGCTTCGTCGTCCCAGCCATCCATACGTACGTATGAACACTCACGTGGGTGGTTAACCATGTTTGGATCAACTTCAACGCCGATACCTTCAAGGAAGTTAACCAAACCGATACGCTCGATCATCTCACCGCAGCGCTCGTGCTCGAGTGCGTTCTCAGCCCAGAAATCGATGATTTCTTCAGCCAACTCTACGAGTGATTCCCAATCGTCTTCAGTTTCAAGCTTCTTGAATGGAACAACTACGGTACCCATCAAGTCACCGATCTTCAGCGTACGCTTACCACCGATAAGGATGGTTACACCTTTGTCATCACCAACCTGCAATGCTTTTGGCATTACGTTCAGACAGTGCATACAACGCACACAGTCACGGTTGTTGATTGCGATAGTGTCATCGTCGTTCAAAGAAACAGCGTTAGTAGGACAACGAGTTACAACGTTATCGATGTAGTACTGGCGACCTTTGTCAGCGATGTAGTTCTTAACTTCATCTTGGTTGACTTTCATGTCATCACGCCAAGTACCGATCACAGCGAAGTCAGCACGCTCTACCGCGTTTTGACAGTCGTTAGGACAACCTGAAACCTTGAACTTGAACTTGTATGGCAACGCTGGACGGTGAACGTCGTCAGTGAAGTTGTTTACCAACAAACGGTGTGCTTTCTGCTCGTTAGTACAAGACATTTCACAACGTGCTGCACCAACACAAGACATCGCAGTACGTACACAAGGGCCTGCACCACCGAGGTCCCAACCGTAGTCGTTGATCTCGTCAAAGAAGTGCTGAGTGCGCTTAGTGTCGGTACCGATGAACATGATGTTACCGGTCTGACCGTGGAAAGTTACCAAACCTGAACCGTACTTTTCCCAGCTGTCAGCCATTTGGCGAAGCATAGCGGTTGAGTAGTGGTTACCTGCAGGTGGTTGAACACGCAAGGTGTGGAATTCTTTCGACTCAGGGAAAGCGTGACCTACTTCAGAGAAGCGAGGAATGATACCGCCGCCGTAACCATATACAGATACAGTGCCGCCTTTCCAGTAACCCTTACGGGTTTCGTATGAGTGCTCCAACTGACCCAACAATGAGTTAGTTACTTTGTTGATACCTTCATCTGGGTGTTCGTCACGCAGACGCTTGATACCTGTGATGAAACTAGGCCATGGGCCTGATTCCAGTTGGTCCAGCATGGGAGTTGGATACTTATCGATTGCCATGTCGCTTTCTCTCCTGACTAATCGTTCTTAGCTTTAAAATTTACATTCGCGGCCCGGGTTGTCCGTGCAGCAAAATCTGTGCTCATTGACTCGGTAGCGGGCTCCCCCCAGCAGCCCGAGCCAGAGCTTGGACTTCTACCAATGGCGACGAATATTAGAGTCTTTTGCAATACTCACATACTCCACCAACGGGGGATATGGCTTACAAATTCCTATCCCTAAAGAGATATTTTTGCAGCTTCCGAGTCATTCGCTTAAATCTAACTAATTGATATAAAAAGAGATTGTCTTTTTTATCAGTATGTTAGACCATACGAATAAACCAATAGTGGATGGGGATACTAGTGACACATTTCCGTATCGTCAACACGTACTATTGGAAACGCTAATGGCACCCCGGATGGCAAAATGAGCTCGCAAAATCCCTTTTCTCTCGACAATTCAGACGCCTACGCGCGATGGCGTGAGCAAAAGCTGAAGAGTGCGCTAAACGCCCCCGAAGTGACCCTAAATCCCTTATCCCCTAAGGAGTCAGAGATCGAGGGATTAAAAAAGAACTGTCGTGAACAAAATTTTTCACTTTTTAGGTTCGAGCACACCCCTGAGCATGCTGAAACCGCGATTCAACAGCTTGGACTGGCGCTAGGACTCAACGACATCGACAACAACCTCTGCGCAGAAGATTCAGGCATTACCGAGATCCGCGTTAAGGAAACCTCAACCGATAACGTCTACATCCCTTACACCAACCGCCCCCTCGGCTGGCATACCGATGGCTACTACAACATGCCAAATCAACAGATTCACGGTTGGTTACTGTATTGCGGTCACCCAGCAATTAGAAGGTGGCATCAACGGACTGATTGATCACGAGCTTATTTATATTAAGTTGCGTGACCAAAACCCCGAGTGGATCGCGGCATTAATGGCCAGCGATGCCTTTACCATCCCCGGCAATGTTGAGGGGGGCAAAGTCATACGCGGCGATTCCGTGGGTCCTGTCTTCAGTATCAATCCCGACGGACACTCGCTGCATATGCGTTACTCGGCCCGTCAACGAAATGTGCAATGGAAAGATGATGCAAACACACAAGCTGCAGCATCTGCCATCTTGGACTTGTTAAATAGCGACGATGACCACATCTTGCATTTAACCCTTGAGCAAGGCCAAGGCATTATCAGCAACAACGTGCTGCATAATCGCTCCAGCTTTACTGATTCTGATGATCCGTCACAACGACGTGTCATTTACCGAGCGCGCTACCATAATCGCGTCGCTTGATTAAAACGATTTAACACAGAGGCCACTATGTTATTGCTTAGCCAAGTCATTATCGCTAACCAAGACTTACAAGACTTTGATGAGCTAAAAGCGATCATCAAAGAGTTTGCAGCTCGCGGTGAAATGCATTTGCGCTTCGACGTAAAACCCCAATTCCCTGACACACCAAACGACTGGGAAGATCAACTTGAAGCTGCCTTTAGCAGTCTTTACTAGGAACGCATCATGGTGGATTACTTCGACCCCGAAAAACTTGTCGACACGGCAGCGGCATCACTGCGTAAAGATCTTGGCCAACAAGCTGAGCTTGAAGGCGAGCTTGTTGAGCTACAAAAACAACTGGAAAGCTTGCCAGAAGCAGCGCCAGAAGCTGACCGTGCAAAACTACAGTTAGAGATTGCCCGCGTCCTACAAATCATTGAGCGCGGCGAAGAAGCTTGGCCATTAGCGATGACTGCATTTGGCATCTTTAGCCAAATCGGTGATTGGGAATCTGCTGCTGATGCTTGTGATGTTGCTTATCAAACCAACCACGAAGATGCGCTTGTTGCCTTAGGTCATGGCATTTGGATTGGCGTGACTTTCCCGATTGATCCTGAGATCACCGTGCACTTATTAAGTCATGTCATCGATGACACACCCGATGATTCCGATGGCGCGGCTGTAGCAGCGGCAGCTGCCTGTTTCTTAGCTGATGTACGTGCAGAACCTGGCCCTGAGCAAGAACGCTTGAGCTTCTTTGCACAACAACTGCTCGGCAAAGTGGCACGTCGCCATAGCAACATCGATTCTCAAGAGCAGTTCCAATTCTGGATCGAAAAGCTTGAACTTAACGAGCCGGATAAATTCTTTGTACGTTTGCGTAACGTCGTAGATGTCTTGGTTCAAGAAAACTGGTGGATTGATCGCGATGCGATTCAAGCCAGCTTGCCAGAATAAGGATTCCGCATGTTTTGGGAAGAAGACGACAACCGTAAAGAGTTTCAAGTCAACGATGACATTGTGGACTTGGTGTTTTCGCTGAGCTGCAAAGAACTCCCTGTTGATCACTCGCATGCATTAAGCCAAGCGCTGATTGATGCTGTCCCTGAGTTTGCAGATGCCAACTCTGGCTGTGCTATTCACAGCATTCATTTGGCGGGCTCTCAAAATGGCTGGGAACGCCCTGACCCATCACTTGGTCAGAAACTTATCCTGTCAAAGCGCACCAAGCTGACTTTGCGTGTACCTGCCGCTCTGGAACAAAGCATTCAAGAAAAGCTCGACGGCCTGACTTTGGATATCGACGGTCATCCACTGACCATCGGCAAAGCCAAGCGCAAGCTACTCTCTAAGCAAAGCACCATCTTTGCTCGTCATATCGTGCTTGAGGCCGGCGAAGATGAAGATGAGAACAAATTCCTGATGCGCGTTATCTCGCACATGAAGAATCTGGATGTTCGAGTGAAAAAGGCGCTCTGCGGCACGATCCAGCATATCCACACTCCCAATGGAGATATTGCGACACGTAGCATCATGTTAGATGGTCTCAAGCCTGAGCAATCAGTCCGCGTGCAGCAAACCGGCATTGGTGAGCATATGCACCTCGGCTGCGGCATTTTCATCCCTCATAAAGGTATTGAGGCGGTGAAGAAATCCGAAGATGATTAAATCAGAATAGTCCAATATACTTGGATACTCGCTTCCTAACGAAGCATACGAATTTTCTAAAGAGAGCAGCACTGACTTGCAGCGATAAGCCGCACAGCACTGATCTCAACGATAAAACCCTGTAGTAAGGAGTAAGACAATGTCACTAGAAGTGAATGGCAAGACTATCGAACTCGATGATCACGGCAACTTGGTTAACACCGCTGACTGGTCAGAAGAAGTTGCACACGCTTTAGCAGCGGCTGACGACACCATGGGTGAGCTCACTCAAGAGCACATGGACGTTATCAACTACCTTCGTGCGCAGTACTTTGATGAAAACGAGCAGCCAATGGAGCGCGTAATCAACAAAGGCATGTCAAAGATTTGGGGCAAGAAGTTGAGCAGCAAAGACCTGTATCAATTGTTCCCAGGTGCACCTTCTAAGCAAGGTAACCGCATTGCAGGCTTGCCATACGTTGCACGTAAAGGCGGCTACTAATCAATCATCCGATTGATGTTAAAAAGCCCCGCACTGCGGGGCTTTTTTATCTCCGCTTAACTACCCTCAACATCGTTAGGAACTAAAGATGTCACTCGATCACATCAAAGAATTCTTGCAAAAGATGCAAGCAGATCAGGATCTGAAAAATGAAGTGCTTTCTGCTTCGACTGCAGATGATGTTGCACGCATTGCGATGCGTTTGGGTTATGAATTCTCGGGTGATGAATTGCTGAGATTTTCTGGACAGAAAGTGGGTCAAGTCACTGTAAGAAAAAATGACATACCGGGCGAGTACCATTAAGTCATAACCAACTCAGGTAAAGCGCCTGTCACCAAAAACGCTTGCCGCACTGAATGTTATTTTCAGAAATCACCACACATTCAGTATCCCCAAAATTAAACGTGCGTATTTCTCGCCATTGTCTTTTTAAGTAGCGATTTAATCGCTCTGGCGGTGGCTGCTCAAACCGATTGTAGGGCACGTAATAACGGGGAGACATATCTACATATGGCGCTGGCATGTAAGGTGGCAGAGGCTGCAATGGCTGCTGCGGTTGCGCACTCACACCCGATATCAACAATGTAATAAAAGCCAGAAATAAGTACTGCATATCAAACGCGTTTAAACGTCAGCCCACATCCGTAATAAATTCGAATAACTGCGATCAACCGACTTCGCATGATCACTATCTGGCTCAGTCTTTAAGAGATGTTCACGCGCGCTATCTAATTCAAACAGCAGCTCACGCTGAGCAGCATCACGCACAAAACTCTGCACCCAGGTTAATGCCACCAAGCGTTCACCTTTAGTGACTTCAGCCACGTGATGCACACTCCCTGATGGATAAACCACTGCACTGCCTGCAGCAAGTTTGGTTTTCTGGTCACCAAACGGCGTGCGCACAACCAATTCACCGCCTTCGTATTCGGAAGGATCATTCAGAAAGATCGTCATAGAGACATCGGTGCGAAACTTGCCGCCGCCCATAATCGGATCATCCACATGATCGCCATAGGTCATGCCCGGTTGGTAACGCGCAAAGATAAAGTCCGCCATGCGGTTAGGTAGCGCTGCACTTCGGAAACGCGCATTCTGAGCCACGCTTGCCATCACAATTCGATTCAAGCGCTCCGTAAGTTCTGGCGAAGGCTGGATCTCCTCGTTATTTTTAACCCGGCGCGCAGCCATACCAGCAGTCAACTTACCGTCAACAAACTGGCCTTCAGCCAAAATTTCACGCAACTTTTGGATCTGCGGCTCATTGAGCAAATCAGGAATTGTGATTAACACCGAAATCACCTTTAAACACTTTGATATGCCCATGATACGCAAAGGCACGGTAAATCCCTACTGCTAACCACGACATCAATAAACGCATGCCGTTACACTACGCGCATCTTTTATCCGCTTGAGATGTGTCATGCAGTTATCCGTCACCCTCGCCGACCAACTAATCGAACTCAATGTGCCTGATGAATTTATCGAACAGGCCAGTGACTTTTTCGACAAGATGGATAACGACATGAATGCCGGCTGGCAAATTAACCGCGAATGGGTTGACCAACCAGACCAATACCTGCGTGGCCAGATCGCTGCGGACAAACTTCTCACCGCATTGGAAAACGAAGACTTTAAATTAGGTCGATTGATGGCAGGTTATATCGCCTCTCGCTTTCCGCATATCGAACAAGTTGAACTCTCTGAGCAAGGCGAGATTCGAGACCACACCTTAAAACTCAGCGATAGCGCTCCCGTCAGTAGCCAATCCACCATGGGCTTTGATCACAGTGCTGTACCTGGTGGTAAAAATAAAATCGAAGCGATGGCGCAAGCCGGCAAAGAAGTCAGCAGCGTGTTTAAAATGGGTAAGCAATACAAGTTCTCTGTGTTTAATCACAAAACCCAAGCATGGAATGAATCGGGTGCTTACGGCTCAAAAGAAGCTGCTGAACAAGCGCGTGATTTGGCTTTTAAACAACGCTTTGATGCGCTAACCAAATAACATGGCGATCATTGATCACATGACCTCACCTTTGGTCATTCGTGATCCTGATGGTACAGAACACATTGCAGCCGCCTGTTTTACACATCCACACGGCTTGCTCTATCTCGATCTGTTTTGGCATCAATCATCCCCCGATAAAGCTGCACACCTGATTAAAGGCGAACTACAGGGCGATGGTCCGTGGCGCATTGCTGACTACCGCATTCGTGTCCTCGGTTGCCATAACACCGACCCGCACCTTGCAGATGAGTTTGCGCAATGGAATGACTACCTAGCAGCGAATCCCAATAGCTATCCACCGCGCCAACAAATCGAAGAGATCGCAGAACGTCTTGGCGCCACACCTGTTCCTTTACCTTAAACTTTGAAAACATCATCAAGGCCATTTTTTAGGAATTAAGTTCCTGCACGAGCCGACAATAACGACCGAATAATCAAAAATCGCATTTCCGATTTTTTACCTGCTTTTGGCTAAATCACGCCCTCAACTAACGACAGCCAGATTGTTTCAAAATATCAGCCATTTCAGTTCAGCAATAAATAATGCGGCGAATCCTTACCGTCGGTAATTACAGATTACGGTATCACTAAAAATTTCTGAAAATTCGTTATTTTTTGATGACTTAGCGAAATATCAGAAATATTGAACATGTGGCAAAAAGTTCTTGCAGGCTCTTTTTTTAGGCCTATTTTTGAATTCCACCATCGAACAAAAAAAGAGGCATTGCACATGTTTAATCGAGTTTTAGCTGCATCATTACTCGCTTCAACAATTACCCTGACGACTCCTGCGGCCGCCGAGATCATCGAAGCAGATATTTCCAACCAAGCGCTTTATGACTGGAAAAATTCCAAGCTTAATAACCCAGATTCACAGACACTCAAGTTCGAAAAAGAACACGATATCGTCTACATCTATTCGGGAATGAAAGTTGCTGATATCAATCATGCGATGGATACGCAATTTCATCGGATTGATCACATGATGTTTACCCAAGAGTTATACCCCAGCCGAAAATCATCTACCGGTTATGCCGTTGACGATGACGGATGCAATTAATCGATTTTTCAGGGCGGTCAATTGACCGCCTTTTTTCTGCGCCAACTCATTAAGTCCATATACGAGTCGCAGAGTTATCAAGAACACCTATAATCCTGTTTTGTAAGGCACTGCTCCTGCAAATAGAAACCACCCCCTATCACTATCGAGAAAGCACATGAGTTCAGATAAATTCGAGAAAGGCCTTGCTGTCAGACGGAAAGTGCTAGGCGATGAATACGTCGATCGTGCGTTAAATTCAGCCACCGAATTTTCTAAACCTTTACAGAAGATGGTTACCGAAAATGCTTGGGGCAGCATTTGGGCTGAAGGCATTATTCCTGACCGCACTAGAAGCCTAATCACAATCGCCATTCTTGCTTCGCTCAAGGCATCCGCGGAGTTAAAAACACATGTGCTTGGCGGTCTTCGAAATGGTTGTACCGTCGAAGAAATACAAGACGTTTTACTTCAATGCACTGTCTACTGTGGTGCACCGGCGGGTATCGAGGCATTTAGAGCTGCCAATGAAGTCATTTCAGAGTGGCAGAAGAAAAGAATCTCAAGACTAACCACCTTATCGAGCTCCTTCTCACTTAGGCATCCCGCTCTCCGGAATAATTTCTCACGCCCTGTATAATGCGCCGCTTTCTAGCGAAACCGATATAAGAGAGCCGCATGTTCAATCTCACCTGCCCTGGCAAGCAATGCGTTAAAAATGATGTCTTATCAGGCCTGACTGTTGCCTTAGCGCTTGTACCTGAAGCTGTTGCTTTTGCGTTTGTTGCTGGTGTTGAACCACTCGTCGGTTTGTATGGCGCCTTTATGATGGGTTTGATCACTGCATTGATCGGCGGTCGCCCTGGCATGATCTCAGGTGCAACTGGCGCAATGGCGGTTGTCATGGTGGCCTTAGTTGCCACTCACGGCGTGCAGTATCTATTTGCAGCGGTCGTATTAACAGGCGTGATTCAAATACTCGCCGGCGTGTTCCATCTCGGTAAGTTCATTCGCTTAGTGCCACACCCTGTCATGTTGGGTTTTGTTAATGGCTTAGCGATCGTGATCTTCCTCGCACAGATGAAGCAATTCCAATTCACTGCCGCAGATGGCAGCTTGCAATGGCTCCCCTCTGATCAAATGACACTGATGCTTGGCTTGATTGCACTCACCATGGCGATCATTCACTTCCTACCCAAGCTAACCTCTGCCATTCCAGCATCACTAGCTGCGATCGTAACCGTCACCTTGATCGTAATCGGCTTAGATCTCGATACACGTTCAGTCGTCGATGTATTACGTGATATGACTGGCGATGCCAACGCAACCATTGCGGGTGGCTTACCGAGTTTTAGCATCCCAGCCGTGCCACTCACATGGGAAACGCTTGAGATCATTTTGCCTTACAGCATCATCTTAGCCGGCGTAGGTTTGATCGAATCTTTATTAACCCTGACCTTAATTGACGAGATCACTGAGACACGCGGTCGCGGCAATAAAGAATGTGTGGGCCAAGGCGTGGCAAATTCTGTTAACGGTTTCTTTGGCGGCATGGGCGGTTGCGCAATGATTGGCCAGTCGATGATCAACATTAATTCAGGTGGTCGTGGTCGCTTATCCGGCATCAGCGCCGCGCTATTCCTTTTGCTATTCATCTTGGTCGCTTCGAGCTTGATCGAAATGATTCCAGTGGCTGCACTGGTTGGCGTGATGTTCATCGTGGTACTCGGCACCTTTGAGTGGGCTAGCTTGCGCTTATTTGGCAAGGTGCCTAAAGCTGATCTTTTTGTTGCCATCCTTGTTACTGCAGTAACCGTGGCATCTGACCTCGCGGTTGCCGTTGTTGTTGGCGTTATCGTTTCAGCACTTGTCTTTGCCTGGGAACACGCCAAGCAAATGCAAGCGACCTCTAACCTGCTTGAGAATGGCAGCAAGGTATACAACTTAAAAGGTCCGCTGTTCTTTGGCTCTGTTTCTCACTTTCAAGCGATCTTTGATCCAAAGAATGACCCTCAAGATGTGATTATCGATTTTGCGGGCGCGCGGGTTGTCGATCACTCCGGCATTGAAGCCATCGATTCTCTAGCAGAACGTTATCAACGTGCCGGCAAGCAAGTGCATTTGCGCCACTTAAGTGAAGAATGTCGCGAGCTACTCACTCAAGCGGGTGACTTGGTTGAAGTGAACGTGATGGAAGATCCGAAATATCACGTTGCGGATGATCGCTTAGCCTAAGGCCGTCAACGCAGATTGGACTTTCTCTTCGGTGATCGGAAAGGCAATCGCATGATCAACGTGATGCGATTGGCAGAACACATCAAATCGATCTTGCTGCTCCGGTAAATAAAAAACCAGCAGCTTGGTTGCAGGCTTTTTCTGCAATACCGCAACCAATGTTTCCAAGTTAGAACTACGATCACGAAAATCGGACTGCGCGTTATATTCCGCCACAATCACATCCGGACTATTCGCCTTGAGATAGCTGCGCGCTTTGCGTTGTGATGTCAGCACCTCAACATCAAAGCCCATACTTTTATATAAAGGCTGCAGGTTGGGATAACCGCCCAACTCAATAATCGACAACAAGCTTGGCATTAACGAAACACAACCCAGGTTGTCGCGATGTACTTCACGCCAGCCGTTAGCTCTTGTGCGCGATGCTCATGTGTCCAAAAAGGTGGGAACAACACCATCTTGCCAGCTTCAGGTTGCACACTGACATCTTGATATAAAAACTGTGTCGCACCACCGGCTTCAACCGGCACATCATTGAGATACCAGATAGCCACCAGCTGACGATCCGCAAAATCATGACTGCCGCCATCGACATGCCAGTGATAGAACTCGCCGGGTTGATAACGTTGTATTTGATAACCCAGGTCTTTAAAGGGGCCGGTAAAGAACGGAAAGCTCTGTTTCATCTCCTGCATAGCCGCACCTATGCAGCGGAAAAACACCTGATCGATATCAGACCAGTCATCTTTGTCACTGATCACCATATCCATGGTGCGCTTAATGCCAGTATCCAAACCACCCTGCTGACCAATCACACCTTTTTTATGATGCTCAGGCTGCGCTTCAAATCGACGCACGATCTCATCACACCAGTCTTTGGGAATGGTATTGGGGCGCTCATAGATAAAGGTATTGGGCTTTATCTCTTTAAACGTCGCTGGCGGTATGATCGTTCGATCAACCGGAAAAGGATTCGACATACTGGACTCCAAAACGTCAGTTTTCTATTGTCGCTGATTTATTCCGTGAGTTTTACCCCCGTTTTGTCCGGAACTATTGACGCAAAATGTACTCAAGAATAGAGCGCCGTACCGTTAAGCCAAATCGATAACATTTAGAACAGATTAGAGACGCAACCATGAAAATGATCCGAATCACCCTTGCCCTACTGGTTTGCCTTGCTTTCAACGTGCAAGCAAAACCTGTCGATTTCACCTTGAAAGACCTTGATGGCAAGCCACTGTCGCTGAGTGATCATCGCGGCAAATGGGTGGTGATCAATTTCTGGGCCTCATGGTGCTCTCCTTGCGTGAAAGAACTGCCCGACTTCGACAGCCTTGCTCAAGAGAAACCCGAGGTGCAGTTCATTGGGGTGAACTTTGAAGAAACCACCGCTGAAGATACTCGCTCGTTTCTCGCCAGCCTCAAAGTCTCAGCATTCCCACACGTGAAATATGACGGCGATGGCATCCCACTGGAGTTCTTCATCGACCGTGAGGGTAATCAGCTCTCTCTTAAGGGCTTACCCAGCACCTTTTTTGTCGATCCCAAAGGTGAAATGCGCAAGCTGCACCTCGGACCCATTGAGAAACCGGAGCTTGCTCAGACCATTGATCAATTGATGGCGACTGAGTAATCGCGTTTTATCTAAAATTAAAGAATATAAGCGGATTCTGTATTAGCAAATGGGCTTATTGAATTTTTCTATTAGTGGTCAAAATAGAATCGAAACCACAACATATTGTGTTTTAAGTTTTACACCACACTAGACGACCTAAGCTATTGAAAGTGGCGATTTTTTCCCATTTACACCCAAATTATTCACAGTTACTCAACAGTTTTCCACAGCTTTTACACACAATATGTTGTGGTTGACTAGGCTCCAAAAACATATATATTGCGATTCATTCAAAGGGGGACCCGTTCAAGGCTGAACGACATACATCCTGTGCACGACTCGCACCAGTTCCTCTAAAAACTACAAAAACACTGCTAAGTACCAATTTTTGGAGGAATACATGACTGTGGAAACATCAACCGCAGATCAGCTCACCAACCCTGAAGGTTTTGCTGTCCCACCAACCGAAGAACCCATTGCTGCAGCAAAACGTGCCGATTTCGGCCCAACAGTTAACTTCGGAATTATTCGCCGTAACGGCAAAGTCACCAACTTCGATGCCAATAAAATCGCTGTCGCGATGACCAAGGCCTTCTTAGCAGTTGAAGGTGGCAAAGCCGCAGCGTCGTCGCGCATTCACGACACCGTTCGCGAATTGACCAAAAGCGTTGTCGACACCATTAGTCGCCGCATCCCAGAGGGTGGCCAAGTTCATATTGAGGACGTACAAGACCAAGTTGAATTGGCTTTGATGCGTGGTGGCGAGCACAAAATTGCTCGTGCTTACGTACTTTACCGCGAAGAGCAAAAGCGCAAGCGCCAAGAAGAAGTTACTGAAGAAGCTGAAGAGCATCTGGTTAATGTCACCGCAATCGATGGCAGCACCAAGCCACTGGATGTGAATCGTTTACGCGCACTCATTTCAGAAGCCTGTCACGGCCTTGAAGGCGTTACTGAGCAATCGATCTTTGATGACACCTGTCGCAACCTTTTCGACGGCATTAAAGAGAAAGACGTGGCCAACACCCTGGTTATGAGCTCTCGCACCTTGATCGAGAAAGAGCCTAACTACTCATACGCAGCAGCTCGCTTGCTGATGGACTCACTGCGCTTTGATGCTTTGGGCTTCTTAGGCATGAATACCAATGTTGCAACTCAAGCTGAGATGGCTGATTTGTACCCAAGCTATTTCAAGAACTACGTACATCGTGCGGTTGAACTTGAACTGCTCGACCCACGTCTTGCGCAA
>JAYQSI010000015.1:0-4516 GCA_038146785.1 Gammaproteobacteria bacterium
CAAGCCATGCGCCCAATGCGCCAAGTAACTTGAAGTCGCCATAGCCCATGCCTTCTTTGCCAGTGATCATCTTGAACACATGGTAGATAAACCACAGGATGCCGTAGCCAAAGATCACACCAAGGATGGAGTCGCTGAGCTCAAGGTGACCTGCGCTCATTTGGAAGAGTAGGCCTAACCAGAGTAAAGGGAGTGTGAGCTGATCGGGTAAGAGTTGCTCGTCAAGATCAATCGCCGTGAGCGCAATTAAGATCCAAGTGAAGAGAAGTAGCCATGCTGTCATCTCGCTAACGCCATAGCGTTGCGCGACAAACACGCTGATCAAAGCTGTCAGGAATTCAACTGCAGGGTAACGCTTACTAATCGGGGTTTTGCAGCTGCTGCATTTTCCACCAAGTAAAAACCAGCCAATGATCGGTAGGTTTTCCCAGGCGCGAATCTTGTGGCCACAAGCAGGGCAAGTTGAGCTGGGAGTAATCAGGTATTCGAGCCCAAACCAGCCGTTTTTGGGTGGCTTCGGCGTTCTCATCACATTCAGCTTTGAATTCAGCGTAGAGCTTTTTCGGCAAACGATAGATGACAACATTCAGAAAGCTGCCAACACTCGCACCTAAAATAAAAACAATGAGTAGAAAGGCCCACTCAGGCATCGCGTAGAGCGATTGCAACATAACTTATCCGCCAACAACTTTACCCATCTGGAAGATTGGCAGATAAAGCGCAATAACCAAGCCGCCAACAATCGTACCAATCACGACCATAATAAGCGGCTCAAGCAAGCTACTCAATGCATCAACCGTGTTATCGACCTCTTCTTCATAGAAATCGGCGACTTTACCTAGCATGGTATCGAGTGCGCCTGATTCCTCACCGATCGCCACCATTTGATTCATCAGGTGTGGAAAGCGTTTATGTTGAGACATCGCATTCTGAAGGGATTGGCCAGTGGCAACCTCTTCACGCATATCCAACACAATCTTTTCGTAGATGGTGGTGCCAGTAGCGCCAGCAACCGATTGCAATGCTTCAACAAGTGGCACACCCGCAGCAAACATGGTGGCGGTGGTGCGACTAAAACGAGCCAGTGCGGCTTTATCTAACACATTACCAATAACCGGAATCTTGAAAAAGATCTGGTCGGTTTTGTATCTGAATTCAGTCGAGCTTTTGCGAGCCCGCATAAACAGATAAACAGCACCAAATAAAGCAAAACCAATGAGCCACCAATAAGCCGCAACGATCTCAGAGATACTAACCACAAGTTGAGTAAAGGCAGGTAGCTCTGCCCCAAAGCTTGCAAACATCTCTTTAAATTGCGGTACAACAAAGATCATGATGATCGCAGTGATGATCACGGCAACACCAATGACGGCAGCAGGGTAGACCATCGCCTTTTTGACTTTGCCTTTGATGCTTTCGGTCTTTTCTTTGTAAGTGGCTATCTTGTCGAGCAGATTATCCAAAATACCCGCTGACTCACCCGCACGAACAAGGTTCACAAACAGCGTATCGAAATGCTCAGGATGCTTTTTCAATGCATCAGCAACACTGGTGCCGGCCTCAATATCACCTTTGATCGACAAGATCATCTCTTGCATCTTTGGGTTCTCATGGCCACGACCAATAATATCGAAGGCCTGAACGAGCGGAACGCCAGCGCCCATCATGGTGGCAAGCTGACGAGATAACACCGCAATATCTTTCGGTGTGATCTTGTGTTTCTTTTTGAAGAGGGTGGATTCTTTTTTAATCTCAGAAACAATAATGCCTTGCGCGAAAAGCTTGGCTTTAGCTTGTTCTGGGGTATCTGCTTTTATTGAGCCTTCGGTCTTATTGCCTTTCTTATCCGTACCTTTCCAATTAAAGGTGGCGCTCGTGGGCTTCTTATCCTTAGCCATGCATGAATCCTAATTAGTCTTTAGTGACGCGATTGATCTCTTCAAGGCTAGTCAGGCCAGCTTTTACTTTGGCAAGGCCTGAGGCGCGAAGATCGCTAAAGCCTTCTTTGTCGGCCTGTTCTTGGATTTCCATAGCGTTAGCACCAGATAAGCAACACCCGACCCATTTCCTCAGAAACCGGCATTAACTCGAATAAACCGATACGTCCCTTATAGCCATTGGTGCATTTTGGGCAGCCTTTTGCTTTGTAAACGGTGAATTCTTCTTGCAGGTCGTCATGCGAGAAGCCTTCTTCTAATAGGGCGTCATGTGCAAACTCGCTAGGCTCTTTGCAGTGATCACACAGCTTACGCGCTAAGCGTTGCGCCAAGATCAGGTTCACTGATGAGGCAATGTTAAAAGCCGGAACCCCCATGTTGGATAAGCGCGAAAGGGTTTGTGCTGCGTTATTGGTGTGCAAGGTAGAGAGTACTAAGTGACCAGTCTGTGCGGCTTTTACACCGATCTCAGCAATTTCAAGGTCACGAATCTCACCGACCATCACGATGTCGGGGTCTTGGCGCAAGAAGGCACGTAGCGCTTCCGCAAAGGTCAGGCCAGTTTTAGGGTTCACGTTAACTTGGTTAATGCCGGCAACCTGAATCTCAACTGGATCCTCTGCAGTAGAGATATTCACCTCAGGTTTATTCAGATGATTCAGCGCGGTGTACAGCGTAACCGTTTTACCAGAGCCAGTAGGGCCGGTAACCAGAATCATGCCGTAAGGTTTTTCAATCGCTTCGGTAAATAAGCGCTGTTGTTCTGGGTCCATGCCAAGTGCATCAACACCCAATTGAGCTGCAGAGGCATCAAGCACACGCAATACAACCTTTTCGCCATACAGCGTGGGGCAGGTGTTTACACGAAAGTCGATGGCGCGATTTTTAGATAACACTAGCTTGATTCGACCATCCTGAGGCACGCGACGCTCAGCGATGTTCATCCGTGACATAACCTTCAAACGTGACGATACGCGAGGTGCAATGTTTGCCGGTGGATGTGATTTTTCATGCAGCATGCCGTCGATACGAAGACGCACGCGGTATTTCTTTTCGTAGGGCTCAAAGTGAATATCTGATGCGCCACTTTTAATCGCATCAAGAAGGATCTTATTCACATACTTCACGACGGGCGCATCATCAATGCCGACACCCTCGGCATCATCATCAGGGATGTCATCAGTGCCATCGTCGATATCAAGATCAAAATTCTCGAGATCTTCACCCAGTAGATCATCCAGTGCTTGATTGCCATCTTGTGAGAACTTGGCAATCAGTTCAGCGAGCTGGTCATCTTCAACAAGGACTGCATCAACCATCAGGCCCGTTTTAAAACGAACCTTATCGATGACTGCGGGCTGTGTTGGGTCAGAGGTGGCAACGAATAAACGTTTGCCGCGCTTCCAAAGTGGGAGAATGTTGTTCTCAAGGATGAACTGCTCACTTAAAACATCCTCAGGGATATGTGAGCTGTCATAGGACTTTAGGTTATACAGCGGTAAGCCATATTCGGTTGAGGCGATCTCTGCGAGCTGGCGTGAGGTAACAATGCCGTCACCAATGAGTTGCGTGATGATCGAGCGGCCATTGGTTTGCGCATCATTGATCGCCGTTTCAATCGAGACTTCATCCGTCAATCCATGCTGAATCAGGCTGGCACCTAAGCCACCAGGGCGCATCAAAGGGTGAATGGTTTGCATCTGTGCGTTCAATTGAGCAACTCCATGTCGCGAGAGAAGGAATAGTCTTTTTCGGCTGTTATCGTGATTTTGTATCCACTGGTATGCGCACTGGCTGACCAAGTGAAGTCCACAGCTTCGCCGTTGTAGGTATCAGAGGAGCTATCGAAATAGCTGCCGGTTTCTAGATAGTGTTCTTCGAGATAAGGCTTTATCGAGAGAGCGCTGGATTTGGCGCTGGTTAATCGAGCTTCTTCAGACGTAATCGTTGTAAGCGGGAAAGCGATACGCAGCCAAGATGGCAATGATTGCTACAGCAATCATAAGTTGGGGGACCAGGGTGAAGCCTTTTTTTTCATTTTTTGATAACGCTGAAACTTTTAATTTCTGCTTTATCGGGATTGTGCCATTTGTTTCTGAACACAGATGCAACTTTGTAGTCACTATTTTTGGTTTGTAGCCATGCAACGATTTTACAAGTTTCCATTGCGCTGCAAACTAAGCAGTTGTTGCACCAGCAGCAATCGCATTTGCTAGTGTGCACCTGTTGCCGGGCAGTAACAGTCTGGTGTGTTGCCAGTTGAATGTCCAGCAGGCATTGAGATTAAGTCTGAAGTAGACTGATCGCTGATAATCTCGTATTAACGCGTTTGTTTGCTTCTTCAGCATTTAAAGGCGACTCTTACTGATCGTTTATGTAATCGTTGATATGCCGGAAGAGCAATCGCAGCCAAAATCGCAATGATCGCCACAACGATCATCAATTCAATCAAGGTAAAACCTTTTTGCATTTGTCGTTTCATGTCGTTCTCCTCTGTGAAACGTAGAGTTCAAATGACGACATGCTGTCGTCCATGACGAACCGGTAATTAAGTTCGGATGAGGTATCGGATGGGAACG
>JAYQSI010000016.1:0-172500 GCA_038146785.1 Gammaproteobacteria bacterium
AATTTAGGTCAATTGTGGCTATTTAATGAAAAACCCGCAGCACGCGGGGAGGGTGCTGGGTTTTAAAGCCCTAACACCCTAGGGAAGTGTTAGGGGCTATCACGAGAGGAAATGAAAACTTTCGCAAGGAACTGTTGTTAGGATTTAGAATCGTCGATGTCTGATATCCCGACGCGGCAGAGACGCGCCTGTGCCATTTGCTCTGACGAGCTGGTGGTCGAAGCTCTCCGATACGATAGAGAAACTCTATCTCGATAAATTTAAGAATTCGGCACCGGAAGACACCCAGGCACGAGAGACAGCATATGCGATGCTCCGTGCTTTGCAGGAGTTCCGGGGTCACTTTGAATCCGTGATCATCACGAGGAAAGCTGAAGCGAGAGCAGCTTAAAAACTCCGCATCTGAAGAAGACGCAGCCTCGCTGCATTCTAATAAAGGACATAACACATGGCTGAGAAGAAACCACTGCCGCCCCGGAAGGGATGCGTGGTGTGCTCGATATTTATGGAGCCACCGAAGCTCTTACTGACATTCTGAATCGTGACAAACGACAACCTCAGAGCAGCAAGAGCAACTACAACAAGAAGCCCTTGAAGAAGATGCAGGGCTTGAAGAAGGCGAGTTGTTAGAAGACGCCGAAACTGAAGACCTTTACGAAGACGAAAGTGAAGACTCAGAACTCGCTGATCAGTATGAGGATGATGTCGAAGAAGACGCTCCAATCGAACCTCGAAAATACACAGTAAAGCCGCTGGCGAGACCTGTTGAGGTGACCGAAGACGAGTTGATATCTGGATATCAACGGCAGGCTGATTACACGCGCTCTAAGCAGGAAATATCTGAGACTAGGAAGAAGCTAGAGTCAGAACTCCAGGAGCGCAGGCAGAACGTCAACCGGATGCAGCAGACGCTCCAAACTGTGCAGGCTCAACTCCAGAATCCAAGTAGTTAAGCCTCCTGACGAGGAGTTACGTGACCTCGATCCGACGGAGTACTTGCCACAAAAAGATGCCTATGACAGGCACCAGACAAAGCTAAGAGCCATCTACGGAAACAGAAGCGGATCGCTGATCAACAACAAAAAGAGTATCAGCAGGCTTTAGAAGAAATGCGTGTGAAAGAGAATGCGGCCCTATTGGATCGTATTCCCGAATGGCAGGACAATAGCAGGCGTAGAACCAGATACTCGTCAGATGATGCGCCCCTGCTGCAAGATGCACTAGGTTACACGAAGACGAGTTGATACAGATTTATGACTCTCATCTTGTCTTAGCACTTCAAACTTTGGAAATACGGAGTCTCAAGCAGACCCCAAATTTAAAGCGAGAAAAAGTAAAAGAACCCAGAAAGTCATCAAATCTAGTCCTCAGCGTAATCACGTAAAAGCAACTCTAAGCTAGAAGCACGAAAGCGTCTGAAACAAACGGCTCAGTTAATGACAACGCCGCAGTTCTACTTCAAAAGCTCATAGGAGAATTTTATGGCAGTACCTGCAAGTACTTTCAACGACATGCGGCCATCGGTACGCGTGAATCATTACCAGACGTTATTTGGGATGTTAGTAAATCAGAATGTCCATTTTAAGCAACGTGGGCAAAACGTCAGCTAAAAACGTGCTTCATGAATGGCAGACAGACGTTCTTGCAACAGCCGCCGCGAACAAACAGGTCATGAGGGCGACGATATTGCCAATAACGCTGTTACCCCGACTGTAAGGATTGGCAACTACACCCAAATCCTCGCAAAGACGGTCCAGATTTCTGGAACTCTTGAGGCTACTGATAAAGCCGGTCGCGCAGGCGAGATGGCCTATCAAATGGCTCGTAGAGCGAAAGAGCTCAAACTCGATCTTGAATTTGCCTTTAGTGCAGAGAATGCAGCATCGAGCGCCGGTTCATCTTCGACCGCTCGTGTTATGGGTGGATTGGAGTCTGGGCTTTCCACAAACATCTCATCGGGAACGAGTGGTTCGACCACAGCTATTTCTGGTGCGACCTGGACGGCTCCAACGGACGGCACCCAACGTGCCCTAACCGAGACCTTGGTGAAGACTGTCATTAAGTCCATGTGGACCAATGGCGGCGATCCCAAGATCGCAATGGTTGGACCGGTTAATAAGCAGAACTTCTCTGGATTGGCTGGTATCGCTGCACAAAGATACATGGCGGAAGGTTCAAGCCCGACGACCATTATCGGTGCCGCTGACCTGTATGTGTCAGACTTCGGCGAAACAGCGATTGTGCCATCTCGGATACAACGGGATCGCACGGCTCTATTTGTCGATCCTGAGTATGCCGCTGTGGCGATGCTTCGGGACTTCCAGACCAGCGATTTAGCGAAGACTGGCGACTCCGAGAGAAAACAAATTGTTGTCGAAGCGACTCTCGAACTTCGGAACGAAAAAGCTCACGGCAAAATCGCAGACCTCACGGTCTAAGGCATATGCAAAGGGGAGGGCCGGCTCTCCTTTTTGTTTGGGAGAGATTATGGCTGATATTAAACGCATCTTGGAATACGACCCAACAACTCGGACCAAGACAACATTTCATTATGACTGGAAAACAAACGACACGATCTTCGAGTCTAATCAGGATGCTGAGCCCTTCCTGGAGGACAACAAGATTTGGCGTAATCACGTTGCCCAGGACCGGAGAAACGATTTCAGACGGGTGGCATCAATTCCGCTTAATGTTTTCTATTCGATACCCAGAGAGATACGCCAAGACAGTAAAGCATTACGTCGCTGGTTGAATGATCCTGACAACGCTGCCTTTAAAACGTGGCACGGGACTGTTTGATGGCGCTCGATACTTTTTCAAACCTAAAATCTGTTATCGCTGATTATTTAGCGCGAGACGATCTGACAACACAGATACCAGATTTTATTCGCCTTGCTGAAAGCCGAATGGATAAGGAATTGCGAGTGCGCGAGTTGATTAAACGCGCCACAACTTCGACCACCACAGGCGACGATACTGTTAATTTGCCTACCGATTTTCTCGGCGTTATTCGACATCTTTATTGAAGGCTCACCCAAGAAGCAGCTTTCCTATGTCACACCGTCTCAATACTCGGCTGTTTACGGCGGCTCTGTTGTCGGAAAACCCTCGATCTACACGATTTTGGGGGCAGAGTTTCGCTTAGGGCCCAAGCCAGACACCTCCTATACATTGGAAGTTTTGTATCACCAAAGAATACCTAATTTGTCAGATAGTCAGACAACCAATGACATCCTGACAAATTATCCTGAATTGTACTTGTACGGCGCTTTGATAGAGGCGGAGCCTTTCTTCAAAACGATGCACGGGTGCAACATGGTTGTCGTCTCTACGGCAATGCCGTAAGCGCAGCCGCAATCTCCGATGAAGGTGGCAAGTTCACCGGGGTACTTCGCGCAACATCACTATATGAGATTAAATAAATGTCAGCGATGTCAAACTATCTTGAGAACGAGATTCTCGATCACGTGCTGGGAACTGGGGCGTACACGCACCCATCCCAAGTTTATATCGGTCTAGCCACCGCCTCATTTGGTGAGGGTAACACCGGTACCGAATTGTCTGGTAATGGGTATGCCAGACAAGCAATTAACTTTTCTGCCGCATCAGGCGGCACCACCTCTAACAATGCAAACGTCGACTTTCCGGCAGCAACAGCTTCTTGTGGAATTGGTATTCTATGGTTTTTCGATGCGTCCTCCTCAGGGAACCTACTGATCCATGGCGCGTTCAGCACCGCTAAAACGATAGCCACCGGCGATATCCTTCGTGTGGCAAGTGGGGAACTGGACGTAACGGCTGCGTAATTACTTAAATGGCTGAGATACTCGGGCCTACCCTTGAACAGCTAGATCAATGGGGGTCCATAGACGATCTTGATTTTATTGGGTCTCTCGAAGACCTTGATAATATCAATCGTTTTGAAGCATCCGATAGTGTAAGCGTTGCAATAACGGCGGTTGCCTCTGGAAATCGTATCCAGAAGGTAGCCGCCACTGCATCTATTCCAGTCACACAATCCAGTGCGGTGAAACGCATTCAGAGTGTGGCGGATGCCGAGACTATTACCATCACGCAATCGAGTGCGATCAAACGTATTCAAAGTGTCAGTGATGCAGTCTCAATAGCGATCACACAATCTGCGTCGATCCAAAGATTTACGAAGGTCAGTGACGCTGTATCTATAGCCATCACGCAGTCGAGTGCGGTTAAACGCATTCAAAATGTTGCAGATGCAGTCAGTATTTCAATTACTGAAGCTGCAATAGCAACACCCGTCAGAAAATTAAGCGATGCAGTAAACATAGCTATAACTCAATCGAGTTTAGCTCAACGCATCCAAGAATTTGCCGATAGTGTAAATATAGCGATAACCGAAACGGCTATCGTCAAGAAAATACAATCGGTCTCTGACGCTGTAAGTATTACCCTTACAGAAAGTGCGATTGCAAAGGCTACATTAGCGGTCAGTGACACCGCAAAACCTTGCAATTACACAATCAGCAATAATTCAACGTATCCAATCAGTTTCTGATGCGGTGAGTATTGCAATCACTGAGGCGGGTATCATTACCCGGTTCAGACAAATGGATGATAGCGTGTCACTGGCTATCACCGAGGCCGGTGCTGCGACTCCAATTAGAACTGTTGCATCATCGATTACTTTGGTGAATTTGAGTCAGCATTGGAACTCAATTCAAAGCGTGTCGTCGGCTGTAAATGTTTCAATGACAGAAACAGCCTCTGTACAGAGAATACAGACTGTTTCGAGTGCCGTTACGTTAGCACTAAACCAGACGGCAGCACTGTTATCTGCGTCTGCCCGATTACCGAAAGCGCAAACCAACCCAACTTTATAGCGGCAGTATCAGCAAGCGACTCAATTGCTATTACAGAAACTGCCCCCTATTTTCATAGCGGCAGCTCAAGCGTCAGACTCAATAGCCATTACAGATAGCTCTGAGGCTACAAGAATTGATTAGCGGAAGCTTCAGATAGCGTTGCTATTACAGAGACGGCGGAGCAGAAACGCATCCAATCAACAGGTGCCTCCGATAGTGTTTCTATAACGGAGACCGCTGAACAAAAACGCATTCAATCGGTGGATGCAACAAACACAATAGCGATCACTGAAACATCAAATGCAGTCGGAATATTTGCTGTTTCTTCTTCGATCACTTTAACGAACATCCAAACCTCGATTGGCACACGCATCCAACAGGCTTCGGCGAGTGCCGATATATCAATAACCGAAAATGCGACAGCTAATGTCACGGCTATTGGTTCAGCAACAGCCGATATTGCGATCACAGAGAGTGTCGCAATTAATAGAATACAAAGTGTATCGTCTTCGATCACGTTAACGAACATCGAAAGTGCAATTGGAACTCGGGTCCAATCAGTCTCTGCAAGCGCAGATATTGCGATTACTGAGAGCGCCAACTGTCGGGATCTTTTCGCTGCTCTCATCAAGTGTCGAAATAGTAAATATTCAGACATCAATCGGGACACGGATACAGCATTTCTCTGCTAGTGCAGACATTGCGATAACTGAAAGTGCCAGTGCTAATGTTACAGCAATTGCAGCCGCCAGTGCGGATCTCGCTCTTACTGAAAGCGCACTTGTACAACGCATTCAAGAATTAACAGCAAGTGATGAAATTGCAATTACCGAAGCTGGAATATTAACCAGACTTCGACAAGTCTCCGATGAAGCCAATATCGCTCTCACAGAGACGGCTAATGCAGTTGGTATTTTTGTTGTTAGCTCTTCGATTGAAATTGCCAATATACAGACTTCAATCGGCACAAGAATACAAAGTGTATCGGCCTCTGCGTCGATTGAGATAACAGAATCTGCGATTGCCCGAGGCGTAGTTCTAACAAGTGCAAGTCAATCGATTGCAATCACGGAAGCAGCTCTCGTACAGGCAATCAGAAAAATGGATGGCTCTGAAACGATTAGGATTAGAGCGCAACTAATTTCGACACCCTAATCGCATTTTTCAGCTTCTCGGCATCAGGCACAATTTCGATTACCGAAAACACGCCTCTCATTGGCTATCTGCTTGATGCAGAGACCCCGGCACCGTTGCCACTATCGATAACGACTGAGGCTGACTGCACTTATTATTGGAACGAAGTCGAGATCAGCGCAGACATGGACTGCCGTTCTAGCTGGCACCAACACATGGACAGAACAAATTGACCACACCCTTCAGTAATTTTGCACCCGATGCATCGGACCTGATGAACTTTACGCATGACGTATCAAACGTCTTGCCGGGAGAAACCAGTTACAGACCGGCTAAGTCCATTGCAGCACTGACGCCAACAGCGGCGGATGCTCGAATAACCGGTATAGTGGGAACCGATACCTCTGGTGGAACTAAATATGTGTTCGCAGGAAACGCTTCTAAGCTCTACCAGCTCCAAGGGCAGACCTTAACGGATAAATCCAAAAGCGGGGGATATTCAACCGCCAGTGGTGAGCGTTGGGTGTTTGCGGTTTTTGGAAGCACGATACTCGCCAGTAATTATAGCGATCCAATTCAAAGCTGGCAGATTGGGACAAGCTCGGCGTGGGCGGATCTAAGCGGTACACCACCCCAAGCTCGTGCAATGGCGACCGTCAGAGATTTTCTCGTGACCGGAGATATTATTGAAAGCTCGACCGCCTATGAGAATAGAGTTAGATGGTCAGCAATTGGTGACGAGACAAATTGGACCATTGGCACCAGCACACAAAGTGATTTTCAAACGATATTTGATGGTGGGAATGTACAAGCCATAACAGGAGGAGAATTTGGTTTAATTCTCTGCAAGCGATCCATTACCCGGATGGATTATGTCGGCTCGCCCTTAATCTTCCAGTTTGATCAGATCGCAGCGAACAGAGGACTAGCAGCGAGAGATGCGGTTGCGAGGGTAGGGGCCACAACTTATTGGCTAGACCATGACGGGTTTTATTCGTTTGATGGTGCAAAAATTAATCCTATTGGATTTGGTAAAGTAAATCGGTTTTTCTGGAATGATGTAAAGCGCACCGCAATTGATCGAACGACTTGTGCGGCTGACCCTATAAATGATTAATTTGTTGGAGCTATGTATCTGAGCGCAGCTCTGAGCCTGATCGGGTGCTGGTTTACAATTACAGAGTAGATCGATGGGCAAAATTTGATCAGGACCATACCCTTATTGGTCAGCTTGTCACGCCAGACACGACTTTAGAAGAATTAGATTCTGTTGCCTCTCAGCTTGATGATCACACTGTAAGTTTTGACGCTGATGTATCGAGGTGGGACTTACAATTAGCAACAGCAACCACCGATCATAAAATAGCAACATTTTCCGGTCCAAATTTAGCGGCATCAGGCTTGATACACCAGAGGCGGCTTTCGCAGGGCCTCGAAAGGCACTTGTTCGAGGTGTCAGGCCAGTCGTTACAGGTGGGACTTTAACAGCACAGATTGCGTCACGAGATCGACTGAATGACGCGGAAGGCACTTTCAGCTCGGCATCTTCACAAAACGCAAACGGCATATGTCCGTTGAGAAGTAACGGGCGCTACCACAAAACCCGGATCAATATCGCTGCCGGTTCAAATTGGGATCATGCGATTGGTTTGGAAGTTGATTTTATACCAGGTGGTGCGAGATGAGCGGATATCGAACACTCCCAAGTTTCGGAACAACAGACTCAAGAGCAATCGCTCTCGCAGTTAGGCAACTAGCCAATGGGAAGATTAACAGCACCGGAACAGTGACGCTGACCGCAGCCGCTACAACGACACAGATAGCTGATCAAAGAGCAGGCGGCGACAGCGTCATTTTACTCATGCCTCAGACTGCAAATGCAGCAACGGCAATTTCAACCACCTATGTCAGCGCACGAACAAAACAGAGTTTTACGCTGACGCATACAAACAACGCGCAAACAGACCGGACCTTCGGGTACGTAGTTTTAGGTTAGGAGATCAAAATATGAGCGGAGACGGCGGATCAAGATCACGGATGGTCGAACAGACATCGACCACTGAACCACCCGAGTACGCAAAGCCGTACCTAGAGGACGTTCTCGCAGAGGCAAAGACCGAGTTTGAGAGTGATCGACCCTCTTATTATCCGGGATCGACCATTGCAGATCGAAGCCCTCAATCAGAGTTAGCGTTACAAATGACCGAAAGTGCGGCGTTAGGTGGCTCACCCTTGGTTGGTCAGGCACAAGACCTCGCTGGAGCAACGATGCGGGGTGATTTCTTAAATGCCGGTAACCCTTATTTCCAAGGGGCGGTCGATGCTGCAACAAGGCCGGTGATCTCTAATGTTCAAAGCCAGTTTGCCTCAGGTGGACGGCTCGGAAGCGGAGCTAACCAAGACGTTATGGCGCGAGCTGTCGGGGATATCTCCAGCAAGATGGCTTACGACAACTATGCGAGGGAAAGGGCAGCGCAGGAGCGAGCCATTGGCATGGTGCCGGGTTTACGAGAAATGGATTTTGATGACGCTCGAAGACTAGCTGGTGTTGGTGCTGCAAGAGATGCCGAAGCACAAGCAAGACTCTCAGCGGATATTGATCGTTTCAATTTTGGTCAAAATGTCGGTCGTCAGAAACTTGGTGATTATGCCTCACTTGTTAGAGGCGGAACTTATGGCGGCAACACAAACAAACGTCACACCAAACTTTTATAACCCGGCTGCTAACTATCTTGGCCTTGGCCTCGGCGCAGCCTCGCTTGGCTCGATGTTGTTTGAGGCCCGACAGCGGCAGCCGGTGGAGCGGGTATGGGCTTACTATCGAGGTTATTTTAATAATGGCGATGGACTACATGAAAATGCTTGGGCTAGGGGGTAACCCTATGCTCTCAAACCAGCAAATAATGGGTTTGCTTGGTGTTGACCCTCGACGTTCATTACAAAGAGGGTTGCTTGCTGCGGCGGCACCACTTTTAGAGGCTGGCGCAGGAGGATCGAGGCCGTCTGACGCGAGTCTCGGACGTGCGCTTGGACGTGCGGGTATGGCTGGTATGAAGGCCTATGACGACACACAAACACTAGGGATGGCGCGAGGTCTTGGTAGATTAAAGTTTGCTAATCAAATCGCTGATCTTGAGCAGAAACGAATGCGACGAAATTTTGCTCAAGAAATGCTTGCAGGCGGAGATCCTCAACCTCAGATGCCCCAAGCGATGGTAGAACCAGAAACGGGTTTCGCTGCCTCGGATTGGTTAGCAGCCAATGAGATGCTTCCCTCAACCGACACCTGTTCAAACCCAACCCGGTCTATCTAGGCAGAACCGACAAGAAGTGGCCTCCGTTGCTTAAGTGAGGGTATTGGGGATGCTTTGGAACGAAGGCGTCAAATTCTAAAAGATGCGAGGACAGATTTTAATAAGGATTATGATCGGTTTGGTCGATTAACTCCGGGAGGGTCTCGAAAGTTAGAGCGAACCTATCGTGCTGATTTTAATAAAGACCCATCGATTCAAACCTTTAAGCAAGCAAGATCACAATGGTCATCGGCGGTAAACGCTGCCCAACAAAATACCAGAGCGGCCGACGTTTCTTTAGTTTATGCCATCGCTAAAATTTACGACCCAACCTCAGTGGTGAGGGAAGGTGAGTACAATATGGTGATTAAGAACACCAATGCACTTCCAGCGATGTTGGTTAATTACATTAAGTCTGTAACAGAAGGTAAATCCGCTCTTAGCGCGAAAGCCAAGCAGGATTTGATTTCTGCGGCTGCCGGTCGAATGGAAGGATACCGCAACAATACGAGGTATCTCCGAGACCGAGTAAGTTATCTCGCTGAGAGAGATAACCTCGATCCTAAGGCGATTTATAGTGTCGAGGAGTTCCAAGAAAGTTACGACCCCAGTGAACTTACCTTCAAAGATACGACGCCTGGCGCGACAGACTTTAACAAGGTGCGGATCAATACGGAGAATTTATCAACAACGTCAGACAAACAGCTAAGTCGCCTTTTTCGACGAATGCAAAAAGATCCTAATCGTTACTCCCCGTTTGAAATTAATGCTGTCGGAGAAGAAATCAAAAAAGAGGGGTCTCTGATGGGTAAACTTTATGACGAGTGGGAGAGAAGTTTTGGCACCAAAACCCAAGATGCTGAGACATCAGATATCGGCAGTGAAGTCGGGGTAGGGTAGCAGATGCGTTTCAGCCATATCTATCCGGGGTGACCAAAGGGTTAACATCAATACCCGGTTTACCCGGAGACATGCTGAAACTTACCGAATTTGTCAGTCAGTTTGTCGCGAACAGATTAGGGCTGGGAGATGTTGGTAAATTTGAGACATCCTTCCTGCCAACTTCAGAACGCTATCAAGAGTTAATCAAAGAGGGGATTGGTGATTACCTAACACGGGAAGCCGATACAGGTCTTGGTCGAATGATCCAAAGGCCAATTGAGTTAGCAACGGGGAGTGTGGGTGTAGCTGCTCCTATCTCAAAAGCATTACAAACAATCGGCAAAAACATACCTCGTGGTGGTGCGATCACAACGCCTGATGCCACAAAAGAGGCCGCAAAACTTGCCGCCGCATCAGGTTTAGCAGGGCAAGGTGTAAGAGAGTTTTATGATGGCGATATGGGCGATGCCTATGGCACAGGTGTTGAACTTGTAACGTCTCTCGGTCGAACAGCATCAAATGTCCGCCCTGAATATGCTGCAAGAGAAGCTAGTAAAATTATCGATGAAGCGAAACAAGTTGATCCCGGACTTGCTAGCGCAAGAGCAAGAGAGGCAACCGCACAAGAACAAGGTTTGGCATTAACAGTTCCAGAAGCACTTGATAGCCCGGCAGCGACGACCGCTACAGGAAACATCTTAGCGCAACCGGAAGCGGCTGCCCGTTTTGGTTTAAACAAAATCCGACAAAACAGAATGGGTGATGAAAATAATCCGAGCGTCGTGCAACGTTCAGTTCGACAGATGATCGGACGCCGTTACGAGCCTGAAGATTTTGTCGCAAGAGTGAGAGATACATCTAAGGAGATATTGTTAGCGCGCAGCGGCAGACTGACACGTGAAACGGAAGACTTCTTTGTTGCCGGTCAAAAGACCTCGTTGAGACCGAAGACGTTGAAGCTTTTGTCCGGCGTATTGATGATGCGATTGAGAGCTATGGCGTTGCTAACGATCCCGTTACAAACGCACTTCAAAATCTCAGAGATAACCTCACTAAAACTAAGGTTCCAAAGAGTGAGGATGTTCTTCAGGGTCTTACAACCAAAAAAGCACTCGTGGGTGATGCAGGCACTCTCTACAATATTTATCGCAGCACCCGTGATCGTATGGACTTACCTCGCTCAGATTTAAATTACATCCCGGATACAAAAGCAGGGATTTTAAAGCCTTTACTGAGAGAGCTTAGAGAGCTTGCTCGTAATTCGAGTGCTAATGTCAGAGAAGGTCATGCAAAATACGTACAGATTTCACGTGATAAAGTAGAGCCTTTGGAAAAAGGTCCACGGCAAATTGGCGCAAGTAGATAGCGCCGATGGCATATTTAAATTCTTTCGTCGTGATGGTGACATTGGACCTAAGCAATTTCAGAAACTGGTCCTCGAACTATCCAAAGCCAACCCGTCTATATTTAAAGAAATGGGCCGTGAATGGCTGCATACAACCTTCGAGAGAGCATCAACTCCGACACTGGGACAAGCTGGCGGCGTTAACTTTAAAGCTGGAGCAAAGTTTGATGTAGCCGTGAGGGGTGCGAGAGAGGTTCAGATCAACGCCAGAAGTTTGATTTGCTCCTCCGTAAAATTGCTGAAGTAAACGGCGTTAAGACTAATAGAAATGAGATACATTCAGGATTTACCCGTTTAATGGATGTCCTCTCTCGCTTTGGGCGGCTTCCAGAAGTCGGCTCTCCTACAGCGGGAAGGGGTGAAGCATTTAGAGAAGCTGGTCAAAACCCGGCTGGGCTTCTTGGTATTACAGAAAATCTTGTTGTTCGCGTTTTAAATGATGTTGTCCGAAAGCAACAATTTGGAAGACTTGCTGATGCACTTGGGACTGAGGGCGGATCGATGCGTTGATTAAACTGGGCAAAGAGCGCCCAAACAGCAAGAGACTGGGCAGTATTGTTGCAAGTCTCATTACCTCGACCGATGCCATTTTAGAAGAGGACTAAAACCCAATGCATAGCACCTTGATACCCGCCACGGCGGGTTTTTTTATGGAGAAAATTAATGCCTAAAACCGCAATAAGTCAGTACTCGGCTACACCAGCATCGAACACGGATATCGATGGAATTGATATTGATGAGAACTGTGCGCCCAAGTGGGAATTAATAACGCTATTAGAGCGTTGATGTCGCACCTCAAGGAGATGGAGGATGGCACTGCTTCGTTAAGCTCACCAGATATCAACGGTGGATCAATTACAGGCATTACTGACCTCGCTATTGCTGATGGTGGTACTGGGGCTAGTACAGCTTCAGCGGCGCGAACAAACTTAGGATTAGAAATTGGTTCAGATGTTCAGGCCTATGACGCTGATATCTTAAAAGCCGATGTCAGTGACAATCTGACTGTGGGTTTTACAGCTTCGGCATATTCTGCCGGGACGAAATCGAGCGGAACTTTTACACCGGACCCGGCGTTAGGGAATTTTCAACACGCAACAAATGGCGGAGCGCATACGCTAGGCGTTCCAGCCTCAAATTGCACAATGATTATTCTTTATAAAAATAACGCGAGTGCGGGAACACTAACGACCAGCGGATACACGATTGTCGATGGTGATGACCTAACAACCACTAACGGTCACGAGTTCTTTCTTTACATCACCAGAATTAATGACGGCTCAAACACGTTTTCTTTGCTTACGGTGAAGGCTCTACAATAATGTTCTTTCCAATCGTTCAAGGTTCCGCTGGGGGTGGGGCATTAGTCCTCAGTGTCGGGACAACAACCGATTATAATATTCTCACGGCTGCAACCGCTGCCGGTTATACAAACGGGTCCGGGGTTCCAATTACTGTAAACGTGACAGGGGTCGTTACTGGCGCACCAGCAATGCGGACAGGTGCAGTCGATGGAGCAAATATTACCGTCAACATACTCTCGGGTGGACGCCTCGATGGAAACACTGGTTCAACAGGCTCGACGGGGAGTTGCAGCACATATAACGAGCAGGGTGGAGCAGATGCTGACACACCAATCGCCAATGGCGGAGCGGGTGGAGCTGGTGGCGATGCCCTTTACTGGGGAGACTGTAAACTCAGGAACCAATGTCGTTAACGTCAACTCAGGTGGATACCTTCGAGGCGGCGGCGGTGGAGGCGGCGGTGGAGGCTCTGCGGCAAGACAAAAATCGTCATTCATAGACAAGGGACAAGAAACCTGTGATGGCAACTTTCGTTGTGGATACGATGGTTCGGCTGGTACGGCTGGTGCGTTTGGAGCAGCAGGATCAGCGGGAAGCGCAGGAACACATCCCACCACTACTCAATGGCCTCAAGAAAGCGGATTTCCAGCTCAATGTCGCACAGAGCAACACAGTTACATAATTAATGGCTCTGGCGGTTCTGGTGGAGCAGCAGGGGCCGCTCTGAAAAAGAATTCCAGAACTGTAACCCTCAATAATTCTGGAACTGTCGCAGGGAGTACAACCTAATGAGTGACTTACTTTATTGCTTTTTCTGGTGGCGTTAACTCAACTTATTTAGCTCACTGATTTGCCAACGAAACGAGCCATAACATCAAACTAATTTACATGGTCGAAAGTTGGGTTGATACAAGGCCGTTGCTTGTGGGGCGCAATGATCGAGAAAAAGTTAACGCACAAAACATTGCAGATTGTATTACATCAAATGTCAGGTCTGTTGACTTTGAGATAAGAACAAACACCCATCCATACTACAACTGGCCCAGAGGCATTCGCGCACCCAACTTTATCCAACAACATGACACTGGCCCTGTTCGACAACGCTACAAATATTACAAAGACATTCTGGATGAGTTTAACCTTGACATTTTTGCGACAGGGTTGAGTGTTGAAAACACATCGACTGATTGTCATCCTTATCACAAAGTTGAGTACGATGATGCACGACTTATTCAGTATGCGGGTGTTCGTGAACTTAATCCCACAACAACAGCGGATGTAGATTACAATGCTCTTGCAGCGGTAATGAGTGGAAGATTTGAACAGTTAGAAGCATTACCAGATGCATTAAAAGCAATGAGTTTTATGCATTGCGCCCAAGATCATGGAAAATATGGATGCTCAAGCTGTGGCTACCATGCCGTGTTAGCGGAACGTCCTGACTCGGGCCGGCAGCTTGATGAGATTTTGCGGAGTATGGAAGCTACGGTCGATGGCGAAGTGAGGCCGACCCTCGACACTTATACTTGAGAGGGAAACTGCAGCATAAAATCAGAGAGCTTTTAGAGGTTGTCTTAATGGACCAAGTTAAAAACATAGCTGATGTTGGTTCGCTCGTTGTCGCTTGGAGTGCTTTTGCAGCATTGATCACACCTCTTGCGGCACTGGCGTCTCTCGCCTGGACTGGGATGAGGTTCTATCAATGGTTCAAGATTAGGCGGCGCAATAGAAAGTAATGGACCCCGTCACCGTTGTAACCGGGGCGCTCGCCGGTATTCGAGCAGCAAACGCTGCTTTTGCATCCATAAAAGAATTAATTCAGAACGGGCGCTCTGTTAGCGATTGCGGCGCTCAACTCTCGCAATGGTTTGCAGGAGCTTCGGCAGTCGAAAAAGAAGCAAATGACCGCACAAGTCCGGTTGGAGACAACGCTTCAGCTAGAGCGATACAAGTCCTCACAGCTCGTAATCAAATTCGGCAGCAACGAGATGAGTTACGGCAATGGATGCAACTTTATGGACCATCTGGAAGCTGGAACGAGTTTATTGCCTTGGAGCGTGATTTCAGACTGCAAGCGAAAAAGGAAAAAGCAGACGCAGAGGCCGCTAAAGCCAAACGATCTCGCAAATTAAAAGACATTCTTACGGCTGCTTTGATTGTTTTGTTTTTCGTCCTGCTCGTGGGAGTAGGGCTTCTTGTTTATTTGAATATCCCGAAAGGGGAGGCTGCATGATTAATCTTTTAGGCGGTGTCCTTGGTCCTGTTGTGTCAGGAGTGAAGGACTACGTGATGGCGAAGCAGGATATGAAAAAAGCGGAGATCGAGAACAAAGCTCGACTTCTTCGAGATACAAAGAGCAACAACCACGAATGGGAGATGGCTAACCTTAGAGATAAGGATAAGTGGTTACGTAGAGTTAGCTTTGGAATATTCATGACGCCGATGATTTGGGCTGTTTTTGATGCGAATGCGGTCGCAAATTACTTCCAAGTGGCTCTCCACGCGATGCCGCAGTGGTACCTCGAAATTGTTTTCACAATGTGTTCTGCAATCTGGGGCGTATCAGCTCTCAAGAACTCAGTCCCGGCGCTCGTCGGAGGCGTTGTAAAGGCTTTACGAAAATGATTAGCGAGCAACTCATCGACAGTATCAAACTTCACGAAGGCTTTCGCTCAACCGCCTATCGTTGCACGTCCAACGTTCTCACCATCGGCTATGGAAGAGCGATTGATCCAGAGTTGGATGGGGCAGGAATTACGGAAGCTGAAGCTGAAATAATGCTCGAAAATGATCTCATTCGTTTCCAACGTGCAGCGGAACAAGTGTTAGGTGAAACGTGGAACGTACTAAATGACGTTAGACGTGAAGCGATGATCGAGATGGCGTTCAATATGGGTCCGGGTAATTTAGCTAAATTTAAGAATATGCTGGCTGCTCTCGCTAACGAGGACTTTGAGACCGCAAGCGAAGAGGCTTTATCGTCGAGATGGGCGCAGCAAGTAGGTAAACGCGCTGATCGTATAGCAGAACGCATTCGAACAGGGATGTATGCATAGGTCACATCAAAAAGGCCAAATCAGTGAAACGATTTTAACAGAATGGCTTTTACAGAAGGATTTCTATGTGGCGCGACCAACTGCGGGCCAAGGCCCTGTCGATATTGTTGCCTACAATGAAAAAGGTCAGATCATTCTTCTCGACAGTAAAACTGAGAGCACACGGGTAAATACAGGTCGGAAAACAGCGAGTCGTATCTATCGAAGTTTAACCCCTGTTCAGAAGAGGTTAGGTGTTCGGATGGCCTATGTTGATCAGGACACAAGAGAGGTTAATATCGTGCCCCGCTGAGGATTAATATGGCGCACATAAAACCAATCGTAATTAGAAAGATCAGCGAGCTTGCTGAGAATAATATGTACATCTCTATTTACTGTGAGCCGTGTGAGCGTTGGAACGACATTGATCCTGAAGCGTGGATCGAGGATGGGTTGCCCGATGTGGACTATGTTCAAGCGGTCTTTAAATGCGAAGATTGCGGGGGGTATAGGGCTTAAGCAAATACGCTCTCACGATGCCGAAAGAGAGAGCTTATTTATGCCTCATTAGGGGGTGCGAAAACTCTCAAAAAGGTTTGTAACTTTTGTATGGATTCATATGGATAATTATGGAAAAAATAAGTTACAAACTTCTCCCTAAGTCATTGTAAATAAAGCATAAAGCGCCTCTTGCGGGTTCGCCACTTATGCCTAAAGGTTTTAAAACAATAACTTAACGTTAGGTTTGTAACTTTGGTTTTCGAAGGTTTGTAACTTTTTGTTCTATTTATCTTCTCGTTCTGCGTTCCAAAACGTTCCGTGCAAGCAGCTTATTTGATGCCCCTTTTGTGTATCTTTCGACCTCTCCTAAAGTCTTCCAACCGCCAATTGAGGCGATTTCTTTTCACTAAATCCATCCTCTGCAAGAAGCTGGGCACATGCTTTTCTGAGTCCGTGTGCTGACACACCTCTGATCCCCGCTTCTTTTACCCAGTTTCTAAAACTGTTTCAAAACCGGCTGGCGTAAATGGTCGACCATTTTATTGACGAGGTAGGTCAGCTCTCTCCCAGAGGGACTTTGGTCTAAAATTGTTCTTAATTCAGGAAAAATAGGTATAGACATCTCTGTCCCAGTTTTCTCCTGACGAAAGTACAACCAACCGTTTTTCTCGTGCTGTTTACCAATTCGAACAATATCGCCTCGTCTTTGTCCTGTGTAATAGAGTAGGGCAAGAGCTAATCGCGGTTGAGTACCAATCGGGTAGTAATCTTCAAACTGCCTAACTTGTTCCAAACTCCAAGGAATATGACCGCCTTCTTTTTCGGCTTTAACTTTTCAATTCCCTTGATGGGGTTGTCCTAGCCGGTAATTATATTTCACCGCAAAAGAAAACACGGCGGACAGACACTTCAACAAATTATTCGCAGAGCCGGGTGTGTGAGCTATTTTATCTCGAATGATCCGCCCATCCCTCGGGGTCATATCCTCGAAAGAAGCATTCCCATATTCTTTTATAAACCTGTCTAAAATACGCCTTCTTGGTGTGGCGCTTGTTTCTCTTAAAGTTTTAAAATCCGCACTTTGGTAATATTTGTGTATCAGCCATGTCATTGTGCCTTCAGAGACACCAACCGTCCGGATCTTTTTGCGCTTTTCAACTTTTGCACCCGTTGATGCAGCGAGGTAGTCCTCCATAAATTCAGGTGAGCCAACAGGCCCACGTAATACGATGCTCCCCGGTCGGCCTTTTTCCTAAAGTATAGACGTTCTTTTCCATGCCGGTCTTTATAAATGTTTATGTGTTTAAGCCGCATTGTGGAGGGCATCCCAAGAATTCCCTTTTGCTTTTTCGGCAGCGCATCAAACGCTGCATCTATTTCTTTTTTATCCCAAACCCTCTTGCTATCGATCAACCGTGGTTGAGGCATCCGACCATCCAAAACAAGCTCATCGAACTTGGTGGTCGAACAGCCAATATATTCAGCGGCATCAGATCGTGGCAGGCCTCGTAGGGGTCATTTCTAATCCTTAGATTCTTTCATTTTGTTGGAATCTTGACCAGATCAATCTTTACTTCTTCAGGCGAATTATCGTTCGCGAAGCTGCCCTGCATTTTCATGTAAACGCGAGGGAGCCAGTGTTGAAACAATTCTAGCTGACGCCACGAATTCGGGTTTTCGTTATCATTATCAGCCAAGTTCTCCCTTTCAGAGGGAACAAAGCCCAATTGATAATCAACTTTAAATAGATTTCCTTTGTCGAAGACGGCTTCGTCTTCGTCTTTTTTATCATCCAGCATGGTGCCTCCCTTTCGCCGTAAACGGCGCATAATTGTTTTTGATTTAGAGAGAAGTTTGCCCAGTATTTTCTCATCGAGACTGTTTGCTAGATGAAGAAAACGAGCATGGACTGAGTTTGGCTGGCCCTTGCGATGGATTCTGGCAACAGCCCGGAGCGTTTGTTGCAGGGTCCAACTTGCGCTGACGATAATTACATCGGTGCATTTACCGTAAGCATGAAGGGTGATTGCGGTGCTTGCCGCTTCAATCTGACCGATAAAAACACGACAGGTGTCGTCGTCTTGAAATCTATCAATGAAATCTTGTCGCTTTGCACCAGTTACTTTGCCGGTCACGACGACTGGGTTGAAGTCTTTGAGGCCTTCCTCAAGCGATTCGATAGACTCCAAAAATGATGCAAATATAACAACCTTCTCCATCGAGCCATCGGTAAGTTCTTGTTTAGCAATTGCGATGGCATCAGGCGTTTTTGCTAATTCAGTCGCTCGTCTCAGCGTTGTCATGAACTTGAGGGCTGAAATCGTCATCATCGAGGAATAAATCGATCTTGTTGGCCCAGCTCACGCTCAAGTTTGCGTACCTCTTTGTAATGGGCTCCCTTCAACGGCAAATTTAGAAAACGTATCGGCGGCAGTTCCTGTAAACCTGTTCCTTGCGCTTTCTGTCGATATAAGGGCTGTAGCTTATTCCAAAGCCATTTTGTGTTTTCTACATTCGTGCCTTTTATCTGTATGCCGAAATCATTTTCCTCAGTTTGGCAAAATGCATCTCGGAACCGGGCAAAGTTTATTACTCGACCGTCACGGCTAATGACCTCAGGCCATAAGGCGCTCACCATTGGATATAATTCACTGGAATTATTAGGGCAGGGGGTGCCGGTTAAACACCATGTGTTTTTATGTTCTTATGAAAGACCATGAAATCCGAACAGTGCCTTAGTACGCTTTGCCGAAAGGGACTTTGCATATTGAGACTTCATCGATAATTAGAACATCGATCTCAAGTTTCCCCAGCTCCGGCAGTTTCTTATGAAGCAAGTCGTAGCTGATAACGATGATGTCGCCTTCAAGAGGGTCTTTGCCTTTTTCAATTATCTGGATGGTGTATTCGCGCTTATGGCTGATACGCTCCATCGCAAATTCAAGCTCTCGCTTTACATTAAAACGAGCAAATTGCCGGTGTAATATATACACATACACCTTCATTAATCGCTCTAAACATTGCGATCCCAGCAGCTTGGGTTTTACCTGAACTCCTGCATCCCAATGCAGCAACGCATGGGGCGTGTCTGTGAGGTGATCAGCACCCCGCCATTGGTATGATGTAGGAGTGAGCGACATTAGCTTAATGACCAAGCGATAGCGGTGTAGCCAAGAAGGTCAATAAAACTATCCCCGAAAGCCTGAGTATCAGGATCAGTTCTTTTAATTATTCCATTTTCCAAGCAATTTGCCAGCACAACGTCCTTTGGTGTCCGCTCTTGGTAGAAAAAGGCATTCTGTAGCCTTGCTAGATCAGGATAATGATCAATGGCTGCGCCGTATTGGCCCTCTAGCTCCTTCAATACAGTGATGGCGGCCTCAAGGATTTCGATGGCATTCCTGTCATTCTCGATAAATTCAGCTTGCATTGCGGAGTTCCTCTAATATGTCGTTGGCGTTCGCAATCGCCCACTGACGGTGCCCCCAAGTCGCAATAAGTGCGGCTTCAGCTCTGTCATGGTCTTTTTTGCGTGAAAGCTGGTCTGCCAAGCTGGGGTAGAGTTCGATAGCTAGTTTCCGGCTTGTCTCTTTATCTTTACTTACCCCTAAGCCTTTTTCCACTCAGCGGGGCGCACTTGGTAGGTGGGTATATATAATGTGTCGCCAGCATACCAATAATCGCGCCGTGATTTCTGCCTGTCGTAAAAGTCGAAACCAAACCCTGTTTGCGAAAAGGTTGCTGTTGCTCAACAAAAACAATGTTTGGGTCAAGGTTCTTAATAATTCTCACCAAAGTGGGAATGTTTATATTTTTACCAACCACCGGCATGTCAAAGAGGGCAGGGCCGTTTACCCCACCGAGAGCACAAACGGCGCCATGCAAGCCACCATCGATGCCAATAACTACTTTACGCGACGAGTCGTTCATCATTCCCTCCTTTTTTAGGTAAGCCATTCACTAGATCGCTCTTTACCACCCAGATCCCGTTTTCCTTCGCTTCCCAAAAATTCACTGTCTGTCCACGCTCCCGCCAATATTCCCGACATCCAGCAATGACTTTCGCATTGATAGCCCGTTGTTCTTTGGTGCTATTGCGAAGAAGAGTGCCTTTCTTTTCGCCTGATGGGTCTCGATGTCTTTTCATTGGGCCTGCTCGTAGCGTTGGAGCACGGTCTCGATACTTCTGTATGTGCGAAGGGGGTCGGTCTTACCGGTCTTCCATCGCCAAAGGGTCGAAAGGCGCAATGCCTGCCTCTTTTAAGGCTACCCATATTAAGGTCCACGGCGTGGCTCTTTCTCAATTTCTAGGTAACAGAAGACATTTGCAGCTCCTGCAAAACATATTTGTAATGTAAGTTGATCGTTCAGTATTGCAAGAATGTTTTGCACTAAGCGCAAATAAAACTTGTTAATATGGTGGAAAACTATTATTTATTTGCAAATAAGCAATCAGACAGGTCAAAGCAGATGGCTAGAAAGACGTTTCTAAAGAAGTGCCGGTCGATAATTAACAAGGGAGGATAAAGACAGGAAGAAATCGTCAAGCAGGCGCATGAATTAGTTACTCAATTCGGCACAACCCAGAAGATTCAAAATACCGGATGGAAAATACAAAGATATTTTATCTAAATTGCCGGTTCATTTGGTTGGACCAATTAGGCACTGGGTTTAGATGAGCTTTCTGAAAAGAACATCTCGAACTCATCCGTGCGTTAAGAAAGACGACAAGTGGCCGAGGCTAAATTTGCAGCATTTAGACCTCAGAACTTTTTGAAAGCTGAGAAGAACCCTGAGGTGGAAGGGACGTCTGATTCTAAATTCCTTGGAGCTTTCGGAACAAATCGAGTGGTATCAGAAGGATAGGAAGAAAGGGCGCCTTCCCGAGCTTCAATCGGGTGATAATGGAATCGTGTTAAACCTTATGGATTTTGCAGACGAGTCAAAATAAAAGAAACCAGGAGTTTAAACGTGATGACCCAGTTTGGAGGTTTTGAGACGGGTAGCCGATCTTAAATAATCAGAAAGAACACCAGAAATAATCGAGCAACGTTGTCGTTTCCCCTATGAGGTGATTCAAAACAGGAGGCGGATCATTTTTAGGGCCATCGAAGCCGTTATTTCAAATGTCCGACTTGGTTTTATGTTCTTCCCGGGGAATGCTTCACGTTATTTAGGGTCGAACTTTTGCACATATAATCAAGTTTTGAACCTTTAAAACTGGATGAAGTACATCCCTCTTATGGTCTGAGTATGCTCTCGGTGAGATGTTAAGTCGGCTAGATAACCTCATGCCTATCATGATGCTGATTGAAGAGGAGGTCATAGATGAGAAAACTCTTCGAGAAGTTGCGGATAACTATGAGGCTTGGCTCGACGCTTGCTTGGCCAGGTGATTCACGATTGGTAGCGTCATCATGCCCAAAGATAACCCAGTGATATTGAAGGTAAATACCTGATTGTTAAAACAGTATGCTCATGGATTTTGCTTTTCATTTGAAAATGCTGCCCAACAAATTCAAAGAAAGTTACGAGAATTGGTTAGGACTTTTCCTAAAAGCCCCTGAAACTTGGAGGAATGAACCGGAGGGCGGCTCCTGTTCTCAAGCCTAAAGAACTTGCCGGTAAGTTCAAGTAAAGCGTCAATGGGAATTTGAGGTCGATAAACTGGGCATCGTTGCGCCATGGAGTTAACAGGCCTGTCGTTAATGGTGTAGCGACTAACTCGCTAACCCACCGAGCCCAGCATCCAATTTAACGCGTCAAGAAACACTGAAAACCCAAAATCAAAACTGAGCGATAAAACATGGATCGCAATGGTAAGTGGCATCAAAACTAAGTTTATTGGCCTAATGAAGTGGTCTGTGATTGACGCTATCTTTGCTTTTTTTCAAACAGGAATGGGATGGTTATTACGCAAGGACAGCGAAGTCCTGGACTGGAAGTTTATCGAGCATGCCTACTCTAAGTTGATGGATTGGACCAGATAACGACAAATTCATTAATTCTTCGCCACGTTATATTTTTGCAAAAAAGAAATTACGAACGACCGGTGGGGTTCTACTATACAAAGGTTATAAAGGCGACTGATGGCGTTATATTGTGTTGGAAAGACTCTCCCATACCAAAACCAACCAAACCCCGCAACTTATTAATGTGGGAGCGGATGAGAAGGTCTATGGAGATGAATCCGACAAGGTGGCAGCTGTTCACATGTCTGGAAGTTGAATTTAATCAGACATTCCTCAGGGGCCTAAGGTTAATCTAATTGGGACGGTGCAGGCTGGTTTTGGCGTGAAGAGCTTGCAATCGAGGCAGACTTTGAGGTTATGAGTGTTCCGCAAGGAATGGAGGAGGGTGTTGATTTCGCCCTTCGAGTTCGTGGTGACAGTATGGATTTAGAATTCCCAGAAGGCTCCATTGTTATGTGCTCAAATTGGAATGAAGAGATGGAGCGACCCATTGGACGCTTTGTTATTGCTAAACGCGCAAAGTCAGTGGACGAGTTTGAATACACAATCAAACAACTGACGTTTGATGAGGAATATAATCAATATTACCTAGAGCCTCGCAGTTCTAATGGTGAATACCCAGTATTACCATTCAGACCCTAAAGGCGATTTGCCATGCACGATTGTTGGCGTGGTCGAAACTGCCTTTAAAAATTACCGCTAAAACCTTTTTAAAAACAGATCGGAGCAGTTCTTTTTTAGAATCTGCTAACAGAATCTTGCGTGGCTGCGTTCTGTAAGCCGCTGTTTTCCTCAATAATACAAAATAGATGTGCGAAATAGAACAAAAATGTTTTGCACTATTGAAATCTTTTTCGATTTTGTCATAGATTACATTATGCAAAAGTTTTTGCACATGCAACACAGACAACGCACAGCACAATAACGGAAAAAGTGAGGAAAAATGCCAGACCAAATTCTTAAAAACATCAAACCAGAAACGCATGCTGATTTTAGCAGCACATCATGGGAAAGATTAAGAGAGTGTTCTTATTCACTTTCTTTAGCGGGACAAATCCCCACCGAGACCTTCCTCAGAAGCCGCTGATCTTGAACCTTTAAACACCTCATAATGGCGAATTGGATCGAGCAATGTCTCTTGAACTACCTCCCGGGGCAAGTACTAGACCCTTGTGTATATGAAGGGGTCTCAGACGGTACCTTTACCATTGAGGGTGAGCACTTCGAAGATATCCAAGCGGCAGATGGTTTCGCCGAATTGCTGGAATTTCTCAAATTTGAAGAATTACCGATTTTATTCACCGAACAACAATAAGACATTCCGCAGCAGGGTTTGGTCAAAAACGGCCTTCTGTCGCTGGTACGGCTGATGTTTTCTTTTTCGGCGTTAACTCAGAGGATGTACGTATCTGTGGTGTCGTTGACTTCAATTTGGACAACACCCAGTTCAAGCCAAAGACAACAAGCAACTTCAATTTCTATTGGGGTGTGCTTGGGAAGATTACAGCCGCTTAGATGATGATTTCATAAATACCTTTGTAAGAGAGGCTGATTTCCTCGTGGGGGCCGTCATCCAACCTTCTAATCCCCAACGGATTTGTGGGCACGGGTATGTATCCGCCGAGATTTATTCAACAGATGAAGTCGAAGGTTTCGCGTCTGAAATCGACCAGGTGGTTTTTGCGCCTACCAATCCAATAAGAACCCAGAACCCGTGATGGGGGATCATTGCAAATACTGCCCGGTAAACGCGATTTGCAAGGCGCAACAAGAAAACGCTCAAAAACTCTTAGAGGTACCAATGCCAGAATGGACATTTGACCCGATGAGCTTGGTGCTGCGCTCATTCGAGCAGAACAGGCCGTAGAGCACGCTAAACACCTAAAAGAAACTTGCCACACACTCCTTAAAGAGGGCCACGACATCACAGGGTGGACCATGAAACCCGGACGTCGGGCTCGTTATTGGGGCGATGAGGAGCTGGCTGCCAAAAAACTGACTGAGTTAGGGGTGAACCAAGTTCACGAAATCAAAATCATTACGCCAGCAAAGGCTGAAAAGGCTTTGAAGGCTATTGGTCAGGCCACATCAGTGATTGACCAATACATAGAGACGCGACCTCCGGGTCTCGTGATGGCACGTGTCAAAGACACTGCCGCAGAAAAAGGGGCGTTGCCCAAAACAACTAGCCAACAAGGAGAAAAATAATGGCTGATACAAACGCACTCGTAAAATTTCAAGATACCGCCGAATTCAATCCCGCAGATATAGCAGAACGGTTCAAAGTTGCTCTGAAATGGGAATGGAGGTGCAGCAAACGACAATCAGAAACAAATAATGAAACTGGTCCAGTACGATGATCGTGCTGAATTCGAAACCTTAGATGGAGAAGTCATTCCGAATGGCACCGTAGCTCTTATGGATACGAATTCATTTGGGACGATTTTTCAAACTTGGGAGGGGGCAGGAAACGGTCCTGACACTGTAAGAGCGGTATGGGGTCAGCCTCAGCGTGCCAAATGACGGTCGAACGTGGAATGAAGGACTTTCTATTACGTTTGTTGTCCCAGAAACCAAGCAAACCTTGTTGTTTGAAGCAACATCGAGGGGTATTCGAGACCTTGGCAGAAAAATAGCGTCAAGCGTCAGAAACTGCCCTGATCCTCAGTATTCCGATCCGATTGGTTTTCTGTATGGCGATGCTTACAAAAGCACAAAATACAATAAACAAATTGGTACTCCGCAATTCAAATTGTGGGTTGGTACAATCGGGCTACGGATACCTTTTACGACGACCTTGAAATGCCTAAAGCGGAAGATTTCCCATACACCAAAAGACAAGGTGGATGAGGCGCCGAGACAGGTTAGGGCTAAACCAAGGCGTGCCGGGTTCGCCGGTTAAAGGGGTAGGGGGTCGCTTCGGCGGCCCCCATCATATTCTCATGGATATTTATCAATATGTGATGGTCGATACTGAGACGCGCTCCAGTGTCGACCTCCCCACCGCCGGGACTGAGAAATATTGTGATCATGAATCCACTCAAGTCCTGTGTCTCGCCTATAAATACAAAGATGGCCCCTCAGGTATCTGGTCATTCGATCAACCGTTCCCAGAGCATCTAAAGGATCATTTTGAAAGAGGGAGAAAGGCCTCTATCCACGCTCATAACAGTAATTTTGACCGGCAAGTCATCTGCAAGGTGCTGCCCCGGCAAGTCAGCTTTAATCCGCCATCTCTGGGCGTTTTACGACACTATGACCCAAGCCCTTGCAAGGAATTTGCCTGCCGGATTGGATGATTTAGCCAGAGCACTGCAACTTCCAATCAAAAGGATACTTCGGGTAAGGAGCTGATTAGTAAGCTCTGCAAACCTTCTTATGATCGCGATACTGGCGAACCCTACTTCAGAGAAGACCCAGATTTACTGAGCGCACTCTTCAGCTATTGCCTCACTGATGGAAACCGCCTATCTAGCTGCAAGATGGCCACCTCCTTTGACAGGAGCGTTCGATGCTAGCTGAACAACCATCAGAATATGACGTTTATCTTGCGAGTGAACGGATTAATGAACGAGGGATCAAAGTAGACCTTGCTCTTGCTGAAGCAGCGATAAAGCGCGTCGAGGAAGAGAAGTCTGATCTAAGCGCAACAATATCAAAGCTAACCGATGGTCGTATTACATCGCCGACACAAGGAAAACGCCTCCGTTCGGAGTTAGGACCAGAGATTAAAAGACACCCAGAGGCCATTGATATTATTACAAGAATAGTGACGGATCGGAGAGCAGGAGGGACAAAGACAACTTACTCTTTAGATCGTCAGGCGCGAAGCCAACTCCTTGATTTAGGGACCTCAAATCCGGGCTACTTCTCACCGTACATGATGGAGTTGCTTGAGCTTATGCAAGCAGCCAGTAATTCATCGGTTAAAAAGTTCCAAACGATGAAAGACCGGGCGGGGGAAAGATGGTCGGGTCGAGATAGCTATATCTGTAATGGTACCAGTCAAACTGGGCGATTTTCTGCTAGAGGTTTGCAACTCCATAATTTCAGTCGGACCGTCCCAAAAGACCCTGAAAAGATCAGAAATGCGCTGATAAATGGCGGTCAGATAGACAATGTCTACGCGACAATGGCAGCGATGCTCCGCGCTATGCATTGGTGGCGGCTGATGGATGCTCGTTTGTTTGTACCGATTACAGCCAAATTGAGAGCGGGGTTTGCTCTATCTCTGCCAAGCGCCAGCCAGCCCTCGATATTTTAGGAAAATGGACGCAGATAGCGAAAGCACCATTGATAATTACATCATGGCGGCGTCCTCGATCTTCGGGAAACCTCCAGAAGAAATCACGAAAGAGCAGAGAAACATAGGAAAAGTCAGTGTTTTGGCTTGCGGTTTTGGTGGGGGAGCGAGGGCTTTTGCTGCGATGGCACGGGCCTTCGGCATCACAATTCCTGAAGACCAAGCACGGGATATTGTGGCACGCTGGCGATCTGCAAACCCAGAGGTTGTGGGCTTTTGGCGTGATCTCGAAAAAGCAGCATTAGATGCGATTTTAAATGAGGGAACCGTGTATGAAGCCGGGGCGGTATCTTTGTATGCGCCGCCAAAGGCCTCCGTCCTTTATTTACAGCTCCCGTCTGGGCGAATGCTCAGTTATCAGAAGCCTTTCGCTAAAGAAGTTGATGGCCCTCATGGCGTTCAATGGGAAATTACAGCTTTAAAACCAACATGGCGTCCAGCACAGGGCCAAAAGTGGTGGCCTCGCGTCAAACTTTACAGCGGGTTAATTGCTGAAAATGCGACCCAAGGCATGGCCGCCGATTTCCTCAGGCGCTCGATTGTCGGGCTAAGGTCAGCTTGGTTGGCCTGTGATCGCCCATACCCACGACGAAATCATGCTCGAAATACCAGATGAGGAAGTCCCAGAGGCTTCAGAGGCACTAAAGCAAGTGATGCTCTATGTGCCGAAATGGGCCGAAGGCCTCCCCCTTAATTGTGAACTTTGGACCGGAAAGAGGTACCGGAAATGATAAATCAAACGTTATTTTTAAATACAATATTCGGGTCTACAGGGCCTGATGAGAATATTCTTGTAGCTGAACAGCTTCCAACAGGCGGATTTCGGAACGTTGAAGGCTTTGGACGGGAACATGCAAGCTGGATAAAAAGCGGTCGTGGCAGGGCGTTATACGCGAATGTCTCAACTGTCGTGAGCCAACCTAATGGTAGCATGTTGCGGCGCCGTACCTCAGACACGCTCAAAACATACCTTGTGGCTCTCGATGATGTGGGGACAAAGGTTCCAGAGGATAAAATCAAACTCCCGCCGACTTATGAACTCCTGACAAGCGAGGGAAATAAGCAAGTTGGTTACAAATTGACTACTCCGACGACCGATAAAGCCACGTATGAGGCCTTTTAAGAGTACTAGGCAAAGCCGGGCTGACCGATGAGGGCATGATTGGTGTCACGGCTCATTCGAATACCCGGCAGCGTTAATTTGAAGCCTAAACGCAATAACTTTGTCTCTACAGTTACGAGCTGGAACCCAGAAATTACCTATAGTTTGGATGAGTTGATCGAGGCTTTTGGGTTTCAAAAAGACAAGCTCGATATTCGTCCTCTCGTAAATGAAACCATCCAAGCGAACCTGATCACGTCAGACCTAATTGTCGAGGATGAGGTTCTAATTTGGGCAAGAGATAACAATAAAATACTTCAATATACGGATGGAGAGTGGGTTTCTTGCCTATGTCCTTGGCACACAGAGCATACCGATGGGCGGAAAGACGCTGCATACTCGCCCTTAGCGAGAGGAGAAGGGCACTGGAGTCTGACTCGTAACTTTAAATGCCAGCATGCCCACTGTCATGACAAAAGCTACGGTGATCTGATTGAGGTTTGGGCGGAAGAAGGATGCCCTGTTGCACCGGGATTGGCCCCTCCCAGTCGCTCAAGCGCGATACGCCTATGTGGGAGAGGAGAAAAAGTCGCCGATCTCCTGCAAAGAGAGAAGGGCGGTTTGTGGCTCTGGGACTTAGAGGCTTGGAGTAACATGAATATGGTCCGAATTTGGTATGGAACTCATCCGCGACCCATATTGCTTAAAACCGCCTTTTAGAGTCATCAAAGACAAAGAAAGCGGCACGGGTGACGTATCTACCCGGCGCCGACCCAATAGCGGAAGAATACGGTCAAACAATCATTAATACCTATATTTCTCCAAACCATGCGGAGACCTCAGAGGTGCCGGATGTCTTCCTCGATCATGTTGCTTATTTGCTCCCAGATTATCGGGAAATGGTGTGGTTTTTAGACTGGTTAGCATACAAGATTCAGAACCCGTCTAAACGTAGCTGCGCTGTTATAATGGTTGCAGATTCAATTTTTGGGATTGGAAGATCGTGGCTAGGACATTTTCTTAAGAAAGTGCTTCAAGGTCATGTAAATAAAGCAACTTTAGATCAATTAATTGGCAAAGGTACCCTCGCAGATCAAAATTACAATGACTGGGCGCAAGGCTGCCAATTCATAATTTGTGATGAGGCAAAAGACGTTTCCAGCCGAGGGCTTTTTCTCTGCTTATGAGGTTCTAAAGCATCGGGTCGATACCTCGCCGGTGACTTTTCGATCCAATACGAAATACGGGAAGACGCAGATGGCGACGATGTTTTGGAACGCTTTGATTTTCTCCAATCATGCTGATTGCGTCATCATCCCTGAAGATGATCGCCGAATTGCGGTTTTGAGCAATCCGACTGAGAAACAGACGCCAGAGTACTATGACAGGCTTCATTCCACTCTAGAAAATGACAAAGAAGCCCGTCGAGCGTTCTGGTACCTCAAAAATCGCGATGTTAGTGGGTTTAATCCAGCTTTGCCTCTCATGACTGATGCAAAAGCGACCATGATCCGTGCATCAAAGTCACCCGATGAGGAAATTATGGAGTGGTTGGTCGATAATATGGAAGGCGACCTCGTTTCTCGTAAAAACCTTAAAACACAGGTGGTTCGAGGAGCGAGGGCTTTGGGGCTTGATCACGTTGAACACAGTCCCGGATCAACAATCAGGCGCATTTGGCGCAAAATGGGGTCTCTTCTTCCCGCAAATCGCAATGGTCTAAGGGTAATGATCGATACTAATCGCGATGAAATAAGAGCTATTCGTAACCAACAAGAGTGGAAAAAGGTCGACCCCATCGAAGATCGAGAGAAACTGATCTCTGAAATCCGTAAAAATTCTGGCGATGTTTTGGCCTTTGCGGGAGTAGCCTAATGTTTTTGCACCACTTTGCACCACCTCAAAACCAAGGAATTCCAATGCTTTTCACTATGTTTTGTGAAGTGGTGAGTTGGTTCCTATGAGTCTCGAATTAGTAGAAAACAAACTAATTTTGTACTTTATAGGACGCCCTCTTTTTTTCCTCCACTCCACCAGAGGCGGCGATGACCGCTAACCAAGTCCGAGACGTTCGTATCGAGGAAACGATACAGGCTGGCAAATATCGAAAGCGTCGGCTCGATATTGCTGAGAAGTGGCTGGAGAAGGGTGTGATTACGCCGAACCAACATGCCGCTGCCGTAAACTTTGCCCTCACCTTTGAAGAGGCGCAGATGCGCGAACATTACACGCTGTCTCATTGGGAAAAAGAGCGCGTAGATGGCTCCAAGGGCGATGTTGAACGAACCTCGGTAAACGCTGTCCGTGCGGCGACCCGCATCTATGAAGCCAAAGACCTCCTGGGACCCAGTATGTTTCCCGTTACGTGTGATGTGATTGGCTCAGGTCTAAGTCTTCGAGAGCATTCTTTCAAAACGATTAACGGCAAACGTGTCACGGAACACGAGGCACGGGGTAGGCTAATTGCTGCTTTAGATTTACTCGACCGGCATTGGGGTGTAAGGTGTCTTTAAGAGAAAATCAGGGGACATCATGAAAACACTTTTCATTGCCGCATTGGTTGCCCTACTCGTCTTACCCGTCGTGGGAAATGCACAGAAAGCTGCGGATTGAAGAAAATGATCCAGTTGGAAAAAGAACTGACGATAGTGAAAAACTCCAGGCGTCCGCGAAGAGTAGGGTCCAGAAAGCCAACGAGGAGCTGCGCCGTCAAAATAAAAAGGCTGGACTAATTAAGCGGAAGATTTCCACGTTGATGCGCAAGGCACCTCAAATGAAGGGTAAAAAGTGGGAAGGTTCACCTGAGGGAAGACTATGTTTTCGACACTGGACGTCAGGGGCCTCGAAATTGGCGGTATTTGCATTAAGTGGATGTTGCAACCTCGCTATGAACAATCCAACTCCTCCAAGAACTGCCATGGAGAGAGGTTTTGTTATAAAGAAACCGAAACTGAATAAAAGCTTGATTGAAGCGCAAAGATTCTGCCGCAGCTACGGTTTCAAGGCGGCAGGTAAATAAACAAATTCCAGTCATTGGTGGTAACCCAAAACCTAACGAAAGGACGGGGGGGCACTCGCTACAGAGACTAAACAGCCTAAACACAAGATGTTGATTTACACCGATTGTTACCACAATATCTTGCGTCCGACGGCGAAAAGTGCTATAATTATTAAAATGGTCGAGTTGTCGATTAGTTTCCCTCTCTAATCAAAACTCCCATTTTTACTTTGAAAAAGACCCGCAACGGCTGCCACCGCCTGGAGCGGGTCTTTTCATCCTACCTCGGTTTTGTTTGATCGCTACTTCATTCACTCTCGCGACACTCGCTTTGAATTGCCACAAGCATTCTTCATGCGCGTTGCGATGGGCTTAGCCATCAACGAGATCGATCGTGAAGGTCGTGCGATTGAGTTCTACAACTTGCTCTCTAGCTTCGACTTCATGAGCTCAACGCCTACCCTATTTAACTCTGGCACCTTGCGTCCTCAGTTATCGTCTTGCTACCTAACCACCGTTCCAGACGACTTGGATGGTATCTACGGCGCGATTAAAGACAACGCATTACTTTCTAAGTATGCAGGTGGTTTGGGTAACGACTGGACACCAGTTCGTGGCTTAGGCGCACACATCAAAGGCACCAACGGTAAATCACAAGGCGTTGTTCCTTTCCTTAAAGTGGCCAACGACACCGCGGTAGCGGTTAACCAAGGCGGCAAGCGTAAAGGTGCTGTTTGTGCCTACCTTGAAAGCTGGCACATCGATATCGAAGAGTTCCTAGATCTTCGTAAGAACACCGGTGATGACCGTCGTCGTACTCACGACATGAACACAGCAAACTGGATCCCAGACTTGTTCATGCAACGTGTTGCTGAAGACCAAGAGTGGACCTTGTTCACACCTAACGACACCACCGATCTACACGACCTGACCGGCAAAGAATTCGAAGCCGCTTACGTTGCTTACGAAGAGAAAGCTGCGAAAGGTGAAATCAGCGTTCACAAGAAGGTTAAAGCGGTTGATCTATGGCGCAAGATGCTTGGCATGTTGTTCGAAACAGGTCACCCATGGGTAACCTTTAAAGATCCTTGCAACATTCGTTACACCAACCGTCACGTTGGCGTGGTTCACTCATCTAACCTGTGTACTGAGATCACACTGCACACCAATCAAGCTGAGATCGCAGTGTGTAACTTAGGTTCAGTTAACCTACCTGCACACACCATTGAAGGTGAAGGCGTAGATTTAGCCAAACTCGAAAAGACCATCAACACCGCAATGCGCATGTTGGATAACGTTATCGAGTACAACTACTACAGCGTTCCTCAAGCACGTAACTCTAACTTGCGTCACCGCCCTGTGGGTCTAGGCATCATGGGCTTCCAAGATGCGCTGTACAAAATGCGCATGGCTTACGCGAGTGAAGAAGCGGTTACCTTCGCTGACAACTCAATGGAAGCTGTGTCTTACTACACCATCAAAGCATCTACTGACTTGGCTGAAGAGCGTGGTCGTTACTCTAGCTTCGAAGGTTCTTTGTGGAGCCAGGGCATTCTGCCAATCGACTCATTGCGTGAACTCGCAGAGATCCGTGGCAAGTACTTACAAGCAGACACCACTGAGACCTTGGATTGGGATGATCTACGCGAGCGCGTTAAGACCGTTGGCATGCGTAACTCAAACACCATGGCGATCGCACCAACGGCGACCATCTCAAACATCTGTGGTGTTAGCCAATCGATCGAGCCGACTTATCAGAACCTGTTCGTTAAATCGAACCTGTCAGGTGAGTTCACCGTGGTTAACCCATACCTAGTTCGTGACCTGAAAGACCGCGGCTTATGGGACGAGGTGATGGTTAACGATCTGAAGTACTACGACGGTTCAGTACTACCGATTGATCGTATCCCTGATGACCTTAAAGCCATCTACCGTTCAGCGTTTGAAGTTGACCCACGCTGGTTGGTTGAAGCAGGTGCACGTCGTCAGAAGTGGATTGACCAAGCACAGAGCTTGAACCTGTACATGGCAGAGCCATCAGGCAAGAAACTCGACAACTTGTACAAGCTAGCTTGGGTTCGTGGTTTGAAAACCACTTACTACCTCCGCTCAATGGGTGCGACCCATATGGAGAAATCAGCTGCTGCACCAAACAGTGGCTCTAAAACTGCAGACGCAAGCTTCGCGCTGAGTGCATCTCAGTCAGGTAGCGCAGCGCCTAAAGCATGCAGCATTCTGGATCCAGATTGCGAAGCGTGCCAATAAGAAGAATTGAGGAGAAACACCAATGAATTGGGATGACCCATTAGCACCATTGAGCAGTAAGTCTTCAGCTCCATCGAAGGCGGCGATCTCAGAAGAAGCTAACCCACTGAAAAACGCAAACTCAGCTGTTTCAGCGCCGGCGCCTAAGCCATCTGAAGCATTGACCGCGGTATCTGGCCAAGAGGCTGCGATTCACGGTCAGCCAATGCATACCCCTGCACCATCTGAACTGAAGCCGGTTAACTCAGATGACAAGCGCGTCATCAACGGCATGACTGACATCAATCAGTTAGCACCGTTTAAGTATCCATGGGCATGGGAATACTTCCTAAACGCAAACCGTAATCACTGGACGCCGCTTGATATCAACATGGCGCAAGACGTTCATGATTATCACCACAAGCTAACGCTTGAAGAGCGTCACGTTTACGAAAACGTTCTGGCTTACTTAACCACCTCTGACATTCTCGCGATGCGCAACATCGGCCTTGCGGTAATGGAAAAGATGTCAGCGCCTGAGCTACAGATTTATCAAGCACGCCAAGTGTACGAAGAAGCCTTGCACACCTGGACTTACCAGCACTGCATCGAGTCAATTGGCCTCGACCAAGGTGAGATCTACAACCGCTACCGCGTGGTTCCACAGATCAACGGCAAGATTCAAATGGCTAACCGTCGTTTGAACTCAGTGCTACGCCCTGACATCGACCTGAATGACCGTGATGAGCTGCATAATTTCTTGATGGCTTACATCTTCTTCTCAGGCGTTTTCGAAGGCTGCTGGTTCTACAACGGCTTTAGCCCAATCTTCTCGCTGCAACGCCGTGGCTTAATGAAAGGCACCGCTGAGCAGTTGCAATACATCATGCGCGACGAAGTCCTTCACGCCTCTTTCGGTATTCGTGTCGCTAAGCAGATCATGTTTGAAGAAAACATCCAGCCTGATCCAAAAGCGCTACGTGAGATGTGGGACGAAGCTGAAGCTTGTGAAAGCACTTACGCTGATTACCTACTCAAAGATCCAATCTTGGGTTACAGCAAAGAAGCACACATTGGCCAATTCCGCTATGTCGCTAACCGCCGAGCTGTGAGCTTAGGTATCGAGGAACCATTCCCTGGTGCTGAGCCAACACTGCCTTGGTTGGACGAGCAAGCCAACATGCGCAAAGAAAAGAACTTCTTCGAAACTCGTGTGACCGAATACCAAACCGGTGGCGCGTTGAAGTGGGATTAATAACGGTCGCATTGCGATCTCGATCAATGCTGAAGGGGCTGCGTTAACTCTCGCAAGACATTTTTAATGTCCACCTAGACCACCATCCTAGGGAAGGCGCGGTCACTTCAGCACCAAACACCATCGAGCTTCGGCTCGATAGCCTTCGGGCATTTGTTCAACCTCACCGGAGCTTTCTCTGTGAACTGTCACCACTGTCATCATCCGATGGAACTGACTGAACAAGAACAAGAAAAAAACACCCTACAGTCTTGGTTTACCTGCCCACAATGTCATCACGAACACACGGTGACGCAAAAGCTAAACACCTATCAAACCAACTACTCAGCGACACGTTGGTCACCTAGCGTCACCTTCCGATACATCGATTAAACTTGTTGTGCGCTCTGGGGTATCCTAGCGCGCCATGACAACGCTTTATTCCATCATCGAATCGCCCGCTCATCCTGACCTGAGCAAGTTTTATAAGCGATACGGCTTTAACCAGCTGAAGTTCAACTCACAACGCAAAGCCATTAGCGCGCTTAAAAAAGAAAAGCCTGACTTTGTGGTGGCTGAATTCTTTTATGGCTATGGCAACAATTACGCTGGCGTGAACGTGAGCAACCTTGATGTGTTTCTACATAGCCAACGCAAATATGCGCCAGAGGCAAAAATCATCGTTTTAGCGCAACCGCGCGAATATCCACACGTACAAAAGTTAGCCGAGCTTTTTCCTCTGCATGCAGTGATTCGACTGCCCTTGCGTGAGGACATGATGATGGATGCTCTTGGCATTCAGGCATGAGCAAAGACTGGCACCTCTATATTTTGCGCTGTGCAAATGGGGATCTGTATACCGGCATCACCACCGATGTCGACAACCGCTTTGAGCAACACCAACAAGGTAAAGGCGCAAAGCGCACTAAAGGTCGCGGCCCTTTATCTCTCGAATTCCAAACCTGTGTTGGTGAGAAAGGTCCAGCACTTCAACTAGAGCATCGCATTAAGCAGCTAACACGCGAACAAAAAGAAGACCTCATCAGCGGCAGCATATCCATTGATAGCCTAACCACTGACAACGACTAATCGAGATTCGTATCGAGCTTTAGAGCACTCTTCAGCGACTGCTGTAGCGCTTTTATTTGATCTTCTGCATAAGGCTCAGCCGGCGAGTGTCCCCACACAGGTCCTGGCCATGCAGGATCATCAACCTTCCGCATCACATGATGAAGATGCAGCTGCGAGACCACATTTCCCAAAGCGCCCACATTGAGCTTATCGCCACCCTGCTCGATCAACCATTGCGATACAGCACGCGATTCTTGCAGCAAAGTGACCGATTGCTCCTCTGATAAATCTGTCAGCTCTTTCAAGCCCTCAAGCATCGGCACTAAGATAATCCAGGGGTAACGACGATCGTTCATCAGAAGGACGCGAGATAGATGAAGATCGCCCATCCAATGCGTATCCGCTTCTAATCGTGCATCTAATTTAAAACTCATCACACACCCTTAAAACTTTCTTTGCTACCGCGAAGGTTATAGGCTCATCATACCGACGATTGAATCAACAAGGCAGCAACGATGTCGTATCAACAAAGTGGTACCTGCTGGCACTGTGGCCACGCCCTTAACGATGGCGATTACGCCAGAGATCACTACTGCTCTTCCTGCGGCAAACCAACGCTGGTCTGCCGTAATTGTGAGTACTTCAGCACCTCTGCACCCAATCAATGCCGAGAGCCTGTTGCAGACCCCGTGAGCGATAAAGAACGCAGTAACTTCTGCGGTTACTTCAAAGCCATAGCACGCTCAGCAGAAAGTCAGAATAGCCCTACAGAAGAAGAACTTAGAGCCGCAGCAGAAGCCCTGTTTAAAGACCTCTAAGGCTTTGCATACGCCGAAATAGTCGCTAATGTCCGTCTATGGATATCGACCACATGATTATGTATACCGCGGCAGGCCTGGGCACCACCTGGCTTGTTTACCTTGGGTATATCTATGTGGCGAGTAAAGCGATGACCGGGCTTGAGGTAAAAGCCATCTCCAAAGAGCTCCCGTTCGAACCCTCGCAAGCCAGTTACTTCATTTATTGCTTCGCACCGAACTGCGGGCCTTGTAAGTTTTTATCACCCTTGGTGGATAAGTTGGTCGACGAAGGCTTTGAGTTCCACAAAGTCGACATCGCTAAACACTATGCCTTTGGTAAAGACCTTGGTATTCGCACCTCGCCGACGATCGTGAAGGTTGTAAACAATAAAGTGATGGATGTTCTTGTTGGTGGCCAGCAAGAGCACAAACTGCGAACTTGGATCGCGCAATAAAAAGCCGCCCCTCAGGGCGGCTCGCCTCTACCTAGACTTCGTTACGACCTTAGGGGAAAGCAGGCAGTTGGCTATCGACCGAGCCATCACTTGCTTCTGGATGACGCTTTTGCATCAGTTTACGGATCTCTCTGACCCTTGCTGGACAGACATCGACCATTAACAGAACCCTTCCGGCATCAAGATCTGCGGCAAAGGGTTTTAATCGACTATTCGGCACGCTGATGGCCACAAGCCCGGAGAACCATGCCCCCATGAAGGCTCCGGCTAGCGCTATCAAAAGCACAGCGCCCAACCCCATACCGGCAAACACACCGAATTGAAGCAGCGTCATGCCCAGTAAGGCACCGGTTAAACCACCAACAACCAAACCCATCTCCCAACCGTGAATCAGGTCTGAGCGTTGTAAGAAGTTGGCACGATTGAGATCGCCTAGATCAACCGAGTCATGCGCCATAAAGTGAATATTGTGATTATCGATTTTTGCGAGCAATAAATCGTTTTCAGTTTCTTTCGCTGCCACACAGTTAGGCAACACAAAATACATACGTCTTTTCATTTATCTCTCCCCCTTATGAAGATAAAGCCCGACGGGCCTATATATAGGTTTAGCGGAGAATGACAAAAGCTCTAATAAATTATATTTTTACCGAAGAAGTTCTAATAAAAAGAACTAATTTCATTAGATAAGCACTAAGTAATGAATAAACGCAAAACCCTTTAGGACACTAGCTATGCGACGCATTCATACACAATTGGTTGGTTTATTACTGCTGTTCTCAAGCCATGCAGCTTTTGCAGATGTTCTAGTTTTTATTCATGGTTTTTTAGGCTCCGAACGCTCATGGACTGAGCCAGGCATCATGCAGATCGTTGATAAAGGTGGTTATCCCTATACGGGTATCTACTATGCTCAAGGCACTAGCGTGGCTTATAGCGGTAAGGAAGAGCGACCAACGAATGCAAGCTATACGGTTCGACTGCCCTCCACCGCACCGATTGCTCTACAAGCACAGTGGCTGGAAGCTTATGTCAATGAAATCACCCAGCAGCATCCCAACGAATCAATCACGCTGATTGGTCATTCTGCCGGCGGTGTCGTTGCACGTTATTTAGTCGTGACGGCTAAACCACAAGCGGTCAATCGTTTACTCACGATCGCCACACCTCACAACGGAACCTTGCGCGCCGCTCAGGCACTCGACGTACTTAATCCAAGCGGTATGTTTAGCCCGATTGAACGTTTCGCTGTACGCCGTGCAACCGGAGACAATCTTTACAGCACCTTGATGCGCAGTCGTCAGTTGATCAACGAATTGACACCACCTCGTCCCGGTAACTTTTTGTATTGGCTTAATCAGCAAACCCATCCGGCGATTTCTTACATCAGCATCGTCAGAACAGGTGGCGAAAATCACATGGGTGATCAGATTGTAAAACCCGTCAGTCAGGACTTACGCTGGATACTTGCTGATCCTTCAGTGAACCAGACTTATCAAATACAAGGTGGGCACTTTTTAACCGCCAAAGACGGACATGCGATCGTTAATCTTTTGCAGTAATTGGGTGATTAGCTGAACCACCAACATAAGCAATCCGGAACAAACCAAAGCGATGTCGCATTTCTGCTAGCAAGGGAATCTTCTCGGCATCGTTCGACAGCCAAATATAGATAGGTCGATGTGTTGCCTCTTTAAGCTCAGCATCATCAGGTTTAAAGCTTTCAAAGCGTAACTTTAATGCTGGCCATTGCTGACCATTAAGCTCTAAGGTTTTATCTGCTTCCACTTTCACTCGATAACGCAGTGGCTCTTTACCGTTAGTCACGGATAAAAGCACTTCTTGACCTGCTTGTAATGACATACCGCGCAGTGCGTGAAGCAAACCTAATCGGTCATATTGAATGGGATAATCAGTTTTATCAGGCTGATCAAAGTCACCTGCCGCTAAGCCATCAAGCAACGCTTGCTCTGCGGCTTTGACATCAGACTTTTTAAAATCCTTACCTTCTTGATCAAGTCGAACCAGATGATGCTTGGCATCTTTATCACCAGTACGTTCAAACACCTCATAGACCCACGTTTGTTGCCGTGAAGGTTCCAACCAAGAGGTAAAGCGATAACGAATCGGGAACAGCGACTCTACAAAGCTGTAGTTCTCCGAGCTCACATTCATTTGCGTCTCTTGATAACCCTTAGGCTCATGCATGCGATTGATCAGCGAGACATCGCAGATATTGATGGTCTCACTTAAGGTAAAGATGCCTTTGTAAGTCGCCAAATACTGTAGCTTCTCAACAGGCTCAGCTGCCTGCACAGCACTTGCTGTGAATAAAAAAACGCTAACGGCTAGGCTTACTAATAAGTTCATGGCATGCTCAAAATCTTCATAAATAGCATTATCACCGAAAACGATGTCATACGCTTTTCAGGTTACACAAAAGGGACCTTTGACCATTGCATGGCTTGAGAATTTTGATTCGCTGAATCAATCCATTCTCAAAGCCTATGACCGCGAAGCTCAAGGTCAGTTCAGTCGCCATTCGCATCTTGAGCTTGGTCGCTATGAGAACACCTATATCGATATCAGCGCGATCCCTGAGTTTCAGCCATTAGCAGATGCGGTAAAACACACCGCTCAAACCCTGTTGCAACAAACAGAGCTGAAGATGGGGTTTTGGTTCAACGCGATGCAACCAGGCGATAAGACCGCACGACACAATCACGATGAAGAGGATGAATTGCTCTCGTGCGTGTATTACATCACCGCACCACAACATAGCGGCGATCTACTACTTTTTGATCGGGATGAAACCTTAAGGGTTACGCCAGAGGCAGGAAAGCTTGTGCTCTTTTCACCCAAACTTGCGCATGCAGTCGAAGAAAATCGCTCTGATCAACAACGCCTTTCGGTCGCGTTTAATTTTGGTCTAGGGGCTTCGTAGAGGTTTCTAAGCGCTCTGTTGCAGCGAGGGTGACGGATACATTATCAACCGTGACAAAGGCTCGCTCTTCAATATCACCGCGATACGCGCGGTATTCAGTCACCTTCTGGGTACCTGAATCGACAACTCGAACAAACACCATCTCAGATGACTTCTCCCAGTGGTCATACATCAACCAACCACCAGCAATAATCATCAGGGCCACGACCCCAGTCGCTAACCAACCAATCGGGAAACCACCACCCTGATTGACGGCTGGTGCAGGATTATTCACCACACGCTGACGACTGCGTCGCGCAAACCAGAGAACACCAATAACGACCGCAAGGGTAAAGGCAATTTTTGTCAGCATGAATCAAACCTTATTTAACTAAACCCTAGTGTATCAGCCTGTTTCGCATGGATTGCAGCTTTTAGCTATGATGGCAAAAACAAAAATACCTAGGAGGCCTCATGAAACTGACAAAACTCATTTTGATGGCAGCAATCACTGCCTTAGCAACACCAACGTTTGCTGAAGAAGGTGGCGGTGGTAAAGAAGTCAATATCACGCGCTCGATGAAATCAGCCGAAACCAAACACAATGGCGTGACCGTAACGATTCAACGTAATCAAAATACCAATAACACCATTCACCCAAAATTCCAGCTGACCTCGCGTCCTTGTCCGCCTTTCTGTATTCAGCCGATCCATTTAGCTGATGGCGTTCAAACCATCGATGAACTCGACATGATTGATTACCTAAAGCGTGTTGGTGAAGGTGACGATAGCGTGCTGGTTATTGACTCTCGCGGCGCCGATTGGCTGGAGCGCGGGACCATTCCAGGTAGCGTTAACCTCCACTACAAAAAGCTGAGTATGAAAGCGAATAGTGAAGAATCGATTGCCGAAATTTTGGAAGATCAATTTGGTGCCCAACGTACCGCTGAATTCTGGAATTTTAGTAATGCAAAAACCTTAGTGCTCTTCTGTAATGGTGTTTGGTGTGGACAAGCCCCTACGAACATCAAGTCATTACTGCGCATTGGCTACCCACCAAGTAAGTTAAAGTGGTATCGAGGTGGTATGCAGAACTGGGAGGTACTGGGATTAACCAGCATCAAGCCAAACTGATGAAAAAAGCGATGAGCCTTGTGCTCATCGTGCTTGCGCTTGTCGGGTGTACGGCACCTGATAAGCCAAGCGTATCGCTTTACCTTGCCGTACAACGCGGTGACCTTGAACAGGTCGAGCGTCACTTGCATTGGGGCACTGATCTCAACGCTGCATTTCCAAACGGCAGCTATGCTCTTCACGAAGCAGTCAGCCTAGGTCGCTTTGTTATCTCAAAAGCGATTCTGGATGCCTCATCAGATATCAATCTTCGCAACCAACAAGGCGACAGCGCGATTGAACTCGCTGTATTGAATGGCCGCATTCAAATTGCTGAACTCATGATCAAACGCGGCGCTCAGATTAATCCCGATAGCACACTCTTAAGACTGGCCCAACAAGATGGCTATGACCGTGATTCAGTTAAATTCTTGATCGAGCAAGGTGCCAACCTCGACACCCAAGATGCTGCTGGTGATACCTCTTTGATTATCGCGATTCGTCATAACAACCACCGACTTGCCCACCACTTGGTCAACCAAGGTGCTTCGGTGAATCAAACCAGTAAAACTGGCCTTTCTCCTCTAGCAGTCGCGAAACAGCAAAAGAACCCAGAACTGGTCACTTTTCTACTCAAAAACGGCGCTTCTGAATAAGCGTTAACTGCCCTGCTGCGGTATCATTTGCTGCAGATAATTTGTTTTAGACACGGAGCAGTAAATGGCCAGCACCCCTGATGAATTGACGATCAACTGGAACGAAGGCGGTATCGATACCGTTAAAGAACTGGATAAAAAGATCCTCTCAAAAGGCGCTTGGACCACCATTCTGTTTCGTTACCAAGACTGGGTTCCGAGCAAAGAGGAATACAGCAAAGACAAGTACTCGATTCGCCGCTACCAGAAGCGCAATGGCGAATATCAGCAGAAGTCTAAGTTCAATATCTCTAGCCCAGATCAAGCTCAGCAACTGATCGAAGCGCTACAAGGCTGGATTAAAGACTAATCAACCCCGATCTGTGTCGGCCACTCGAGAAGCTGGTCGACAAGCTGGCGTTGTTGTTCCGACAACGCCGGATCAATCACCATCTTAGATAAGGTCTTGCGGTAATCCTTAAGACTCGGGCCTGTCGCTCCGCCCTCTTGAATTCGCTGACGACGAAACTCATCCCATTGGGCTTTTTCATTTGTACTGAGTAATTCGGGCCAATTACGCGCACGATACCGCCATACCAATTCGCGCCAACGGGCATCCTCAAAAGGAAAGGTACTACTTGCTAGTTCTTCTGGGGGTGTAAGGTGAAGCTGCTTCGCTAATCGTTTGTCGCCTGCACCAATAAAGCCACCGTATAAATTGAAGTCTGGATCCGTATCGCCTGCAAAGTCATCACTCGCATAAAGAGCTTCGAGTTTCTTTTGCCATATCGCTTTATTGTTCAGTAGCAGCTCAATGTGCTTTTGTTCACGTGCGAGATCCAAATCCCATTGCTCACGTGCTTGATCAGTTAATGTATTGATTGGCACAACAACCGGCGCCTGATTCACTCGGATACCTTTTAACGCTATCCGCTCAACACCTTCTGGTAAATCTTCTGTACGGGTGTAAAGACGCGCTTTCAGCTCATCGACATCGCATTCCAATAAGGGTGTTGGATCCACACGCAGATCATAGGTGATCACTTGATTAGGATTCTTCGGATGACGAATCAATGGCAGCACACTGGCAATACAACCCAAGCGCGCTGGAAAACGCATTGAGCTATGCACGACTGGCTTTGGATTCACGACATCTAAGAGTGTATTGATCGAGTGTTTATCACGATGCGTGAAAACATAATCAAACAACTTAGGTTGCGCTTGTTTTAACAGCTTAGCTAAAGCGATTGTCGCTTTCACATCGACCAAAGCATCGTGAGCACCGGCGTGCTCTATTTCATTCGCTGCGGTGAGATCTTCTAAACGAAAACTGTTTGATCCATCGTCTTTAGTTGGCCAGTTAATACCTTCAGGTCGCAATGCACGCGTTAATCGCACAACATCAATCAAGTCCCAACGTGAGTTCCCATTGGCATACTCACGCTCATACGGATCATAGAAGTTTCGATACAAGCCAAAGCGCGTCACGGTGTCGTCAAAGCGAAGCGTGTTGTAGCCCAGCGCACAGGTGCCTGGCGTACTCAGCTCTTCATGAATAAAACGGAAGAAATCCGCTTCTGGCGCACCTTGCTCAAACGCTAATTGCGGGCTGATCCCAGTGACCATGCAAGCCTCTGGATGCGGTAAGAAATCATCTGCCGGTTTGGCATAGATGACCAGCGGCTCGCCAATAGGATTGAGATCGAGATCAGTGCGTAGACCTGCAAACTGTGAGGCGCGATCTCGGCTCGGATCAGCTCCCCAGGTTTCATAGTCATGCCAGTAAAAGGTTTCAGTCATAGGCACAACTTACAACAAAAAAGCCGACCTGCGAGTACAGATCGGCTTTTTATTTGTCTCAGAGATGAGCGGTAGATTACTTCTTACCAACCTTCTCTTTGATACGTGCTGCCTTACCGGTCAAGCCGCGCAAGTAGTACAACTTCGCACGACGAACATCACCACGACGCTTAACTTCTACTGAGTCAACCGCTGGGCTGTAAGTTTGGAATACACGCTCAACGCCTTCACCGTGAGAGATCTTACGAACAGTGAACGATGAGTTCAGACCACGGTTACGCTTTGCAATACAAATACCTTCGTATGCCTGCAAACGCTCACGGTCGCCTTCTTTAACTTTAACTTGAACGACAACAGTGTCGCCTGGACCAAAAGTAGGCATCTCTTTGCCCATTTGTTCTGCTTCGAGTTCCTGGATGATGTTGCTCATCGCCCTTGCTCCTGCTTATTTAGCCATGGTGCCTCACGGCACGATTCAGTTCACTGCTCACCCTGATGGGCTTGCTTAAATTCGTCGAGCAATTCTTGCTCTTGTTTGTTGAGCTCTCGACCCTCTAATAAATCAGGTCGTCTCAACCAAGTCCGCCCTAACGCTTGTTGTAAACGCCAAAGCCGAATCTTTTCATGATCTCCTGACAACAACACCGATGGCACATCTTGATCCAAGATGTTTTCTGGCCGCGTGTAATGCGGACAGTCCAGCAAGCCATCACTAAAGGAGTCTTGCTCGGCTGATTCGGCATGACCTAGCGCACCAGGTAACAAACGAATCATGCTGTCGATCACCACCATCGCTGGTAGCTCTCCCCCGGATAACACAAAGTCTCCGAGTGACCATTCTTCATCAACAAAAGAGTGAATCACTCGTTCATCGATGCCTTCGTAACGTCCGGCAATCAAGATGATGCCGCTCGTTTGTGTCGCCGCTACTGCCGTCGCTTGAACAAAGCGCTGACCCTGCGGTGACAGGTAAACTACTTTTGAAGCTGGGCTTTGAGCTTTCGCGGCTTGAATCGCGGCAAGCAAAGGTTCCACCTTCATCACCATCCCAGGGCCACCGCCATAGGGACGATCATCAACGGTTTGATGCACATCCTCGGTGTAGTCTCGAGGGTTCCAAAGCACTAGCTCCGCTAGCCCTTTGTCGATTGCACGCCCGGTTACCCCTAAGCGAATCGCATCAAACATCTCTGGAAACAGCGTGATGACATCAAATCGCATCATCTCTTTCCTAAAACTCTGGATCCCAGTCCACCACCATTAAGCGGCTTTCGAGATCAACCGATTGGATCACCTGATCCATGACAAAAGGGATCAAGCGTTCGCGATCACCTTTTACCACCACCACATCGTTAGAACCTGTTTCAAACAGATGATCGACATGGCCGAGTTCTACACCCTCTTGGGTTTGGACTGCCAGACCAATCAGATCTGCCCAGTAGAACTCTGCGTCTTCAAGCTCTGGAAGCTGCTCTCGCTGGATGGCAATGATGGCACCCGCTAGCGCTTCGGCTTGGTCTCGGTCATTACAACCTTTGAGTTTGATGACAACAGCCTTACCTTGGCGTCGTCCCGAACTCAATTTCCATCGCGTCCATTCACCGTTCTGTTGTAACAACAGCGCACTGTATGTCGTGATGTTTTCTCGAGGCATGGTATCTGAATGAACTTTCACCCAGCCTTGTAAACCATGCGCTCCAGTAACGTAACCGAGGGTGACAAGATCGTTCTCGTCACCCTCGGTAATATGCGTTTCTGTGCTCATTATCGACTCGCTACGCAATCAAGCCGACGAGCATGCCGCTTAAGATTAAGCAGACGCTCCCTTACGGGCCGCATCAACAACCTTAGCTGCGCGATCTGACAACTGAGCACCTACTGAAATCCAGTAGTCAACACGCTCGATGTCGATGCGTTGCTCTTCAGTGCCTTCTACTGCCAATGGGTTGTAAAAACCCAAACGCTCGATGTAACGACCGCCACGTGCACGACGTGAGTCAGCTGCCACCAAGTGGTAGAAAGGACGCTTCTTCGCGCCACTACGGGCTAAACGAATTGAAACCATGTCTTCGTAAACCTAATGTTTGTTACTAATATCTCAACGGTCTTTCTGGCCTGAATTCTCAGACAGACGGCACCTCAAACAGGGGCCCCCGTGAAGGAAACGCGGTATTCTACGCAAATCGCGGCATTTGTGAAGCGAAAATTGATGCGATTTGTCTATCGAAGGGTCTGAAATGTCAGAAAAAAGTTCAAAATCCGGAGCACCCCAGCTGCACCAAGGCTTTGACAGCTCTGCGCCCTATCCTGTGAGCCGTTTAGCACCGGCATTTAATCTGGTCGAACTGGCTGAACAGGTCGAAAAAGCCGATGAAATGCTAGCGGGTCAGGTGAATGTTCAATTGGAACAAATTGCTCAGCAAATCAAGTTCTTACAAGAACAGGCGCGTGGCATTTTGACCCAAGCGCAGGAAAACATGCAGCTGCATCGCGCGAAGTGCCAATTTAAGAAGATTCCTGGCAAGACCTATCATTTATATAGAACGCCAGAGGGTGCGAGCCAGTTCTCGATGCTCTCACCGGATGACTGGAAGGGAAATCCGCCAAATGAATATCTTGGCGCTTACTGCATGGGCAGTGATATGCGCTGGGCACCTGCTGATCAGGCTCGTCAGAGCATCGATCCCGATGTGTTACGCCTGCTGACTCTCGACTGATTATTTAAACGGGAAGCCGCCGCCCCCACCGAGACCGCCTAAGCCGCCAAGACCTGGGATTTTGCCACCCAAGCCTTTGAGCATTTTTTCCATACCGCCGCCTTTCATCTTCTTCATCATCTTTTGCATCTGCATAAACTGCTTCAGCATGCGATTGACGTCTTGCACCTGAGTGCCTGAACCTGCAGCAATACGCTTTTTACGCGACCCTTTGATAACGCCTGGAAACTCACGCTCCTGCGGGGTCATCGAGTTAATGATGGCAATGGTGCGATTGGTCTCTTTATCACCAACCTGTGCTTTGACCGCATCTGGGATCTGCCCCATACCTGGCAGCTTATCCATCAAGCCAGACATGCCACCCATATTTTGCATTTGTTCCATTTGTTCTTTGAAATCCGCCAAGGTGAAGTCTTTACCTTTTTGTAATTTCTTTGCGAGCTTCTCAGCCTTATCGTGATCAACCTTTTGTGTGACCTCTTCGACCAAGCTCAGTACGTCACCCATGCCCAAAATACGCGACGCAACACGATCAGGATGGAAGGCTTCTAGTGCGGTCGTTTTCTCACCAACACCTAAGAACTTAATTGGCTTACCGGTAATTTGGCGGATCGATAAGGCTGCACCACCACGTGCATCACCATCGGTTTTCGTCAGAATCACACCAGTGAGTGGTAGCGCTTCATCAAAGGCTTTCGCGGTATTCGCCGCGTCCTGACCGGTCATCGCATCAACAACGAACAGTGTCTCCACTGGGTTGATCGATGCATGCAGCGCTTTGATCTCTTGCATCATTTCGCCATCGACGTGCAAGCGACCTGCCGTATCCACAAGCAACACATCGCAGAACGAACGTTTTGCTGCATCCAGCGCTTCTTTCGCAATTGCATCCGGCTTTTGCATGATGTTCGACGGATGGAAATCAACGCCGACTTCGTTAGCCAAGGTTTGCAGCTGATCAATCGCCGCAGGACGATAAACGTCACAGCTCACCACCATGACCTTTTTGTTATGTCGCTCTTTCAGTAAGCGTGCAAGCTTGCCCACACTGGTGGTTTTACCCGAACCCTGTAGACCCGCCATCATCACCACAGCCGGTGGTTGTGCATTCAGGTTAAGGCCTTCATTAGCCTCACCCATCACCGTAACCAGCTCGTCATTAACGATCTTTACTAGGGCCTGACCTGGCGTCAGGCTCTTCATTACCGCCTCACCGAGCGCCTTTTCTTTAACTTGATCGACAAACGCCTTAACCACTGGCAGCGCAACGTCTGCCTCGAGAAGCGCCATGCGCACTTCGCGCATCGTGTCTTTGATGTTGTCTTCGGTAATACGACCTTGGCCGCGCAATTTCTGCAGCGCGCCACCTAAACGGTCAGACAGATTCTGAAACATAGATCAGCTCGAGAAGTTCTTGAGAATGTGGCCATTATAACGGTTCAAGGCAGCACCTGCTGTGCTCGCGTACCCACAGCCGATATGCGATTATTCCCGCTCATGGATAACCATCTTTTATCGCTGCTGAGCATTGCGCTCTACCTACTCGCAGGCGCTAGCCTGGGAATGCGATTGTTTGCCACTCAGCATGCACTGACCCCACAGAGAAGTCTGGCGTTTAGCTTCGCGGCAATCGCAGCACTTTTACATGCCTGGGTGTTAGTTGCGGCAATGGACACCGCTGCCGGCATCAACTTCAACATCTCCAATGCTGTCTCGCTAACCACCTTCGTGATTGCGGTATTGCTGATTATTTCAGCCATCAGCAAGCCAATTGATAATCTTGGCATTGTGATCATGCCGCTAGCAGGTTTTACACTCTGGCTTCAAATGAGCTATCCGAGTGAACATTTACTCAACACCAATGCAAGCTGGGCACTGCGACTACACGTAGTCACCTCTATGTTGGCTTATGCCATTTTGACCCTCGCCGCGGTTCAAGCCTTGTTGCTTTCGATTCAAGATAATCATTTGCGTAAGCATCACCCAGGCGGCTTTATTCGCTTATTACCGCCCCTACAAACCATGGAAGCACTGCTCTTCGAAATGATTGGTGTGGGCTTTGTGTTGCTTTGTTTTGCACTGACGTTTGGCTTTGTTTATCTCGACGATATGTTTGCGCAAAAGGTTGCACACAAAACCATCTTGTCGATCGTTGCGTGGATTGTCTTCGCCACGCTATTGGCGGGTCGCTATCGCTTTGGCTGGCGTGGTCGCACTGCGATTAACTGGACGATCAGTGGCTTTATGATTTTGATGCTGGCCTACTTCGGCAGCAAAGTGGTACTCGAGCTGCTGCTCGGCTACTAAGCAATCTCTGTAACGCGATAGCCTTTTGGGGCTTCAGCATCACGAACAATATCCACCATGCCCGGTGTAAATTCTCCGCGAGCTCGATCGGCAAAAAAACGCTTCAAACTAATTTCTACGGTGGGGAACGCAAGCTCTTCCCATGGAATTTCATCTTCGCTAAATAGACGCACATCCAAGCTTTCTTCACCGGCTGAAAAATCCAGATCGAGCAGCTGTGCTCTAAACAACATATAGACTTGATTGATCAAAGGCAGATTGACCGTCATATAAAGCTCATCAATCTCAACGCGCGCATTCGCTTCTTCAAGGGTCTCGCGCATCGCTCCAGCATGGGTTGATTCGCCGTTTTCCATAAAGCCCGCCGGCACAGTCCACAAGCCATAGCGTGGCTCGATCGCTCGCTTACACAGCAGCACTTTATCTTCCCAAACAGGAATGCAGCCGGTCACGATCTTGGGATTTTGGTAATGAATCTCACCGCAGGTAATACACACATGACGCTCACGGTTATCACCCGAAGGGACCTTCAGCTCCACCTGTGAGCCACATGCCATGCAAAATTTCATCGTCATGGCTTTATTTTAGCCTGTGTGAGAAAACATCGGGCGACTAAGACAGCGTGGTTTTCTCAGTCATCCACTCCTTAGCCCTGTTGGTTAGCATGCTGCTAGCAATTCTCGCCCATTCCCCGAGCGCGCTTGTTAGACTTTACAAAAATAAAGAGAACATCCCATGGACATCAAAAGCTTCCACCACAATTCAAAAGCCAAAACCGGCGTATTGATCGTCAATCTTGGCACCCCAGATGCTCCTGACACCAAATCGGTACGTCGGTATTTAAAAGAATTCTTGTGGGACCCGCGTGTGGTTGAAGTGCCTCGCCCTATCTGGTGGTTTGTACTCAACTTCATCATTCTCAATACACGTCCTCGCAAATCAGCCAAGGCTTACCAAAAGGTATGGACCGAGGACGGCTCACCTTTGATGAGCATTTCTAAAGAACAAACCGCTGCAATCGGTGAATCACTCAAGGCTACTTATGGCGATGAAGTGGTTGTTGATCTTGCAATGCGCTATGGCTCGCCTTCGATCGGCTCGGTGCTTAAAAGCATGCAAGAGCGTGGCGTACGTGAATTACTTGTTGTTCCGATGTACCCGCAGTACTCAGCAACCACCACGGCATCTATCTTTGATGAGGTCACTGACCAACTCAAAAAGTGGCGCTGGTTACCCGAAGTGCGCTTTATCAATCACTACCATGACAATCCAGATTACATCGAAGCTCTGGCTAATAGCGTGGAAAGCTGGCGTGCAGAACATGGTGGCGCGGACAAACTGCTTATGTCATTTCATGGTGTACCTGAAGAGTACTTCCATAAAGGCGACCCCTATCACTGCGAATGCCACAAAACAGGACGCTTACTGGCTGAGCGCTTAGGACTTAAAGAAGGTGAATGGCAGATCAGCTTCCAGTCACGCCTAGGACCAAAACAATGGTTATCACCTTACACCGACCACACGCTCGAAAAGTTTGGCGAGGAAGGCGTTAAGTCTGTTCAAGTGATCTGCCCTGGCTTTTCAGCTGATTGCTTAGAAACCATTGAAGAGATTGGCATGGAAAACCGCGACACCTTCTTAGAAGCGGGTGGCGAGCGTTATGAGTACATCGCTTGCTTGAATGCACAACCCAATCACATTGCCATGTTGAGCTCACTGATTCAAAAGCATCTTGGTGGCTGGGTGTCACACACTCAAGACCCTGAAGAAACATTGGCTCACGCTAAAAAGCTAGGCGCTACGCAATGACCCACCATCCACTGGCTAGTCATTTCTTTGTGCTGCTGCAATTCAGCTCCATTGGCGTTGGGCTTTATCCCTTTGCGGAGACTCAAAATGCCGTTGCTTGGCTAGCGCTAACGGGACTTGGTGTACTCGTTGGCATCTATACCTTGATGCACAACAAGCTCGGTAATTTTGCGATTTATCCTGAGATTCTCGATAACGCGAACTTTATTGTGACTGGACCTTATCAGTGGGTACGTCACCCTATGTATCTATCGGTCATGCTCTTTATGTTGGGCATGGTGATTTATAACAATCACTGGATTAACACCTTATCTCTGATCACGCTGAGCTTAGCCATTCTTGGCAAGATGCATAAAGAAGAACAGTATCTGCAAACCCGTTTTAGCAACTACGCTGATTACATGCGTAGTCATAAACGTCTTATCCCTTTTATCTACTAAATCATGACGCAACTTCGCCCCGTCGATATCACCTTGCATCAAAAGTCGCATGCGCTCGAGATCACCTACACCGATGGTGTGACACATGAATTGAGCTGCGAACTCTTAAGAGTGTATTCGCCCTCTGCTGAGGTGCGTGGCCACTGGGGCCAGAAAGCCAAGCTCGAGGTGGACAAACAGGACGTCAACATCACCGAAATAACGCCAGTGGGCCAATATGCGGTAAAAATCGTGTTTGATGACGGTCATGACTCAGGTTTGTACGACTGGGATTACCTGTATGACTTAGGGCGCAAGAAAGCTCTATACTGGACTGAGTATCTGGAAAAGTTGCATGAAAAAGGTCATCAACGTCAAAAACCCTCATGGGAGTCTTAACGTGAAGCGCTTACTCATTTTAGGTCTATTACTTGTTACCTCTATCTCGTTCGCTGAAGAGTCGGGCAAATGGGAATCGCCTGAGCGTGTCGAAGGCACAACAACCGTCAGCGTTGAGCAAGCTGCAGAATTATTTAACCGCGGCGTTACTTTTCTTGATGTGCGCAATCAACGCTTATTCAATCGCAAACATATTCCCAATGCGATTCATCTTGATCTAAAAAATGGCTACTCAAAAGAAGCCTTGATGGGACTTATTCAACCTGATCAAGAGATTGTGATTTATTGCAGCGGCAAAAAATGTTCGCGCAGCTATCGCGCATCAACCCTGGCCGTACATTGGGGTTACACCAAGATTTACTACTTCCGCGATGGCGTGATTGGTTGGAAAACCGCTGGCCTGCCGATGACGTTTGCTGACGGCACGACCCGCCCTGCTACTGCAAAAGATTAATCACACGAATCGGTGTAGGTAAATCCACCGGCATTTAGTTCATCGAGTAAATCTTTAAACGGTTGATCAATCTCATCACCGCGATAACCCAACTCAATCCTTGGATGCTCACCTAAGCGCGGCAAACTAAACAGTTTGTGCTTAGGGTATTTTTCCATCATGCGGTCCATGATCGGTACCAGCTTTGACTCAATCGCACCTTCAACCCACACTGCTTTTTGCTTTTCAGGATTGATCACAGGATAAAACTGCTCTAACACCCAATCGGTCATTGGATGCGCCATATCCGGAAAGCCCGGCATAAAGTAGTGCTGATTAATATAAAAGCCTGGAATGCGGTTGTACGGATTAGGTATCAACGCACTTCCCTTCGGTAGATCCGCCATACGCACACGTGTTGGATAAGCCTCATCACCGAACTTATCGACCAAGATATCAATAAACTCTTTGTGCGCTTCTATAGGCACGCCAGCCGCTTTAGCTGCACAAGCACGCGTGTGATCATCCGGTGTTGCGCCAATACCACCACAGCAAAATACAGGACGATCTTCTGACATGGTACGACGCAGCTCAGCTTCAAGGTAAGCAGGATCATCAGACAAGATACGTAACCAAGCGATGCCATATCCGCGCATACGAATGCGATCACCAATCCCTTGGAAATGACGGTCTTTACGACGACCGTTCAATATCTCATCACCAATTACGATGATGCCAAAACGTTTATCAGACATTGTTTCGTAACTTCAATGAAGAGGGATACGGATTTAAATAATACTGATCGCCAATATATGGATCTGGATGACAGCGGAAGTAATGCGAAAGTAGCTTCATGGGTACCACCAAAGGTACATCACCACGCTTGTAATCATCTAAGGCTTCTAAGATCTCTTTTTTATCATCCGCATCAACGGCTTTTTTAAGATAACCCGTGAGATGCTGCATTACATTGACGTGCTGACGACGTTTTACACGTTGAGTTAACGCCGCCATGAGTTCACGACGGTACTCGAGATAAAACACATCCAGATCAATACCTTTGAGGTTGGCAACTTTTTGTCCGAGTGACTGATACGCGACCTGCGAGTGCGCCATGATCATGTACTTATGACGCGAGTGAAATTCAACAATCGCTTTTGCACTCAGCCCTTCATCTTTTAGCTTCAACAAACGATGATAAACAAAGACGCGATTAACAAAATTCTCGCGCAGCATGTCATCACATAAACGACCCTCTTCTTCCATTGGAAGATCAGGCAGCTCTTGCGCAAGCACTTCAGCATAGGCACCCGGCACTGGCGTATCACTTGGGTGGCCATTCTCCATGTAGGCCTTAACTTTAAATAAGCCACAGCTAGGCGACTTACTTTTAAAGACATAACCCGACATACCTTCCAGCTTTGGCACGGTATCAAAGGCAAAGTTACGTAGACGATCCGTCACATCAATCGAAGGGTCACGCACATCCAGTACGCGCACATCGTTATCTTTATGCACCAATCGAATTGGCGTTCTTGGAATGGTCAGACCAATACCCACCTCTGGGCAGAAGTTTGCGTAATCGACATACTCTGAAAATTCATTCATTAGCCAGCGATCACGTTTATGCGCGCTGTCATAACGCACTTTCTCACCCGCTAAACAGCTACTCAGTGCAATCAATGGACGATCAGATATTGGCAAAACAAACCCCTTTCAAACTCTAGACATAATGAACCCCGCCGAAGCGGGGCTCAAGGGTTTATCGTCTACCTTGACTAAATCAGAAGGCGGCCGCTTCAATCTCAAGGTAGCTAGTATTAATGTGGCCACCGACGGTATCACCAAATCCATCCCAATCTTTCCAAGCTGACAGCTTAGGCATCAGGGTTGGGCGAACCTCGTAGTCTGGTTTTCCTTCTTCAAATGCAACTTCTACTTCTTTGTAGACTGTCTGCATGTACTTTAAGTAATTCTCAGGCACCTCTCTGCCACCTGAACGACCATGTCCTGGCACAAAGGTTTTTGCAGGCAACTCAAGTAGCTTTGCAATCGCATCCATATTGCCTTTGAAGCTACCTTGGTCGATACGCAGAATACGATTATTACCGACGTTATCGCCTGTAAATACGGTTTCAAGCTCTGGGATGTACAACATCAAGTCACTATCAGTATGCGACTTATCCACGTGCATCACTTCAAACGTTAAGCCCGCTAAGCTCAAGCGATCGCCATCTTTGATCTCCTTTTCAGGAGGAATAGCAACCGTACCTTCTGATGCCTTGTGCGTCATCTCATGCATCAAGCTCAACCATTCAACATCCGCGCCGGCTTTCACACGCGACACTAAGCGTGGATGACCGTAAATAGGCACTTCTGGATAGGCTTCGCGAACCGCCTGATTACCCAACCAATGATCGCCATGAATATGCGTATCAATAACCGCTACGACAGGCTTATCCGTTGTCGCCTTTAGGTGCTTCATTAACAGATGGCCGGTTTGCACTGTGCCACCTGGATCAATCACAACCACACCTTCAGGACCAACCACGAAGGCAGGATTATTCATAAAGCCTTGGTTTTCAGGCGATGGATTACCTAAAGGACCATGAATGACATACACATTTTGAGTAACTTGCTCTGCAGTCCAATCACCACGAATCGGTGGTGCGATTTGTGCCGCAATCGCTACCGTAGCAACGATACCTAATAACCAAAACGCTAAGCTTTTACTTTTCATATCAATCTCACTTTTTACGGCGAGCACCAACACGTAAACGCAATGCATTCAGCTTAATAAAGCCTGCAGCATCTTTTTGATCGTAGGCGCCACCATCATCTTCAAAGGTCGCAATCGTTGCATCGAACAAGCTATCAGACTCAGAACGACGACCTTCAACAATCACGTTACCTTTATATAGCTTAATTCGCACATCACCGTTAACGGTTTCTTGTGTTTTATCGATCAAAGCTTGCAGCGCTTCACGCTCTGGGCTCCACCAATAACCGTTGTAGATCATTTCTGCATACTTAGGCATCAACTCATCCTTAAGATGAGCGGCGTTACGGTCTAATGTTAGAGACTCAATCGCGCGGTGTGCTTTTAGCATCACGGTACCCGCTGGCGTTTCGTAACAACCACGAGATTTCATACCCACGTAACGATTTTCAACAATGTCATCACGACCTACGCCATTCGCACCGGCGACTTTATTAAGATGCTCCATCACCGTTGCTGGACTCATCGCTTTACCATCAATCGCTACGATATCGCCGCGTTCGAAAGTCAACGTCAGAATAGTTGGCTCATCAGGTGCTTGCTCTGGAGAGACGGTCCAACGCCACATGTCATCTTCTGGACCAACCCATGGATCTTCCAACTGATCACCCTCATAAGAGATGTGCAGCAAGTTAGCATCCATAGAGTAAGGTGATTTTTTACCTTGCTTCGCGTAATCAATCTCGATGCCATTCTCTTCGGCATACTTCATTAACTTCTCACGCGATAGCAGATCCCACTCACGCCACGGCGCGATCACTTTAACGTCTGGTTTAAGCGCATAAGCACCTAGCTCGAAACGCACCTGGTCGTTACCTTTGCCCGTTGCACCGTGAGAAATCGCATCTGCACCGGTTTCATTCGCAATTTCGATCAAACGCTTAGCAATCAAAGGACGCGCAATCGAGGTGCCCAGTAAGTATTCGCCCTCATAAATCGCATTGGCACGGAACATAGGGAAGACGAAGTCACGCGCATATTCTTCACGCAGGTCATCGATGTAGATCTCTTTGATACCCATCGCTTTCGCTTTAGCGCGCGCAGGCTCTACCTCTTCGCCCTGACCAATGTCAGCGGTGAAGGTGACCACTTCACAGTTATACACATCTTGTAGCCACTTCAGAATGATGGAGGTGTCCAAACCACCTGAGTAAGCCAAAACAACCTTTTTTACGCCAGAAGACATAATGCGCCCCTAAAAATCACGCTAATAATGAGGAAAGGCGCGCATTATAGCGCAGCCGTTGCGTCTGCGAGGGTTTGCTTAATCGTCGAGTGATTGTAGGAATTGATGCAGACAGCGCATGAATTCTTGCGGTTTATCCGCATAGACCCAATGGCCCGCACCCTCAACCACGCATCGACCCGCTCGCGGGAAATGCTGCTGAATAATCGGCCAGTTCTGCTCAGTCACATAATGCGACTCGCTGCCAGAAATAAAGACTGCATCTTCTTCGTACTTGCCCTGCGGCTGATCAAAACCGGTGATCGACGAAACGGCGGCACGCAGATGCTCGAGCCCCAGCTCCCACTGATATCCCTGCTGATCTCGCTGCAGGTTTTGCAATAAAAAACCTCGCAATGCCGCAGACGAAATCACCTGTGACATCTGTTGATCGGCCTCTTTGCGCGATTGCACCGCTGACAAATCAACTGCATCAAATCCAGCCAACACGTCATCGAAATTATGCGTATAGGTTACCGGCGCCATATCCACCACAGCCAGTGCTCGCACTCGTGAGGGATCTTTCAACGCTGCCGTCATAGCTACTTTGCCGCCCATGCTATGCCCGACCCAAATCGCATCATTGATCCCTAAACGATTAAGTAAAGAGATCACATCTGCCGTCATGCTTTCATAGCGCATATCAGGATCATGTGGTGATGCACCATGATTGCGTAAATCAGGCACGATCACGGTGTAGTCAGTCGCGAGTTGTTTCGCTATCGCTCCCCAGTTAGCAGCTCGACCAAACAGACCGTGTAATAACAATAACGCCGGCCCTGGGCCGGCGTATTCACGATAGTTAAGGTGTAACGCCATTAACGCTTTCGTGGTGGCATGAGGTCGGTAATCGTGCCCTCTGCCATCTCGGCCGCCATACCAATCGACTCATTCAAGGTTGGGTGCGGGTGAATGGTCAATGCAATATCTTCAGCATCCGCCCCCATCTCGAGACCTAACACGGTTTCACCAATCAGCTCACCCGCATTGCGACCCACAATACCTGCACCTAACAAACGTTTCGTTTTGGCATCAAAGATCAGCTTGGTCATACCTTCTTCACGATGAATACCCAATGCACGACCTGAAGCGGCCCATGGGAATACACCCTTCTCGATCTCGATACCTTTTTCATTCGCTTCGGTTTCAGTCAATCCCATCCAAGCGACTTCTGGATCGGTATAAGCAACCGATGGAATGGTCATTGGATCGAACAGTGCTTTATGACCTGCAATCACCTCAGCTGCGACGTGACCTTCATGAACCGCTTTGTGTGCCAACATAGGATTACCGACAATGTCACCGATCGCATAGATGTTCGGCACGTTAGTTCGCATGTGCTGATCGACCGCGATAAAGCCACGCTCGTCTACCGAGATGCCGGCATTTTCCGCACCGATCAATTTACCGTTAGGCACACGACCAACCGATACCAACACACGATCATAGGTTTGTGGCTCAGGTGCTTTGTCGCCATCAAAAGTTACTTTCAAGCCTGACTTGAGCGCTTGGATATCTGACACTTTGGTCTTTAACCAAATGTTCTCAACTTGCTTACTCAAACGTTTTTGCAACGGACGAACCAAGTCACGGTCACAACCCGGAATCAGTCCATCTTGTAATTCAACGATATCGACCTTCGCACCTAGCGTTGCATAAACGGTCGCCATCTCTAAACCAATGATGCCGCCACCAATAATCAGCATGCGCTTTGGTATATCTTGCAATGCCAACGCACCGGTTGAATCCATCAAACGTGGATCATCATTCGGGAAACCTGGAATCTGCACTGGACGAGAGCCCGCAGCGATAATGCATTGTTCAAACTCGATGCGCTTCAAGCCATCATCTGTTTGTACAGTTAAGGTACGAGGTGATTCAAATTGACCCACACCATTAACCACTTGGACTTTGCGCTGCTTAGCGAGTGCAGCAAGACCACCGGTAAGTTTTGCAACGACCTTATCTTTACCGATGCGCATTTTGTCGAGATCAATCTTTGGCTGGGTATAACGCACACCCATCACTTCAAGCTCAGCAACCTCATTGATCACCTCAGCGGTATGGAGCAATGCCTTTGAAGGGATACAGCCGACATTCAAACAAACACCACCTAAGGTTGAGTAGCGCTCTACCAAAACGGTATCCATGCCTAAGTCCGCTGAGCGGAATGCAGCACTGTAACCACCCGGCCCAGCACCTAAGACCAACACCTTGGTATGAATATCAATCTTGCTCATCTTAAAACCCCTTTGGCTTGTCTGATCGCACGTATCGCGCAACTCCCCCAAGCCTTATTCAAGGACACAATCACCCTGAAAAACAATCGGAAACGTTAATGCTTACAACACCAAACGGCGAATATCGCTCAACAAGCTCGATAAACGCTGGGTAAAGCGCACACCCTCAGCCCCATCAATCACGCGATGATCGTAAGAAAGGCTGAATGGCATCATCAAACGCGGCACAAATTCGCTACCGTTCCACTTTGGTTGCATCTCCGCTTTTGAGACACCCAAAATAGCCACCTCAGGTGAATTCACGATTGGCGTGAACTGGGTTCCACCAATACCACCTAAGCTTGAGATCGAGATACAGCCACCGGATAAATCACTCGGCGACAGCTTGCCATCACGTGCACGCTGGCTGACATCCATCAGGTCAGCAGCCAATTCAAACACGCCTTTTTTATCGACATCTTTGATCACTGGCACCATCAATCCATCTGGCGTATCGACTGCCACACCGATATGCAGGTACTTCTTGTAGATCAGGCTTTCCAAGTCAGGTGCTAAGGAGGCATTGAATTGCGGGTACTCGCGCAATGCCATCGCTAAAGCCTTCATCAAAAACGGCATGAAGGTCACTTTGACACCGGCTTTTTCTGCCGCTGCTTTTTGTGCCTTACGGAAATCTTCCAACTCGGTGATATCCGCTTCATCAAACTGAGTGACATGCGGGATACCTAACCACGCATTGTGCAGATGCTTACCACTGATCTTTTTAATTCGGCCGAGTGGCTTCTGCTCAATCTCACCAAACTTACTGAAATCAACTGTAGGTTGTGCTGGCAAGCTAAAGCCACCTGAACTGGTGACCTGCGGTGCGCCCTCACGCAAGGTGCGCTTAACAAAGGCTTGAACGTCTTCTTTAGAAATACGCCCTTTCTGTCCAGACCCTGGCACATGATAAAGATCAACACCCAACTCTCGCGCAAAACGGCGAACCGCAGGACTTGCGTGTGCTTTACCTGCAGGTGCATCTGAAGGTTTAGCGATTACCGGACGACGCTGCGTTTCTTTTTCACCGTGAGCACGATCATCTATCTCTTCTTCCACAGGTGCAGCAACCTCAGGAGTTGGCGCTTGCTCTACGACGGGCTCAGCAGCAGCTTCAGCCACACTGGCTTTCATTTGCCCAATCACATCACCTTGATTAACGTGATCGCCTACCTTGACCGTCAAAGCAGTAATCTTGCCCGCAAAGACCGATGGAATTTCCATCGTGGCTTTTTCTGTTTCAAGCGTTACCAATGAGGCTTCTTTCGCCACCTCATCACCAACTTGCGCGATAACCTCAACCACTTCAACATCTTTGAAGTCACCAATATCCGGTATCACGATATCAATCATGCGTTCTGTCACTGAGGATGCTTGCGTTGCAGCTGCAGGGGCTGGCTCAACAGGTGCCGCCTCCGCTTGCACTGCTGGCTCTTCAACCACTTCATCAGCAACGACCGATTCTTCAACGGCATCAGCTGAATCAATTACAAAGATCACATCACCCTTGTTTATTTTGTCGCCAATCGCAATACGCACTTCGCTGACCACGCCAGCGCTTGGTGATGGAATCTCCATCGTTGCCTTATCGGACTCGAGCGTCATCAATGAGTCTTCAACCGCAACGGTGTCACCTACCGCGACTAAGATCTCTATCACTTCCACATCGTGGAAATCACCAATATCGGGTAATGCTATATCTGTCATCTTGCCCATCTTTTCTTCTCCCAATCAGTTCTCACCACATTCACTTAAGCTGTGATGGGGTTGGGTTTTTCAGGGTCAAGCTTGTAAAGCTTTATCGCATCGGACACGACCTTGCTATCAACTTCGCCAAGGTCAGCCATCGCTTTCAGTGCCGCCACAACAACGTAGTAACGATTCACTTCGAAATGCGCACGCAAGTTGGCACGCAAGTCAGATCGACCGAAGCCATCTGTACCTAGCGTGACGTATTTATGATCACCAACAAATGGACGGATCTGCTCAGCAAAGGCGCGCATGTAATCGGTTGCGGCAATCACCGGACCCTTAGCATCAGCTAATTGCTGTGTGACATACGGCACACGTGGCTTATCCATTGGGTGCAACATATTCCAACGCTCAACATCCTGACCTTCTCGACCAAGCTCATTGAAGCTAGTTGCACTCCAGATATCCGCCGCGATATTCCAATCATCTTCAAGCAATGCGCCAGCAGCGATCACTTCACGCAAGATAGTGCCGGAACCCATTAACTGAACACGCTTCTTCTTACGCGAACCTGTTTTATAGGTGTAAAGGCCTTTCACAATGCCTTCTTCAACACCCTCTGGCATCGCCGGTTGGTGATAGTTCTCATTCATCACGGTGATGTAGTAGAAGACGTTCTGTTGCTCTTCATACATCGCTTTCATGCCTTGTTGCATGATGACGACTAACTCATACGCAAAGGTTGGGTCGTAAGCGCGACAGTTTGGAATCGTGTTTGCGACCAGATGACTATGACCATCTTGGTGCTGCAAACCTTCACCCGCCAGTGTGGTTCGACCGGCGGTACCGCCGAGCAAGAAACCACGTGCCTGCATATCACCTGCAGCCCACGCCAAGTCACCGATACGCTGGAAGCCAAACATCGAGTAATAGATGTAGAAAGGAATCATGCTAACGCCGTGATTACTGTACGACGTTGCCGCAGCAATCCAAGACGACATTGCGCCTGCTTCGTTAATACCTTCTTGAAGAATCTGACCCTTCTTATCTTCGCGGTAATACATCACCTGCTCAGAGTCTTGTGGGGTATAAAGCTGACCCACCGATGAGTAGATACCCAACTGACGGAACATACCTTCCATACCAAAGGTGCGCGCTTCATCAGGCACGATCGGCACAACAAACTTACCGACGTTCTTATCGCGAATTAGCGTGGTTAAGAAACGTACGAATGCCATTGTTGTCGACATTTCACGATCACCACTGCCTTCGAGTAACGCCTTAAAGGTATCGATTGAAGGAATGGTTAAGCTATTCGCTTTGCTACGACGTGAGGGCACATAACCACCCAGCTCATCACGACGCGCATGCATGTATTTCATCTCTGGACTATCAGCGGGCGGCTTAAAGTAAGGCGCCGAACCAATCTGATCATCTGGAATAGGAATATTGAATCGATCACGGAAGTGCTTAAGCGCTTCTTCACCCATCTTCTTTTGCGAGTGAGTGATGTTCTGACCTTCACCAGCCTCACCCATACCGTAACCTTTAACGGTCTTCGCCAAGATAACGGTCGGCTGACCTTTATGACGATTTGCTGCGGCATAAGCAGAGAAAATCTTGAGTGGATCATGGCCACCACGATTCAAACGCCAGATATCCTCATCTGACATATTGGCAACCATCGCTTTAAGCTCTGGATACTTACCAAAGAAGTGTTCACGCACAAAGGCACCATCGTTAGCTTTATAAGCTTGGTAGTCACCATCAACGACTTCTTCCATACGCTTAAGCAATAAGCCGCTCTTGTCACGTGCAATGAGTGGATCCCAATAGCCACCCCAAATGACTTTGACAACATTCCAACCTGCGCCACGGTAAACCGCTTCGAGCTCTTGAATGATCTTGCCATTACCACGCACCGGACCATCTAAACGCTGCAAGTTACAGTTAACAACGTGCACCAAGTTATCGAGACGCTCTCGACCTGCAAGTGAAATAGCACCCAAAGATTCTGGCTCGTCCATCTCACCATCACCCATGAAGGCCCAGACTTTACGATCACTCTGAGGCGCAAGCTCACGGTCTTGTAAATACTTCATGAAGCGAGCTTGATAGATCGACATCAAAGGACCCAAACCCATCGATACGGTTGGGAACTGCCAGAAGTTCGGCATCAACCAAGGATGCGGATAAGAAGACAGGCCATGACCATCGGCTTCTTGGCGGAAGCTATTCAAGTCATCTTCACTCAAACGGCCTTCCAGGAAAGCACGCGCATAAATACCAGGAGCTGAGTGACCCTGGAAAAACACCAAGTCCCCTTCCTGCGAATCATTGGTCGCGCGGAAGAAATGATTAAAACCTACGTCAAACAAGGTCGCTGCTGAAGCGAAACTGGCGATGTGACCACCGAGCTCTGTCGACTTACGGTTTGCATGCACCACCATCGCCATCGCATTCCAACGAATGAACGAACGAATACGACTCTCCAGCGCCTGATCACCAGGATAAGGCTCCTGTTTAGTCAACGGGATGGTATTCAAATACGCCGTGTGAGCGTTGTAAGGGACCGACACACCTGAACGGCGAGCCTTGTCGATCATTTTATCGATCAGATAGTGCGCTCGATCAACGCCCTCGAACTCGAGAACCGCTTCTAAAGCGTCGAGCCATTCTTGTGTTTCTTGTGGATCTGTATCCGGTCTGTCTGCCATGAGTGTTATCCGCCATGTTTGCAGTGAGTCATCGCGCTTGCGGCGCTTTAATGGCGGCAAGTTAAGCAAAAAAAGAAGCACTTTGCCAACTTAATTTTAAATAACAAATAAAAACAATAACTTAATAACTATAAAATATCAGACAATCGTACTATAAAAACACCGATATTTGACCCAAGCCCAGACAAGTCAGCGCCTAAATAAACATTTAAATCAATAGCTTAGATAATTACAGGCACAAAAAAGCCCGCCTTAAGCGGGCTTCTAAAGCTTTTAACCGTTATTCCGGTGGATTACCGTCGAATACCTGGTTTTGACGACGTTGCAGGTAAGCGTCTCGAACAAAGGCATAAGGATCAATGGCTGCTTGTTCTACGACATTGCTCGCTGTTAGCAAATCAGCTCGTTTGTCTACGACCTTGGTCGCGCGCATGATCAGACGCGTTTCATCATCTTCGATGTAGTAAATCGGATCGATAAACCAATCAACAACCGTACCAACTGCATCACGACTCGAGGACGGACCCAGTAACGGCAAAACAATGTAAGGGCCAGACTCAGCGCCCCAAGCACCCAGGGTTTGACCGAAATCTTCGTCAGTACGCGGGAGATCCATGTTACTTGCCACGTCCATGAAGCCCAAAATACCAATGGTACTGTTAATAGCGACACGGCTAACGTCGTTAAATGCACGATTCACTTTCAACTGAAGAAGGTTATTAACCGCTGAGGTTAAATCCTCTAAATTATTGAAAAAGTTAGTTATTCCGCGATTTACTGGCGCAGGCACAATAGCGTTATAACCCTTACCAATTGGCTTCAAAATCGCTGAATCCAAGGCGTCGTTAAAGGCATACATAGAGCGGTTATAGCTCTCATAAGGGTCACGTGGGTCAGCAAACTCTGGATCAACCGATGCACAACCGGTAACCAACAGAGACAAACCCAAGACTGAACTTTTCAAAAACTTCGTGTTCATAAAATCAACTAAATCGTATTTTGTTAGTTGCGCGCCCACCCAGCGCAAGAATTTGTGAATTCTACCAGAATAAACCTCTGAATCATCCAAAATTTCGCGAATTGTCTAGCTATCCTTTATCCTTCGCGGAATGAATGATTCTCTCTACAATCCTGCCATTTCCCAACGGTTTAGGGGCTACCTGCCCGTTGTTGTGGATGTCGAAACCGCCGGTTTTGAGGCAAAAACCGACGCTCTCCTTGAGGTTGCGGCCGTCACCCTAAGGCTTGATGACAAGGGCTATCTGCATCCTGCCGAAACCTTTCATCAGCATATTTTGCCGTTCGAGGGCGCAAACCTCGACGAAGCCGCGCTTTCATTCAATGGTATCGATCCAACCAATCCACTCCGCGGGGCCGTCGAAGAAAAACAAGCCATCGTCGATTTATTCACTCCGATCCGTTCTGCTGTGAAAGCCTCTGGCTGTAAGCGAGCCATTTTGGTTGGCCACAATGCTTTTTTCGATCTTGCGTTTATCAATGCAGCGGTTGAGCGCTTGAGCTACAAGCGAAATCCCTTCCACCCTTTCAGCACACTCGACACCGTTACCTTATCTGCTATGGCTTATGGACAAACCGTTCTAGCCAAAACAGCTATGGCGGCAGGTATGGATTGGGATGGTAATCAAGCCCACGGCGCACTCTATGACACGGAAAAAACAGCCGAGCTTTTCTGTCGCATCATGAACCAATGGACAGAACTTGGCGCCCCAACACCTTGGCTAGAAAACACTGAGACCGAGGCATAAAAAAACCGGGCTAAGCCCGGTTCTTTACATCCGAAAGAATCAATCTTCGGCTGGCCATTTAGCCGCAGCCTCATCAACCGCTTTCTTAAGATCGCCACTGGCGTGCATTTCCAAGGTGATATCACAACCACCAATCAACTCACCATCGACATAAACTTGTGGGAAGGTAGGCCAATCCGCAAAGCGTGGCAGATTCTCAAAGATCTCAGGATCTGACAGCACGTTTACATACGCGAACTTCTGACCACAATCTTGCAATGCTGCAGCCGCGCGTGATGAGAAACCACACTGTGGAAACTGCGGGGTGCCTTTCATGTAAATGATGACAGGGTTTGATTCGACCTGTTCTTTGATGCGATCAAGAACGTCCATAGTGATACCTCATAAATTCGATACTTATCAGATAGTGTCACTGACAAGTTTTTCAAGGGTGCAGTCTAGTGAAGTCTGCAGATAAGGAAAACCTTATTCGCGTATTGGTTTAAGCCGCATCGACATTTCGTTGTAGCCAAAACTCAAGTAATGCCAAATGCCACAACTTGCTACCCATAATGCGCGTGTGATGCATCTCAGGCGCATCAAGCAACATATCGATGTAATCGCGCTGAAAAACACCCCGTTCACGACATGCTTGTGAATTCAAAATATCACGCATGAATTCGAGAAAATCACCGCGCACATACTTAAGTGCCGGCATCGGGAAATAACCCTTAGGTCGATCAATCACCGCATCCGGAACAATCCCGCGAGAGATCGCTTTCAACAGATATTTAGGCTCGCGTAATTTGAGATCCGCAGGGCATCGCGCTGCGACTTCAACAAGCTGATGATCCAAGAAAGGCACCCGTGCCTCCAAGCCCCACGCCATCGTCATGTTGTCGACGCGCTTCACTGGGTCATCAACAATCAAGGTGGTTGTATCGAGCTTCAAAATGGCGTCGATAAACTCATCGCTCAATCCATCATGCAAGCGATCGGCAATGTAATCGCCCGTGACATCACCGACCTGATAAGCCGCTGTCAGCATCCTAGCCATCTCAGCATGATCACGATCGAAATAATGTTTTCTGAAACGCTCTAGACGTGAGCCTTCAGTTTCCGCGCGCATGCGTGGGTACCAAAAATAACCACCAAACACTTCATCCGCACCCTGACCTGACTGCACCACTTTGATGTGTTGGCTCACTTGTTCTGACAACAAATAAAAAGCTACAGCATCTTGGCCAAACATAGGCTCAGCCATGGCATCAACAGCCTCTGGCAATCGCTTCAAGACATCTTCATTCGGCACCAAAAACTTGTGGTGGATCGGTTGATAACGATCGACAACCAGATCGGAGTATTCAAACTCACTGCCTTTCTCTTCGGGCTGATCCTCAAAACCCACCGAGAAGGTATGAAAGTTTTGCACACCAATCTCAGCCAGCAATGCCACGAGCAAGCTTGAGTCCAAACCACCCGAGAGCAACACACCGACAGGGACATCAGCAACATCGTTACGTTTACGCACAGCAGACACAAGCTGCTCACGAACACGCTCTATCCACTCTTGGTCTGAATATGACTCTTCTTCACGTGTTGCATCGAGCTCCCAGTAACGCTGTTGGCGAACTTTGCCATCCGCTGTCACGACCATGCTGTGAGCTGGATCTAGCTTACGAATACCCTTAAGCACAGTTCGAGGTGCCGGGATGACCGCATGCAAGGTGTACTGAAAGTGCAATGCTTCGGCATCGAGACTTTTATCGATATCACCCGCAGCTAAAAGCGCTTGGGTATTCGACGCAAAACGGAACCCATCACTGAGCATCGAAAAATAAAACGGTTTAATACCAAACCGGTCACGTGCAGCAAAAAGCTGTTGCTTATTCGCATCCCAAATCGCAAAGGCAAACATGCCATGTAAGTAGCGCGGACAGTCCTCACCCCATTGTCGATAGGCTTTGAGAATGACCTCAGTATCACCATCCGACGTAAATTGATGGCCCAATTCAATGAGCTGAGCGCGTAACTCACGGTAGTTATAGATGGCACCGTTGAAAACCAAGCTTAGCTCAGCATCCAACATCGGCTGCGCAGACGCTGTCGAGAGATCGATAATGGAAAGGCGTCGATGACCTAGTGCTACACCGGCATTCGCCCAAACACCCCCAGCATCGGGACCACGACGTTCAAGCAAAGGCAGCATCTTATCGACCGCCAATTTAGGGTCGACCGACGCTCGAAAACGAATTTCACCGCAAATACCGCACATTAGGGTGTCTCAACTTATAAATCAGAATGCCATTCTCGCCGATTCAATCGCAGTATTCAGTAACAAAAACCTCAGTCGCAACAATTGATAAGGTCCACCTTTATCTCTACACTTCTGCACACTATAAAAACATTGGAATACTCGGAGAGAACCCATGAATCCATTATTGTCACCTTGGAAGTCAGCCGTTGTTGGCGTCATCCTTGCAGTCCTTATTACCCTCGCGACTGGCGCAACAGGTAATGCTTGGAGCACTACCGTTTGGTTACACGTGATCGTTGGTATCACCTGGATTGGTTTGTTGTACTACTTCAACTTTGTACAGGTTCCTGCCGTAGGCGCAGCACTGAAAGACGAAACTCCAGGACCTGCGGCTATCAATAAATATGTTGCTCCTCGCGCATTGCTCTACTTCCGTTGGGCAGCAGTAGCCACCTGGTTAACCGGTATTTCTGCTCTGGGCTACCTTGGTGACGGCGGTCACGCTAAAGCAATCGTTGATGCCTTTACCCTGAGTGGCAACATGCAGGTAATCGGTATTGGCGCATGGTTAGGTACCATCATGGCATTCAACGTTTGGGTCTTCATTTGGCCTAACCAGAAGAAAATTCTTGGCCTTGCTAGCACACCAGCATCTCCTGAAGAGATCGCTAAAGCGAAAGTGGTTGCACTGTACGCTTCGCGCATCAACACCATTTTGTCTATCCCAATGCTTGCAAGCATGGTGGGCCATGGTCACGGCGGCATGTTGCCTTTCTAAGCTGATTGCCAGCCCAAAAGGCTCGCTTGGTTCGCCAGCGGGCCTTTTTTATGTCCAAAATTCAGCGTTTTAATCACTTGCCAAGCTAAGCAAGTTTCTGTAATTTTCCGCCTTTGCTGTAAAAAAATCGCAAAACAACGGGTGGTTCTGATGCCTCGGAACCGCCTTTTCTGTTTTTAGACCTCAGGGAAATGCTGACATGTCTAACACGCTGATGAATACCTATGCTCGCCTTCCGGTGACATTCACGCACGGTGAAGGTGTTTGGCTGTATGACGAAAATGGCGACGCCTATTTTGACGCACTCACCGGCATTGCCGTGTGTGGTCTTGGCCATGCTCACCCTGCAGTGACACAAGCGATCTGTGATCAATCAGCCAAAGTGATTCACACATCCAATCTTTATGGCATCGCTAAACAACAGCAACTCGGCGACACATTGACGCGTCTAGCTAAGATGGATCGCGTTTTCTTTGCTAACTCAGGCGCTGAAGCTAATGAAGCTTCGATTAAGTTAGCGCGCCTCTATGGCAATCGTCGCAATATCGAAAACCCAACCATCATCGTGATGGAGTCGAGCTTCCACGGACGCACCATGGCAACGCTCAGCGCCACGGGTAACCGCAAAGTGCATGCTGGCTTTGAGCCGCTCGTGCAAGGTTTCGTGCGTGTTCCTCATAACGACATCGAATCGATCCAACGTTTAACTGATAACAAAAGCATTGTTGCCATCTTGGTTGAGCCCATCCAAGGCGAAGGCGGCATTCATGTGCCAGACGATAGCTATCTGCAACAACTGCGCGAGATCTGTAACGAGCAAGAATGGTTACTGATGCTTGATGAAGTGCAGTGTGGCATGGGCCGCACCGGCAAGATGTTTGCGCATCAACATGCAGGTATCACACCTGACGTGATGAGCTTAGCTAAGGCGTTAGGCAATGGCGTACCGATTGGCGCCTGCTTAGCGCATGGCCAAGCGGCAGAACTTTTTGCGCCGGGTAACCACGGCACAACCTTTGGTGGCAATCCATTAGCCTCTGCAGCGGCTTTGGCTGTTTGTGAAACGATTGAGAACGACAATCTCATTGAGCGTGCTGCTCAATTAGGCACACAACTCCTTGAAGGCTTTAAAGCAGCTTTAGCGGACACCGCAGGGATCAAAGAAATTCGCGGCAAAGGTCTGATGGTTGGCATTGAGTTGGATCACGACTGCCCTGAGCTCGTTAAGCTGGCTCTTGAAGAAAAACTTTTGATCAATGTGACTGCAGGCAAAGTCATTCGTTTATTGCCGCCGTTGATCATGACCGATGATCAAGCTGCAGAGCTTGTTGAAAAACTTTCACAACTGATTAAGCGCTACTTAGCTCAATAAGCTTCGCGCTCTTTTGTTATGAAAACACCAAGACATTTCCTTTCATTACTCGATCTTTCCCCTGCTGAACTTCAGGCAGTGATTGCTCGTGCGAGTGAATTAAAGAAGCTACAACACGCAGGCGAAGCTCACGCCACCTTACAGGGTCGCGTTCTTGCGATGATTTTTGAAAAGTCATCAACACGTACTCGTGTTTCATTTGAAGCTGGCATGTCTCAGCTCGGCGGCTCTGCGATGTTCTTATCGCCTAGCGACACTCAGTTAGGGCGTGGCGAACCGGTCGAAGATAGTGCGCGTGTTATTTCAAGCATGGTCGACTGCGTCATGATTCGTACATTCGAACATGAGATGGTCGAAACCTTTGCCAAGCATTCCAGCGTGCCAGTGATTAATGGTCTTACCGACCTGCTACATCCCTGCCAACTTCTGGCTGACATGCAAACCTTTGCCGAACATCGTGGTTCGATCAAAGGCAAAACCGTCACCTGGGTCGGCGATGGCAACAACATGTGCCACTCGTACATCAATGCGGCGCGCCAATTTGATTTCAATCTACGTATTGCCTGTCCTGCCGGTTATGAGCCCGATGAAGCCATCGTGGATGCGGCTAAAGATCGCGTGACCTTGTTGCGTGACCCAATGGAAGCTGCGAGTGGCTCACACCTTGTGGTTACCGACACCTGGGTCAGCATGGGTCAAGAAGAAGAAAAGCGCGCGCGTGAAAAAATCTTTGGCAGCTTCAAAGTCTCTAAAGCAATGATGCAAGAAGCAGACAAGGACGCCCTTTTCATGCACTGCTTACCCGCCTACCGCGGCATGGAAGTCGATGCCGATGTTTTAGATGCGCCCGATAGCGTTGTTTGGGATGAAGCAGAGAATCGTCTGCATGCTCAAAAGGCACTCTTAGAGTTTCTCCTTAGATAAATAATCTAAAAACTCCGCTACACTTCGTTGCATCAATATCCAATGTTTTGATCGCTAGTAGAGGATCGCTAACACTATGAAGAAATACTTGATTGCTGCTTTGCTCGTTGCGAGCTCTAGCAGTTTTGCGCAAGACGCTTACGTCACCGATAAATTTACCGTTGCTGTTCGCAGTGGTGAAGCAGCTGATTACCGCATTCTGCGTATGTTGCGTACCGGCACTAAAGTAGAGGTCATCTCACAAAACCGCGAAACCGGTTACAGCAAAATTCGTTTTAATAACGGTAAAGAAGGTTTTGTACTCACCCGCCAATTACTGGATGAGCCAACTGCGCGAGATCGCTTAGCCGATCTTGAAAAAGAAATGGCCCTACTAAAAGGTGAGCCTGATGAGTTAAAGAGCAAGCTAGCTGATGCCACTCAAAAAGCCACTCAATTTGAAAAATCATACAAAGCTGCTGAGGCGCGTGCGCGTTCTGCTGAACAAGAGCTGGCAGCCTTTAAACGCATTTCATCCGATGCAGTGAGCGTTGCTGAAGAACGCAACAGCCTTCGCGAACAAGTTGCCGAGTTGAATCGCGACCTAGCAGAAGCTAAGCAAGAAACCTTGGAACTTGAAAACAATGACACGCAACATTGGTTTTTGATCGGTGCGAGCGTTTTACTCGGTGGCATTATTCTTGGCTTAATTTTGCCTAATCTACGATCACGTCGACCTAAGCAATCTTGGGATAGCTTATAAGCAGACACAAAAAAGCCCGCCGAAGCGGGCTTTTTTATTGCCGAAGCAATCAGTTGTTCTGAATAACAATATTCGGGAACTTTGATGAGTAGTTCTTCGCTTGGCGAGACAACTTAGCTGCTGCCTTACGCGCGATCTCGCGATAGATTTGAGAAGCACGTGCTTCAGGGTCAGCTACAACCGTTGGCTTACCTGAGTCAGCTTCTTCACGAATACGTAGCTCAAGTGGCAAAGCACCCAAACACTGAACACCATAATCTTCCGCCATGCGCCTACCGCCGCCATCGCCAAAGATATGCTCTTCATGACCACACTCTGAACAAATGTGGATCGACATGTTCTCAACAACACCCAAGATTGGCACTTCAACCTTTTCAAACATCTTGAAGCCTTTACGCGCATCCAACAATGCGATGTCTTGTGGTGTGGTCACAATGATGGCACCAGCAACAGGCACTTTCTGCGCCAAGGTCAACTGAGTATCACCAGTACCTGGTGGCAAGTCGATAATCATGTAATCAAGGTCAGTCCATTGGGTGTCATTCAATAACTGCTCCAAGGCCTGAGTCACCATTGGGCCACGCCAGATCATTGGCGTTTCTTCGTCAATCAAGTAACCGATCGACATTGACTGAATGTTGTAGCTCACCATTGGCTCAAGGGTTTTGCCATCTTTAGATTCTGGCTTACCTGAAATACCCAACATACGTGGCTGAGAAGGACCGTAAATATCCGCATCGAGAATACCCACAGTGGCACCTTCAGCTGCAAGCGCCAAGGCTAGGTTTACAGAGGTGGTTGATTTACCTACACCACCTTTACCAGACGCTACCGCGATGATGTTCTTCACGTTATCAATTGGCTTGAGTGCTTTTTGAACTGAGTGCGCCGCAACCTTCCAAGAGAAGTTAACTGCACAGCTAGAAACACCATCAGCACCCTCAACAGCCGCTTTCACTGCAGCGACGGTATCTTGTTCGATTCCGTTAGCTGGGAAGCCAAGCTGCACATCGACGGTGACTTTGTCGCCATCGATTGCGATATTTTTGATGCAATTTGCAGATACCAAATCAGTATCTAAATGTGGTTCGATAAAACCTTTCAGCGCTGCTTCAACGCTCTCTTTGGTAATCTCAGCCATGTTCGGGAACTCCAGGTATGACACGCCGGGGCGGGTCGAAAAATTTTGATGCGCAATAGTAGCTTATCGCTCGCGATAAAGCCTTACCGAATTACTCGGATTTTGTGTGCTTGGCTAATGTAATGGCGCCGTGCGGCTTTTCAAGACCCTCCTACCGCATCACTGATCAGGTTTTTACTGACTGCCGCCGTCTTTTTTGATGGTTTGTGAAATAATGCGCGGCTAATTTCACACTCATTACTGTGTTTTTCCTATGAGCAGCCCTAGCCGCAAAATTTTGATCACCAGCGCCCTGCCTTATGCCAATGGCTCTATTCACCTTGGCCATATGGTGGAGTACATCCAGACGGACATCTGGAGTCGCTTTCAAAAGCTGCAAGGACATGAGTGCTACTACGTTTGCGCGGATGATGCGCACGGCACCCCCATCATGCTGCGTGCTCGTGGCGAGGGTATTGAGCCCGAAGATCTGATCGCACGCGTCTGGAAAGAACACACCGAGGATTTCGCCGGTTTCGGTATTGATTTCGACAACTATCACTCGACGCATTCGGATGAAAACAAAGCCTGCGCAAGCTTAATTTACGAGCGCAATCGCGATGCAGGGCACATTGCTCGTCGCACGATTTCTCAAGCCTATGACCCTGAAGCCAACATGTTCTTACCTGATCGCTTCATCAAAGGCACCTGCCCAAAGTGTGGCGCAGAAGATCAATATGGCGATAACTGCGAAGCCTGTGGCGCAACCTACTCGCCAACCGAACTGAAAAATCCTGTATCAGCTGTCTCTGGCGCAACACCGATTGAAAAAGATTCGGAGCACCTGTTCTTCAAGCTGGCTGATTTCGAAAAGACATTGAAAGACTGGCACCAAGCTGGTCACGTCCAAGCCGAGATGGCCAACAAACTCGATGAGTGGTTTGAAGCCGGTCTTGCTGACTGGGACATCTCACGTGATGCACCTTACTTCGGTTTTGAAATTCCAGATGCGCCAAACAAGTACTTCTATGTTTGGTTAGATGCACCGATCGGTTACATGGCGAGCTTCCGCAATCTATGTGACAAAAAAGGCATTGATTTCGATAGCTTCTGGAAAGCCGATTCAGATGCAGAGCTTTACCACTTCATCGGCAAAGACATCATCTACTTCCATGCCTTGTTCTGGCCTGCCATGCTTCAAGGCGCCGGCTTCCGCATGCCGACCTCAGTATTTGCGCACGGCTTCCTCACCGTTGATGGCGCAAAGATGTCAAAGTCACGCGGCACCTTTGTTAAGGCTCGCACCTATCTAAAACACCTCAACCCAGAATACCTGCGTTATTACTTCGCAGCTAAGTTGAGCTCTAAGATTGATGACTTAGACCTTAACCTCGAAGACTTTGCGCAACGAGTCAATGCCGACTTGGTTGGTAAGGTCGTTAACATTGCTAGCCGTAATGCGGGCTTTATTAAGAAGCGTTTCGACAACAAACTCTCAGCGACTTGTTCTGAGCCTGAGCTTTATCAAAGCTTTGTCGATGCCGGCGATCAAATTGCTGCACATTACGAAAACCGTGACTACGGTCGTGCGATTCGCGAAATCATGGCACTAGCGGATAAAGCCAATCAGTACATCGATGACAAGGCACCTTGGGTTATTGCTAAAGAAGAAGGTAAAGATCAAGAGCTACACGACATAAGCTCTGTTGGTATTAATCTTTTCCGCGTTTTGATGGGTTACCTAAAACCCGTGCTACCTCTCATGGCTGCCGATGCTGAAGCCTTCCTGAACATTGAACCCATGACATGGAATAGCCAAGCCAAACCGCTTTGTGATCACTCAGTGAATAAATTCAAACCATTGATGACCCGCGTTGAGCGCGAAAAGATTGATGCAATGATCGAAGACTCAAAAGAAGACCTCGCCGCTGAAGCCAAAGTGATTGGCAAAGGTGCTGCACAAAAAACCGCTAACTCGGCCATTGACCCGATCGCTGACACCATCGAGTTTGATGACTTTGCCAAGGTCGACCTGCGCATCGCAAGAATCGTTAAAGCCGAGCATGTCGAAGGTGCAGATAAGTTACTTCAACTTACCTTAGATATTGGTGATGGCACTCGAAATGTCTTCGCAGGCATCAAATCTGCCTACCAACCAGAAGACTTAGAAGGCAAATTGACCGTGATGGTGGCTAATCTCGCGGCGCGACAAATGCGTTTTGGCTTATCTGAAGGCATGGTCCTAGCAGCTGGACCCGGTGGTAAGGATTTATTCATTCTCAATCCGCTCTCTCACAGGCTAGTGCCGTCAATGATCTAGGCTCAAGAGGAGCTTGCTAAGGCGACCGTCAATGCACCTCAGAATGCGATCAACGACTCAAACCACATTGCACGATGATCAACCATGGCAAAGATGAGCGTCAAGCATGCTCAAAACCACGCGGTATGCGCGTTAAATAAGAATCCACGCGTAAAAAGCGGCGATTTTCTGTACTTATTATTTGCGCCAAAGAGGGGCAAAACGTAAGCTATCCCTAGGTTTTTCAAGAGATTAAACCATGTGCGGCAAATGCTAATTTGCCACCATGCTTACTTATGTCGGAATACGCGCTCATCCTCGTCAGCACCGTTTTGGTGAACAACTTTGTGCTCGTAAAATTCTTGGGCCTCTGTCCCTTCATGGGCGTCTCGCGCAAACTCGAAACGGCTGTCGGGATGGGCCTTGCGACCACCTTCGTACTCACCCTCTCATCCGTGAGCAGCTATCTGGTTAACACCTACCTGCTCGAACCAATGGGACTGGAGTTTTTACGCACCATCGCTTTCATTTTAGTGATTGCTGTCGTGGTTCAGTTCACCGAGATGGTGATGCACAAAACCAGCCCGATGTTGTATCAGGTATTGGGTATTTTCTTACCTCTCATCACAACCAACTGTGCGGTGTTAGGTGTTGCGCTGTTAAACACGCAGGAAGACCACAACCTGGTTGAGTCAGCACTGTATGGTTTTGGTGCTGCAGTGGGCTTCTCATTGGTCTTGGTGCTTTTCGCAGCGGTACGTGAACGCGTCGCAGTCGCCGATGTTCCAAAGCCCTTCCAAGGTAATGCGATTGCTCTTATCACCGCCGGCCTGATGTCGATGGCGTTCATGGGCTTTGCTGGACTGGTGACAGGCTAATGCTAAGCGGCATCATCACACTTACAGCACTGTCGCTGATCTTTGGCCTGCTGCTTGGATATTCCGCGATTCGCTTTCGTGTAGAAGGCGATCCGATTGCAGATCAAATTGATGCACTGCTACCGCAAACTCAATGTGGCCAATGTAGCTATGCTGGCTGTCGCCCATATGCAGAAGCCATTGCAAACGGTGAAGCTGAGATCAATCGTTGCCCACCCGGTGGTGAAGTCACAATGATTGCCTTGGCAGAACTTCTAGGCCGCGACCCTATGCCACTTGAAGATGAGGAAGCAGCAGCTAAGCCCAAAGCGGTTGCGATCATCATCGAGAAAGACTGCATCGGTTGCACGCTGTGCATTCAAGCCTGTCCAGTCGATGCCATATTGGGTGCTGCGAAACAAATGCATACCGTCATTGAGGCGGAATGTACTGGCTGTGAACTCTGTATCCCGCCGTGCCCTGTTGAATGTATCGACATGGTGCCAATCAAAGACACCACAGATACCTGGCGCTGGCCTTTACCAAATCAGAATTCAGCAGAGGTCAGTCATGGCTAATGTATCGATTCATGATTTCCACGGCGGCCTGATTCTTGATGATCACAAAGCGCTATCGACACAACACCCCATAGCACCGGTTTATTTACCAAAGACTTTGGTGGTGCCTTTACAGCAACACATCGGTCAAATTGCTGAACCTTGCGTTAAGGCGGGTGATCATGTCCTTAAGGGGCAGCTGATCGCAAAAGCCAGTGAATATGTCAGCGCGAATATCCATGCACCAAGCTCAGGTACCGTTACCGCGATAGATGAGCAACCTATTGCACATCCCTCAGGCTTGAATGCGCTATGTATCAGTATTGAGTGCGATGGTAAGGACACATGGACCAATCTTCCCGAAGCTATCGGTGATTGGGAATCCACCGAGCCACAATTGCTTCGTGATCGCTTACGTCAAAGCGGCATCGTCGGTCTTGGTGGCGCAGTATTCCCAACTGCAGTTAAAACCAATACGCAAAACAAGCCTGTTGATACGCTGATCCTAAATGCCTCTGAGTGTGAGCCTTACATCACCTGTGATGACATGCTGATGCGTACCGATCCAGAAAAGATTGTGACCGGTGCGAAAATCTTGCAGCACATTGTGGGCGCCAAAAAGATCCTTATCGGTATTGAAGAAAATAAGCCGCAAGCAATTGAAGCGTTGAACAACGCAATCAACAACACAGACATTGGAATCGTTGTTGTACCTAACAAATATCCCAGTGGTGGTGAAAAACAGCTAATCCACTTACTGACAGGCATTGAAGTGCCTTCGCAAGGCTTACCCATTGATGTAGGCATCTTGTGCCAGAACGTAGGCACCTGTGTTGCCGTTGCGGATGCTGTACTCGAAGGCAAACCCTTTATCGATCGTATTGTCACACTGACAGGTGATGCACTCGCTAAGCCTCAAAACGTTCGCGCCTTAATTGGCACATCCATTCATGAACTGATTGAACATCACAGTGGCTTTGCAAAAGCTTGCCAACGCACGCTCATGGGCGGACCCATGATGGGCTTCAGCTTGCCGGACATCGACCGCCCGATCGCTAAAGGGAGCAACTGCATACTGAGCTTGCATGAAGTGGAACCAACTCAGGAGCCGCAAGCCTGTATTCGTTGTGGCGAATGCGTAAAAGTTTGCCCCGCTCTGCTGTTACCACAACAACTTTACTGGTACGCAAAGTCACATAACTTCGATCAAGCACAAGATCATCATCTTTTTGATTGTATCGAGTGCGGCTGTTGCGCACATGTCTGCCCATCAAAGATACCGTTGGTGCAGTACTACCGTTTTGCCAAGACTGAAATCTGGGCAAGCGAACGCGAGAAGCAACAATCAGATCTTGCACGTCGACGTCATGAGTTCAGAGATGCTCGTCTTGCGCGACTAGAAGCGGAACGTAAAGCTCGCCTTCGCAAGAAAAAAGAAGTGCTCGAAAATAAACCGAAAGCTAAAGGTGATGATCCGAAGAAAGCCGCTATAGAAGCCGCCATGAAACGGGTTGCCGCAAAGAAAGCAGCGCAAGCGGCTGAGGAAAAATCATCATGAGCAGCATGATCAGCTCTCCGCACCAACATGACAGCAATTCGGTTCAGCGCATCATGGCGACTGTTCTACTTGCGCTGCTACCTGGCATTGCTGCGTTGGTATGGCTTTTAGGTAATGGTGTGCTCATTAACTTAGGCATCGCCATTGTCAGCGCGCTACTCAGTGAATGGGTATTTCTACGCTTTAGAGGCCGCAACCCTGTTGTTGCCGTCACCGATCTTAGCGCTGTGTTAACGGCTGTGTTACTGGCCTTAGCGCTACCGCCACTCATGCCGGCATGGCAGGTTGCACTGGGAACCATCTTTGCCATTGTTGTTGGTAAACAATTGTTTGGTGGAATTGGTAACAATCCTTTCAATCCAGCCATGTTGGGTTACGCCCTGCTGTTGATCTCTTTCCCCGCTTCAATGAGCCAATGGATTCAACCGCAGAGTGCTGCATCGAATTTGGATATCGCTCAAGCGTGGCAGCTTGCTGTTGATGGCGTGATGCCAGCCGCTATGGCATGGGACAGCATGACAGGCGCTACGCCGTTATCAGAGGTGCGTGAAGGTTTGCTTCAACACAGTATGTTGAGCGAACTCCATCCAGATGGCAGTTGGTCAGCCTTGATGAATTCAGGTTGGGCATGGGTATCGTTAGCTTATCTAGCAGGTGGCGCCTTCTTGATCTTGAAAGGCATCATGAGTTGGCGCATCCCTCTAAGCCTATTAGCGAGCGTTACCCTGGTCAGTGGCGTGCTTTGGTTAATTGATAGCAACCAATTCGCAAGCCCACTGTTCCATCTCTTTAGTGGTGCTGTAATGCTTGGGGCTTTCTTCATTGCAACAGACCCCGTGAGTGCCAGCACCACACCGAAAGGCCAACTGATCTTTGGTGCTTTGATTGGCTTCTTCATCGTCATTATCCGCACCTGGGGCGGATATCCTGATGCGGTCGCTTTCTCTGTCCTGTTACTTAACATGGCAGCACCCACAATCGACTATTACACGCAGCCGCGCGTCTTCGGTGGAGAGCGTTAATGCCCAAGCAAATGATCAAAAATTATGCGCCGGCATTCATCTCCGCGATCATTCTTGCTGCGTTCGCGATTTTGGGTAGCAGCTTAGTCGGTTTTAGCTACGAATCGACTCACGAACAGATACTCGAAAACCAACGCGAAACCTTACGTCGCCAAATCAACGAAGTTTTCCCCGAGGCGCAACATGACAACATTGTGATTGATGATGTTGTGTCAATTAAAGACGGTGAACTTGGCGATGATGAAGTGAAGGTTTATCGCGCCACCTTAAAACAAGCACCCACTGGTCTTATCTATAGCCCAATGACAGCTGATGGCTACTCAGGTGACATCTTGCTTACGATTGCGATCAATGAGAACAATCAAGTCACCGGTGTGCGTGTTCTGCAACATAAAGAAACACCAGGCCTTGGAGACAAGATCGAAACGCGTCGAAGCGGCTGGATCAAAAGCTTTGATGGCACCTCATTAACCTCACCTCGAGCTGAGAAATGGGCAGTCAAACGTGATGGCGGTGACTTCGATCAATTTACCGGCGCAACCATCACGCCTCGCGCAGTGGTTAAAGCGGTTAAAAACACCTTGCAGTACCACCAGCTGAATAAAGAGAAACTTCACACCATGGAGCCAGACTCATGAGTGGCATCGATTACAAAGCCATCACCCTTGATGGACTCTGGCGCAACAACCAAGCCTTAGTAGCGTTACTGGGTCTATGTCCACTGTTAGCGGTCACCAACACCCTAATCAATGGTCTTGGTTTAGGTATCGCGACAACATTAGTACTGCTGTTATCGAATGTCAGCGTATCGATCATTCGCAACTGGGTGCGCACCGAAATCCGCTTACCTGTGTTTGTGTTAATCATCGCTTCATTTGTGACTGCGGTTGAACTCACCATGAACGCCTACTTCCACGGGCTTTACACCGTTCTTGGCATTTTTATTCCATTGATTGTTACCAACTGCGCAATCATTGGCCGCGCGGAAGCTTTTGCTTCACGCAACCCAGTGATGGCTTCAGCGGTTGATGCTCTTGCCATGGGTATAGGCTTTACTGCGGCACTTGTAGTGCTTGGAGCGCTGCGTGAATTCATTGGTCAAGGCACCCTATTCGATGGCGCGCACCTGATGTTTGGTGAATCAGCACTCAACTGGACCATGCATTTTGGTGATAACTACGAAGGTATTTTATTGGCCATCTTGCCGCCAGGTGCGTTCTTAGGCCTTGGCTTTTTAATCGCGATTAAAAACGTGATTGATCAACGCTTGCCAAAAAAACCTGCGGTCAAAGTGACTGAAGCCACGCCTGCTGAGTCATGAACAAAGAAAAGCGCCAAGAAATCTTTGAGCGCTTGCGTGCGGATAATCCGCACCCCACTACCGAACTCAACTACAGCAATCCATTTGAATTATTGATTGCTGTCATCTTGTCAGCCCAAGCCACTGATGTAGGTGTTAACAAAGCGACAGATAAACTCTTTCCTGTTGCCAACACCCCTGAAACCATTCATGCACTGGGCGTTGCCGGCTTAAGCAAATACATCAAAACCATTGGCCTGTATAACAGTAAAGCGAAGAACGTTATCGCAACCTGTAAGATCCTCATCGATCAGCATAACTCTGAGATTCCTGAATCACGTGAAGCTCTCGAGGCACTACCCGGTGTTGGACGAAAAACCGCCAACGTGGTTTTAAACACGGCATTTGGTCATCCCACGATGGCTGTCGATACGCACATCTTTCGCGTATCCAATCGAACAAAAATTGCGCCAGGTAAAAACGTGCTTGAAGTCGAAAAGCGGCTTGTTCGCCTCATTCCGAAGGAATTCCTTGTCGATGCACACCACTGGCTGATTCTATTAGGTCGATATACCTGCGTTGCTCGCAAACCCCGTTGCGGCGCCTGCCTGATTGAAGACCTATGTGAATTCAAACAAAAGACGAGCGACTGATATGTTTGGACAGAATCGTGATCAACTACGCCGCTTTTACCTCGACTGCTGGCAGAAACAACAACAAGGTGAATTATTGGCGGGCATTGAATTGATCGTTGCCCAAGTGATTCAGCAACACCCTGAATATCACGCCATCTTAAAAGAAGATAACTTGGATAAAGATTTTCATATCGCCGATGGCGAAACCAATCCGTTTCTACACATGGGCATGCATATCACGCTAGCAGAGCAGCTGGGGAGTGATCGCCCAACCGGCATACGCGCACTACATCAAAGCATCACCCTAAAGGCAGGTGATGCACATGAAGCTGAGCATCAAATGATGGAGTGTTTAGGCTTGGTGTTATGGGAAGCGCAGCGCGCCAACCAAACACCAGATGAGCAAGCGTACTTAGAATGCCTGCGAAAACTCGCAGGCACGCTTTAATTACTCGCCTGAGTTACTGCGGCGTGGCTTCTTACCACCCTTAGGCTTGCCTGCTCTCGGATTAGCGCCTTTGCTTGGACCACGACGCTTACCTGGCTTACCACCTTTACCATCACGCTTACCGCGATGAGAGAACTCTTTACGTGGAATACCTGACGGTGGACGAGATGAACCACCCTGATCAACCTCGGTATCAACCAAGTTCTCATCGGTTAGTGGTGCCAACATCAACTGACGACGACATACCCAAACCTTCTGCATGTGCTTCAAGGTTTCTTTTGGCATACCTGCAGGTAGGTCAACTACCGTGAAGTTGTCAAAAATTTCGATATGGCCGATGTACTTGCTTTCAACATCTGCTTCGTTAGCGATCGCACCAACAATATTCTTTGGCTTAACACCGTGGTTATAGCCCACCTCGATACGGAAACGCTCCATATCCACTTCAGGCTCGTCTTTTAAAGGCAATGCCTCAAGCTCAACAGGCACCTTGGTACCTTCAGTTGAACGATCACGTGGTGGGCGATCATCTTTAAACTTTGATTCATTTTGCTTTGGCTGCTTATGCGCTGACTCATCCAATAAGAAAGGATTGTCACCCTGAAGCTTTGCCGCAAGCGCTGCTGCAATTTGTAACGGATCGAGATCATGCTCAATACCTAGCTGACTGATCAGCTCGTAGTAGAAGCCCAAGTCTTCCTCGTTACCCATTGATTCAACGATGCTCTGCTTAAAACGCTCAACACGCTTTTGATTGATATCTTTTACAGACGGCAACTGCATCGGCTCAATCTGCTTCTTGGTCGCACGCTCAATCGCTTGCAACATGCGGCGCTCACGAGGCGCAACAAACAAGATCGCATCACCTTCACGACCCGCACGGCCTGTACGACCGATACGGTGCACATAAGATTCAGTATCGTGTGGAATATCGTAGTTAAACACGTGACTTACACGTGGCACGTCAAGACCACGTGCGACTACGTCAGTTGCAATCAGCAGGTCCAAGCGACCATCTTTCAAACGATCAACAACCTTCTCACGCAATGCCTGTGGCATATCACCATTCAGCGCTTCTGCTGAGAAACCACGCGCTTGTAGCTTTTCAGCCAACTCTACTGTGGCCGTTTTAGTGCGCACAAAGACAATGCCCGCATCAACCGGTTCAATTTCGAGCACACGGGTTAACGCATCAAGTTTATGCAGACCTGACACCATCCAAAAACGCTGACGGATTGATTCCGCGGTAGTGGTTTGTGCTGCGATCTTTACGACCTTAGGATCGACTAAGTGTTTTTCAGCAACTTTACGAATCTCGTTAGGCATTGTGGCTGAGAACAAGGCAATTTGACGTTTCTCAGGGACACGCTCAAGGATCCAGTTCACGTCATCAATAAAGCCCATACGCAGCATTTCATCTGCTTCGTCGAGCACCAATGATTTGAGCTGATCCAGCTTCAAGGTGCCGCGATCCATGTGATCCATAACACGGCCTGGCGTACCAACAATTACCTGCACACCTTTTTTCAAAGAACGCAGCTGCAAGCTGTAGCTCTGGCCACCATAGATAGGCAGGACGTGGAAATCAGGGATGTGATGCGCGTACTTTTGCAGCGCTTCAGAAACTTGGATCGCCAGCTCACGGGTTGGCGTCAAAACCAATAGCTGTGGCGCGCGGTTTTTCATATCGACATTTGCTAGCAATGGCAAAGCGAATGCCGCTGTTTTACCGGTACCGGTTTGCGCCTGACCAAGAAGGTCATGCCCATTAAGAAGAAGAGGAATACATTGCGCCTGAATTGGAGACGGACGTTCGTAGCCCACCTCGGTAATTGCGCGAAGAATGTTTTCAGGTAAAGAAAAATCTGAAAACGTCAGTTCTTGAGAATCTGTCATAGCCCAGCCCAGTAAATGTTAAAGAATTACTGTGGCCCAATGACACTCACCAATATTGGGATCTACAGCAAGGGGCGCGATTATACGCATCCAAATAAAAATTACTTGTCTAAATTGCTGAAAATACGAAAAAAGTTTTGTCCAACCCGTAATTGGCTCAAGGCTATTTGATGACGCTCAATGTTAAGATTGCATCCATCCAACGTTTAACGAGCTTGCACTGTGCAACCTATCGCTAAAGAACTGTTTAGCTATCGTCGCTACTGGCCACATAAGTTTGGCCCTGCTCCCTTTTTGCCCATGTCGCGCGAAGAGATGGATCAACTTGGCTGGGATAGTTGCGATGTGATTCTAGTGACGGGCGATGCTTACGTTGATCACCCCAGCTTTGGCATGGCGGTAATCGGCCGCGTACTTGAGGCGCAAGGTTTCCGTGTTGGCATCATCTCGCAGCCTGATTGGAATTCAGCGAACGATTTCGCACGGCTCGGCAAACCTAACCTGTATTTTGGTGTTACCGCCGGCAACATGGATTCGATGGTGAATCGTTACACCTCAGAGCGTCGCATTCGTTCTGATGACGCTTACACACCAAACAACGAGGGCGGCAAACGTCCAGATCGCGCAACCATTGTTTACTCGCAACGCTGTCGTGAAGCCTTTAATGACATACCTATTGTGATTGGTGGTATTGAAGCCAGTCTGCGTCGTATTGCGCATTTTGATTATTGGCAAGAAAAGATCCGTCGTTCAGTACTACTGGATTCAAAAGCAGACATGCTGCTCTTTGGTAATGCAGAGCGTGCGATTGTTGAATTAACCCATCGCATTGCGAGTGGCGAATCAATTAAAGAGATTCGCGATCTGCGCGGCAGTGCCTTTGCGATCAATCAACGACCTGAAGATTGGGTTGAGATCGATTCCTCTGAGATTGATCAGCCAGGTGCAATTGACCCGCCGATCAATCCTTATCAAGACACCACCAAGCCAACTGAAGGCAAAAAAAGTTGCGCAAACAAACAAGCCGATGAAGATGCAAAAGTCATTCGCTTTGAACGACGCCCTCGTGGACTCGATCGTGACAAGACAGTGGTGCGCCTCCCCTCTTACGACCAAGTTAAAGCAGACCCTGTGTTATATGCACATGCTTCACGCATTCTTCACTTGGAATCCAACCCAGGCAATGCGCGCGCATTAATCCAAGAACATGCGGGGCGTGAAGTTTGGATTAATCCACCCCCTATTCCGTTACACACGCCAGAGCTCGATAAAGTCTTTGAGCTTCCTTACCAGCGTGTGCCACACCCAAGTTACGGCAAAGCGAAAATTCCCGCGTATGAAATGATTCGCTTCTCAGTAAACATCATGCGCGGCTGCTTTGGCGGCTGCTCTTTCTGTTCGATCACCGAGCACGAAGGTCGCATCATTCAAAATCGCTCGGAAAGCTCCATTCTCAAAGAGATCGAATCGATCCGTGATATGACACCGGGTTTTACTGGCAACATCTCTGATCTTGGCGGCCCTACAGCCAACATGTGGCGTCTGCATTGTAAGGATCCCAAAATTGAATCCAGCTGCCGTCGCTTATCTTGCGTTTACCCTGGCATCTGCTCAAATTTAAATACCAATCAAATGCCATTGGTACAGCTTTATCGTAAAGCCCGTGCGATACCAGGCGTTAAGCGCGTCTTCATTGCATCAGGCTTGCGTTACGACATCGCGGTTGAAACACCTGAGTATGTAAAAGAGCTGGTTACTCATCACGTTGGCGGTTATCTCAAGATTGCACCTGAACATACTGAGATGGGCCCGCTTTCAAAGATGATGAAGCCAGGCATGGGAACTTACGATCGCTTTAAAGCAATGTTCGATAAGTACTCCAAAGAAGCTGGCAAAGAACAATATTTAATTCCTTACTTCATTGCAGCGCACCCAGGCACAACCGATGAAGATATGTTGAGCTTGGCACTTTGGTTGAAGAGTAATGGTTTCCGCGCTGACCAGGTGCAAGCCTTTCTGCCATCACCGATGGCACTGGCTACAGCCATGTGGCATTCAGGTCGCAACCCACTGAAGAAAATTACCCGCGACAGTGAAGCGGTGTTTTCTCCAAAAGGTCGTCGTCAACGTCGACTGCATAAAGCCTTCTTGCGTTATCACGATGCGGATAACTGGCCGATCTTGCGCGAAGCACTACAAGCTATGGGACGTGCCGATCTGATTGGTAATGGAAAGAAACATCTCGTGCCGCGCTGGCAACCTGCGGGCACTGGTGGCAAACCTGAAGGTCAACGCAAACCGGTTAAAGGTAAAAACTTCCGCACTACCCATACACGCGCGGAAAAAAATGATCGCAATGCGCGTCCGAGCAATCGACGCCCAACAAAACGTCGCTGATTATTTACCTGGTCTGAACAGACCGCCAAGACCCATATCGTCAAGCACGCCTTCCATAAAGCGCTTCACTTGATCCGCCTCTTCCATACGCATCACCATATTCAAGTACTGACGCGCGCGTGACTGACTGCAACTACGGATCACCCACTTCACTTTAAGCAAGCTGCCCGCACTCATACTCAAGCGAATCAACACCTAGACCAACCATCAACACCGCAGCCAATGGATTACCGGCAAGCTCACCACAAACACTGACTGGCTTACCGTAACGCTTAGCGCCTTCAACGATCATTTTCAGCGCACTGATCACCGCAGGATGCAGGTCACTGTATAAATCAGCCACGCGAGGATTGTTACGATCCACTGCAAGCAGGTACTGCGTTAAGTCATTGGTACCCACGGATAAGAAATCAACGCGACGCGCTAACGCATCAATCTGATAGACCGCAGATGGCACCTCAATCATGACGCCAATCTTTGGCATCACAACATCAAAGCCTTCTTCGAGTAACTCATCATGCGCTTGCTGAATAAGCTGCATGAGCTCATCGACTTCAGAAGCACTGGTAATCATCGGCAACATGATCTGCAAATTGCCGAAACCAATGTTCGCGCGCAGCATTGCACGAATTTGCGTTAAGAAAATCTCAGGGTGCTGCAAAGAGATGCGCACACCACGCCAACCCAAGAAGGGGTTTTGTTCTTCTACCGGGAAGTAAGGAAGTGGTTTATCGCCACCCACGTCCAAGGTGCGCAAAATCACTGGGCGAGGCGCCATAGACGACAACACCATTTGATAATTGTTTATCTGTGTATCTTCACCAGGGAAACGGTCGCGCACCATGAAGGGCAATTCAGTTCGATAAAGACCAATACCTTCAGCCTCTTCTTGCTGGGCGCTATTCATCTCATTGATTAAGCCAGTATTGAGATACAAGGGCATTGCCACACCATCAATGGTTTCAGATGGCAGGCCACGCATCGCCTCGACTTCTTCACCGAGCGCACGTTCTTGATCGAGAAGGCGTTGGTACTCTTCACTAACCGATGGCGTAGGGTCGACATACACACGACCGCGATAACCATCCATCACAATCGCACGACCCTGCATACGACTGATCGGCATATCGGTGACACCCATAACCGCAGGCACACCCATGGCGCGCGCCATAATGGCTGCGTGAGATGAGCCTGAACCTGTCGCGGCGATAACACCTGCTAAACGACCGACTGGCACATCGGCCAAATCCATCGCACTCACTTCATCACCGACCAAGATGGTGTTCTCAGGGTAATCAATCTCGACCGGCTGATCGTTTTGTAGATGAGTCAGAATACGTCGACCCAAATCACGCACGTCATAGGCACGTTCACGCAAGTACGGATCATCCATGCCTTCAAAGACTTGAGCGTGTGCCTGAATGGTGTCGCGCAATGCTGCAGCAGCCCACAAACCTTTCTCAATCCTTTCGATGGTGTGCGTGACCAAGGTGTCACTACCCAACATCAAAAGCAGCGCATCAAATAAAGCTAAATCTTCTTCAGGTAATTTATGGCTGATATTGTCTTGCAGACGTCGTAAATCATTCTCGACATCCACTACTGCTTTACGAAAAATTTCACATTCTGCCGCGATGTCGTCACAGTCACGATCAGGCACAGCATCCAGATCAGCCAAACGGTAGGTAACAACCGCCGTACCGATCGCAACACCCGTGTTACTCGGCTGACCTTGCAAGAAGCTACTGATCGAACTCTCACCACGGGTCAGTGCACTCAGCTCACCACTGGCTTTCGCATGTGTGATCGCACCGGCTAACTGTGCTGCCAAGGTAAATAGGAAGGTCACTTCCTCATCTTGGAATTGACGCACCTTTTCTTGACGCACAACCAATACACCCAACACGCGTCGGTTCTGAATGATCGGCACACCTAAGAAGCCGTGATACTGGGTCTCACCGGTTTCTGAAATATGCATATAGCGCGGGTGCTTCATCGCATCATCAAGGTTGATCGGTTCTGCACGCTCAGCGACCAAACCGACCAAGCCGCGACCATAAGGCAGGCGAACTTTACCGACCGCTTCTTTACGGAAACCATCGGTTGCCATCAGCACATTGACCTTAGTGTCTTCTTCGCTCAGGTAGATGGAACAAACATCACTACCGATGGCGACCTTTACCTGCTTAACGATAAGCAATAGCGCCCGTTGCAAATCCGTTGAACGGTTTACAGCACTAACGATTCGGTGAAGCGTATCGAGCATAGACATAATGGGTTACTCAGCGCGCAGCGTTTTGCTCAGCCTTTTCGACTGTTTCGCGCTCAGGTAGACCTGATGGGAACAGCACAGGGCCAAGCTCTTCTAACGCTCGCTCATAAACACGGCGCTTGAAGTAGATCACTTCATCAACGGGCTTCCAGTAATCGACCCATTGCCAATCATCAAACTCAGGCTTACGGAATTTATCCAGACAGACCTTTTTATCTGAGCAATTTACACGCAGCAAAAACCAACGCTGCTTTTGCCCGATGCACACAGGATGAGAATGGCGACGAATAAATCGCTTAGGCAAGCGATAGCGCAACCAGCGGCGTGTTTCACCCAACACTTCAACGTGCTCAGGTAAGAGGCCGACCTCTTCTTCTAATTCGCGATACATAGCCTCGCGAGGGGATTCATCTGTACGTATTCCGCCCTGGGGAAACTGCCAAGCGTTTTGTCCTACTCTTCGCCCCCAAAACAGGCGATTTTCATCGTTACAGAGAATGATCCCCACATTGGCTCTAAAACCATCTGCGTCGATCACAACTAAAAACCAAAAAATTTTAAACTGAGTCCATTCTTCCACAGGGTAAGCCGGCCTCGCAAGCAAGACCTCAATCCATAAGGTATTGCTTATAAAGATTTTTCGGTATGATGCCTTTCCTTCGAAAAACACCGGCTTAGTAGTATGCCCCTAGCGATTTTTGACCTCGATAACACCCTTTTGAACGGCGATTCAGACCTGCTCTGGGGCGAGTTTTTGTGTGAGCTCGGCGTTGTGGATCGTGCGGTATACGAGGCAAAGAATCTCGAGTTCTACGAGCAATACAAAGTGGGCACGTTGGACATCTTTGAATTCCTCGCCTTCTCGTTAAAGCCATTGTCAGAGCACTCAATGGAACAACTTGAAGCTTGGCGTGCTGATTTCATCGAAAACAAGATCCTGCCACGCATTACGCAAAAGGCACGCGATCTGGTTGAATCTCATCGTGAGAAAGGCGATTGTCCAATGGTGATTACCGCCACAAACACCTTTGTTACTCGCCCTATCGTGGCTGATCTTGGCATTGAGTACCTGATTGGTACCGAGCCTGAGATCAAAAATGGCCGCTATACCGGCAAGGTCGCCGGCACCCCAAGTTTCCGCGAAGGCAAAGTTGAACGTCTGCAAGAGTGGTTGGGCGTGTATGGTGCAAAGCTTGAGAAAGCCAGCTTCTACAGTGACTCTCTCAACGATCTCCCACTGCTTGAAGCGGTGGAGTTCCCCGTCGCGGTTGATCCCGACGATACCTTACGTGCACATGCTGAGGATAAAGGCTGGCCTGTCATCAGCCTTCGTTAAACATGCATCACCCGGCAAAAGCTCATTTCTATCGCTTGCTGCCGGGCTTTGTGATCCTTGCCTTAATCAGCCTTTCGCTGTCCTTACTCATCGGCAGCCATGACATCTCGCTTCATCAGGTCATCAGCCTATTGATCAGTCCTGATAACAGCCTAGCGTCACAAATCATCCACGAGGTACGCCTACCTCGCACGCTTTCGGCTTTTGCCGTCGGTGGCCTACTCGCGCTAGCGGGTGCTTTGATGCAAGTACTTCTGCGCAACCCTTTAGGTGATCCTTACGTCCTCGGTGTTTCTGGTGGAGCGGCAAGCGCAGCGTTATTCGGAATGATCTTAGGTGTCGCCGGTTGGTTGATCACACCCATTGCCTTTGTCGGGGCGATGGTCAGCATCCTTGTTGTGTTTGGCTTGAGTCGCTTCCAATCCGAACAACAAACGCTCTTACTCGCAGGTGTGGTGATGGCCGCATTTTGGGGAGCCTTAATTAGCCTCACCCTATCGCTCGCTCCCCCTATGCAACTGCCCGGTATGTTGTTTTGGCTAATGGGTGACTTGAGTGATGCGCAACAGCCGCTTATCTCATTACTTATCTTGGCTGCAGGTTTAGTCTTTGCCCTGATGATTGCCAATCAGCTCAATGTCGCTATCTATGGTGAGGAGCAAGCACACAGCTTAGGCATCAATACCCAACAGCTGAGACTCAAGCTCTATATTCTTACCTCACTACTCACAGCGAGCGCGGTGAGCATTGCGGGAGCTATTGGTTTTATCGGCCTGATCATCCCGCACCTTGTGCGTTTACTTGGCGTTACCGACCATCGCAACTTATTACCGATGAGCGTTTTAGCTGGTGGATCACTCTTAGTCTTAGCTGACTTATTAGCCCGCACCCTAATCAGCCCGATGCAAATCCCCGTGGGTATATTCACCGCACTCTTGGGTGTACCGGTCTTTTTATGGCTACTCGTGAGATCTCGCTCATGAGCTTAAGCATCAACAAACTAACCCTCAGCACACCAAAGCGATGCTTGGTTAATGAGCTATCCCTCAGCGTTAATGCTGGTGAGCGCTGGGTCATCATCGGACCTAATGGCGCAGGAAAAAGCTCATTACTCAAAGCCTGTGTTGGGTTAACCGCGCACCCTGAAGTCACGTTTGAACAGAAAGCCATTTATGACTATGCGCCAAAAGATCGAGCGCAACGCATTGGCCTGTTATCTCAACAAAGCTTAACCGGATTTAACACTCGAACCTTGGATCTGGTGTTATCAGGCAGCTACGCACTGACGACATCCTATTGGGAAGATCAAGATCATTTACACGCTGCAGAAGCCCTACTTAAATCGCTAGGCTTGAGCGACAACGTTAATCAAGCAGTCAGTGAATTATCAGGTGGTGAATTACGCCGCGCCGAGATCGCCCGATTAATGCTGCAAAACCCAAATGTGATGTTATTAGATGAGCCACTCAATCATCTCGATTTACATCAACAAAAAGCAACGCAAGACATTTTGTTAAACCATCTTGCGACACATAACAACGCAGCACTCTGGGTTGAACATGACCTGAATCGTGCACGCGCTATAGCGACTCATGCGGTGTTACTAAAAGGCGATGGCAGCTGGCAAGCAGGTGAAGCTGAGGATCTATTAACGGCAGAAAACTTATCTGAGCTGCTCAATACACCGCTGCAAAGCATCGGTGAACAAGATTATCTCAGCGTATCTTACTGATCGCCTTCGCGAATCCGCTGACATGGCGTGCGCGCATCAGGATTCTCAACTGCCTCAACAATGGCATTCACCACCGTATTAAATTCATCGGGCGTCACTACCGTCATAATGCGACCCAAGCAACTCAGGATTAACTTGGGCATAAACATTTTCACCCGTATTGAGTTCCAACACGATACCCGCCGCGTTATAGCCCACCTCAGCCTCGTTGTTTTCATCTTCATAAAGCTGCTGATTGAGCGCCATCATATCGTCGTAAAAATCTTCGATCGCTTCATCAAGATCGTCGTCTAAATCTTCCGAGATCCAGACCTTAAGCAAGCCTTCATCTTCTTCAAGCTTTAGCTCTACCGATTTTTGCTGCAGAAAAGTGACAAATTGGTCACGTGGACGTTCGTCAAAGAAAACATATTCCAACATAGCCGCAGATCCTGAAATTATCGTTATATGACAATGTACTAATACTACAACATGGATCTATTTCGCTGCACATAAGTTAAGGAAAAGTCCCCCCGATTCCTCTATTATCGAGTCACTTAGGAACCCTTGGAGAACCTACTCGATGACACAATTAAAAAAATTACTGACTGTCACCACATTGTCTGCAGCTTTCTTTGCCGCTAGCCAAGCCAGTGCTTTCTGGAATAACAACAACATGCCGTGGAATGACAACGGCTACGGTAACAATGGTTGGGGCTTTAATGGCAACAACATGCCTTGGAACAACCGTAACGGTAACAGCCGCTGGGGCAATATGCCTTGGAGCAATAACAACGGTTATGGCAATAATGGTTGGGGCAACATGCCTTGGAGCAACAACGGTAACAACAATGGTTGGAACTGGGGCTCAAACAACATGCCTTGGAGCAATAACGGCAACAACAATGGTTGGGGCTGGGGTGGCAATAACGGCAACCCAATGAACTGGGGCCCAATGGGCAGCGATGAATGGAAAGGCGGCAACGCACCATGGAACAAAGATATGCCATGGCAAGATAACCGCATGTTCCGCGGCTGGGGTCCTGTACCTCAAGCTCGCCAAGGCGTCGTTCGCCCACCGGTTCAGCGTCCAGCTGCGCCAGAGGCCGCGCCTGCTGCACCAGCAGCACCGGCTGCTAAGTAAGTTTTCTTACTGACACAAAAAAGCGCCCTTTCGGGCGCTTTTTTTATGCCGTATTGGCACCTTTACCGAGCAAAGCTCAGCTCGCCATCAGTCACATCAATCTTGATCACATCACCAGGATGATAATCACCCGCTAAGATCGCTTGTGCCATTGGGTTTTCAATCTGATGCTGGATCGCACGCTTCAATGGACGCGCACCATACACAGGATCAAAGCCCGCCTCACCCAGTAGATCCAATGCTGCGGCACTGATATCCAAACTCAAATCACGCTCAGCTAAACGCTTATGCAGATACTGCATCTGGATCTCAGTGATCGAACGGATCTGTTCACGACCTAATGGATGGAACACGACCGTCTCATCAATACGGTTGATGAATTCCGGACGGAAGTGTTGCCCCACAACCCCCATCACTGCTTCTTTCATCTCATCGTATTGACCATCACTCGACATGGTCTGAATCAAATCAGAACCCAAGTTAGAGGTCATCACGATCACCGTATTACGGAAATCCACCGTACGCCCCTGACCATCGGTCAAACGGCCATCATCCAAGACTTGTAGCAACACGTTAAACACATCGGGATGCGCTTTCTCCACCTCGTCCATCAAGATCACACTGTAGGGACGACGACGAACTGCCTCGGTCAGATAACCGCCTTCGTCATAACCCACATAGCCCGGAGGTGCGCCGATCAAACGCGATACCGAGTGTTTCTCCATGAACTCAGACATGTCGATACGCACCATCGCATCTTGGGTATCGAACAAGAACTCTGCGAGCGCTTTACACAGCTCGGTCTTACCCACACCCGTAGGACCTAAGAATAAGAATGAGCCATTTGGACGGTTTGGATCAGACAGGCCAGCACGTGAACGACGAATAGCATTCGACACAGCACCAATGGCTTCTTGTTGACCCACGACTCGCTTACCGAGCTCGCCTTCCATCTGCAAAAGCTTTTCGCGCTCACCTTCGAGCATCTTAGAAACCGGAATACCGGTCCACTTAGACACGATGGTCGCGATCTCTTCTTCAGTCACGTTATTGCGTAGCAACTTGGTTTCTGCCGGCTTCTCATTAGATGCCGCAGCGACCTTCGCTTCGAGCTCTGGGATCACACCGTACTGCAGCTCAGACATACGCTGTAAGTCATTCGCACGACGCGCTGTTTCAAAGTCTAAACGCGCCTGTTCTAACGCTTCCTTGATGTGCGTACTGCCTTGCATCGCTGCCTTTTCAGATACCCACACCTCTTTAAGATCAGCGAACTCACGCTCAAGACCGACACTTCATCATCCAGTATCGTTAAGCGTTTCTTAGAGGCCTCATCCGATTCTTTCTTTAACGCTTCACGTTCGATCTTTAACTGAATCAAACGACGATCCAGCTTATCCATCTCTTCCGGCATAGAGTCGATCTCCATGCGGATATGTGACGCTGCTTCATCGATCAAATCGATCGCTTTATCGGGGAGTTGGCGATCGGTGATGTAACGAGTTGAAAGCTCAGCCGCAGCAACAATCGCAGGGTCAGTGATATCAACACCATGGTGTACTTCGTAGCGCTCTTTTAAGCCACGCAAAATGGCGATCGTATCTTCTACCGTTGGCTCTTCGACCAATACCTTTTGGAAACGACGCTCTAATGCTGCATCTTTCTCAATGTACTGACGATACTCATCCAAGGTGGTAGCACCCACGCAATGCAACTCACCGCGCGCAAGCGCTGGCTTGAGCATATTGCCCGCATCCATAGCGCCATCGCCTTTACCGGCACCGACCATGGTGTGGATCTCGTCGATAAACAGAATGATCTGACCTTCTTGTTTAGATAAGTCATTCAATACTGCTTTTAAACGCTCTTCGAATTCACCGCGGAATTTTGCACCGGCAATCAACGCACCCATATCGAGCGATAACAAACGCTTACTCTTTAAGCCTTCTGGCACTTCACCATTGACGATACGTTGCGCAAGACCTTCGACAATCGCGGTCTTACCCACACCGGGCTCACCGATCAAAACAGGGTTGTTTTTAGTACGGCGCTGCAACACTTGAACGGCACGACGAATCTCATCGTCACGACCAATCACAGGATCCAACTTGCCCTGTTCTGCACGCTCAGTCAGATCAATGGTGTATTTATCCAACGCTTGGCGCTGCTCTTCCGCATTCGGGTCATCAATTGATGCACCACCGCGGACGTTATCAATGGCTTTATTAATCGCTGTCTTGCTGCCGCCGGCCTTGCGCAAGGCATCACCTAACGCACCTTTATCTTCCATCGCCGCTAAGACAAACAACTCAGAGCTGATGTATTGATCCTTTCGCTCTTGAGCCAACTTATCGGTTTGATTCAACAAACGACCGAGATCATTTGAAAGGTGCACATCTCCCGCATTACCTTGCACAGACGCTAGGCGCTCTAAAGCCTCGCTCAATGACGAGCGCAGCTGATTCACATTCACATCGGCCTGACCAAGCAATGGGCGCACACTGCCACCCTCTTGATCGAGCAAAGCCACCATTAAATGAACTGGTTCTATAAATTGATGATCACGCCCTAGAGCCAAGCTCTGCGCGTCTGCAAGCGCAAGCTGAAACTTACTTGTAAGCTTATCCATACGCATGGGTTTATCTCCAAAAATTCTCTAACTGACAGAGATATGGGGGTATTTAGCGCGTTTTCAAGGTCGGGAATATTGAGCTACATCAAACTCAATAAATCAGGACTTCTTTTCCTTGCCGCCGTCTTGGTAAACCTTACGTTTAAACAGATCGGTTCGACGACTCACTACACGGTCCACGAACAACATACCGTCGAGATGATCAATCTCATGTTGCGCAGCACGTGCTTCATAGCCCTCCATCTCAAATTGAAGCGGCTCGCCATGGGGATCTTTTGCGGTCAACGTGATTTTCGTCGCTCGAATCACATTACCCGTGTAATCAGGCACTGATAAACAACCCTCTCGACCTTTCTCAAAGCCATCCCATTTTGTGATCTCAGGGTTTACCAGCACCATGTAGCCATGATTAGGCACCGGCTTACGTGTTGTTGAACAATCAATAATTACGACACGCTTAAACACACCGACTTGTGGCGCAGCGATACCCACAGCAGCCGGACCGTTCTGGCGTGTTTCTTCAAGATCGGCAATAAAAGCACGTAGCTCATCATCAAACACCTCAACAGGTTCGGAGACCTGCTTTAAGCGCTCATCAGGAAGCTGAAGTATCTCGAGAAGTGCCATCCTGAATTAACCGATATACGTCTCGATAGCCGACACACTCACCGACACATCGCTCTCACGAACCGAACTCAACGCCGCTTCTATCGCTTCAATATCCAACGTAGATACAGCTGAGATTTGCATGATGTAAATGGGCTTATCTTCAGTGCCGGCAACATCAGATTCCAAATCAAGGATATTGATACCCATCTCCGCTAACACAGCAGTCACTTGTGAAACGATACCTGGACGATCAGCGCCGCTCACCGTCACATGCACATTGGGAATGACATGCTTATGTAGACCGCCTTCAATCGGATCAACGTGTAAACACATGCCTTGCGACTCTAAAATCGGCGCGAGTGATTCACGAAGTGCTTGCTCATCTGCTGCGCCTGACACCATCATCATCACGGTAAAGTTGCCACCTAGACGTAACATCGAGGTCTCACCCAAGGTCACCCCATGATCGGCTAAGGCGCCTGAAATCGCCGCGACCATCCCAGGCTTATCTTTACCAATCATTGTTAACATGAACCACGTTGTCTTCATTGCTCACTCACTTATTGTCATCTGACAACCAAATTAGACTGGCCATTCTGCCAGTGACCGACTCGCGTCGAAATGAATAGAAATGATCTGCATCAGCATAGGTACAGATACCACCGCCATAAATGTGCGACACACCTGCTGCCGACAGACGCTGTTGCGCCAATTGAAATATATCGGTCATCCAATGTCCCGGGCGCGATTCAACAAAGGCTGACTCGGCTTGTGAATGCTGCTGCACAAAAATCTCTCGCACCTCATCACCCACTTCAAAATGCTCTGGCCCAATCGCCGGCCCCATCCATGCCATCACCTTACTGGGATCATCAAAACACTTGAGCGTTTGTTCTAAAACACCTGCTGCCAAGCCGCGCCAACCCGCATGTGCAGCGGCGACTGCTGTACCTTGCTCATCACAAAACAGGACCGGCAAACAATCCGCAGTCATTACCACACAAGGCGTATCTGACTGCTGGGTAAAAGCGGCATCAGCACACTGCGTTGTCATTTAACTCAGGTCGAACGACCTCAGTACCGTGCACTTGCTCAAGCCAATAAGGCTCATTGGGAATCGCTAAGGCTTCAGATAATCGACGACGATTCTCTGCCACATGATTCGGATCATCTTGAACATGGGTGGCTAAATTTAAACTTGCCCAAGCTCCCTGACTGACACCACCTTCTCGCGTGGTTGAATAAGCTCGCACATGCTCGGGAGCTGGCCAGTCAGGAATAATCGGCTTAATCATCCTCTTCCCAGATCTCTAAGCCATCGACTTCAAAGGCCTGATAGAAGTCATCGCCGAACTCCATCTCTTCCACATCACCAAAATGATGGTCACGTAGCGCTTCGATCAGCATCGCCATGTCGTCTGGCATTGGAACTTCGAAGTTAAGCTCCTTACCACTCTCAGGATGCAGAAAGCTCAAGCGTTTCGCATGCAGCGCTTGGCGATTAAAACCACGCATCACTTCTTTTAAATAATCATCGGCATTTTTTGGCAGCTGCAAACGTGCGCCATACACAGGATCGCCCACTAAAGGATGACGAAGATGCGCCATGTGCACACGAATCTGATGCGTACGCCCGGTCTCGAGATTCACCTTTAACAAGGTATGCGCTTGGAATTTTTCGAGCACTCGATAATGCGTGATCGCAGGCTTACCCATGGGGTTAACCGCCATCTTGATACGCTGAGTGGGATGACGACCAATCGGTAAATCAATCGTACCGCCAACATTAAACTTTCCATTCACCACCGCACGGTATTCGCGCTTCATGGTGCGTTTCGCTAACGCCTCACTTAATTTCTTATGCGCAAGCTCACTTCGCGCCACGACCATCAAACCAGTAGTTTCTTTATCTAAGCGATGCACGATGCCGGCACGTGGAATATTCGCCAGATTCTCATCCATGTAGAGCAGACCGTTTTGCAAGGTACCATCAGGATTACCGGCTGCAGGATGCACCACCAAGCCCGCGGGCTTGTTCACCACGATCAGATGCTCATCTTCATAGACCACCTCAAAATCGACTTGCTGAGGTCGGCATTCCACCTGATCTTCAATCACCGCGGTTAACTGAACCTGATCACCGAGCTTCACCGCATCTCGAGGTCTTACTGTTTCACCATTGAGTAAAACTCGCCCTTCTTTGGTCCATGCTGTCAAACGGCTGCGCGAAAATTCGGGGAAAAGCGCCGCCAATGCCTGGTCAAGGCGCTTGCCTGCCAAATCGGTCGAAATCTCTGCGGTTTGTTGCTGTTCTTTTGCTGTCACTGTCTCAGCTCGGGGTGTGATCCGTTATACTGTCATCAGTAGTAATAAAGAGATTATCGCCTATGTCGCGCCTCATCTGGACACTTCTTCTTGTTAGCTTTTTGAGCGGCTGCTCGTTTTTTGAGCAAAAAGACCCTACCGAAGGTTGGAGTCAGCAAAAACTCTTCACCGAAGCCAAATCAGCAATGGCGGGTGGCGCATGGGACAAAGCGATCGATTACTACGAGAAACTCGAGTCTCGCTACCCCTACGGCAAATATGCGCACCAAGCTCAGCTCGATATCGCCTATGCCTACTACCGTAATGGCGAGCATGACTCAGCTCGTGCCGCAGCTGACCGTTTCATCAAGTTTCACCCCAATCACCCTGCAGAGGCTTACGCGCATTACCTCAAAGGTTTGTCGAACTTCAATCGTTCGATTAACTTCCTGACGCGCTTTATCCCTAGCGACCAAAGTCAGCGTGACCCAGGTGGCGCACTGCAGTCATATCAAGACTTCGCCACTGTGCTTGAGAAATTCCCAGACAGCGAATACACCGAGGATTCTCGTAAGCGTATGTTGTATCTGCGTAACAACCTTGCGCGTTATGAGATCCACGTGGCTAAGTTCTATATGAAGCGTGGCGCCTTCGTCGCGGCGGCAAATCGTGCGAACTATGTGATTGAAAACTATCAGCGCACCCCATCGGTTTCTGATGCACTGAAAATCATGTCTCAGGCTTACACCAAGCTCGATATGCCAGAGCTCGCGAAAGATGCTGAGCGCGTTCTAGCCATGAACAAAGATTCCGGCGCGATCGTAGATGACCCACTCAAGCTACGTGATGAGAATCTGGTCGAAAACTTCTGGACACTGATCGGTCTCGACGAAAACTAATCCAGATACATCAGGCAATAAAAAAGGGAGCGCAAAGCTCCCTTTTTTTGTTTTTGGAAAAGCTTAAACCGCTTCGTCGCCAGTCTCGCCGGTACGAATACGAATCACTTGATCTACTGAAGAGACAAAGATCTTACCGTCACCGATCTTGCCCGTACGAGCCGCGCCAGTAATCGCTTCAATACACTCATCGACTGAGCCATCAGAAACAACCAACTCAAGACGAAGCTTAGGTAGAAAATCGACAACATACTCAGCACCACGATACAGCTCAGTGTGACCCTTCTGACGACCAAAGCCTTTAACCTCAGTGACGGTCATGCCGGTAATGCCAATCGCTGATAGCGCCTCACGCACATCATCTAATTTGAAGGGCTTAATGATCGCTTCAATTTTTTTCATCGTCGATTCCCTGATGGATGGTTAATCTATAGCTAGAGGATAGCGAGAATTGCGCAGACTTAAAAGCCATTCACAATCGGATAACGGCGGTCTCGACCATAAGCCCGCTGAGTGATCTTCACCCCCGGCGCTGACTGGCGGCGCTTGTACTCATTCAAATCGATCAGGCGCGCAATGCGCTCCACCTCAGCCTGATCAAAGCCCGTCTCCGCCACAATCTTTTCAACACACTGATCAAGCTCCACGTAGCGCTCAATGATGGCATCAAGCACCTCGTAATCCGGCAAGCTATCCGAGTCTTTTTGATCCGGACGCAGCTCAGCGGATGGCGGACGAGTAATCACGCGATCCGGGATGATCTCGCCATCACGATTAATCCAACGCGCCAGACGATAAACAAGCAGCTTGGGCACATCTTTCAGCGGCGCAAAACCACCATTCATATCGCCATATAAGGTGGCATAGCCAACCGACATCTCACTCTTATTACCGGTGGTCAGCAGCATACGGCCACGCTTATTACTGATCGCCATCAGCAACACACCGCGACAACGCGCCTGAATATTCTCTTCGGTCACATCTGCAGGCAGGCCATCAAACGAATCAGAGAGCATCTCTAAAAAGGCATTGAAGGCAGGCTCAATTGGAATCGTCTGATAAGCGACATGCTGCGTTTTTGCCTGCTCGGCGGCATCCTCATTACTCATATCCGAGGTATAGCGCGATGGCATCAAGACCACCTCTAAATTCTCAGCACCTAGCGCATCAACAGCAATCGCCAAGGTCACCGCTGAATCGATACCACCGGATAAACCGAGCACCGCGCCTTTAAAGCCATTCTTGGTCACATAATCACGAACACCCTGAACTAAGGCACCGTATATCTCAGCCTCATCACTTAATGGTTCAGCAATCTCTTGTTTAATCGGCTGTGCTTGATCATCTAGCTCAACAATCGCGACCTGCTCAGCAAATTGCTGGCAACGCAGCTGCACATCGCCTAAAGCGTTTACCGCAAACGATCCGCCATCAAATACCAACTCATCTTGGCCACCGACTTGATTGGCATACAACATCGATACCGAATGCTCACGGCATAGCTCAACCACCGCGCGTTCACGCTCACGCGTCTTGCCACTATTAAATGGAGAAGCATTTAGATTCAGCACCACATGCGCACCCGCACCGGCCAAATCAGCGACAGGGGCATCAAACCAAACATCCTCACAGATCGCTAAGCCAAAGCTCACGCCAGACTGCTCGAAGACCACCGCATCATCACCGGCAGCAAAATAACGCTTCTCATCAAACACGCTGTAGTTGGGTAGCTCACGCTTGTGGTACTCAGCAATCACAGCACCATCTCGTAAAACCACCGCAGCATTAAATCGCTGCCCTTCACGCATCAATGGCAAACCCAGCACAACCGTAATACCGGCACACTGTTTCGCAACAAGAGCTAAAGCGGCATCTACACGACGCTGACACTCATCACGCAACAAAAGATCTTCAGGCGGATAACCGGTGAGCGCTAGCTCGGTGAACAAAGCCAACTCAACGCCCTGCTCACGCAGCTCACACGCGGTCTCGATAATGCGCTGAGCATTACCTTCGATATCACCGACGAGGAAGTTAAGTTGAGCAAGCGCTAACCGCATGAAAGGCGCCAATAGATTAAGAAAAGATGCGGTTATTCTACCTGCTGCCGCATGGCGACAACAGGTAGCAACTCAAGGGATTAAGACATCAAAGAGGCCATCGCCTCGCCAATATCCGCTGGGGAACGTACGGTTTTGACACCCGCTGCTTCAAGCGCGGCGAATTTACCTTCCGCCGTACCCTTACCACCGCTGACAATCGCGCCAGCATGGCCCATTCGCTTACCAGAAGGTGCTGTTACACCTGCAATGTAAGCCACCACAGGCTTAGTCACATGCGCTTTGATGTAATCAGCAGCCGCCTCTTCAGCCGTACCGCCGATCTCACCGACCATCACAATGCCTTCAGTTTGCGGATCGTTTTGGAACAGCTCCAAGCAATCCACAAAGCTCATGCCATGAATCGGATCACCACCAATACCGACACAGGTACTCTGACCTAAGCCCGCATTAGAGGTTTGATGAACCGCTTCATAGGTCAAGGTGCCAGAGCGCGACACAATGCCAATTTTGCCTTTCTGATGAATCACACCCGGCATGATGCCGATCTTGCATTCACCCGGAGTGATAACACCTGGGCAGTTAGGACCAATCAATCGTGCATCGCTATCTTTTAACGCTGCATTCACCTTCAGCATATCCATCACCGGAATACCTTCAGTGATACACACGATCACTTTGATACCGGCATCATTCGCTTCCAAGATCGCATCGGCAGCAAAAGCTGCTGGCACGTAAATCATGGTCGCTTCTGCGCCAGTCGCTTTCACTGCATCGTGAACTGTATTGAATACCGGTAAGCCAAGGTGCGTTTGACCGCCCTTACCTGGCGTTACGCCACCTACCATATTGGTACCGTAAGCAATCGCTTGCTCTGAGTGGAAGGTGCCCTGCTGACCAGTAAAACCTTGGCAGATCACTTTGGTATCTTTATTAATCAAAATACTCATTTCGCAGCCTCCACCACTTTTTGCGCGGCTTCAGTCAAACCGGCTGCAGCAATCAAATTCAAACCACTACTCGAAAGCATCTCGCGACCCTTCTCAGCATTGGTGCCTTCAAGACGAACCACCACAGGCACTTCTAAGCCAAGCTCTTTCACAGCCGTGATGATGCCTTCTGCAATCAAATCACAGCGCACAATGCCGCCGAAGATATTGACGAGTACCGCTTTTACCTTGTCATCCGACAAGATGATTTTGAACGCCTCAGCAACACGAGCCGCTGTTGTACCGCCACCAACATCCAAGAAGTTAGCTGGCAGCCCGCCATGCAGTTTCACCACATCCATCGTGGCCATCGCAAGACCAGCACCGTTAACCATGCAGCCAATGTTGCCGTCTAAGGTAATGTAGTTAAGGTCGTGCTCAGCGGCTGCTGCTTCACGCGCATCTTCTTGTGAGATATCACGCATCTCGAGTAGATCGGCATGACGATAGAGCGCATTGCTATCCAGATTAATCTTGGCATCCAGTGCGACTAAATTACCCTCACCATTCACGATAAGCGGATTGATCTCAACCAAGCTGCAATCTTCTTTTTCAAACAGCGTAACCAAACCTGAAAGCAGCTTAGCGAACTGCTTCATCTGATCGCCTTCTAGCCCTAAGCCAAAGCCGAGCTGACGGCATTGATAACCTTGTAAGCCAGCCGCAGGATCAATGGTCGTGGTGAGAATCTTTTCTGGTGTCTCTTCAGCCACCTCTTCGATATTCATGCCGCCCGCTTGTGACGCCATGATCAAGAATTTTTCGCGTCTCGCGATCAACCAGCACCGAAAGATACAACTCACGCTGAATATCACTTGGCTCTTCCACCAAGATAAAGCTCACCGGCAAACCCGCTTCACCAGTTTGTTTGGTGACTAAGCGGTTGCTCAACATGCGGCCCGCTTCGGTAGCGACTTCATCAGCTGAGGTCGCAACTACCACGCCACCCGCTTTACCGCGACCACCGGTGTGCGCTTGTGCTTTAACGACCCAACGGCCACCACCCATTTCATTCGCCGCATCGCGAGCTTCATCAGCGGTTTCTACAGCAATACCATGGGGTACCGGGATCTTGTATCCGGCAAACAGTCTTTTGGACTGGAACTCGTGCAAATTCACGCCATCTTCCTTCTAGTGCTTGTTTTGTTGTTATGCGAAATGTCGCTAGTGTGACACAACATTTCCTCGCTGCAGCCTTTAGCTGACAGATGAACAGTAGCACTGATTTTTCGGCTTTTTCGGAAAATTGAAACTCCAAATACGAAACGCTTCAGGTTAGGCCCAAGTCCTCGATATATGGGGCTCAATAGGGATTATTAGGCTATTGAATTAAATTCTTTCATCAAGACTTGCTGCCGGCGGCTTCATTGAAATGTTCTGGGGTGATATGTTGTTTGCCAAATACCTTATTTGGATTGGCATTCACTGATGTTTACCGTAGTGATGACCGGCGGAATTGCTAGCGGCAAGACCTCGGCATCTGATCTTTTTGCCTTATATGGCGTACCGATTCTGGATACCGATCTCGCGGCACGCGCGGTCGTTGAGCCAGGACAACCTGCACTCGATGAAATTAAGGCAAGCTTTGGCGATTCGGTCATCACCGCTTCTGGCGAACTCAACCGAGCTGCACTCAGAGAGATTATCTTTGAGCATCCAGAAAAACGTCGTGAACTCGAAGCCATCTTGCATCCAAAAATCCGAGCTCATATTAATGCGCTAAAAGATCAGCTTGATGCGCCTTACTGCATCATCGTGGTACCGCTCTTTTTAGAATCAGGAAGGGGCTATGAAGCTGATCGCCTACTCGTGATTGATGTCCCAATTGAGGTTCAGCGAGAACGCCTAGCGCAACGAGATGGCACCACACCGGAGCAGATCGAACAAATCCTGAATTCGCAGGCGACTCGTGAAGAGCGACTTTCTGCTGCTGATGATGTGATTGATAACACCGCCAGCCCTGATGACTTGGCAGCACGAGTGGCCGAGCTGCATCAGCAGTATCTGTCTCAGGCGGGATAACCCATCTTTACCCTCACCGCTCAACACGCGACAATGCAGCATGTCTGAGCTGATCACCTTTGAACAACCGCTGAATGAGAAAAGCCGCACCTTGCTGCGTCTTTCGCATTTGTTTGAGCAGCTCGATTTCTTCACCAGCAAAGCGGGCGAATGGAATGTTCGCGGCAGCTTGCAAGCCCTTCTCGATATCACTGCGGTGCTCACCCGTGGCGATCTAAAAACTGAAATCGTTAAAGAGCTCGATCGTTTTCGGATCTTCTTTGAGCGCCTGAAGTCATCTAGCGATGTTGATATGAATCGCTTGCAGCATGTTCTGCAAAATATTGAATACGCGCGCAAGTCACTGAAGAACATCTCAGGCGCACTTGGGCAGAATCTTCGCCAAGATGAATTCCTCAGCGCTGTATTGCAACGCTCTACGATCCCGGGCGGCACCTTTGATTTTGATATCCCTCAACTGCATTACTGGTTGAATCAATCACATAGCGATCAGTTGCTGCAGATGGATGATTGGCGTAATGAGATTGGCCCAGTACAAGATGCTGTTGAGTTGCTGCTCGGCATGATTCGCGAAAGCACCGTATCGAAACACTGTGTTGCTGAACGCGGCTTTTACAACCAAACACTCAGCAGCGATAGCTCATCTCAACTTGTGCAAATCAAAGTGGCTAAAGATGAAAATGTGTTCTGTGAAATTAGCGGTGGCAAGCAACGCTTCACCCTGCGCTTTATTGAGGTTTCAGCATTAGGTCATGGAAAACCGACTGAGCGTGACATTCCGTTTGAGCTGAAGGTTTGTCAGCTATGAAGAAAGCCAAAACCGTTAGCTGCCCGACCTGTAATGCCGATGTCGTTTGGTCTGAAGACTCACCTTATCGCCCTTTTTGCAGCAAGCGTTGTCGCTTGATTGATTTAGGTGAATGGTTGGATGAAGAAAAACGCATCCCAGGTGATCCACACTTCCCACCCGAAGACGACTCAAGCTCGCTTCATTAAGCGCTTCGCCAAAGCCCTCGAATTCCCGCAACACCTTGAGCGCCAGATTCAAGCGCTTTAGCTTCTTGCTCAGGTGACATGCCACCTAATGCGAACACAGGTACATTCACCTTTTCAACTAAGCCCTTAAACACATCCCAACCCAAGGGTGTCGCATCTGGATGTGAACGTGTTGGCAGAACCGGCGATAACACACAAAAATCCACACCGAGCTTTTCTGCTTGCTGAAGATCTTTTTCGTTATGACAGGATGCAGACAGCATAACGACATCCTCAGGGCGTTCGCTAAGCTCATGCAATTGACGACTATTGAGATGCCAAGAGGTTAACTGGTACTTTTTTTGATCATCAACCGAGGCATTCACCATGATGCTTGCGTCATAGTTAGCCGCTAATGCATTTGCTTTAGCTAATGTCTCAGACCAGTCTTCTGCGTTTAAACCAAATAAACGCCACTGGAAAAGTCGCTCACCCTTCTCGAGGTTCACTTTTAGCTGATCCAACACCTCTGCCGAAGAAAGATCTGGCGGTGTAATCAAATAACGCGCTGGTAATTTAAGTGCCTTAATAATTGGCTCATCTGCAGCTGGCATATCATAGCGCTCCATCTCTTTAAGACTCACCCAAGCAAGTGGCTGCCCTTCTTTACCGACCGGCTCACCTTGCCAATCTGTCACCAAATACACATCGAGAAAGATCTTTTTATCGCCATAGTCATGGCGCACTTGGATTAAAGGGCGAGAATGAATCTGAGTAATTCCTAACTCTTCATGCAGTTCACGCGACAAGGCATCAACCGCAGACTCATTTGCTTCGCATTTACCGCCAGGAAACTCCCAAAGACCGCCAAGATGCTTATCGACTGGTCGCTGTGCCAACAGGATATTTCCTTGCGCATCACGCAAGACACCTGCCACCACATGAATCCAATCCGACATCGTTACGAACGGTACTCCGCATTGATCTTGACGTAATCGTAAGAGAAGTCACAAGTCAGCACTCTTGCAGCACCTTTGCCTTCATTCATGATCACACGGATCTCGAAAGCCTCTTTACTTAATACGCTTTGTCCCTGCTCTTCGGTATAGCTCGCTGCGCGACCACCGTCGCTAACAAGCAAAACATCATCAAGATAGATCTTGAGCGCATCAATATCGAGATGATCAATTGGCGCACGGCCGACTGCGGCTAAAACTCGACCCCAGTTAGGGTCAGATGCAAACCAAGCAGTCTTACATAAAGGTGAATGCGCAACAGTGAACGCAACCGCTTTAGCTTCTGCATCATCTTTAGCGCCTTCGACTGCGATCTCAACTAGCTTAGTGGCACCCTCGCCATCACGCACGATTTCACGAGCCAAGTAGAACAAGACTTCGTTCAGCGCTGACTGGAAAGCTTCTTGATGGGCATCAGTGATCTCCACACCCGATGCACCACTTGCCAACAACACACACGCATCATTGGTTGATGTATCGCCATCGACGGTAATGCTGTTAAACGAAGGATCAACACCTTTACTCAACATTGACTGCAGTCGCTTTTGATCGACTTTAGCATCCGTCGCCACATAACCGAGCATGGTCGCCATGTTCGGATGAATCATGCCGGAACCTTTAGCGATACCGGTAATTGTGATTGTTTGACCATCAAGCTCAATCTGCTTTGAGCAAAACTTAGGGCGCGTATCAGTGGTCATGATGGTGCGAGCTGCATCTTCCCAACCATCTTCACTCAAGCCTGACATCAAGCTCGGCATCGCCTGCTGGAAAGGCAAAATCGGTAAGTCTTGGCCAATCACACCGGTAGAAAAAGGCAGCACCTGACTCATAGGGCATCCCGCAAGTGCTGCGACTGTACGACACGTTTCGCGAGCGGCACGCATACCTTCATCACCGGTACCAGCGTTTGCGTTACCTGAATTGATAATCAAATAACGCACTGGATCTTTAGCCAGATTCTCTTTGGCGACATGCACGGGCGCAGCACAGAATTTATTCTGAGTGAATACACCGGCAGCTGTGCCACCTTGAGCAAGCTCGATCAAACAAACATCTTTTCGATTTTTATAACGAATTCCAGCTGCAGCCGTAGCTAATCGAACACCTGATACCGGCAAGCCCACGCCTGCCATCAATTCGTTATTGCTCATTTAATTTAACTTTCCATGGCACTGTTTAAACTTTTTACCCGAGCCACAAGGACAAGGCTCGTTACGCCCCACTTTTTTGTCAGGACGAACATAAGGCTGCTGCTCTTCTTCAGCCGCCTCTGGCATCGCATCTGCTTGCTCAGGCTCACCTAAACCCGTGAACTCTTCGTGCTGAAAATTAAATTCAGATGGATCGGGTTGCGGCTCTGGCTGCGGCATCTCTTGCAGCTGAAGGCGCGTCAGAATCTGCACAACCTCTTGCTTCATTGAACCAAGCATTGCAGAGAACATTTCAAATGCCTCACGCTTGTACTCTTGCTTAGGGTTCTTTTGTGCATAGCCACGCAAATGAATACTGTTACGCAAATAATCCATTGCTGCCAAATGCTCTTTCCATTGGGTATCGAGGACATACAACATGACCTCTTTTTCAATGCGACGCATTTGCTCAGGACCTGCTTGAGCCTCTTTGGCTTTATACACATCAATGATTTGATCCAAGATGCGCTGACGCAAGGTTTCTTCATGTAGATCATCATCTTCATCCAACCATTGTTGGATAGGCGACTGAAGATCGTACTGTTCTTTTAACGCCTCAGTCAGACCTTCAACATCCCACTGCTCTTCTAAGCTTTGTGGTGGGATATACATATCGATCATGTCATTGACGACTTCTTCGCGAATCTCTTGGATCTCGTCAGACACATCTTCGACGTTCATCAAGTCGTCACGCTGACGGTAAACCACCTTACGCTGGTCATTCGCGACATCGTCATAATCGAGCAAGTTCTTACGAATATCGAAGTTACGACCTTCAACTTTGCGTTGTGCATTCTCGATCGCTTTATTCACCCAAGGGTGCTCAATCGCTTCACCTTCTTGCATACCAAGCTTTTGCATCAAACCTGCAACACGCTCAGACGCAAAGATGCGCATCAAACTATCTTCAAGAGATAAATAGAAACGCGATGAACCCGGGTCACCTTGACGACCTGAACGACCACGCAACTGATTATCAATACGGCGTGACTCATGACGCTCGGTACCGATTACACGCAAACCACCCGCTTCAAGCACTTGCTTGTGGCGCTGCTTTTGATCAGCACGCACAGCATCAATTTGAGCTTGGTCAGCACCTGCACCGAGTTGCTCGATCTCAATCTCAACATTACCGCCAAGCACGATGTCGGTACCACGACCTGCCATATTGGTTGCAATGGTAACTGCGCTTGGACGACCCGCTTCAGCAACAATGTACGCTTCACGCTCGTGCTGCTTTGCGTTCAACACCTGATGCTTAATCTTTGCTTCATTGAGCAAATTAGCCACCAACTCCGACACTTCAATCGAAGCTGTACCCACCAATACCGGCTGACCACGCTCTACACAATCAGCCACATCTTTGATGATCGCTGCGTATTTCTCTTGTTGTGTCATGAAGATCAAGTCAGTTTGATCGTCACGCTGAACTGGCGTATTGGTTGGGATAACCACAACCTCAAGACCATAAATCTGCTGGAACTCGAAGGCTTCGGTATCTGCCGTACCGGTCATACCAGAGAGCTTTTCGTAGAGACGGAAGAAGTTCTGGAAGGTAATAGATGCCAGCGTTTGGTTCTCGTGCTGAATTGGCACACCTTCTTTTGCTTCAACCGCTTGATGCAAACCTTCTGACCAACGACGACCCGGCATTGTGCGGCCGGTGAATTCATCAACGATAACGATCTGACCATCTCGTACGATGTAATCAACATTGATCGTAAACAACACATGCGCACGCAACGCTGCCATCACGTGATGCATGAGCATGATATTGGCTGAGTCATAAAGGCTCTCGCCTTCTGCTAACAAACCTTTCTGCGTGAGAATCTCTTCGACCTTCTCGTGACCATCATCACTTAGGAAGATCTGTTTCGCTTTCTCATCAACCGCGTAATCACCTGGACCGTAATCAGGCTTACCTTCATCATTTGTGATCGGATCTTGACGTGTCAGCTGAGCTGGAATGTCATTCACCGCCAGATAGGTTTGCGAACTATCTTCTGCAGGGCCCGAGATAATCAACGGCGTACGTGCTTCGTCGATCAGGATCGAGTCAACCTCGTCGACAATCGCAAAGGCGCGGCGTTGTGCGCGCTGCTCTGCCGAGAACGACATGTTGTCGCGCAGATAGTCGAAACCAAATTCGTTATTGGTGCCGTAAGTAATGTCGCAGTCATAAGCCTCACGACGAGTACACGGACGTAAGTGCTGATGACCCTCTGTACCTTCAAAGCTCAGATCGACTTTGAACGATGCCGCATCAGGACCTTCAGCACCTGATGAATTGATAACACCCGTGCTTAATCCCAAGAAGTTATAAAGACGACCCATCCATGCAGCGTCACGTCGCGCCAAATAGTCGTTTACCGTGACAACGTGCATACCTTTAGCTGGCAAGGCATTCAAATAAGCCGCCAAGGTTGCTACCAATGTCTTACCTTCACCGGTACGCATCTCAGCAATCTTGCCTTGATTAAGCACCATGCCGCCGATCAGCTGGACGTCAAAGTGACGCATACCCATGACACGCTTACCCGCCTCACGCACAACCGCAAAGGCCTCTGGCATCAAATCATCGAGGCTTGTGCCACTGTCTAAGCGATCACGAAACTCTTGGGTTTTCGCTTTCAGCTGCTCATCGCTTAGCGCACTTATTTCAGGTTCAAGATCATTGATTTGTTGAACCGTTTTCATCATGCGTTTGACGAGTCGATCGTTACGACTACCAAACACTTTTTTCATTATTTTGCTGATCATGGGATTGGCCTTTTAGGCAATACAGTTTTAGACAATGGAAACACGAGACACCCTTTAACAGGGTCGAGCAAAATTAAGGGGCGCGTATAAAGCGGCTCGGATTGATGTGTTTTCCATTTTGATGCACTTCAAGATGCACATGCGGGCCATTCGAACGACCTGTGCTGCCAAGAAGCGCAATCACTTGACCTTTAGTGATGATGTCACCTAAGCCAACAAGGTTCTTTTCATTGTGTGCATACAGCGAGGTGTAGCCATCAATATGCTGAATCTCGATCACGTTACCAAAGTCAGGTGATAACTCTGAGCGCGTAACCACACCACCTGCGATGGCATGAATGTCGATACCTTCTTTGCCGGCAAAGTCGACACCACGATGGAAAGTCTTTTTACCGTTAAATGGATCAATACGCTCGCCATAGACTGACGACATCCAACCTTTACGAGTGGGTTTACCTGACAAGGTCACCGCATCGACAAGTTCACGCTGACTGAGTTGATCTTCAATCGATGAGAGCGCTTCCTCACGCTCTTCGAGCAAGCCGGTCAATCTGTCAATTTCAGCTGCTAGCTCTTTTAACTCCAAAGAGTTAACGCCCTGCTCTGAACCACCTACTGCGGGCGCTTGATCAAATGCCAGATCAGCAATGTGCACATCGCTTTGCTCAGCTAGGCGCTCACCTAAGGCATCCAAGCGCAACAAGCGTGCTTGAAGGTTACCAATATGAATCGCTAAGGCATCAATATTGGCGCGTTGCTCATCACGCAGTTCAGCAACAGCTCGCTGACTCTTACGCAAGGTTTCAACCCAAGCTTCAACCGGCTTATCGACAGCACTTGGCTGCACACCTGAACCCATGACATAACCGAGCCACACCAACAAACCACTCACCACAGCCATGCTAGGCACTAGCCACAATGAAGCTTTCGCCGCACTGATCTGCACACTGCGCTTGTGTTTACGTGATTTTGGTATCAGGATGATGTTCATCTGACTCGCTAATGTTGTTATTTGTTTTTAATGGCTAAAAGACCGCAATCAATCCGCCAAGTTCTGAATGCTGATGAAGAGTTGCGTCGACTGCATCAAAACATCTCTCAGCAACAGCATTTAGCTAACCAAGTGAAGGACTCTTTGCCGGGCCAAGTCGCTCAGCACTGCCATGTCATTTCACTCGATGGAAATAGCTTGCGAATAGTAACCGATTCTTCGCTTTGGGCGGCTAAAATTCGCTTCAGTGAACCGCAACTTTTAGCGTCAATTCGACGCAAATACCCTCAAGTTCGCGATCTGCAAATCGCCACTCGCCCCATCGCTAAAACCAAGCCACTACGTGTTGCTCAACGCGCTAAACCGCAGTTCTCTGCCAAGGCGACTCAGCATGTCGAAAATGCAGCCAAATCGGTGTCAAACGAACCACTCAAGCACGCCATGCAGCGTCTTGCGAAAACATTGGGGAAATTGACGGATTAAACCTGAATAGGTTTTGCGTATGAGATCGGCGCGGTTGTTTCGTCTTCAAAAATAACCTCTTCCCACGCAGACTGATCAGCAGCCAAAGCATGTAAAAGTTGGTTATTTAAAGCGTGACCTGACTTGTAGCCAGTAAATGCACCAATCAAGCTGTAGCCCAACAGATACAAGTCACCAATCGCATCAAGCACCTTGTGCTTAACGAATTCGTCTTCGTAACGTAGGCCGTCGTCATTCAATACACGGAAATCATCGACAACAATCGCGTTCTGCATGCTGCCACCCAGGGCAAGACCACGCTCACGTAAAGCTTCGATATCACGCAAGAAACCAAAGGTACGTGCGCGACTAATTTCTTTAACGAATGAGGTTGATGAGAAGTCGATTTCAACCGTATTACCACCGTCCTCAAAGACAGGGTGATCAAAATCAATATCGAAATTAACTTTAAAACCTTCGAAAGGCTCGAAACGAGCAACCTTGTCACCATGGGTAACTTCGATAGGCTTCTTGATACGGATAAAGCGCTTCGCCGCTTTCTGTTCTTCGATCCCAGCGGATTGGATCAAGAACACGAAAGGACTCGCGCTTCCATCCATGATGGGAACTTCTGACGAGGTCAGGTCGATGTAGGCATTATCGATACCTAAACCCGCCATAGCAGCTAACAAGTGCTCAATTGTCGAAACACGAACACCGTCTTTAATAAGGGTGGTCGACAACATAGTGTCGCCAACGAAGTCTGCTTTTGCTGGGATTTCAACAACCGGATCGAGGTCTACACGGCGAAAAATAATGCCGGTATTGACCGCTGCCGGACGCAAAGTAAGCAAGACTTTCTCGCCGGTGTGTAGGCCTACACCGGTTGCCTTGATCACATTGCGCAACGTGCGTTGTTTAATCATTTTGAGCAAAACTCCAAAAATATTGAGTTATTACAATGAGTTACAGCTTTTACTACAACCCAGGCGCAACCCAATACTCCGGATACAGCTAGGGAATTCCCTTATTTTCTGCAAAAAGTCCCTTCAGTTCAAGTGCTAATCACTAAAAAGTTAATCAGCTTGGCGTCGTAAGAAGGCCGGGATATCCAAAAACTCCATGTCTTTAGAGATCGCAGCATTCACATATTCGCTCGCTGGATTTTTAGGATTCTGACGAATGACCGTTGGCTTATCCAAAGACTCTTCGGTTGCTTGCGCATCCACAAGGTCACCGTTCGCCACTTTCTTCATCGGCATCTCTAATGAATCAGGCACGGCACTCAATCGTGCTGCTGGCGCTTCCAAACCGGTTGCCACAACAGTAACGCGCATCTCATCGGTCATCTCTGGATCGATAACGGTACCCACAACCACAGTGGCATCATCACAAGCGAACTCACGAATGGTTGAACCCACTTCGTCGAACTCATGAATACCCATGTCCATACCCGCGGTGATGTTAACCAACAAACCACGTGCACCAGACAAGTTGATGTCTTCCAACAATGGACTGCGAATCGCAAGCTCAGCCGCTTCACGTGCACGGTCTTCACCTTTCGCTTTACCCGCACCCATCATCGCTTTACCCATCTCTGACATAACAGTACGTACGTCAGCGAAGTCGACGTTGATCAAACCAGGCTTGGTGATCAAATCAGCAATACCTTGAACTGCATTTAGCAATACATCGTTAGCTGACTTAAATGCCTCAAGCAAACTGACACGACCAAGTGCTGACAATAACTTCTCGTTTGGAATCACGATCAATGAATCAACACGCTCTGACAACTCACGAATACCCGCTTCTGCAATCTGCATACGCTTAGGACCTTCGAAGCTAAATGGCTTTGTAACCACCGCAACGGTCAAGATACCCATGTCTTTTGCCACTTCAGCAACTACAGGTGCTGCACCAGTACCGGTACCACCACCCATACCCGCAGTGATAAAGACCATGTCTGCACCTTCAATCGCATCTGCGATACGGTCACGATCTTCCATCGCTGCTTCGTAGCCACGCTCAGGATTTGCACCTGCGCCAAGACCACGTGTCACATTCGCGCCCAACTGCAAGGCAGTACGAACTTGCGTGTTATTCAACGCTTGTGCATCTGTATTTGCACAAATGAACTCCACACCATCGATCTGTTGCTGCAGCATATGATTGACGGCATTACCGCCACCGCCACCAACGCCGATGACTTTAATCACCGCGTTCTGACTATCTACATCCATTAATTCGAACATTTGATGTTCCTCCGCTTGGTTTGCCTACGCTTATCACACGATAAGATTTAAAAATTCCCTTGGAACCAGCTTTTCATCCGGCCCAAGACTGATTTGATTCCGCCGCCAGCGCTCACATCCGATACACGCTGACCACGATTACTGTGTCCAAACTGCAAGAGGCCAACACCTGTTGCATGGATTGGATTACGTACTTGATCCACTAAGCCGACCACATCCCGTGGCACACCTAAACGAACAGGCATGTGGAATACCTCTTCAGCTAATTCAATAAGTCCTTCCATCTTTGAGCTGCCGCCAGTCATTACGATGCCGCCCGCACATAACTCTTCGAATCCAGAGCGACGCAATTCGTTTTGGATCAGCAATAACAACTCTTCGTAACGTGGCTCGACCACTTCTGCCAATGTCTGACGCGATAAACGACGCGGTGGACGATCACCAATACTGGGCACTTCGATGGTTTCGTCGGCATTGGCCAATTGCGTGAGTGCACAGGCGTACTTCAACTTGATGTCATCAGCGTGTTGCGTTGGGGTACGCAAAGCGACGGCGATGTCATTGGTCACCTGATCACCGGCAATTGGAATAACGCCGGTATAGCGAATTGACCCGCCGGTAAACACAGCGATATCGGTAGTACCTGCACCGATGTCGACTAAACAGACACCGAGATCTTTTTCATCATCAGCCAAGACCGAATAACTCGATGCCAATTGCTCAAGAATCAAATCTTCAACTTCAAGACCGCAACGACGCACACATTTAATAATGTTCTGCGCCGCACTCACTGCACCTGTGACCATGTGAACTTTGGCTTCAAGTCGAACGCCCGACATACCCACAGGGTCATGAATACCTTCTTGGTTATCGATAACAAACTCTTGCGGCAAGATGTGCAGAATTTTTTGATCTGCAGAAATCGGTACCGCACGCGCTGCATCAATCACACGCTCAACATCAGCATGCGAAACCTCACCATCTTTAATCGCGGTAACACCATGCGAGTTCAAGCTCTGCACGTGACTACCTGCAATGCCGGCATAGACTGAATGAATCTCAACGCCCGACATGAGCTCTGCTTCTTCAATCGCACGTTGAATGGATTGCACAGTCGAGTCGATATTGACCACGACACCTTTCTTTAAACCATGCGAAGGATGTGAACCCAAGCCAATAATTTCGAGTGTGTTGTCGTCTTTTATTTCACCAACAATCGCAACGATCTTTGATGTGCCAATGTCGAGACCAACAATCGTATTTCGATCGACTTTCTTAACCATTAGCTTTTACCTCAATAACTGCTTCATCTGACCAACGCACTGCAAAGCCGTGCTCGTAACGCATATCGATACGCTGTGGTTTTTTCTGCGCCACAACTTGTGAATAATGTTTAACGAATCGCTGCCAACGTTGCGCAACCGCTTCGCTACCAAGCTCTAAATCCAATCCGTCATCAAATTTCACATGCCACTCGCCATATTGATTGAGCGACAAAGACTTAAGACGAATCGGCAAGCTCACTGCGCTTGAGCGCAACGCAAGATACTGTTCGACCACGGCGTAAGAACTACCCTCGGGGCCCATCAAATAAATAGAGGACGCTACATCGAGTGTTTTCTCTGGGATAAACACATCACCTTGAAGATTCACAAAGGCTTTATCACCCCAATGTGCTAACGGTGACTGCTCTGTCACTTGGATATGCAAAGTGTCTGGCCACTGACGACGTATCGCCACATCTGCAACCCAAGGCAATTCATTGATAGCCGCACGCAAGGTATCCATATCAAGAGAAACAAAACCGCCCTCGAGATACTCTTCAACTCGACGCTCCACATCTGCACGATCGAGATATTCAAACTCACCTTGAATGCTTACTGACTTGAATGGCAGTTGCCCTGGCGAAGTGAGATACACCCATGATGCGACCAAAGCACCACCGGTCAAAAAGGCAACCAACAACCAGGTGCTCCACCATGCACTCAATATAGAAACTGGAGATTGACGAACGGCTTTCTTAGCCATGACCTACCTCCAGTGTTTGTGCGAGCACTTCCCAGACCAAATCAGCAAACGAGAGACCCACCGCTTTAGCCGCCATTGGCACCAAGCTATGGCTGGTCATTCCAGGCACTGTGTTGACTTCAATCAACCAAGGATTAGCTGCTTGATCGAGCATGACATCCACTCGACCCCAGCCTTTCGCATCAACCGCTTTAAATGCTTTTAAGCAGAGCGCTTGAATCTCAGCTTCTTTAGCCTCATCCAAACCGCATGGCACCCGATACTCGGTATCGTCAGCTAAATACTTTGCTTCGTAATCGTAGAAATCATTTTTTGCATGTAGCGCAATCAGTGGTAGTGCTCGATCACCCAAAATTGAGCAGGTGTATTCAACGCCACCACCATCGACAAACTGTTCAGCGATCACATGCGAGTTGCAGGCCGATGCCTCTTCCCAAGCCGCTTCGAGCGCTTGCTCATTTGACACTTTCACAACACCAATACTTGAACCTTCTAAAGCAGCCTTGAGCATTAATGGAAACCCAAGTTTTGCCGCGTCAGCTAACTGCGCTTTAGATTCAATGAGTAAGTAATTTGGCGTCGGCAAATTCAATGATTGCCAGATTTGCTTGGTGCGATATTTATCCATCGCCAAGGCGCAACCGAGAACACCCGATCCGGTATATGGCATCTTTAACAGATCAAGCGCGCCACTTAATTGACCATCTTCACCGCCACGACCATGCACCACATTAAAGACACGATCAAAGCCGCCTTGCTTTAATGTAGATACAACATCACGATCAAGATCAATCGCATGCGCATCAATGCCTTTAGACTGAAGCCCTTCGAGCACCGCTTTGCCACTAATTAATGACACCTCGCGCTCAGCCGCAAAGCCACCCATCACGACCGCCACCTTGCCGAAATCTGCTGCTGAGATACTCATAAAGCATCCCCCACAACATGCACTTCAGGCTGCAGACGAGTGCCTGTTTGACGCTCAACTTCATTACCAATGAAGATAATTAACTGCTCGATATCAGCAGCGCTACAGTCATCTTCATTGATAATAAAATTCGCGTGCTTCTCAGAAACTGATGCGCCACCGATTTGATAACCCTTTAAGCCACATTGCTCAATCAAGCGAGCTGCATAATCACCTTCAGGATTACGGAAGGTTGATCCACCACTTGGCTTACCCGTTGGTTGCGTTGCTGCACGCTTATCCAACAAGTCACGAATAGCTTGTTGCTCTTCAGCCGCATCACCTTTCTGTAAAGTTAAACGAGCTGCTACGAACCATTCATCTTCGAAGCGTTTGACATGACGGTAATCAATATCGAATTCATCGCGCTCACGCCAATTCAATTCACCCAAGCGATTGATCATGCAAGCTTGATTGACCACTTGCCATGTCTCACCGCCAAATGCGCCGGCATTCATCGCTAAAGCGCCGCCCATAGTTCCCGGTATACCTGCCAAGAAGGCACCACCCGATAAACCCTCTCGAGCACATTGACGAGCCACTTTGGCACACGCAACACCTGCACCAACGGTGACATCACAATCATCGATATGAACATCGGCATTCACACCGTACATCGCAATCACAGTGCCATTGAAGCCACCATCGCGGATTAATAGGTTGCTACCCAAGCCAATCCATAGCAACGGTTCATTTGATGGCAAGTCGGCCAAGAATTCTTGCAGGTCATCAAGATCCGCTGGACGATAAAACTGCTTAGCTAAGCCACCAACACGCCACGTGGTGTAATTCGCCAATGACTCATGCATGCTGAGTTCGCCGCGCAACTGGGTTTGCATCGCTGCCATCATTGACACCACCCTGACGCTAATTCACTGGCGATGCGTCCGATATCACCCGCACCCATCGTGACAACGATGTCATTTGCTTCAACCACATCAAGCAGCGCATTCGGCAGCTCATCAATGTTTTCAACAAACACTGGATCAACCTTTGCGCGTGCACGAATAGCTCGCGTCAATGCGCGACCATCAGCACCATTGATAGGCGCTTCGCCTGCTGCATACACTTCTGACAAGACCAGCACATCAACTTCTGATAGCACTGACACAAAATCATCGAAGGCATCATGCGTACGGCTATAACGATGCGGCTGGAAAGCCAAAACCAATCGACGCTCAGGCCAACCGGCACGCACTGCCGCAATGGTTGCTGCAATTTCGCTTGGGTGATGACCGTAATCATCAACCAGCATCACCTCGCCTTTATCTGTCTTACATTGGCCCTGAACCTGGAAGCGACGACCAATGCCGGCAAATTTGTTTAGTGCTGCTTGAATCTTATTAACGCTAACGCCTAACTCAAGTGCCACGCTTATTGCAGCCAGTGCATTGCGCACGTTATGCAAGCCAGGCATCGCAAGATCAACCGCGAAGGCTTTTTGCCCATCAATCACAACATCAAACGATGTCACTGTGGCCACTTGCTTTACATTACTTGCGCGAACATCAGCATCGTCACTCAATCCATAGGTGCGTATGCGGCGAGTGACCTCGGGTAATAGATCACGCACGTTATCATCATCAATACACAACACAGCCAAACCATAGAATGGAATGTGATGTAAGAATTCTAAGAAGGCTGCGCGTAATCGTTCAAACTCACCACCATAAGTGGTCATGTGATCTTCATCGATATTGGTAACGATAGAGATCATGGGCTGCAGATAAAGGAATGAGGCATCACTCTCATCCGCTTCAGCAACCAAGCACCTCACCTTCACCTAAGGTGCGCGTAGTTGCCCGCTGAATTTAGTTTGCCGCCAATCACATACGTAGGATCTAAATCGCCTTCAATTAGCAAGCTAGCCACTAAACTCGTCGTGGTTGTTTTACCGTGTGTGCCAGCAACAGCCACGCCATAACGGAAGCGCATAATCTCCGCGAGCATTTCAGCACGCGGCACAACGGGAATACGTTGCTCACGCGCCGCCATAACCTCTGGGTTATCAGCTTTAACCGCACTAGAGATAACTACGGCATCAACACCTGATACATTCTCAGTCGCATGACCAATATAAATAGTCGCGCCCTGCTCTGCTAAACGATCCGTTGCAGGGTTAGCTTTAATATCCGAACCTGAGATTTGATAACCCAAGTTCAACATCACTTGCGCAATGCCGTTCATACCGGCACCACCGATACCAACAAAATGCAGCTTACGCATACGACCCATGGTCTCAGCAGCGTAACGAGGTAGATTGAGATTCAGCTCAGTCATGCCGCCACCTCAAGCACCTGCTCTGCAACACATGCCGTTGCATTTGGCTTCGCGTGCGCCAAGGCTTTTTTACCCATCAAGGTCAAAGCCTCACGATCTGACAATAAGCCGCGCAATAATTTAGCCAAGTCATCCACATCCAATGACGCTTGCTTAATCAATCGCGCTGCACCCGCTTCAACAAGGTAGCGAGCATTTTGGGTTTGATGATCATCCACTGCATGAGGGAATGGAATGAAGATAGCTGGAATACCTGCTGCAGCGACTTCTGAAACTGTTAATGCGCCTGCACGGCAAATCACTAAGTCAGCTTCTTGATAAGCCGCAGCCATATCATCAATAAACTCAACAACCTCTGCAGAGACACCTAATTGTTCATAGCGAGCTTGCACTTCATGCAAGTCATTACGACCCACTTGATGCAGTACTTTTGGCTGCTCCATCGGCGTTAATAACGATAAGGCTTCTGGCAAATGATCATTAAGAGCGCGTGCACCCAAAGAGCCACCCACAATTAATATCTGCAGCTTTTCATCTGCTGGTTTTTCTGCACGCTCAATCGACAGGATGGATTCACGTACTGGATTACCACAGGTCACTACTGTGTCTTGCGGCAAGCTATTAGGAAATGCCTGCAAAATACGATCAGCTAACTTGCTTAACCAACGATTGGTTAAACCCGGCACAGTATTTTGCTCGTGAATCACTAAAGGAATACGCAATAAAGCAGCCGCTAATCCACCAGGACCAGAAGCAAAGCCACCCATACCAAGTACCACATTAGGCTTGTTTGCTCGCAGCACAGCTAACGCTTGATAAATAGCTCGCGTCATACGATAAGGCGCTGAGAACAAACTTGTGATCTTTTGCCCGCGTAATCGAAAACTATCAATCACTTCTAAGGCATAACCATGCTTTGGCACTTCACGTGATTCAAAGCTATTGGGTGTACCCAACCAAGTCACACTACAACCTTTGGCTCGCAGAAAATCTGCAACCGCAATTGCTGGGAACACATGGCCACCCGTGCCGCCCGCCATAATCATTACGCGCGTTGCCATGCAGCCCCCTTAGGTCGACTACCTGGATCTAATTGATTATCGCGATAGATACGCGACAACATACCAATCGCCACACAACACACAATTAACGAGTTACTGCCATAAGAGATAAACGGCAAGGTGAAGCCTTTTGTTGGCATCAAACCCATATTCACGCCAATATTGATAAAGGCCTGTAGGCCCAGCCAAATACCTAAGCCATAGGCAACATAGGCCTCAAAACGCTTACCTAAGTTTTTCCGCAGTCGCACCCATTGATAGCGCGCGCCATACCAAGACACCAAACAAAGCTACGATGGTTAAAGTGCCAACAAGACCTAGCTCTTCACCAATCACAGCCATCACGAAATCGGTATGCGCCTCAGGTAAATGGAATTGCTTTTGAATGCCATTACCCAAGCCAACGCCAGTCCATTCACCACGACCAAATGCAATCAACGCTTGTGTTAACTGCCAACCACTATCTTGAGCATGATCCCAAGGGTTTAAGAACGCTTTAACTCGCTCAAGACGCCAAGGTGATGTCCACAAGATAATTGATACTGCTGCTGCCGCTAAAGCTAATAGCGCACCAAACTGCCACAAAGGCGCACCCGCCAAGAAAAGCAAGCCAAGCGCAATCGCAAGCAACAACACTGTGGTGCCTAAATCAGGCTGTAGCATCAAGAAAATACAAGCCACCACCAAAACAATAAATGGCTTGGCAACACCCCAAACCGTGTGAGCCACTTCCAACTGGCGACGCACAAGATAGCCAGCCAAAAAGAGCACAACAAACAACTTCATAAATTCAGATGTCTGCAAACTAATCGGGCCAAGAACAACCCAACGTGTTGCACCATTCTTTGAAATACCCAAGCCAGGGATAAACACAATCGCAAGTAACAACAAGCCAACGACATAGAGGTGTGTGCTGTAACGCTTCCACCACTCAACTGGGGTGAAGTAAACAAAGACTGCACCCATGACCCCCATCAATACAGCAATCAGGTGTCGATCCACGAAACGGAATTCATCACCACGCAATGCGCCACGCGGCATTGATGCTGAGGCAACCATTACGATTCCGAAGCCCACAAGGGCAATCGCAGCAAGCAACAACCAAAAGTCAAAACGACTCTCAATTGGCTTATAACTTGCTTTTAGCTGCGACGGCTTCTTCATGACAGCAACCGCCTTACCGCAGCAACAAACATCTCACCGCGTTGAGCAAAGTTTTTATATTGATCAAGGCTTGCGCAAGCAGGTGACAGCAAAACATGATCGCCCGACTTAGCTAATTGATGTGCCAACTCAACCGCTTGCTGCATGTTCTCAGCATCACGCACTTCACATGACGAAGGGATAACCGCAGCCATTTGCTTTGCATCACGCCCCATCAAAACAACTGCACGCGTTGTTTTCTCAAGAATCGGTGTCAACTCAGTTAGATCAGCACCTTTACAATCACCACCAAGCAAAACAACCGCATTCGCCTGATCGTTATATAAACCTAATAAAGCTGCAGCGGTGGCGCCCACATTCGTCGCCTTACTATCGTTATACCAACGCACGCCATCTTTCTCTGCAACATACTGGGTACGATGCGGCAAACCCGGGAACTCGCGCAAAACGTCAGCCATCACAGCAGGTGGAAAACCCATGCTGCAACCAATCGCCAGTGCCGCTAATGCATTAGCTTGATTATGTTTTCCAGGAATGCGCAGCTGACTTACCGGCATGAATGGCAACTCACCACGGCAGAAGTAAGCCTCACCCTCATGCTCGCTAATGCCAAAACTTTTATCGCTTGTTGGCTTTCCACTACTGAAGGTCCAGCCTTCATCGTCAGCCAACATCGCCATCACGCGCGGATCATCGGCATTACGAATACCCACCATGGCATGGCTATAAATGGTTGCTTTAGCGTCTGCGTAATCTTCAATCGAATCATAACGATCCATATGATCCGCTTGGATATTCAGTACACAGCTCACTGCTGGCGCTAAGCTATGAGTGCTTTCCAATTGGAAGCTCGAAAGCTCCAATACATATAGATCCACATCTGGCTGAACAAGATCCAAGGCCGGGATTCCAAGATTGCCTCCAACAGCAACATGACGACCGGCCGCTTTTGCCATCTCACCTACTAAAGTGGTGACTGTGCTCTTGCCGTTTGAACCTGTAATCGCTACAACTGGCGCATTAACCGCTCGAGCAAATAACTCGATATCACCCATCACTTCAGCACCGGATGCAATCGCTGCTTGAATCTCGGGTGTTGATAACGCAATACCAGGGCTCACCACTAAGCGATCACCCATCTTGAATAGCTCAACATCAAAGGCACCCAGGAACACAGGCACATCTGGCATTTCAGACTGCAACTCTTGAATACCCGGTGGTTGCTCACGCGAATCAATTACCGCAAAAGGTCTGCCACGTTTATGCAAGTGACGCGCAACCGATAAACCTGTGACACCCAAACCCACAACCAATGTCTTTGGCATGTTTGGCGCTTGTTCAAATTGGTCGATCAAGGCGTTCATCATTAGCGCACCTTCAAGCTTGCTAAACCAACAAGCACCAAGATGACGGTGATAATCCAGAAACGCACAATAACGCGAGGCTCTGGCCAACCTTTCAATTCAAAATGATGATGGATCGGCGCCATTCGAAAAATGCGCTTACCGGTGAGCTTAAATGAGGCCACTTGCATGATGACCGACAAGGTCTCCATGACAAAGATGCCACCCATGATGAACAGCACAACCTCTTGTCTCACAACGACAGCAACAACACCCAACGCAGCACCAAGCGCCAATGAGCCGACATCACCCATAAACACCATTGCGGGATACGCGTTAAACCACAGGAAGCCCAAGCCAGCGCCAACTAAAGCACCACAGAAAATAGCGACTTCACCAACACCTTGAAGATTAGGGATGAACAAATAGTTAGCAATCTGCGCGTGACCAGATGCATAAGCAAAGATACCTAAGGCACCCGCGACAAGCACCGTTGGCAAGATCGCTAAACCATCTAAACCATCGGTTAGATTGACAGCATTAGATGAACCCACAATGACAAAATAGGTCAGCACCATAAAGAATGGGCCAAGATCGATCAGCACATCTTTAAAGAAAGGCAGGATCAGTTGCGTCTCAGCTGGAGCAACAGCCGTTGTATAAAGAACATAAGCCGCAGCACCACCAAACAATGACTGCCAAAAGTATTTCCAACGCCCTGGTAAGCCACGCGAATCTTTCAGCACGAGCTTACGGTAGTCGTCATACATACCAATTAAGCCGAAACTTAAGGTCGTTAATAAAACAATCCAGACATAACGATTCGATAGATCAGCCCATAACAAAGTAGAGATCGCTACAGCCACTAAAATAAGCGCACCACCCATTGTTGGGGTACCGGCTTTTTTAAGATGTGACTGAGGACCATCATCACGCACCGTTTGGCCGACTTTGTATGCCGTCAAACGACGAATCATTGCAGGCCCAACCAAGAATGAAATCATCAACGCTGTAAGCACTGCCAAAATGGCACGCAATGTGATGTAGCGGAGAACTCCAAATCCGGAATTAAACTGCGCGAGATAATCAGCAAGCATCATCAACATGGCGATGCCTCCTGCTGTAACGCAGACACCACATGCTCCATATGACTTGAGCGAGAACCTTTCACCAAGATCACATCATCTTTTGTCACATAAGATTGCATAGCAGCAATCAAGTCAGCTTGTTGTTGGTAATGATGCTTTTCGCCAGTAAACGCATCATGCGCATACTGAATGTACTGACCACAGCTAAACAAGACATCGATACCTGCCTCTGCCGCCGCCTGACCTAGCTCCGCATGCAACTGATCGCGATCATCACCTAGCTCTACCAGATCACCCAAAACTAAAATGCGACGACCTGGCGCGCTTGATAATAATTTTATTGCCGCAATAACCGATTCAGGGTTTGCGTTATAGCTGTCATCAATCAACCGAGACTGGCTTACGCCTTTTAAGCTATGCAATCGACCCGGTACAGAATTCAAACTCGCCAAACCTGCTTGAATTTTTTCAACTGGCACATCGAGTGACAACGCCACTGAGATAGCACCCAGCGCATTCATACGATTATGCTTACCCAGCAGCTTTAACGAGACCGAAAAGCTTTTCGCTTCTGTTTCAACATCAAAGCTTGCAACACAACCTTCTTCAAGCCATTCAATCGTGTAGCTATTATCTTGAGAACGCACATGTGCCTTAGCAGATAAACCAAAGCCAATGCACTTCACATCACTGGCTTTTGCAATCCACTGATCGGCAAATCGATCATCAGCGTTATAAACGAAGACACCACTATCCTTTAGGCCATGCAAAATTTCAGACTTAGCCTTCGCCACGCCCGCCACATCACCGAAGCCTTCAAGATGCGCACGACCAGCATTATTTAGGAGCGCTACATCCGGACGGCAAATACGCGACAGGTAATCAATCTCGCCATGATGATTGGCGCCCATCTCAATCACCGCATATGACTCATCTTGTAAACGCATAAGCGTTAGCGGCATACCAATGTCGTTATTCAGATTGCCTTTTGTTGCCAAGGTAGGTGCAACCTGCGCCAAGATCGCCGCAATCATCTCTTTAACGGTCGTCTTACCATTACTACCGGTTAATCCAACAACCTTTGCAGAACTTTTATCTCGCCAAGCTGCCGCTAAAGCGCCCAGCGCAAGGCGAGTATCTTCAACCTTAATCGAAGCACATGCCGCGTCATCACGTGAAACAACAACACCCACAGCTTTATCGCAGGCTTGATCTACATGGTCGTGCGCATCAAAACGCTCACCTTTCAATGCGACAAACAAATCACCCTTCGACAGTGTTCTTGTATCTGTGCTGACAGCTGAGAACTCAGCATCACCACCCACTAAAACGCCATTCATTGCGACCGCTGCTTCTGACAATGCAAAACGAATCACGCCGCCACCTCAGTGAGCACGCGCTCTGCTACCGCTTGATCAGAGAAAGCAATTTTTTGCCCTTTTATTTCTTGATAAGCCTCGTGGCCTTTACCCGCAATCAAGACCACATCATCAATTGATGCTGCAGCAATCGCTTTAGCAATTGCCTTCTCGCGATCACGCTCAACATGCACCGATTCTGTCAGCTGCATGCCTTGTTTAATTTGATTGATAATCTCATCGCCCGATTCGTCTCGAGGATTGTCATCTGTCAGCCAGATCACATCCGCGTGCTTTTGCACTGCTGCACCCATCAAAGGGCGCTTCATAGCATCGCGATTACCACCGCAGCCAAACACGCAAACCAATTGACCATCACATTGCTGACGCAACACGGATAACACTTGATCAAGCGCATCAGGAGTATGCGCAAAGTCGACAATCACCAATGGCGCTTTGTCACTGCGAATCACCTGCATGCGACCAGGGACTGATTTAACCGCCTGAAGCACCTCGATTGCCGTCTCTAATGGCATCTCCCATGAAAGAAGAACACCTAAAGATAACAATAAGTTTTCAGCGTTAAACTCACCCATCAACTCACTGCTAATGGATCCTGCGCCCCAGCTAGAATCAAATGTAATCTTCAAACCAGTCGACGAACTTTTTACAGCGCTTGCCGCGATGAAACGATCAGCAACCTCTGATTTTTGATTCTTCAAACTGACTGCAACAAAAGATTGATCGCGACCATATTGCGCAACCATAGATGCGCCATGCGCATCATCCACATTCACCACGGCATGCATCACACCTGCACGTCGGAATAGACGTGTTTTTGCCGCAGCATAGGCTTCCATTGTTTTGTGGTAATCCAAATGATCTTGCGACAAATTGGTAAAGACAACCGTATGGAAAGTAACGCCCGCAACTCTCGATTGATCTAAGGCATGCGATGACACTTCCATCGCTATCGCTTTTGCGCCCTGACTTAATTGACGCGCAATCTCAGCCTGCAAAGCAACTGGATTCAAGGTGGTGTGCGAACTAGGTGAGAGGTCGCCAAACAACCCATTTCCAAGTGTGCCAAGCACACCTGCTGATATCTTTTGTGACAAGGCGGCCGCAACATAATGGGCAACACTACTTTTACCGTTTGTGCCGGTAATGCCAACAACACGTAATGACTGCGATGGATAGCCAAAGAAACGAGAAGCTAACTGACCAACCTTTCGGCCCAAATCTTCAACCAAGATAATAGGCAACCCATATCGACCTGCTGCATCCGCTATAGATACGCGATCCCAACGACCACCGGCCTCAGCAACGATCGCAACTGCTCCGGCTTCAATCACTTCTTTTAAATAATCAAGGCCGTGATGTGTCGCACCAAGCACCGCACAAAACAGTGACCCTTGCTGAATGTCGCGACTATCCATAGAGATAGCATTGATGAGTAAACGTGATGCCGATCCACTATCCGCAACACCTTTTAGCAACTCGCCAAGCAACATTGACTTTTGATCAGGGCGACACGCCATTAACGCACCCCCTGTGAAGCCAAACGAACATCAGGCTTTTCAGCATCTGGCTTAACATTCATTAAGCGCAATGCTTCAGACATGGTTTTTGAAAACACAGGGCCCGCAACCAAACCGCCGTAATAATGCTTACCCTTAGGTTCATCCACCATCACGACCATAGCGAGTCGTGGATTGTCAGCAGGCGCTAAACCCGCAAACAAAGCAACATAGCGATCATCCGCATAGCCACCTTCGACGGCAATCTTCTTAGCAGTACCGGTTTTACCAGCGACCTGATAATTCGAGACAGCCGCTTGTGTCGCAGTGCCGCCCGGCTGTACGACTTTAGTCAACATCTGACGCACGGCTTTTGCTGAGCTTGCATCAAAAACACGACGACCTCTCTACCTTTTCGTCGCCTCGCTTTAATAAGGTTAAAGGTACCGCTACGCCATCATTTGCCAATGCTGCATAGGCACGTGCCAACTGCATGGTGTTTGTTGATAAGTGATACCCAAATGAAATAGTCGCCTTTTCAATTTCAGCCCACCCTGACCAATGCGGCAAAACACCTGAGGTCTCAGCAGGAAAATCAAACGCAACAGGCTCACCAAAACCAAGACGCTTTAAAAAGTCATAATACTTTTCAGAATCGAGGCGCATCGCTAACTTTGCTGCACCCACATTGCTCGATTTCGCGAGCAAGGTATCTAAATCGATTTCACCTAAAACATCATGATCCTTAACCACACCGCCTCTTACTTTGAAGTAACCAGGCGCGGTATCAATCAATTCACCAATTGATGCTTCATCAAAATCTAATGCCGCCGCAACCACAAAAGGCTTCATGGTTGAGCCCGGTTCAAAGGTATCGGTAACTGCACGATTACGCAGACGACCGTTCTTAGATGAACGATTGCCATTTGGGTTATAGCCAGGCTGATTCACCATCGCCAAAACCTCACCCGTCTTCACATCCAAGACAACTGCCGAACCTGATGTCGCGCTGTTTTTAGACACAGCCGACTTCAGCTCACGATAGGCAATGTATTGCAGACGCGCATCAAGACTTAATGCGAGATGCTTACCATCCTCTGCCATTTGAATATTTTCGATATCTTCAACAACCTGGCGACGCCCATCACGTAAGACACGCTTTTTACCTGGCAAGCCAGCCAACTGCTGATCAAACACACGCTCAAGACCTTCTTGGCCTTTATCTTCGTAATCTGTAAAGCCAACGACATGCGAGAACACTTCATGCATTGGGTAATAGCGACGATAAGAACGCTCTTTATATAAACCTTTCAAACCATTCGCTTTAGCTACTGCTAACACATAGTCAGCTTCTGATGGCTGCAGCTTTCTTTTTAAGCGAACGTAGTACGTCGATGACGAGCTAGAAATAATTTTCTTTAACTGCGCAAGCGACATCTCTAGCGCCTGCGCTAAAGGCATCAGCTTTTCATTACTCGCGGAAAGTAAGCGAGGATTTGCCGCGATCGTATCAACCGGCGTACTCATGGCGACAACATCACCACGACGATCAGTAATCATGCCGCGATGCGCTTCAATCTCTACTGTTTCGATATAACGCTCTTCGCCTTTTGATTGCAAAAAGTCTGCCTTCAATACCTGCTGATTAACCGCCTCAACCACTAACCAAGCAGCACCTAAAGCAAATACACCCGACACAAAATGACGACGCCATGCCGCATTCGGCACACCAGCCTGCTCGCGCTGATATTGTTTGATACGTTGTTGTTTCTTAGCCGCCATCAGTCCAAAACCACCACTTGTTTTGATGACGGTGACTGCATATCAAGGCGCGCTGCAGCTTCACGAACCACGTGATCAAAATCGCCGCGGCTTGCAATCTCTAATCGCAAACGACCTTCTTCCAACACCTCTTTATCCATTGAGGCGCGAAGCTTTTGCGATTCAACAAACAATAAACGTGACTGGTATTTCATATTGGCAACCGCAACACCGCTTACCAAGACCAGAAACATCACAGCGAACAACCACAAGCGTTGCCTTGAACTCACGCCGCCACCTCCGCAATACGCATCACAGCGCTTCGTGCGCGAGGGTTTGCCGCAACCTCTTCTTCAGATGCTTTAATCGCCTTACCCACAAGACGTAAACGCCCTTGTGTTTCAACATGTGCGATAGGTAATTTTTTAGGTAGCTTTGGACCTTGTGATTCACGCTTCATGAACTGTTTAACGCGACGGTCTTCGAGCGAATGGAAGCTAATCACAACCAAACGACCACCCGGCGCTAACACATCAATCACCGAAGCCAATACTTCTTCAAGATCAACCAACTCACGATTGATAAAAATACGAATGGCCTGAAAGGTGCGTGTTGCAGGGTGCTTAAAACGATCTTTTACTGGCGTTGCTTTTTCAACTAAGGCCGCCAACTCAGAGGTTGTGGTCAGTGGTGCCTTATCGCGCTGCTCAACAATGGCGCGAGCAATGCGCTTAGCAAATTTTTCTTCACCATACTCTTTGAGCACAGTAACTAAATCCGCCTCTTCAACTTCAGCCAACCATTCCGCTGCTGACAAACCGCGCGCTTGATCCATGCGCATATCCAGCGGGCCTTCTTTCATAAAACTAAAGCCACGATCCGCTTCGTCAAGCTGTGGTGACGACACACCAAGATCAAGCAAGACGCCATCGATCTTGCCCAATAGATCATGTTGCTCAGCGATAGTTTTTAAATCCGCAAAGCTTTCATGATGGATAACAAATCGGGAATCCTCAGCAAACAACTGCTTAGCTACATCAATCGCTGCGAGATCTTTATCGAATGCAATCAGGCGACCAGTTTCGCCTAGCGCTTTTAAGATAAGCGTGCTGTGACCACCCCGACCAAAAGTGCCGTCGACATAAATCCCTTTAGGCTGAATTGAGAGAGCCTCTACCGCCGCATCGAGTAACACCGTGCGATGTCCGAGATCACTCATCACAACACCATATCGCCAAGCTCATCGGATAGATCCGAATCAAGATCATTGGCTTCAGCCAACCAGCCTTCACGATTGCCCAACCAAGACTCTTCATCCCAGATTTCGAAACGAGAGCCTTCACCAACCAAGGCCACCCGCTTATCGAGCGATGCGTACTCACGCAACTCAGCGGACAACAAAATACGACCTTGGCTATCAAGCTCTACCTCAGAGGCATGACCTAACAACAAACGCTGCAGGACAAGGTTTTGGCGTTTCAGAGTGGGGAGTCGCGAGAGGTTGCGAGCGATGTCACGCCAAACATTTTCAGGGTAGAGCCAGAGACAGTGTTCACGGGGATTGATCGTGACGACAACACGAGAGGCACAACAAGACGCAAGCTCATCCCGGTGCTTTGCCGGAATAGCCATGCGCCCCTTCGCATCCACATTGAGCGTATTCACACCCAAAAACACGTTTCACCTCTCCAAATGAATGAAGTGACGCGAATTCCCCAATTCGCCCCACAATTCGCCACTTATTTGGAAATTCTAGGTACATCAACCCACTTGGTCAACCCTTTTTTAGGAAAAAATGCTTATTTCTCAGCGACTTAGCGAAAATCCAGAATTATAAAATTACCGTTGAAAAACAGCTTTATAACGATGTAACTTAAAGTGAAACATGAGGAGTTGGTAAAAAAATAGCCAAAAAAGGAAAACCCCAGAGCGTTTTCACGCCACTGGGGTTTATTGAACGAGTTAACCGATAAGCCGGGTTCTGTCGTGGACGACCATTCATCTGGCATACCTGTCACCAGGCAGCTCAAGCGACCTACCCGGAAACCCCTGCGGGTCGCAGAGCGCTTACGCGTGTTTCCCTATTTGGTCTTGCTCCGAGAGGGGTTTACCCTGCCACACCTGTTGCCAGTTGCGCGGTGCGCTCTTACCACACCTTTTCACCCTTACCGGTCTTTACAGACTTAGGCGGTATATTTTCTGCGGCACTTTCCGTCGACTCGCGCCGCCCAGATGTTATCTGGCTCTCTACCCTATGGAGCCCGGACTTTCCTCCGCCACAAGGGCCGCGATCGTCTGGTCAACTCAGGAACTATTTTAACTTAAGCCTTAAGCGCCAGACCACGCTGATAAACGATATTTTTCTTCACACCCGTAATCTCAGCGACCAGGCTCGAAGCCTGTTTTAACGGTAAATCTGCCATTAAAATTCGCAAAATGCGGTCAACGTCCGAGAAATCCTCGCTTTCTTCTACCTGAGCAGCACCTTCAACAATGACAACAAACTCACCTTTTTGTTGATTCTCATCGGCGATCACTCGATCGATAAGCTCAGAAAGAGGGGCTGAAATGATGGTTTCATGCAGTTTTGTTAGCTCTCGGGCCAACACCACGCGACGTAAATCACCGATAACTGCGGCTAAATCACGCAAAGATTCAACAATTCGATGCGAACTTTCATAAAAAAGCCAAGTACCTGACGCATTCGCTTTTTCACTAAAGACCTCTCTGCGAGCATTCGACTTCCGCGGCACAAACCCAATAAAGTGAAACTCATCCGTAGCCAGGCCTGATGCCGACAAGGCCGCTATTAGCGCACTTGAACCAGGAATCGGGGAAACTGGGATAGAGCGCTGATGACACTCGCGCACCAACGGAAAGCCGGGGTCACTGATTAAAGGGGTGCCTGCATCTGAAACCAGAGCTACTGACTCGCCCGCAGCCAATCGGTCCGCCACAAGCGCACTTTTCTCATCTTCATTGTGCTCGTGCAGCGCCAGCAACCGCCGATTAATTCCAAGATGCTGAAGGAGCTTTTTGGTATGTCGAGTATCTTCAGCCGCAATAAGGTCCACCGATGACAAAATCGCCTTTGCGCGCTCTGATAAATCCGAGAGGTTACCAATGGGTGTCGCAACTATATATAAGGTCCCTTTTTGCGCTAGGTTTGACACCTCGCCCCCTGTCTTTGATGATTCAGACTTTATGTTCGCCGCACATCGCTATTCCATGCAACGTTTAATCAGTATCTTTTTTGTCAGCACCGCTTTTCTTTTAAGCGCCTGCCAACCTATGCAGTCCTTTTTACCCAAAGGGTCAAGTGAACAGAAAGTAATTGCGGAAACGAAAAACATCGAAGAAGAGGCATTTCTTGCTCAAGCAGAAAGTGCTTTTCAACAAGGCAACAATGCTTCTGCAGAAAACCTTTTACTATCGATAAACGAGCGCAAGCTCAACGGCGAACAAACCGCTCGCTTTCAGTTGTTACGCGCCATTCTTCTTTTCGATGGCAACAACGCACCCTCCGTATTACAAGAACTGCAACGCATCGAAAGCAATAAATTACCTCGCGCCGCGCAATCTCGTTTCTACGCCTTAAGCGGACAACTTAACGAGCAGCAGGGCAATACACTAAGCGCCGCGATTGCCTACAGCCAATTAGAACAACTCAGCGAACAAGCTGAACAAAAGGACTTTCTCATCAGCGCTATCGCAAGACTTTTAAGCAACACCCCTAGTTGGGCATTGCAAAACCTACAGCCTAGTGATGAAAAAACCAAAGCTTGGATGCAGTACGAATTGATCCAGCGTATCGACAACCAAACTGATCGCGAAGCGCAGTTGGCATTATGGCTTAACACCCATCCCAATCATCCTGCCAACACACAAAGATCAACCAAAAAGCGACTAATCGCTAAACGTTATCAACACATCGCGGTTTTTCTTCCTATGAGCGGTGACTTGGCCTACGCCGGCAACACATTACGCGAAGGCATTACTGCGCAGTGGCACCTAACCAATCCAAGTAATCGTCCTAAGCTATCGTTTTACGACACAAACAACGCCGACATCACATCACTTTTATTACAAGCTATGAATGAAGGTGCTGAATTCGCCATTGGGCCACTAGAAAAACAAGCCGTCAGCCAGCTTGCACAAACAGAGACATTACCAGTACCAGTTCTAGCCTTAAACCATGTGCCACTAAACGCTAAAAACCAATCGCTCTATCGCTTTGCACTCCTACCTGAAAGCGAAGCGGAACAAGCCGCTGACTTCTTATGGATGCAAAATCATCATGCACCACTACTTTTCACTCCGAACAACGCATGGGGTGAACGCATGGCACAAGCTTTCAAAGCCCGCTGGCAAAAAATCACCGGGACACTACCCGCACATCAAACCTACAACGATGAAGCCGTTGATTTTTCAGCTGACATCAAAACACCTTTGCATCTCACTGCCAGCGAGCAACGTTACGAATCGCTCCGTAAACTACTCGGTGAAAAAATTAACTATGAACCACGTCGTCGCGATGATGTTGATGCCATCTATTTAGCCGCTCAGCCACGACAAGCGCAAAGCTTTGCCCCTCAACTTGAATTTCATCGCGCTGGCGATTTACCCCTTTACGCAAGCTCTTCAATTTGGAATGGCTACCTTGATAAGCAACAACTGGCAGATCTAAATGGCATCACCGTATCTGACGCACCCTTGCTGCTAGCGCGCAAAGATCGTGATGCTGCCAATCAAATGTTTCCAGACACGCTCTCTGATCTCCGACTTTACGCCATGGGTCGCGACGCCCTGAAGTTGGCCTTTTATACCGATGCACTTTCTCAGGATTCAAAACAAACGCTAGATGGCCAAACAGGCAGCTTAAGCATTGATGATCAAGGCGTTATTCAGCGACAGACCGTTTGGGTCAAACTGGGTAAACGTCTTAAAGCACTGGGGTATGCGCCGATTACTCGCTAGCTTCTCCATACGCAGTGAGTTACCCATGGCGCCAATCAAACCCCATCCGACTGAGGCAATTGCTGCCACACATCTGGCTCAAAAGGGATTGACGCTTTTAGAGCAAAATTATCACTCTCGTTTTGGTGAGATTGATCTCATCATGCGCGATCAAAACACCTTGGTATTTATTGAGGTGAGGCAACGTAGCTCAAACCGATTTGGCGACGCACTCGCAAGCGTTGATCAGCGCAAACAGCAAAAAATCATTCTTACTGCTCAACATTACCTTTCCACACACCCTGACGATAGCCCATGCCGTTTTGACGTTGTCGCTTTAGACAAAGATCATCAGATTCAATGGGTGAAAGATGCCTTCAACGCAGGCTAAAATGGCACCAACACATTATTAGGACGTTTGTTGTATGAACTCGCACACTTCTCGCTTAAGCCTTCGCATTATTCTTGCTTTACTTATCACGAGCCTTCTCAGTGGCTGCGCAGCAGTGGTAGTTGGCGCAGGCACAACCGGAGCAACTGTGGCGCATGACCGTCGCACCACCGGCACCTTTATTGAAGACAAAGCGATTCTAGTCAAAGCACTTCAAGCACGAAGCCAAGATGAAAATCTGCAACGTAATTCAAACATCAGCATTGATGTCTACAACTTACAAATCCTTCTAACCGGGCAAGCGGTTGACGCTGACATCGTTGCTCGTTTCCGTGACAGGCTAACTAAGATTGATCGTGTTCGTCATGTGTATAACGAAGTGACTGTCGGCGCAGAAGGCACTTGGAGCGAAGCAGCTGCTGACACTCTTCTTACAAGCCGTGTGAAAGTTGAGCTCTTCAACGTAGGCATTCAAGGCTTTGATCCGCTTCGTGTAAAAGCCACCTCATCATTAGGCACTGTCTATTTAATGGGCTTACTAACGCCTGAAGAAGCAGATGCCGTGGTTGAGAAAGTTCGCTATATCAGTGGCGTGAAACGCGTCGTGCGTCTCTTCGAATACATCGACTAAGGTGAACTCCACATCCGCTTTAATTGAACAACTCCGGCATCATTACGATGCAGAGAGTTTATTAACCGAGGAAGCGGATTGTTGGTCTTACGGTTACGACAATAGTCGCCAGCACGCGATTCCTGCAGCGGTTTGCTTTCCTTCAACCCATGAACAGATTGAGCAGACCGTGTCACTGTGTAACCAACATCAGGTTCCTTTAATCACGCGCGGCAAAGGCACCGGCACCACTGGCGCAACGGTTCCCGCTGATGGCGGCATCGTCATGTCGACAGAGCGCCTGCGTCAGCGCTTAGAAATCGATCCCGATAATCGCCTTGCCATTGTTTCACCGGGCTTCACCAATCAAGAGTTACAACAAGCGGCAGCAGAACACGGCTTCTTTTGGCCACCCGATCCAACCAGCTCAGCGGTATGCACCATTGGTGGCAACCTCGCCTACAACTCCGCGGGGCCACGTGCAGTGAAATACGGCACACCCCGTGAGAACACCCTGGGCCTAAAAGTTATTACCGGTGAAGGCAAAACGCTACGTACCGGCGTGCGTACAAGTAAAGGGGTTGTTGGCTATGACCTGACACGATTACTCATCGGCTCCGAAGGCACTTTAGGCATCGTTACTGAAGCCACGTTAAAACTCACACCGATTGCTGAAAAGAAAGCCACGCTGCAAGCCATCTACCGCGACATTGATAGCGCCGCAAAAGCAGTTTCTAAGCTAATGGCCCAAGCTATCACGCCTTGCGCACTGGAGTTTATGGACGGCAAAGCCATCGAGATGGTGCGTGAGTTTTCAGACCTTGGACTGCCTGCAGAAGCACAAGCCATGCTAATGATCGAAGTCGATGGCTCAGCGGCATCGATTGAAAATGACGCCAAGCTCGTCCGTGATACCGCAAATACCGAGGGCTGCATTGAGGTGTTTTTGGCTGAAACCCAAGAGCAAGTGGAAAAACTTTGGCTCACGCGCAAATCCCTCTCACCCGCTCTGCGTAATGTCGCACCGAAAAAGATTAACGAAGATGTGGTGGTGCCGGTTTCTCGACTCCCACAACTGATCAACGGACTCGCTGAACTCGCTGAAAAACATGGCATCACCATTGTGAATTTTGGCCATGCTGGCAACGGCAATATTCACGTGAACCTACTGTTAGACCCCGATGATCCGGCGCAAGCCAAAGCGGCACATGACTGTTTAGACGAGGTCTTTAACCTTGTCATTGCGCTTGAGGGCACACTATCAGGTGAACACGGCATTGGTCGGGTAAAGAAGAATTACCTCAACCGCGAACTCGATGAAAACAGCCTGGCATTGATGCGCTTAATAAAGGCGCAATTTGACCCCAATAATATCCTTAACCCAGGCGTGGGATTCCCCGACACCCCATAAACCCTATATCTCCTTTGGGTGCCTCAGGATTCTTGCCTGACTGTGCTAACATCGCCCAAGTTTTTTCACGGTCTTTGGCGTTTTTGCTGAATTCCAATCCCGATTCACCCACGTTTTTCATAGGGGGCATCAATGTCTAAGAAGCATCCAGTGGTTGCTGTCACCGGTTCATCTGGCGCAGGTACCAGTACCGTTAAGCGCGCATTCGAAACCATTTTCCTTCGTGAGCAAATCAATGCTGCGATCATCGAGGGCGATAGCTTCCACCGCTACGACCGCGCTGAAATGAAGACCCAAATGACTCAGAACAAAATCAGTCACTTTGGTCCTCAAGCAAACGAATTCGGCAAATTAGCTGACCTTTTCCAAACCTACGGCGAGACCGGTGGTGGCGAAAAGCGTTACTACCTTCACAGTGAAGAAGAAGCTGAAGAGCACAATGCACGCCTAGGCACTGACAAGAAGCCTGGCGAGTTCACGCCTTGGGAGCCAGTTCCTGCGAATACCGACCTCATGTTCTACGAAGGTCTTCACGGCCTGGTTCAAACAGATGACGCTGACGTTGCCAAGCACGTTGACCTCGGCATCGGTGTTGTTCCTGTTGTAAACCTGGAGTGGATTCAAAAGATCCATCGCGACAACGCTGAGCGTGGCTACGATGCAGAAACCATCGTCGATACCATCCTGCGTCGCATGCCGGACTACATCAACCACATTACGCCTCAGTTCTCGCGCACCGATATCAACTTCCAGCGTGTAGCCACTGTGGATACCTCAAACCCATTTATCGCGCGCGACATCCCAACGCCTGACGAAAGCTTCATCGTTATTCGTTTCGCGAATCCTGATAAGTGTGGTGTGGACTTCCCACGTTTGATCTCAATGATTCCTAACTCATTCATGTCACGTCGCAACACATTGGTTGTGCCAGGTGGCAAGATGGGCTTAGCAATGGAGATCATCCTTGCGCCGATCATTCATCGCTTGATCGAAGAATCAAAGTCTTAAGCGCTTTCGCTTAACTAACCCCACCATCCGAAAGGATCGTGGGGTTTTTTATTGGCTTTCCCGAATAGCTGTTCGAGTACTGACTCGATACACTGCTTATTTAAATAACAAAGAGTCATTCAGTGGCGTTCTCACACACTCATCAAACCGGCAGTGACTGGAAAACTATTTGCGAAAATTGCATCAGCGATCTGCCCAATGAAGCGCTTGGCGACTTAGCCTTCATTTACATCCATCATCAACTTGCTAGTGAAACCGATCGCATTATTGATTACCTGCGCTCTCATACTGGCATCTCACACTGGGTAGGCTCCGTCGCTGAAGCACTGTGCAGCACAGGACGCGAAAGCTATGAAGAGATAGCGATTGCGATTCTAGTGACCGACTTTAAGCAAGACGACTTTCGAGTCATCCCGGCATTACGAGACAACCCTCAAGTATGGCTTGATGAAAACCGCAGTTGGATTGATCAACACTTTGCCAGTATCGCTGTCGTGCACGGCGACCCAAGCCATCACACCGTGCCACAAACGATTGAGCAACTAGCAGATCAATTACAAGGCTTTGTGGTTGGCGGCCTAACTTCTTCTGACACACTGAATGTTCAAATTGCTGATCAAGCGGTTGGTGCAGGCCTCTCAGGTGTTTTACTCGGTAGCAACATCGCTATGCATACGCGCCTCGCCCAAGGCTGCCAGTTGATTAGCGAGCCACATACCGTCACCGAGTGTGAACAACACATCATCGTAAAAATTGATGATCGCCCTGCTCTGGATGTCTTTAAAGAGGCCATTGGACCTGAACTCGCAGAGGATCTTCACGCAGTCGGCGGACGCATCTTTGCCGCGCTTCCTATTGAAGGATCTGACACTGGTGATTATTTAGTTCGCAACTTAGTTGGCTTAGATCCCGATCATAAACTGATCGCTATCGGCGACATGGCACATGTCGGACAACGTATTCAATTTGCACGTCGTGATAAAGATGCGGCTAAACAAGATTTGATCGAGATGGTTGATCAACTCAAAGCCAACACCAATAAACCGATTAAGGGCGCGCTTTACCACACCTGCTTAGGTCGTGGTCGCCATGAGTTTGGAGCGCCTAACGTTGAGCTAAACATCATCAAAGAACACTTGGGTGATGTGCCATTGATTGGCTTCTTTGCGAATGGCGAGATTTCACACCGACGCCTGTATGGCTACACCGGCGTATTAAGTGTGTTTTATTGATGCGCCTGTATACGCTGGCACATCTCATCAACAGATAAGCCAGCCTGATCTAATTGCTCCGCTTGGCTCGCCTGTTCGATAAAGAGATCTGGCATGCCCAATAGTAATAGACGGTTATGTAGATTCTCCGTCGAGATAAATTCAGCAACCGCTGCGCCAGCGCCACCCGCCACCGCGTTCTCTTCAAGCGTCACAATCAAAGAATGATTAGCCGCAACTTGTTTAATCAACGCTTGATCTAGTGGCTTCACAAAACGCATATCAGCCACAGTCGCATTCAAACGCTCTGCAACTTCTAACGCCCGACCTAGAACAGAACCGAAGTTCAAGATCACCACATCTTGGCCTTCACGAACAATGCGACCTTTACCCCAAGGTACGGTCGTTAGTTCTTTTTCTGGCGTTGCACCCAAACCGCCACCTCGTGGATAACGCACTAAGGCAGGGCCTGAAAATTCATACGCGGTCTGCAACAAGGCACGACACTCGGCTTCATCGCTCGGCGCCATGATCGCCATGTTCGGTACGCAACGCACATAGCTCAAATCAAAGCTGCCCGCATGTGTAGCGCCATCAGCACCCACAAAGCCTGCACGATCAACCGCAAAGGTCACATCAAGATTCTGTAACGCCACGTCATGCAGTAACTGATCATAAGCACGCTGCAGAAAGGTCGAATAAATTGCCACCACAGGCTTTTGACCTTCACAGGCTAAACCTGCTGCAAAGGTGACTGCGTGTTGCTCAGCTATACCGACATCGTGATAACGATCAGCAAAGCGACGACTAAACTCAACTAAGCCTGAGCCTTCACACATCGCAGGGGTAACCGCAAAAACGCGCGGATCTTGCTCTGCAAGGTCGCAGATCCAATCTGAAAACACCTTGGTGTAACTCAAACCAGCGGCTTTCTTTTCCATCTTGCCGGTATCAGCATCAAACGGGGTTACACCGTGATACACACAAGGATCACCTTCAGCAGGCGCATAACCTCGTCCTTTTTGCGTCACCACATGCAAGAAGCGCGGCCCTTTCATACGCTTCATATTTTCAAGCGTACTCAGCAGTAGCGGAAGGTTATGACCATCAATAGGTCCGATATAGGTAAAACCAAGTTCTTCGAAAAGTGTGCCGGGCATCACCATGCCCTTCATGTGTTCTTCCCAGCGCAGCGCCAAATCTTTCATCGATGGCAACTTACTCAGGACCTGCTTACTCCCTTCTCGCATCGAGTTATAAAAACGACTCGAAAGCACCCGCGCTAAGTAGTTACTGATCGCACCCACCGGGTTAGAGATCGACATATCGTTATCGTTCAAGATAACCAACAAATCAGCATCCAGTGCACCGCCGTGATTAAGTGCTTCAAACGCCATACCGGCAGACAAAGCACCATCGCCAATCACCGCGATATGCTCACGATCTAAACCTTCTGCTTTTGCCGCAACAGCCATACCCAGTGCCGCACTGATCGAGGTACTTGAGTGACCCGCACCAAAGGCGTCGTATTCAGACTCATCGCGCTTCAAGAAACCACTTAAGCCATCTTTTTGACGCAAGCTATCCATGCGCTGACGACGACCGGTCAAAATTTTGTGCGGATAAGCTTGATGACCCACGTCCCAGATCAATCGATCCGAAGGCGTGTTAAATACGTAATGCAATGCAACGGTAAGCTCGACAACGCCCAAACCCGCTGCAAGGTGGCCACCGGTTTGAGATACGCTACCCACGAGATAATCTCGCACAGCTTGTGCGACACCTTTAAGGTCTGATTTATCAAGCGCTCGCAACGCCTCGGGCGTATCAACCCGGGATAAAACTTCCTCAGCTGCTGCGATTAACTGTTCGGCCATGGGGACCACCAAAAATAAGAGCGTCGCATTGTACCTTGCTATGCGGTCTAATAACTGCCTGTATCTATTGAATTGAAACGAACAATCGTAGCGATGAGCGACGAAAACGAACGAATGACCCGCGCCGAACGAAAAGCCGACCGCATTGCACGACAAAAGCAGGTCGAGCAGCGTTACCTAAAAAACCGCCAACGTAATGTGATGGCTGAGCCTGGCCAGCACTCGTTTGTGATGGTGCTCGATCACCTCAAAGCCGGCTACAACGTACCCAAGATTTTCCGCAGCACCCATGCCTTTGGCGGCGAAGCGATTCACTTAGTGAACATAGGCGTTTTCGACCCAGCTCCAGCCAAAGGGGCTTTCCGTAAAGTACCTGCTGTTTTTAATGACACGATTGAGCAATCCTTAGATCAACTTCGCGCCTCTGGACACACCCTCTACGCGCTTGCCGCAAATGGCCAAGCAAACTTGAACGAGGTAGCACTGGATAAAAAAGCTGCCTTCATTGTCGGACACGAGGAAGTCGGTCTGAGTTTTGATCCCGCTGATCATCCGGACATCATCACCTTAAGCATCCCTTTAAGCGGCCCGATGGAAAGTCTCAATGCCAGTATTGCCGCATCGATTGTGATGTTTGAGTACCAGCGGCAGCACACAGAAAAATAAGATGTCTGATCCCTATGATCATCTGATTATCGGCCAAGGTCTTGCCGGCAGCCTACTCGCTTGGGAGCTGATTCATCGCGGCCAAACAGTGATGGTGATTGATGATGGCCTAAAACATAGCGCCTCTAAAGTCGCTGCTGGCTTGATCAATCCTTTACCGGGGAAACGCTTCAATCGCCCACCAGAAACACAACTTTGGCTTGACCATGCGCATACATTGTATGCAGACATACAAAAGATAAGCGGCAACCACTACTTTCACGCCATCGATATGTTGCGCTTACTGCATCTTGATGAACAACATCGCTTTATCGAAAGACAACTCGCTCTTCCGGATAGCCATCACTTTATCGATCAAATTCTTGATAAAGATGAGATTGATAAAAACATTCATGCGCCACTTGGTGGCTTTATGCAAAAACAAACAGGCTATCTTGATATACCCGCATTACTCGATGATCTTCGCGAATGGCTGATCACTCAAAATGCTTATCAGCAAACGAGCATGAGCTACTCGGATATCGTTATTGAAGACCATGAAATCACACTCAATGATCTCCATGCGACTGACATCATCTTTTGCGAAGGTTATGGGCTACGCAATAACCCATGGTTTCAGCACTTACCTCTGCAACCGGATAAAGGCGAATTCTTCACTCTAAAAACCAAGACCCCGCTAACAAAGCACATCATAAACAGTGCACATTGGATTCTGCCAACACATGATGGCAACTATCGCTTTGGTGCCACACATGAACATGAGCAGCTAGACGAACAAGCCACCGAAGAAGCTCGAGCGCAGCTTCAACAGGGTTTAGAGAATCTATTTAAATCCCTACCCGATGATTTAACGATTGAACAATCAGCAGGCGTTAGACCGGCAACCTCTGACCGTAAACCTTTTATTGGCACACACCCTGTCGATGAGAAACTCAAACTGTTTAACGGTTTTGGCGCTCGTGGCTCGCTGACTATTCCGTGGCATGCCGAGCACTTTGTGAATCATTTACTGGATCAACAGCCACTCAATTCAGATGTCGATATCGCGCGATATGCGCTTTAACTTTTAACGGCGCTTAAGCTGATAGGTCGCAAAATAATCTGCTTCTTGATGGCCTTGCTGAAACGACCACCCATCTTGTAGCGGCATGCTCACCACATCATTCGGCGGCAGCACCTTCACCTCACGAATCACCGCTGATCGATAATCGCCTTGCTCATTGATCTCGGCATCTTGGCGCTTACCCTCTTCATTCTTACTTCGACTGGCAAATAAGAACCACTCAACCGCACCCGGGTCGCGCGTTTCACAGCCATAACGAATCGCCAAATAATTACCGGGCACTTCATACCCCGGGCGAATGGTTAACTGACCCTGCTCGATGGTTCCGGCGATTGGAAAACGGCTAAAGCGCACCCGCGGCATCTCAAGAAGTTTTAGATTGGGATCGAGATAACTACCTTCTAAAAGCTCGCAATTGAACCACTGAGGCGGATGACTGCCCTTGGTCGCACCCCCTTTCCATTGCGCAAGCCCAGAGCCAGCCACAAACTGTCCTTGATCCACGGTAAAGCTAACCGAGACCTCCCAAGGCAGTTGCACATACCCCTGCAGAATCACATCGCCAAAGACATAACGATGATGCCCATGGATCTTCAGCTCCCATGACTCAGCCGCCCAGGTTGCGGGAGCGCAAAGCATCAAAAAAACAGGGAGCCATCGATTCATCGTTCTAGAGTATCAGCAATTCCACAGAAGCCAGCAAACCCTGTCTAGTGCACCGATATGCCATGCCATGCAATGGTAAAGTGGAGCAAAGTCGAGAGATCCCTAATGTCCTTACTGATTGATTACCTTCGTCATGGCGAGCCCGTTGGCGGCAGTCGTTATCGCGGCAATGCGATTGATGACCCGTTAAGCGAAAAAGGCTGGGCGCAGATGCAACATAGCACCCAAGGCGATATCCCTTGGACGCGCATCATTAGCTCCCCCTTGAGTCGATGCCATGCCTTTGCTCACTGGCTCGGCGAACAGCATCAGCTACCTGTGCATATCGAAGATGACCTTCGCGAAGTCGGCTTTGGCAGCTGGGAAGGTGAAACCAAACAAACACTCTTAGCCAGTCGCGCAGATGAGTTTCATGCTTTTTATGCAGACCCCGTCAATCAACGACCCGAAGGTGCAGAACCTCTCGATCAGTTCGGTCAACGCTGCGCCAAGGTTTTCGATCAGCTATGCAACAGCTACTCAGATGAACATCTGCTCGTGGTTGCGCATGCCGGTGTTATCCGCGCGACCTTTGGTCATGTCACCCAAGCGCCAGCGAGCAGCTGGTATCGCGCAGACGTCTCCAATGCATCGATCACACGTTTTGCAGTGACTGATAAGCTGCGCAAACTCGTTCACTTCAACTGCTTACCCCACGGACCCCTGTCATGATGTCTTTTGCCCGCTTGCTGTTTGTCTTTCTGCTGACCTTATTGGTGGTCCTGATCGGCGTTGGTATTTTCTTACCTGATTCAGTACGCGTTAGCCGTCAAGCAACCATCCAGGCCCCTGCTGAAACTATTTATTCGCAGATCGCTGACCTCAAACAATTTCAAGCATGGTCACCTTGGGCCAACTTAGCGAAGAATGTCACCTATACCTACGAAGGTCCTGCATCTGGCAAAGGTGCTACTCAACGCTGGCAGATAACTCAGGGTGATGAGATCACCACCGGTTATATCGAGGTGACTGATGCCACAGCCAATCAGCGAGTCGACATGCGTATGGTTTTCAGCGACAAACAATCCGGCATGATGACCTTCGAACTTGAGCCCACGCTTAATCAGTCAAATAACGTCACTTGGACCTTCGAGACCCAATTTGGCTGGGATCTATTCAGTCGCTATGTGGGCCTGTTTCTCGACGATATGATCGGAAAAAATTATGAACGCGGCCTAGAAACCTTGAAACAACGCGCCGAGAACCTTTAAGTCATTAAAAGGTTTGATTTTTTTATCGGACTTAACCCGATTACAGTGTGCTTTCAGCGCTTAGGATAATAACAATGACATTTCCAAAAGATCACCAAGACTTGGGCCACGGCACCCATCTTATCGACATCAAGTTGTATCGCGACCATCTGGGCGCTTGTTACTTGATCCAAGATGGCGATGAGTTCGCCATGGTCGACTGCGGCACACAACACAGTCAGCCACAAATTCTGCAAACACTCGAAGCCGCTGGCGGCACGCCTGAACAAGTTCGCTGGGTGATTCCAACCCACGTACATCTCGATCATGCCGGTGGCGCAGGTCAACTAATGAAGGTCTGCCCTAACGCCACCTTAGTCACACACCCAAAGGGGCACCCTCATATGGTGGACCCAAGCAAGCTACAAGCCGGTGCAACGGCAGTCTATGGCGAAGAGCCTTTTGCTAAAGATTACGGTGAGCTGATCCCGATTGACGCGTCACGCTGCGAGGCAGCCGAAGAAGGTCGCACTCTTCAATTAGGCAATCGCACACTGACCATCATCCATACGCCAGGACATGCGAATCATCATTGCTGCGTATTTGATTCAGCAAGCCAGTATCTGTTCACCGGTGACACCTTTGGCTTAGGCTATCGTGAATTTGGTGAAGACAATCCTTACATCACTTGCACCAGCTCACCGGTCGCTTTTGATCCTGAAGCTTGGATGGATAGTCTCGATCGCATGATGGCGCTAAAGCCTTCAGCGGTTTGCCTGACCCACTACGGGCTTTACCCAAATCCTGAGAAATGGGTGGATGGTCTGCGTGGCAGCATTAATCGCCATGCTCAGATCGCGATTGATGAAGAAGCCAATGAATCTGACGGTCGTGCCGAGCGACTCGCCAAAGCGGTCGAGCATGAGCTCGTCGATGGCGCTGTTGCACATTGCGGTATCGATCGTGATGCCGCGCTAAAGATTTTTGAGGGCGATATCGATTTGAATTCGCAAGGTCTGGGCGTTTGGCTCATCCGTCGCGCAAAATCTCGGGCAAATGCCTCGTAGAACACAGCGAATCAACACCTTCCTCGTTATAATGCCGCATCGATTAGGAATGACGACATGCCACAAACAGACGACTTACGCATAAATCACGTTACCGAGGTGGAATCACCTGCTGCGATTCACAATCAATTTCCGATCAGTGAATCAGCTGCAACCACCGTTGCTAACTCTCGCACCGCGATCCATAACATCCTGCATGGCAAGGATGATCGCTTACTCGTGATCATCGGCCCTTGCTCGGTGCACGATCCAAAATCTGCGATTGAATATGCTGAAAAGCTCAAAGTTGTCCGCGAGCAACTCAAAGACGATCTTGAAATCGTGATGCGCGTCTATTTTGAAAAGCCACGAACTACTGTTGGCTGGAAAGGCATGATCAATGACCCACATCTAAATGAGACCTTCGACATCAATGAAGGCCTTAAGCGTGCGCGTAAGCTGCTGCTCGATGTGAATGAAATGGGTTTACCTGCTGGCACTGAGTTCCTAGATTTAATCAGCCCACAATATGTTGCTGACTTGATTAGCTGGGGCGCGATTGGTGCACGCACCACTGAGAGCCAAGGTCACCGTGAATTGTCATCAGGCTTGTCTTGCCCTGTTGGTTTCAAAAACGGTACTGACGGCACCATGCGCATTGCTGTTGATGCTATGCGCGCAGCAGAACGCCCACACGTCTTTATGTCACTGACCAAAGAAGGTCGTTCAGCCATCTTCAACACCACAGGCAACGAAGATACCCACATCATCTTGCGTGGTGGCTCACGCCCTAACTATGACCAAGAGTCAGTTGCGGAAGCTGCTAACGAAATGGAAAGCGCAGGCTTACGTCCTAATCTGATGATCGACTTCAGCCATGCCAACAGCCGCAAGCAACACGAAAAACAGATTGAAGTTGCGCGTGATGTTGCCAGCCAGATTCGTCGTGGCAATCACAACATCACTGGCGTGATGATTGAATCGCATCTGGTTGCAGGTCGCCAAGATCTCATCGAAGGTCGCGATCTTGTTTATGGTCAGAGCATCACCGATGCCTGTATCAATTGGGATGACAGCGTACCGGTGCTCGAACAGCTCGCCGCCGCAGTTCGCGAACGTCGCGAAGCCTAAAAACAAAGCCCGCTTAAGCGGGCTTTTTTAGTTAGTCGTAATCTTTATCTTTCCAGGTTCGCAGCGCTCTAAAAACGGCCGCCGGCGAGGTCAGTGATTCTCCCGCCCATTGTTCAGCAGCTGCGATAACCACTGGCTCTTGCGTGCGCATAAAGGGATTGGTTGCTAACTCATCTTTCAGCACCGATGGCACTGTTGGTTGATCTGCTTCGCGCTTATCTTCAACGGTTTGTTGACGTTCCGCTAAGGCCGCACTGTTTGGCTCAACCCATTTGGCAAAGCCTAGATTCGCCTCGGTATATTCATGCGCACAATAGACTTTGGTTTCCGCTGGCAGCTTAGCTAGCTTAAGTAATGACGCACTGAGCTGCTCAAAGGTGCCACTAAATACACGACCACAGCCACCTGCAAACAAGGTATCGCCACAGAAAAGCGAGCCGTCAGTCACATAAGCCACATGACCTTCGGTATGACCTGGCACATCCAAAACATTTAACGTCACGCCCAGATTTTTCAGCTCAACCTGATCGCCTTCAGCTACCGCCACTTCTTTGAGTCGAATCGCTTCATTCGCTGGCGCATACACCACGGCATTCGGCCAACGTTGCTTCAGGCCTTCTATACCCCCGACATGATCACCATGCTTATGTGTGATCAAAATCGCATCAAGGGTTAAACCTTTTGACTCGAGTGTTTCGATGACCGGATCTTCATCACCCGGATCCACCACCGCACAATGCTCATTCGCCGAGGTGCTTAACAACCAGATGTAGTTATCTTCAAAGGCAGGAATACCGGAGACGTGCATCTTATTTTCCGTAAAGCTCTTCTTTCGACATGATCGGTGCCTTATCGACAATCACCTGATCACCCTCGATCTTGTTGTAAAAACAATCACGACGACCGGTATGACATGCCGGCCCGGTTTGATCGACGAGCAGTAAAATAGTGTCGCCATCGCAATCAAGTCGTAGCTCTTTTAGCACCTGTACTTGGCCTGATGACTCGCCTTTACGCCAGTACTGCTGACGTGAGCGCGACCAATAGCACACACGACCGGTTTCTAAGGTTTCGAGCAGCGCATCACGATTCATCCACGCCATCATCAACACTTCTTTTGAATCGAACTGCTGAGCGATCGCGGGCAGCAAGCCATCCTGATTCCAAGGCATCTGATCAATCACCCCTGAGAGGTCCATTGATTGCCCAGTCTCGAGCGACTCCAATTGCTTAAATACCGACATAACAGCTCCTAATCTAATGCCCGCATGATAGCGCAGGCGCCTCAGGTTTTTGTCGTCCTGAACCCGCCTGTCAGGTAATATCTTGGCAGAGGTACACGAACTCTATGAGAATTTATCGCGTTTCATTCCATAACAACGGCAAGGTCTACCAGCTGCATGCTGAGAGCGTAGGCCAAAGCGACTTATGGGGCTTTCTTGAAATCGCCGATTTTCTCTTCGACGAACACACATCCGTCGTCATTGACCCCTCAGAAGAAAAACTAAAAAACGAATTCGCTAACGTTGATGTGATTTATGTGCCGATGCACGCTGTCATCCGTATTGATGAGGTCAGCAAGCGTGGCGCCAACAAGATCATCGACTCAAAAGGCGCACCGAGTAATGTGATGCCTTTTCCGGGGATACCCGGAGGCGCAACAGGCGAATAAGAGGATTTGCACATGAGCACTGAACCCACCATTTCGCCCTTACAGCAACGCGTTCAACAACAACGCGCTCATCTACAGAATCTTTTATACGATCCAATGCATCGTACGGCGCGTCGTATCGCGAGCGTATGGGGTGATCGTGAAGCCGTTGAAGATCGCCTGATGGATTCAATGGCTAAGGTGCCTTATGTCACCTTTCTTTACATTCTCGATTTGGATGGCAAACAGCTCACCTCCAATGCCAGTCATAACGGACTGATCGAAGATAAGTTTGGCGTTGATCGCTCAGAGCGTCCTTACTTCATTGGCATCAATGATGATCATGATATGACCCTATCCGAGGCCTATATCAGTATCCGCGCGAACCGCCCTTCAGTGACCGCCATTGAAAAGATCTTCATTGGTGAAGAAGTGGTGGGTTATGTCGGCGCCGACTTCGACTTACGAAAGCTACCGATTACCAAAGATATCTACACCGACCCTTCGCGTTGGCGTCAGATCAAAGGTGACCCTTCGATTCGCAGTCAGGTATTTGAGCAGACTCGTATCAAGAGTCGCTTGGACGAACAGATCGAAACGATTCTGCCGGTGATGCGTGAGCTGATCTTGGAGAATGGCGTTTTCCACTTGAAGCTGCACTTCTCAAGTAGCCGAGCGACCTTCTGGACGATGGCCGACCCTTATCGCTATCAAGTTGTTGAATACGATGACCTGATCGATCCCGATATCTGTTTAGCGTTTCCGCATCACAAATATCCAGACAATGCGGTGGTGCCGAAAAAAGATATTCGCCCTATTCTCGAGACGTTTGTGCACTTGAGAACGGCTGACGACACGATTTATCTCCGCGCAGGTTCAATCAATATCTTTAACGGGATTATTGGTTTGAACTTCTCATGCGATGGTTCGCATTACATCCCACATGATGAATTCCTCTCGCGAGATTCGGAATTCTGGGGCGGCATGTAAACCGCACTCCGACTTGGTTGATTTCATCACGCAAGTCACTAAAAATGCGCAGCATAATTGATAGTCGAGCTTTACAGCATGCGTACACAAGACAAAATTACCCAAGCCCTCGAGAAAGATTTCTCACCACTTCATCTTGAGGTGGTTGATGAGAGCCACACACACAATGTGCCTGACGATGCGCAATCTCACTTTAAAGTGACGTTAGTCACCGACAAGTTTGATGGGCTCACGCTAATCAAGCGTCATCGCGCAGTGAACACCTCTCTCGATGGCGAGATTCGCGACAGCATTCATGCTCTCGCTTTACACACAATGACTCCTGAAGAATGGTTCGCCAAAGGCGGCCAATCTCCTGACTCACCACCTTGCTTAGGCGGAGATAAGTAATGCTGTTAAAACTGATTCGTAATGCACTCGGTGGCTTGATTTGGCTTGGTGATCGCATCACACGCCCCTCACCAATGAAGCGCTCAGCCGACGCACAACTGGCTGCCGATAAAGCAACGGCCAACATGGCACTCTATCAATTCCCGCTTTGCCCATTTTGTATAAAAACCAAACGTGCAATGCATCGCTTAGGTCTAAACATTGAGAAGCGTAATGCGATGAGCGATTTGGCACATCGTGAGCGTTTAGAGAAAGAAGGCGGTCAGATCAAAGTGCCTTGCTTGCTGATTGAGGAAGATGGCGAAGCACGTTGGATGTATGAATCCAACGACATCATCGCCTATTTAGAAAAACGTTTTGCTTAAAGCTTAGCCGTGACAGTGGCCGTCAGCACCGTGTGCATGGCCATGTTGTAGCTCGGTTTCTGTTGCTTGGCGCACTTCGATAACTTCAAGATCAAAACGAATATCGCGCCCAGCTAACTCATGGTTACCATCAACGGTAACCGTTTTATCGTCCACATCGATCACGCGAACCAGCACCACTGAGCCATCTTCCATCTCGGTCTCAAAACGCATACCCACTTCAATCACATCGATACCAGGGAAACTGCTGCGCGGTACAACATCAATCAAACGCTCATCAACATCACCAAAGGCATCATCCGCACTAAGTGGCACTTCAAATTTATCGCCAACCTCGTGGCCGCTTAGCGCAACTTCCAAGCCCGGCAATAACTCGCCCATACCATGCAGGTACATCAAAGGACCTTCGTTATCTGACGAATCGATCAGGTTGTTATCTTGATCGTAGAGTTTGAAGTTACAGGCAACGACTGTTTTATCTTGAATCTTCATATCATGTCCTCTGAGACCTTATGCCTCTGCTACAAAGCGCATCGAAAAATCAATTGCGCGAATATCTTTGGTTATCTCACCGACCGAAATGTCATCCACACCGGTTTGCGCAATATCACGCACGGTATCTAAATTAACCCCACCTGAGGCTTCAAGTCGTGCGCGGCCTTGATTGAGCTCAACGGCTTCACGCAACTGCGGCAAGCTCATATTGTCGAGCAACACACGCTTTACGCCAGCCGCTAGCGCTTCTTCTAACTGCTCATGTGTCTCGACTTCAATCTCGATCTCAACATTGGGATGCTCAGCAAACGCACGATGTAATGCCGCGGTTACCGAACCGGCAGATTCAATATGATTCTCTTTAATGAGAATCGCATCGTGCAATCCCATGCGATGATTCGATGCGCCACCACAGGTCACAGCATATTTCTGCGCCATACGAAGCCCGGGGATCGTCTTGCGCGTATCAAGAATGCGTACACCGGTATCTTCAACCGCTTTGACATACTCAGCGGCTTTAGAAGCCGTGGCTGACAGAGTCTGCAAAAAATTCAGCGCTGTACGCTCAGCAGTTAATACCGCGCTTGCCGAACCTTGGATACGACAGAGCACTTGATCAGCTTCGACTTCATCGCCATCTACGACAGCCCAATCAATCTCAACCGCGGCATCAACCTGTGCAAACACTTCGTTGAACCATGCGACACCACATACCACCGCAGACTCACGACTAATCACGGTTGCTTGAGCAAGCGTATTCGAGTCGATCAATGAAGCGGTCAGATCACCTGCACCCACATCTTCAGCGAGTGCCTCAGTCACCTGAGATTGAATTTGTGATGCCGATGGCAAAATCACTTAAAGGATCTCAAGCAACTCAACATCAAAAACCAATGTCGCATTAGGCGGAATAACGCCACCTGCGCCTTGAGCGCCATATCCCAAATTTGGCGGAATAGTCAGCTTACGCTTACCACCAACTTTCATACCTTGAACGCCTTCATCCCATCCGCGGATAACCATGCCAGCACCCAATGCAAACTGGAAAGGATCATTACGATCAACGCTTGAATCAAATTTAGAACCGTCGGTTAACCAACCGGTGTAGTGCACAGAAACGCGCTGACCCGCTGCAGCTTCTGCACCATTACCTTCCACCATATCTTCGTATTTCAAACCGCTATCGGTCATAACTTCTGCCATGTCTTTCTCCAAGCCGGAAACTCAAATCAGCGCGCATTGTATCTGTATCTAGCCCTAGCCGCCCGCCTGCTCTACCATCTGGCTTATGTTGGTTTCATTACGCCAAGGTGAGTTTCACCACACACTTGCAGACACCCAAAGCGTGGCCTTGGTGCTATTCACCAGCCCCGAATGCGGCAGCTGTCGTCAGATCAAACAACTCCTTCCAAAGCTACTAGAGACAAATCCCGACTGGCAGCTATTCGAGGTGGATGCACAGCAGGAGATGGGGCTTACCCAAGAATTCGAGGTATTTCATCTGCCCACCCTATTCCTGTATCACGCAGGCGCTTTTCATTGTGAGCTTCGTGCTCAAGCGACATTGACGGACATTCAAGATAAAGTGGCCGAAGCACTCCAACAACCAGCACAGGAAGCACCTTAATGTCACATTGGCTAGATGCGGTGAAACACACCCCGTCGCCCAACTTTGATGCGCGACCTGGCGACTGCTCGATTGATTTGTTGGTGATCCACAACATCAGCCTGCCACCCGGCGTATTTACTGGTGATGACGTAGAGGCCTTTTTCCTCAATCAGCTTGATCACAACAAACATCCTTTCTTTGAAGAGATACGCGAGCTGAAAGTCTCATCGCATCTATTCATCCGTCGTAATGGCGATGCGCAACAATTTGTCGATCTTGATGACCGCGCATGGCACGCCGGACAATCGAGTTGGCAAGGTAAAGAACGCTGTAACGATTTTTCGATTGGCATCGAACTTGAAGGGACTGATGACCAAACCTTTACCGACGCTCAGTACGCCACGCTGATTCAACTCACCCAACAGATCCAACAACACTACCCAGACATCACTAATGAACGCATCGTTGGACATAGTGATATCGCACCGGAGCGAAAAACCGATCCCGGCCCACATTTTGATTGGTCGCGTTATCGCCAAGGACTCTCTCAATAAGTCATTTGAGCTGCTAAACTCAAAACATCCTTAACGAGTATCAAACCATGAGTTTCTTAATCGCCCTTTTGATTGTTATCGCTGAACGTGCTGCATGGAATTTAGATGCGCATCGCAATCACGATTGGCTGCAATCGCTAGATACACGCTTGCAAAACATCTCAGCGCTTAAAAAGATTCTCGCAACACCCTACGGGCAGTTTGCTTTACTCGTTGGGCTTCCTGTTGCCTTAGTTTTTATCATCCAGCTCACGCTTGATGATGCTTGGCTACTCGAAATTCCGTTCTACGCTGCTGCACTTTGGTTTGCTTTAGGCCCAACCGATCTAGGACGAGAGATAGAGAGCTTATTAAACAAACAACGCCAGCATTCCGAAAATGGACGTGGCGATTTTCGCCCCATCATGCAACGTGCCTTCATCGGTGCGAACGATGCCTTATTTGCACCCTTATTCTGGTTCGCGCTACTCGGGCCTGTTGGCGCATTCGCCTATCGTTGGTATGCCAACTGGATGGATGATCATGCCGGTGATAATTCGTTATTCGCTACTGGCTGGACTTACATCAACTGGATCCCTGTGCGACTAACGCTACTATGCTTTGCTATTGCCGGAAACTTTGATGCGGTTGCTGCAGCATGGAAGAACAGTGAATCGAATGAAACCGATAACACCGGTGCTACAGACATCCTTGCGTCTGCAGGCATTGCCGCTTTAGAGCAAGCCGCTCCTCGTTCACATTCAGAACTGGATGTAGAAGATGCCATGGCGCTGGTTTGGCGCAGCCTGACTTTATGGATGGTCTTATACGCGCTGATCAGCCTGATCGACTAATGCGCTTTATTCTTATCAGCCTTTGGCTGCTGAGCTCAGCCGCCTTTGGGGCAAGCGTTACTGACGATCTCGATCACCAGGTAACCGTTGCATCGCCAGCACAACGCATCATCACCTTATCGCCCCATGGAACCGAGTTCATACGTGAACTTGGTTTGACCGATCGTCTTGTCGCTGCTGCGAATGATGGCAAGCCCTTACCTAGAGCAACGCAAGTCATCAGTGGTTATGGCGCGCTAGATCGCGAGTGGTTACTCAGTAAGCAACCCGACTTAGTGATTGCATGGGGATCAGGCAACCGATCACAAGATATTGCCTGGCTTACTGCGAATAAGATTCCGACCTTTGTGAGCGAGCCCGCTTCATTAAAAGCGATTGCCGACACACTCATCAAACTCGGCAAGCTGACAGACTCACAAACTCGTGCCCAACAAGCGAGAGATCAGTTCTTACGCAATCTTCAGCAAGCTTGCCCAACGGCGCTCAACGAACAAGAAGTGCATATCGTGATTTGGGATCAGCCTGCAATGACACTGGGCGGTGAGCATTGGCTTAATGAATTACTCGAGAAAGCGCATTTCAAAAACACTTGGCAGCACATAAAGCGCATGGTCTTCACCATTGAGCGTGAAGCTCGCATGAACAAACAAACAATTGCGCAGGTCGATTTAAGACAGGGCCAAACTGCCGGCGAACAACGTTTTGTCAGTGAGCATCTAAACCGCCCAAGCCCATCCCTGGCACTTGGACTTAAAGAATTGTGTGAGCAACGAGGCAATTAAGCGTAACGACGCTCTTCACCTTCACCGGCAACGTTTTCAACACAGCGACCACAAAGCTCAGGATGCTCAGCATTAGAGCCGACATCTGAACGATGATGCCAACAACGTGGACACTTCTCAGCAGCACTCTTTACTGCCAATAAAGCCAAACCTTCAAGCTCAGTCGCCACGGCGTCCGCAGACTTATCGGCCATCGGTGCTAGGCTAGCGCTTGAGGTCAAGGTGACAAAGCGTAGCTCATCACCCAAGCCTTGCAGCACACTCACTAAGGCATCATCAGCATATAGCGTGACATCCGCTTCGAGAGAAGAACCAATCACACCATCTTTACGCAAGGCTTCTAACTGCTTACTCACCGCAGAACGCACGGCTTGAATCTTTGCCCAACGCTCACGTGACGCTTCCGCATCTGGCATAGCGCTCAAGCCTTCGTACCATGTCTCAAGGAAAACTGATTCAGAACGCTCACCCGGCATAAAGCCCCATGCTTCATCTGCGGTGAAACTCATCACTGGCGCCAACCAACGCACCATCGCTTCGGCAATGTGATACATCGCAGTCTGGCACGAACGACGCCCTAAGCTATCAGCTGCCATTGTGTACTGACGGTCTTTGATGACATCTAAGTAGAAGCCACCCAAATCACTTGAACAGAAGTTCAAAATCTTTTGATAGATGACATGGAAGTTATAGTCTTTATACGCCGCTTCAATGTCCGCTTGTAATTGATTCGCACGATCAATTACCCAACGATCTAATTCAATCAGTTGATCATTAGCAACCACATTGCTTGCTGGATCAAAGCCGTTCAAATTAGATAGTAAGAAACGCAACGTATTACGAATACGGCGGTAAGCATCTGCAGTACGCGTTAAGATTTCATTCGATACCGACATCTCTGCGCGGTAATCGGTTGCAGCCACCCACAAACGAATGATGTCAGCACCTAAGGTCTTCATTACATCTTGTGGGCTGATCACATTACCGATCGACTTCGACATCTTCTTGCCTTGTGCATCAACGGTAAAGCCGTGAGTCAAACACGCTTTGTAAGGCGCTTTGCCATTCATGGCCACTGAGCTAAGCAAGGATGATTGGAACCAACCACGGTGTTGGTCAGAACCTTCAAGATATAAATCTGCAGGTGAGCTCAAACCATCGCGTCTATCCAACACGCAAGCATGTGTCACACCTGAGTCGAACCAAACGTCTAAGGTATCAGGCACCTTTTCATACTTATCCGCATCACTATCAAGCAAGTCAGAGACTTCCATATCGAACCATGCCTGAATACCTGACTCAGCCACCTTCTGCGCAACCTTCTCAACCAGGGCTTCAGTTTCTGGGTGCAGCTCGCCCGTATCTTTATGAATCAAGAAAGTCACAGGCACACCCCAGGTGCGCTGACGCGAGATACACCAGTCAGGACGATTCTCGACCATACCTTCAATACGCGCCTGACCCCAATCAGGAAGCCACTGCACTTGTTTGATCTCAGTCATCGCCGCATCACGCAGACCATTCTCTGACATACCGATAAACCACTGAGGGGTTGCGCGGAAAATAATCGGTGTTTTATGGCGCCAACACACAGGATAGCTATGCGTGAACTTGGCGTCCTTAACTAAAGCGCCATGTTCTTTCAAAACCTCAATCACATGCTCGTTAGCTTTGAATACATGCTCACCCGCAAACAGCTCAGTGCCTTCAACATAACAACCGTTACCACCAACCGGATTATCAACTGGCAAGCCATACTTCTGGCCAACAACAAAGTCATCGACGCCATGACCCGGTGCGGTATGTACAGCGCCGGTACCCGCTTCGAGCGTAACGTGATCACCCAGGATCACTGGCACCTGACGATCATAGAAAGGATGTTGCAGTTGCTGATGCTCAAGATCCGCACCTTTACAGCTAGCCATCGCCACTGGGTTATCTATACCCCAACGCTGCGCAACTTCTTCGAGCATGCCATCAGCAACAATCAGACATTCCTCGCCGTTTTGCACCAAGACATAATCAAGCTCTGCATTTAGAGCGACACCTTGGTTAGCTGGCAGTGTCCATGGGGTAGTCGTCCAAATCACGACTGAAATAGAACCCTTTGCATCCGGGTCACCAAACGCAGCTAATACCGCAGCTTGATCAACCGCACGGAAGCGCACATCAATCGCAAAAGACTCTTTGTCTTTGTACTCAACTTCCGCTTCCGCCAACGCAGAACCACAGTCAGTACACCAATGCACAGGCTTTGAGCCTTTAACGATGTGTTTATTCTTAGCGATCTTTCCGAGCGAGCGAACAATGTCGGCTTCCTGCTCAAAGTTCATGGTGAGATATGGATTCTCCCAATCACCCAACACACCCAAGCGCTTAAAGTCGGTACGCTGTTTATCCACTTGCTTAAACGCATACTCACGACACGCCTTACGGAAGTCGGCCGCACTTACCTTATGACCTGGCTTACCCACTTTCTTTTCAACTTGCAGCTCAATAGGCAAGCCATGACAGTCCCAACCTGGAACATAAGGCGCATCAAAGCCATCTAAGGTACGGCTTTTGACGATCATGTCTTTGAGAAGCTTGTTTACTGCGTGACCGATATGGATATCACCGTTCGCATACGGAGGGCCATCATGCAGAATAAAAGTGGGACGACCTTTGAATGCCTCACGAATTTTTTGGTACAAACCTTTCTCTTCCCAACCCTTAAGCATCTCAGGCTCACGGTTAGCCAGATTCGCTTTCATAGGAAAGCCGGTTTGTGGCAGGTTCAAAGTCTCTTTGTAATTACTCACGTCTCAATCCGTCAGTGTTAAGGCAGCTTACTGCTGCGCCTGTTTAAAAAAGTCTCGCGCCGTCTCAACATCCTTTTGGATTTGTGTTGTTAACGCCTCGAACGATTCAAATTTTTTCTCATCACGGATGCGCTGCATAAAATGCACCGACACCCGCTGACCATAGGTATTGGCATTAAAATCTAATGCGTGCACCTCAAGGGTAAAGCGATCATCGCCTTCAACCGTAGGGCGGTTACCGACATTAGCCACACCATTCTGCGGCCCTTGTTCTAAACCATCGATACGTACCGCAAATACGCCTCGCACCGATGGGTGCAATCTACCGAGCTGAATGTTCATGGTAGGGAAGCCAATCTGTCGACCGCGCTTATCTCCATGCCCTACTCGACCTGTAATGCGGTAATCACGACCCAAGCATTTTTCTGCTTGCTCAAAATCACCCGCTAACAGCGCACCACGGATACGCGTGCTGCTGACCCGCTCAGCGTCGATCTCAAACGTCGGCAAACTTTCCACCGCAAAACCCAGCTCTTCACCCATCTGCTGCAACAAAGCAAAGTTGCCTTTGCGCTGATGGCCAAAGCAGAAGTCATCTCCCACATAGAGATGCTTAACGCCTAGCTGCTCAACCAATATTTGCTTCACAAACTCTTCTGCAGGTTGTGTGGCTAAAAACTGGTTAAAACGCAAAATCAAAGTGCGATCGATTTGCTGCGCTTCGAGAAGATGTAGCTTCTCAGCTAACCGAGTCAAACGCGCAGGCGCTTTATCGGGAGCAAAATATTCGATCGGCGTTGGCTCAAAGGTAATCGCCAATGACGGCAAGCCTAAGGCCTCAGCGCGTTGCTTTACCGCCGTGATCACTTGAGCGTGACCTAAATGCACACCATCAAAATTCCCGATCGTTGCGACGCAACCTCGGTCTGATGATTTCACATTGTGTAAGCCACGGATAAGTCGCACGGACAGCGCTCAACGCAAAGAGCACATTATATAAGGAATGGCTTGGAGACGTCGCGGGTTCAGCGCTTTTCTGTTGGGGTTTTAATGCTATCCCAGAGTAAAAAGATCACGCCCAGCGTAATGGCAGCATCGGCTAGATTAAATGCTGGGAAGTACGCCTCGTTCCAATGCCACTGCAAAAAGTCGATCACCTTGCCGAGCCAGAGTCGGTCGATCAGATTACCAACAGCGCCGCCCAATAGCAGAGTTAAACCATTAGCGAGCCAGACCTCATGCGCTTTAACGCGTGTAAGCCAGACCACAAAGACCACACTCATCACCGCCGAGATCAACAGAAACACATAGCGCTGCCAACCGCCTGCATCGGCTAAAAAGCTAAAGGCTGCGCCTTCGTTGAACACTAAGGTGAGATTAAATACGGGCAACACTGTGACCACTTCAAAGGGTTCAAACGTCCCTAGCACCCACAGTTTGGTCAATTGATCGAGTAACACGATGACAATTGCCATCAGAAAATAACGCTTCACTTGGCCACCGCTCGACGCCAATCACGTAAACGCATACCGCTCACCCACAACACTGCAAAGTAAGTGATCGCTGCCGCCGCAATCACACCCAATAACAAAGCACCTAGCAACCAACCTTGAATCGCAAACCAGTCGATCTGATCAAACGCGAGTAGATAGATCACCGCCGCCATCGCCGCACCCGCGAGAACCGATTGGATAATGAACTTTTGCCAACCAATCTGCGCCTGGAAAACTGCCTGCTTCTGCAGACCACGCCACAATAAATAGGCGTTCACAAAAGCTGACAAACTGGTCGCCAGCGCAAGACCCGCGTGAGCCAACGGCCAGATTAAAATCAGGTTAAACACCATATTCAGCGCCATCGCGATGACGCCAATTTTCACCGGCGTTTTAGTGTCTTGGCGAGCGTAGTAGCCCGGCGCGAGCACCTTAATCTGAATAAACGCAATCAAGCCCAACGAATAGGCCATCAAACTCTGACTCGCCATCAAGCTATCGGTGTGATCAAAACGTTCCGAGCCAAACAAGGTTTCCATCATCGGCAGCGCCAACATACCCAAACCAATCGCTGCCGGCAGGCCAAACAGCCAACCCATGCGAATACCCCAATCGAGGGTGCGACTAAACTGCTGAGGATCTGCTTCATGCTTGTCATGCGATAACTGCGGCAACAACACCGTACCAAGCGCAACACCCAACACCCCCAGTGGGAACTCCATCAAACGATCTGAGTAATAAAGCCACGAGATACTGCCACTTTGCAGAAATGAGGCGAGCACCGTATCGAGCAATAGATTGATCTGGGTAACCGAAACCGCAAACAACGCCGGCAACATCAATACCAGCACACGCTTTACCCCAGGATCAGAAAAACCGAGTCGCGGTCTTGGCAATAACTTCAACGATGCCAAGAAAGGAATCTGGAACACGAACTGTGAGATACCCGCGATCATCACACCCCATGCCAAAGCCACGACCGGCTGCTCCATCTGTGGACTGAGCCAAATGGCACAACCAATCAACGACAGGTTGAGTAAGACCGGAGTGAACGCAGGCACCGCAAAGCGCTTATGAGAATTGAGCACACCGCCAGCAAAAGCAGTCAGCGAGATAAAGAAGAGATACGGGAAGGTCAGGCGCAACATCTCAGCGGCCAGATCAAGGCGCTCCGACTCACCCTCCATCACCCAGCCAAAGGCAAATAAGGACACCACCACCGGTGCCGCAATCACGCCAATGGCAGTCACAATCAGCAACACCAGCCCGAGCGTGCCAGCAATCGCATCCACGAAATGCTTTAGCTCACGGTATTCGCGTTGGGTTTTGTATTCAGTAAGCACCGGCACGAATGCGGTGGCAAACGCCCCCTCAGCAAACAGGCGACGCAGAAAATTGGGGATTTTGAAGGCGACAAAAAAGGCATCGGTTAGCGCATCTGCACCGAAAAGCCTCGCCAAAACGAGATCTCGGACAAAGCCCAGAATGCGCGAGAGCATGGTAAATGAGCCCACGGTCGACAGTGATCGGATTAAAGACAGCGTCAGTCCCCCTCTATCGAGCTAATTCCCGCCGTTTGCGGGCAAATTATAGGCTTTGCGGGGCAAGAGTTTAAACTCAGATAGAGGTTGACAACCCCCCGCAAACTCTTGATAATCCACGCCCTCATTAGTAAGCCCCCAACTTTCAGGAGTTCTGAAGTGGCAAACTCTGCACAAGCAAAAAAGCGCGCACGCCAAGCTGAAGGTCGTCGCCAAGCAAACGCTGGTCGCCGCAGCAACATGCGCACCGCGATTAAAAAGGTATTGGCTGCAATTACTGCTGGCGACAAAGGCGCTGCACAAGAAGCATTCAATGCTGCTGCTCCAATTTTGGATCGTGAATCAGGCAAAGGCCTTATTCACAAAAACAAGGCTGCTCGTCATAAGAGCCGTTTGAACGCGCAAATCAAAGCGTTGTAATCAAACATCCTTGTGAAAAAGCCGGCGACAGCCGGTTTTTTTATGCCCGACATTTAAAAAAAGAACCTGGTTTGTAGGATTTCTCCGATTTACACAAATAGAAAGAGCACTTAGGATGCGTTGCAGCTAGAAGCTCTTTTGCCCTGAGGGGGGACATAAGGGTAAAACGATAAGAATAAAAGCCAACTCATCTAGCAGTACATCGACCCGAGCTTGCCTCGGGTTTTTATTTGCCTGCGATTTATAAAACGACCAGATTATCTCGATCGATCAGCTCTGGCTCATCAACATAGCCCAAGATAGCGGCAATCTCAGAAGAAGGCTTGCCCTGAATCTTACGTGCCTCATCTGCACTGTAATTGACTAAACCACGGGCGATCTCGACGCCCTGCGCATCAACACATGAAACAAGCTCACCACGAATAAACTGGCCGCGAACATCGCTTACACCGACCGCAAGCAAACTACTGCCCGAGCTCTGCAGCACCTTTACCGCACCGGCATCCAACACCAGACTACCTTTCACTTGCAGATGACCGGCCAACCAACGCTTACGCGCATCATCCGCCTCTTCTTGCGCAAGCAATAAGGTACCGAGCTGCTCTCCTTGAGACAGACGCGCCAAGACAGACTCTTCACGGCCGGCAGCAATCACCGTCGCCGCACCAGAACGACCTGCAAGTCGTGCCGCACGCAACTTGGTTGCCATACCGCCACGTCCTAAGCTGCCACCATCACCGGCGACGGCATCCAGCTCTTTTGCATTGGCTTGCGCCACACTAATCAGTTTCGCATCGCTGTTCTGACGTGGATCGGCATCAAACATACCCTGCTGGTCGGTTAGCAAAACAACCAAATCAGCTTCGATCAAATTCGCGACCAAGGCTGCTAGTGAGTCGTTATCACCAAATCGCAGCTCGTCGTTTGCGACCACATCATTCTCGTTGACCACTGGCACAACACCGAGCGACACCAAAGAACGCAGCGTGCCACGCGCATTCAAATAACGCTTTCGATTCGATAGATCATCATGTGTCAGCAATACTTGCGCGGTATGTAATCCGCGACGCTTGAACTCGCTTTCCCACGCTTGCACCAAACCCATCTGACCAATCGCAGCAGCGGCTTGTAGATCATGCAGGGCTTGTGGACGCTTAGCCCAACCCATACGCGTCATGCCTTCGGCGACCGCGCCAGATGACACCACGACAATTTCTTTACCGCTAGCAATCAAATCCGCAAGTTGATCAACCCATGTCGCCAAGCGCGCACGATCAAGCCCCTGACCATCTTCAGTGATCAGTGCACTACCAATTTTGACCACCCAACGCTGGGTGCTTTGTAGTTCGCTATGGGTTTTTATCATTACTTCAAAGGATCGTAAGGTTCATCATCAGCTACTGCAGCTTGTACCGCGATCTCATCACGCAAGGCATGCAGATGTTTGACTACAGTATCCTGCAACTCTTTCAGTCCGTCACGGGTTACCGATGAAATGGCAAACACAGGGCCTTTCCAGTTCAACTCGCTCAACAAGGCATCACGTGCTTCCGCAAAAGCTTCGTCATCCAGTAGATCGCACTTACTGATCACCAACCAACGCTCACGCTCAGCTAGCTCGTGATCAAACTTCGCAAGCTCATCGGCAATATCAATCACCTGCTGTGCCGGCGAGACCGACTCGTCCATTGGCGCAATATCCACCAAGTGCAACAACAAACGCGTACGCGAAAGATGCTTGAGGAACTGAATACCCAGACCCAAACCTTCTGCCGCCCCCGGAATCACACCTGGGATATCAGCAATCACAAAGCTGCGATCTGAACCGGCGCCCACAACACCCAGGTTTGGATACAAGGTCGTAAAGGGATAATCAGCAATCTTAGGGCGCGCACTCGACATTGCAGTGATCAAGCTCGACTTACCGGCATTCGGCATACCGAGCAGACCCACATCCGCTAGGACGATCAGCTCGAGCAACAAGTTACGACGCTCACCCGCGGTACCCGGTGTCGACTGACGTGGCGCGCGGTTGGTGCTGCTCTTAAAGTGAATGTTGCCAATGCCATGCTCACCACCTTGAGCGACCAGCAGGCGCTCACCGTGGGTCATGACTTCGCCAATCACCTCTTCAGTATCTGAATCGGTAACGCGCGTGCCCACAGGCACCATAATGATCTTGTCTTCGCCTTTGCGACCGTACATCTGGCGGCTCATGCCGTTCTGGCCACGCTCCGCTTTGTGATGACGCAGGTGACGGAAATCGATCAGCGTGTTGAGGCCTTCGTGACCTTCAAGGTACACGCTGCCGCCATTACCGCCGTCACCGCCATCAGGACCACCAAACGGTACGAACTTCTCACGACGAAAACTCACACAGCCGCTACCACCGTCACCGGCTTCTACGCGTATCACTGCTTCATCAACAAATTTCATCTCTGTTCCCGTTTGCGCCCTTGTCTAGCGCCAATAACAAAAAAGCCCCGTCAGGTGACGAGGCTTTTAGTGTTCGATTGCTCAGCGATTACGCTGTAACAATGCTCACAGTCTTACGGTTCTTTGGACCTTTGGTCTCAAACTTAACTACACCGTCAGCCTTCGCAAATAAGGTGTGGTCTTTACCGATACCTACGTTAACACCCGGGTGAACCTTGGTGCCACGCTGACGGATCAAAATGTTACCCGCCAAAACTTCTTGGCCGCCGAAACGCTTAACGCCTAAACGCTTACTATTGGAATCGCGACCGTTCTTAGTACTACCACCGGCTTTTTTGTGTGCCATTGTCTCGCTCTCCTCAGCCTTTGATGCCAGTCACTTCAAGCTCAGTAAACGCTTGACGGTGACCTTGACGCTTCATGTGATGCTTACGACGCTTGAACTTCAGGATATGGACTTTCTTGCCACGGCCATGAGACTTAACAGTCGCAGTTACAGTGCTGCCGTCGAGATAAGGCGCGCCAACTTTAATGTTGTCGCCATCTGCGATCATCAACACTTTATCTAATTCAATGCTTGCACCTTCGTCAGCAACCAGTTTCTCAACTTTCAAAGTTGAACCTTCAGCGACGCGGTACTGCTTACCACCAGTTTGGATTACGGCGTACATCTCGCACACTCTCCATAGAATTCTTAACAAAATCAGGCGCAAGGGGCCTGAGAAAGAGGCGGGATTCTAGCGATGAAGGCCTTATGCGTCAACACAAAATCCAGTTAATTGGTGGATTACTTGACGTGCCGGACCCCTCACCCTAGCATCCGCACACTCAAAACAGCCCGAAACCCTCAAGGTTTAGCGAAATTTCATGGATTTAGACGCAATTCGAGAGCTAATCAGCAATGATTTAGCCGCAACCGATCAACTGATTCTCGACCGACTCGCCTCAGATGTCGTGCTGATTAATCAGGTCGGCCACTACATTGTTGGCAGTGGCGGCAAGCGTCTGCGCCCCGTGATCGTGCTTTTGGCTGCCAATGCCCTGGGTTACACCGGAAAACATCATATTGATCTGGCTGCGATCGTGGAATTCATCCACACCGCCACCTTATTACATGATGATGTGGTCGACGGCTCAGAGCAGCGCCGTAGTCGTGATACCGCGAATGCCGTCTGGGGCAATGCCGCTAGCGTGCTGGTCGGCGACTTCCTCTACTCGCGCTCCTTCGAAATGATGGTCGAAGTGGATGACATGCGCGTGATGAATATTCTCTCGACAGCGACCAACAAAATCGCCGAGGGCGAAGTGCTGCAGCTATTGAACTGCCATGACCCCGAAGTCGACGAAGCTCGCTATCGTGAAGTGATCCTGCGCAAAACCGCGACCCTCTTCGAGGCCGGTACCCGTCTGGCCGGTGTGGTCACTGATGCAGATCAGACCATTGATGATGCGCTAGCTGCATATGGTCGTCACCTCGGCACCGCTTTCCAAATGATTGATGATGCGCTCGACTATGGTTCGTCTGGCGTCGACATCGGCAAGAACATTGGCGATGACCTTGCTGAAGGCAAACCGACACTGCCACTGATTCGTGCGATGCAAGTTGGCACACCTGAGGTGAGCGCTTTGATTCGTGAAGTGATCGAAGAAGGTGGCGTTGATCGTGTTGATGAAGTGATCAAGGCGATCCAAAGCACTGATGCGATTGAATACACCGCTAACCTTGCGCGTGAAGAAGCACGTTTAGCGAAAGAAGCACTTGAGGCATTACCAGCATCGGCTTATCGCGATGCCCTAGCGGCCGTTGCTGACTTCTCCGTCGACCGCCCACTGTAAAAATTTCAGGCATAAAAAAACCGCAGACCCAGTTATTGGGCTGCGGTTTTTTGTTTTGCTTATCGCTTAAAGGTTATCGTAACCACGCTCTTCGTGTTGCGTGATATCCAAGCCTTCTTGCTCTTCATCTGAAGTCACACGTAAGCCAACCATCGCATCAACGACTTTCAAGATGACCCAGGTAACGACAGCAGTAAATACGATCGTTGCGACAACACCGATAACCTGCACTTTGAATTGATCACCCATGCTGGTGATGCCGTCTGCAAAGCCGTAACCACTGAACACACCCAATGAGGTTGCAGAGAAGATACCGGCTAACAAGGTACCTAAGATGCCGCCAACACCGTGCACTGGGAATACATCGAGCGAATCGTCGATCTTCAACACGCGCTTGATGTACATGGTTGCGTTAAAGCACACGAAACCTGCCAACAAACCAATGATCAATGCACCACCAGGACCAACAAAACCTGACGCTGGGGTAATCGTGCCAAGACCTGCCACCATACCGGTGACCGCACCTAATGCACTTGGCTTACCAAACTTGATCCACTCCATAGCAACCCAAGTGATCACACCCATTGCTGCAGAAATATGCGTAACCAACATCGCCATCGATGCATCACCATTCGATGCCAACGCAGAACCACCGTTAAAGCCGAACCAACCGACCCACAACATACCGGCACCCGCAACGGTCATGGTCATGTTATGTGGCGGCATAGCCGTTGTTGGGAAACCACGACGTGGACCCATCACCATCGCTGCAACCAATGCCGCAACACCTGCGGTGATGTGCACAACGGTACCGCCCGCAAAGTCATAAAGACCCATCGCGCCTAACCAGCCACCGCCCCATACCCAGTGGGTAACCGGTACGTAACACAGCAACAACCAGATCGCGCTGAAAAGCAGCATCGCAGAGAACTTCATTCGCTCAGCAAAACCACCCACGATCAACGCTGGTGTAATCACTGCAAACGTCATTTGGAACAACATGAACAATGACTCAGGAATATCGCCACTCAAAGTGTCTTTACCAACACCTGCAAGCAACACCTTGCTGAAGTCACCGATGTAGGCATTACCTTCACCGAACGCCAAGGTATAACCAACCAGTAACCACAAGACCGACGCGACTGCCGCGATCGAGAAACATTGCATCAATACCGACAACACGTTCTTGCTGCGAACCAAGCCCGCGTAGAACAGTGCCAAGCCAGGCAAGGTCATGAATAGAACCAGTGCGGTTGAGGTCATGATCCAGCTGGTATTTGCCGCATTCAGCTCATCAGCGAAACTCACAGACGGCAGCAGCACAAGCAGCGCCAACAACACTTTAGTAATAGATGCGTTCAACATTTGAAACTCTCTCTCGATCTCGATTGTTACTGTTTGGGATTGCCCCATTTTGTTATTCCGACAGATATAGCAGGTAGCGTGCCAAAATAGTGCACTTTAAAAACAATCACTTAGGTATTTGGGCTTTCAGAAAGGTGCATGAATTTGCACCAGATTAGTGCAAACGCACCAAAAAGACAAAAAAACACCCTCGGGAGAGGGTGTGTAGTCAACAATCAACTAGGGAGTAACCGTCACATGAATAAAACGGTTACTCATTAGTCGGCGGCCTTTTAGAAAAGTTCAGTAAAACTCGATATTTTTCTCCAATCACGCCTGCAATCTTTTTCAGCAAAAAAGTTCGCATATCGCACGTGATAGTCCAGAAAGATGGCCATAGTCTAAAGCAAATTCCGATTCACTATAATCGCCAAACCGTTTTAAACTGAAAAAACTTTCCAGTCCATATCGCTTTGTCCATCGCGCATGCAGAAAAAGCCTGCAATGGAAGGTATGCAAGCCATCATGGATAATGCAGGCATCATCGCAACGCGGTTTGTTGCTCAACCGACATGTTTTCAAAACGGCCTTGTTTGTCCATGATGCGTCAATTTCAGAAAAGGCAACGGATCCCGGAAGAGCATGACCATTTTGTTTTGCAACAGCATCACACAAGCCGTGTTTGCTTTCTGGAAGAACAAATCGTACTTCAAAGCGGCATCAACATCACCAACGCCCCTACAAACCCTAAATTTAAAACGGCTCAAACGCAGCAATATATCCATCTTCTAGCTGTTGCATATTGTTAGTTGCAGGTTAGTCGCTCCGATAATGGTTGAAGTTACCCCGTCCACTTGAGCACACCACGCCAAAGCAAGCTGCGCGGTTGTCATCTGATGATCGGCGGCTAACTGCGCCAATTGCTTCACCGCCGCATTCACCTGATCGGTGTCACGGAACAAGCCTAAACGCTGCGCCTTTGACCAACGCGCACCCTCAGGTCGCGCACCGTCGATGTACTTACCACTGAGCACACCACCCGCTAATGGCGACCACGGCAGATAAGCGACCTGCTCATGAACACAATTCTCAATCAGATATGGCCAGTCCTTGGTATGCAGCAAACTAAATTCATTTTGAATCGATACCGGACGCGGCAAGCCATGTTGCTTAGCCAACTTGATATAGGTATTGATACCCCATGGCGTGTCATCCGACAGTCCGAACTCGCGAATCTTGCCTGCCTGTTGCGCATCATCCAAAGCACACAAAATGTCATACATACCGGCTTCATGTGCCGCAGCATCCACCTCAGAAAAAGTCAGCATGCCGGGCCAATGTTTTGCGAAATGTGGCGAGGTGCGGTTAGGCCAATGCAATTGATAGAGATCGATATAGTCGGTTTGTAAACGCGTTAAAGAGTCATCAATCGAACGCTTAATCGCTGCGGCATCAATATCCTTACCCTGTCGAATCCAAGGCAAGCCATTACCGGCAATCTTCGTTGCCAAAACAAACTCATCGCGTCGTGATGCGTTATCCGCAATCCAATTGCCAATAATTGATTCGGTAGTGCCGTAAGTCTCAGGCGTTGGCGGCACCGCGTACATCTCTGCGGTATCAATAAAGTTAACGCCTCGATCTAAGGCAAACTCGATTTGCGCATTCGCGTCTTGCTGATTGTTTTGCGTGCCCCACGTCATGCTGCCTAAGCAGACCTCTGAGACATCAATAGAACTTGATCCTAATGAATTAACTTTCATAACCACTCAATATATAACCAAGGAGTCAGAAAATTGCGAACTTTTTTGAGGCAAAAAAATAGCCGCTAAAAAGCGGCTATCTCTTTGATCCCGAAGGATTTGTCTGGTAGCAAGGGGCAGATTTGAACTGCCGACCCCCGCATTATGAGTGCGGTGCTCTAACCAACTGAGCTACCTTGCCAGAAGGCGCGAGAATATAGGCTAAACCCCGCGCTGTGTCAATTTATGGGGGCTCAGACGTTGAAGCGGAAATGCATCACATCGCCGTCTTTTACGATGTATTCCTTACCTTCTAAGCGCAGTTTTCCAGCCTCTTTGGCGCCCTGCTCACCCTTGTGCGCCACAAAATCGTCATACGCGGTGACTTCTGCACGGATAAAGCCGCGCTCGAAGTCCGTATGGATCACGCCAGCAGCTTGAGGCGCTGTCGCACCCACACGCACAGTCCATGCACGCACCTCTTTCACACCGGCGGTGAAATAGGTTTGCAGATCAAGCAAGGCGTAACCCGCACGCACAACACGATCAAGGCCTGGCTCTTCCAAGCCCATCTCGGCTAAGAACTCGGTGCGATCTTCTTCATCCATCACCGCGAGCTCGGCTTCGATGGCTGCACACACCGGCACAACTTGTGCGCCTTCATCTTCGGCATATTGTCGAATCGCATCGAGGTGTGGATTGTTCTCAAAACCATCTTCATTGACGTTAGCGATATATAAGGTGCGCTTGATAGTCAGTAGATGCAGCTCTTTGAGTGACGCTAACTCGTCATCACTCAAACCCATACGACGCACGGCTGTGCCATCGTTAAGTTGAGCTGCAACACGCTCGAGCAGCTCTTTAAAGGCAATGACTTTTTTGTCATTGGTCTTTGCTTGCTTGGTCGCACGCTGCAGTGCTTTTTCGACGGTTTCCATATCCGCTAAGGCTAGCTCGGTGTTAATCACCTCAACGTCAGCCAATGGATCAACTTTGCCAGAAACGTGAATGATGTCGTCGTTCTCAAAACAACGAACCACTTGAGCTATCGCATCGGTCTCACGGATGTTGGCCAAGAACTTGTTACCCAAACCCTCGCCCTTAGATGCACCTTCTACGAGGCCGGCGATATCCACGAACTGCATGGTGGTTGGCAGTACTTGCTGCGGCTTAACAATTTCCGCGAGCTTGTCTAAACGTGGATCAGGTAGTGGCACCATGCCGACGTTTGGATCGATGGTACAGAATGGGTAGTTCTCCGCCGCGATGGTCGCTTTGGTTAGCGCATTAAATAAGGTCGACTTACCCACATTAGGTAGGCCCACGATGCCGCATTTGAAACCCATAAGGTGCTCCGAAACTATTGAGAGGGGGTAAAAATAAGGGCGCAAGAATACCGGAAAAGCCTGCGCCGAGCAGCCCAAAAGCGTTGTTTAGACAAGAAAAAACCGCCTTTCGGCGGCTTTTTCAGGATCGATCAGCGATTACACGCAACCGGTAGGCTTTGGTAGGCCGCCGTATTTGGTGATTGGCTTCATAGGACCTGTCATCCACATTTTGAAGACTTCTTTCTGATCCATCTTGATGTATTTTGCGAACTTACGAATCGCAGGCACTACGTTCTCATCTTCGTAGTACTGACGCGCTGCTTCGATTTGAGACCACTTCGCATCATCCAGCTCAACACCGTCTGCTTCAGCCATCGCACGGCCGATCTCAGGGGTCCACTCGTTCATGTTCAACAGATAGCCGTCGCCATCACGTTCTGGAAGATCGCTCATTGTTTACTCCTAGAAATAAGCTCAAATTCAATATTGAGATCTTATATAAGCAATAAACCCATAACCCACGAAAAGTCTCGGGATTATGGGTTTATTTATGTTTGGAGCCACTTACCGGAATCGAACTGGTGACCTACTGATTACAAGTCAGTTGCTCTACCTACTGAGCTAAAGTGGCTAAGAGGGACGCATTTTAGTGCCGAGATGCGGCTGGTGCAACCTATTCGCAACCTACTTGTGAAACCTTACCAAGTAAGGCTTCTAGCGCGGTTTGCGCGTCTGGATTGCCTTTGAAAATTGCGGTCCAGGTGGTTTTTGTGCGATTTCGCGGCAACACATCCGCTGAGATGCCTAATGCACTCGCTTTTGCCGCGATCTCAGAGGCGGTTTCTTCCTTTGAGAAAATGCCCAACGAGATCGCATTGATCATTTCACCCTTACGGAAACGCCACACATCGGTGATTCCGCCTTCAGCGAGCTGCTCGACCACTTTGATTGCAGCTTCGCGCGATTCTTGTGCAGGCACGATCACCTTATAGCCGGTGATAGAGCTCAATTCAGTTGATGCGGTGCTCAACAAGCTCACACCTTCAGGCAGGGTGAGTGATTCAAAGTCTTCTTTGTTTGGCTTGGCTTCGCTTACCCAACACACAGGTTCAATCGCCACGACTTCTGCCACTGGCTCAACAACAGGTGCTTGAGGTGCCGGCTCAGCAACGGCTTGCTCAACCACCGGTTCAACCTTAGGTGGCTCTGCGACAACTTCTGCTTGAGGCGCTTTCGCTTCAACGACTGGCTGGGGCTTTTCAACCTCAGCTTGTACGACAGGCGCTTCAGTCGGTACTGCAATCAACGGAGCATTCGCGTTATCAACAGCAGGCGCAGACGGAATAAATTTTTCAGGGTTGGCTTGCAGTGGCGCAGGCACGGCAGCTGTCAGCTCATGCGCTAAGCGCAGCTGACCCACATTGACGGGCGGCTGTTTAGTTGTGCTGCCTGGGTCCTTCCAAACCTCAAACACCACAGCAATCACAATGTTCAATGCCACTAAGGCAAAAACGATAACGCGCATTTTATTTATTAGCCAATGCGGCTAATCCTTCAAAAACTAATTGGTCTTCTTGGATCACTGGCGACGACAAATGTGCTGATAGTGCAGCTGCACCACCACCGGTCAAAATAATCGTCGCGTTGTTTGCCAAGCTTGAAGCGCACTGCTCTGCTAAGGCTGCGGTTGCAGCTGGCATCGAAAAGTTCATCGTTTCAGCAGTGCTAGCCGGTATTTTAACGTGTTGCGCAAGCTCTGGCTGCTCCGGAATGCAGGTATTTGTCGTCAACGCTGATTTCGCCAGTGACAGGCCAGGCAAAATATATCCACCCTCGTGCTCACCCTGGGCATTCATTAGGTCAATCGTTGTGGCGGTGCCGCTATCGACAACGACACAGGGATACAGCTTTCGCTGATGACAACCGAGTAACACCAACCAGCGATCGACTCCCATCGACTGAATATCGTAGCGAGTCATCACCTTGTCAGCATGTTGTTCGATTTTGATGCGGTGACAGGTTCTCGCCATGCCGACACATTGACCCGCAATGCGCTCTCGGAGTGCTGCATCACCGACTGAACTCAACCAGACATCACCCTCGGAGAGTGCTAACGCATCAACCAAGTGATCCACGCCTTGGCGCGGACATGATTTGACCTGCCCGTTTTCAAGCAGTGCAAACTTTACGTTGGTATTGCCATGATCGATGAGTAAGGTCGCCATCTGCCTACCCTAAGCGAAGACTGAGCTCGCCGCCATAAAAGACTTGCTCACCCGAGTCTGTTTCTAAACGCAGCCCACCATCTTCAGCGATACCACGACAAATACCGTAATGCGCAAGACCGGGGCCGGTTAATGCCACACGGCGATCTTTAAAGGCATCGAATTCTGGCCAGCGATCTACAAAACCTTTTAAGCCTGTTTGCTCAAAGTCTTTTGCCATGCGTGTCACGCTCGCAATTAATCGAGCTGCCAACACATTGCGACTTTCTGCGACCTGCTGTTCACGCAAACTTGTGATCGGTTGATCTATAGAGGCTTGATCTAAGCTTTGATGATCAATGTTGATGCCCACACCGATTACCGCCATGGCACCTGCAGTCGCTTCGCCACTCACTTCGATCAGAATACCGCCGAGCTTTTTATCTTCAGCATATAAATCATTCGGCCATTTAAGTTGGGGCGTTTTAAGACCAGCTGACTTAAGAACCTCAGCGATCACAATACCGGTAGCCAAACTTAAACCCGCTAATTGATGAATGGGTAAAGCAAAACGATAGGCTAATGAAAAATAAAGATTACTGCCGTAAGGCGATTGCCATACCCGACCGCGGCGACCACGACCTGCTGACTGATGCTCAGCCAACCATGACGCAGATTTTGTTGTCATTTCTGCAAGCGCCTGTTGCGCCATGGCATTGGTTGATTCGGTTGATGCCACTAACGTGAATACTTCTGGCCAATCAAGCTGTTGCTCTGCCACCACGGATTCAATCTTTGATGAATCCAAAAGCTCAATCGGACGACGTAGACGATACCCTCGTCCGCTCACCGCATCGACAGTGAGACCGGTGACTTGGCGAAGTTTATCAACCTGCTTCCAGACTGCGCTGCGCGTACACCCCATCACTTCAGCAAGTGCTTCACCTGAATGAAACTTACCGTCTGATAACAGAGATAGCAGCTGTTGCATTAGGTTATTGGCTAGATGCTAGCCAAGCCTCACGACGCGCTTTCACTGCATCATCTAATTGATCGTCTGCGATCCAGTAAACATCAATGGTGTTCGCTGAACCTTCTTCGATGCGGATCTTTGTGGTGTGTAATAAATCACGGCGGAAATAGGTCACTTCAACTTCAGCACCCACGCCATGACGCTCTAACAAACCTAAAATGTTATCGCAGGTGAGCTTTTCGCCATTCATTGCGATCAATAGATCATTGGCACTTAAGCCTGCACGATAGGCCATGCTGTCTTTTTCAACATACGTTAACGGCACACCATGATCGGCTTGCGACCAACGCGCACCTAAACGAATCACAGATTTCGTTTTATCTTTTGGTGTTGGCAAACAACGGCCCGTATCACTGGTCTTACCTGTTGTACGGCGAATTAAACCAACGCCCACTTTGGCAAACCACTCATCAAGCGGCAGCTCAGCTGTGCCGTAGATGTATTGCTCAAAGAACTCATGTGGCGAAGTGCCCGCAACATTTTCGATGACTGATTCAAAGGCATCCTCTGGCACACCTTTTTCATCACGGCCATAGTGTTGCCATAGATAGCGCATCACATCATCGAGTGTTTTTTGCTCTTGCGTGACATCACGAATCCACATATCCAAACCAAAGGAAACCAAACCACCTTTGTTGTAATAACTGACGATAACGTTTGGCGCATTCGCATCTTGTAGATAGAACTTAGTCCATGCATCAAAGCTCGACTCGGCAACTGATTGACGCTCACGGCCACGCGTACGACTTAGGCGCGTCATCGCTGATGCCAGCATGGTTAGGTAATCGTTTCGCTCAATGGCACCACAACGCACAATGCCGAGCTCATCGTAGTAAGAGGTAATCCCTTCAAAAGCCCACAGCAATTGGGTATGCGCTTCTGATAACAGATCAGACTGCTGCAACACCTCGGGCTTAATGCGCTTTACATTCCACAAGTGGAAATATTCATGACTGCACAACGCAATAAAATTACGGTAGCCATCTGACTGCGCTTTGAGTGCTTTGGTTGGCAGGTCTGAACGCTTCGAGATCAAACTGGTGCAGTGTTTATGCTCCAGTCCACCGAAGCCTTCGCCAATCGCTAAGGTCATAAACAGATAACGATCGGTAGGTAACTCACCAAACATCGCCACGTGCTCTGCGCAGGCTTTTTGTACATCGGTACAAATTCTATCGAGATCAATCTCATCGGCATCGGTGAATGCCATCTCGTGTGGCACACCATTCACCTCAAAGGTGCCTGACTGCTGCTCACCAATTTCAACTGGGTTATCAATCAGCTCTTCATAGTTAGCTGCCAAGTAATCACCAAAGCCACGGTCATCGACTTTTTTCTCTGGCAAGGTGGTGCTGACATTCCAATGCGCCGCTTTAATACGCGAAATCGTTAAAGCATGCGGTTCATCTTGTTTTGATGCCACACGTAAAAAAACTGCCGGGCCGTTAAAGTATCCGCGAGTGCTATCAAGAAACGCCGTACGCACGGAAAGATCAAAGGCATAAACGCGATATGTGACTGTGATTTCACCCTGTGCATTCAGTGACCAACGCTGCTTATCTAATTTTTTGAGGGCAACTGCATGTCCTTTTTCATCTACCGCTTTCAAGTCATGTAGATGTTGCGCAAAGTTGCGCACCATGTAGCTGCCAGGAATCCATGAGGGCAATTCCAAACATTCATCACCCTGCGCAACAAACGTTAAGCTAACGCCAAATTCATGTGCGGCTGGGTCGGAACATTCAATCTGATATTTCATGAGTTATTGTCCAGCGGTCGAGCAATCAATCCGCTTGTAGATAAAGTGACTTCATAGGTTTGATTATCGCGCATTGGCAGATAAACGCTCGAACCATAAGCAGCATCGACACCCGGCAAACGCTTCACCAGTTGCTCTAGCTCATCCCAACGCCAACTTGTATTCGCTGAGAGATCGATGGTTGTCGGCATTAAGGCTTGTGCTGACGTGATTTCAGTATAGCGAGATCCCAATCGCTCCAATCGATAGAGCGTGTGCTGCCCCATACTATTCGCAAGCGCAGTGAACTTAATGATCTTGGCATCCAGTTCCCACTCATCACCTAACAAGGTGTAGGTATGTAACTTGCCATTCTGCTCAGTCAGGCGGACGTAATACTGTTGAGGTGATAGCTGTTTAAAGCTCAGCACAGCGACTGGCTCTTCGAGTGTCAGGCGATGAAAGCCCCACAAGCTCATCACTGTAACGACAGACAAAATACCAACAGGTAAAAATAAAAGTGCCGTACGTTTGAAAAGCCATTTAAACATGACGTTATTGTAACCACCTGAGATTTACTTATCTTTCGAGCAAGAAAAAACCCCGACCGCGTTAGCGATCGGGGTTTTTGATTAAAGCCTGGCAGTGACCTACTCTCACATGGGATCTCCCACACTACCATCGGCGATACACTGTTTCACTTCTGAGTTCGGGATGGGATCAGGTGGTTCCAATGCTCTATTGCCGCCAGGCAAACTGTTCGAAATATCGCCGTTAAGCGCTATTTCATATTTGGTTTAATTTTCAAAGGCGTACATGTCATGTTGTAACACGACACCCAAAATCTTTGGGTGTTATATGGTCAAGCCTCTCGAGCAATTAGTACAAGTTAGCTTCATACATTACTGCACTTCCACACCTTGCCTATCAACGTTGTAGTCTTCAACGGCTCTACAGGAACTTAACGTTCAGTGAGAATTTATCTTGGAAGGGGCTTCCCGCTTAGATGCTTTCAGCGGTTATCCTGTCCGAACATAGCTACCCGGCAATGCCACTGGCGTGACAACCGGAACACCAGAGGTTCGTCCACTCCGGTCCTCTCGTACTAGGAGCAGCTTTCCTCAATTCTCAAACGCCCACGGCAGATAGGGACCGAACTGTCTCACGACGTTCTAAACCCAGCTCGCGTACCACTTTAAATGGCGAACAGCCATACCCTTGGGACCGACTTCAGCCCCAGGATGTGATGAGCCGACATCGAGGTGCCAAACACCGCCGTCGATATGAACTCTTGGGCGGTATCAGCCTGTTATCCCCGGAGTACCTTTTATCCGTTGAGCGATGGCCCTTCCACACAGAACCACCGGATCACTAAGACCTACTTTCGTACCTGCTCGATATGTCTATCTCGCAGTCAAGCAACCTTATGCCTTTGCACTAACCGTACGATGTCCGACCGTACTTAGGTTACCTTCGTGCTCCTCCGTTACTCTTTGGGAGGAGACCGCCCCAGTCAAACTACCCACCATACACTGTCCCCGACCTAAGTCTGGGTTAGAACTTCAAACATACCAGGGTGGTATTTCAAGGTTGGCTCCACCGAATCTGGCGATCCGGTTTCAAAGCCTCCCACCTATCCTACACAAGTAGGCTCAAAGTCCAGTGTAAAGCTATAGTAAAGGTTCACGGGGTCTTTCCGTCTAGCCGCGGGTACACAGCATCTTA